>NZ_CP036536.1:862255-1514510 GCF_005222225.1 Salinimonas lutimaris
TGAAATGGGAATTGGCCCTGTTTATGCCATTCCAAAACTGCTTAAGCAGCATGGCCTTAAAATGGATGATATTGGACTGTGGGAGCTCAATGAAGCCTTTGCGGTACAGGTACTGTATTGCCAGAACAAACTGGGGATTCCGTCTGAGCGACTCAATGTGAATGGGGGTGCTATCTCAATTGGCCACCCTTACGGAATGAGTGGTAACCGTATGACTATGCATGCATTAATTGAAGGAAAGCGCCGCGGGGTAAAATACGTGGTGGTGACCATGTGCATTGGTGGCGGTATGGGCGCAGCCGGGTTGTTTGAGGTTTTGTAATCATTTGCTCAGGCAATCCGGTTACGTCACCCGGGTTGTCTGTTTCTACCCCTATACCAGCTTGCCAGGGCATTTGTTGTGCTCATATATAAAGTGGCCGTGATAGCAGCGGCAACTGTTGCAGCAATATCTAGAAAGTCAAAAGTACGTCCAGGTATAAAAAGCTGCATAAATTCGTAAATAATTAATGCCGTTGTAACTCCAAAAATTTCTGCTAAGGTAACTTTCTTTGAGAAAAACAAGAAAATAGCTATCAAAACAAATGACGCTAAGAAATTAGGTGCATTGTCTAACTGGAGTTCCGAACCTTCTAATCGCCCCTGCTTTACTAATATGTTCAAATGAAAGCAAATAGTGCCAGCTATATAATAAGGTAGCTTAAAGTATATGAAGTTGGTCATATTTATGAAAAAATATCGCTGCCAAAATGGAGCAAGTTCAAACATGATGATTCCTTATGAATTTATTTCTTTAACTTTGTTTTTGCTATAATTACTCCGGCTATGATACTTCCAATATGACCAGAGCTAGCGGAGTTGTCAGACGTTAACTCCGCAAAGATAAAGCACATCAGCAGAATCAAGATTAAAGATAGACCAAAGCCTGAAGGAAATAACCTTTCTCGCCACATATTGTAAGCTATAAGAAATGATAAAAGGCTATAAAAACCAAATGATATCCCTCCACAACTATCTAATTCGTGAGATCCGAAGTAGTATTGAGTGAAAACACCAATAGTATTTCCAGCAAAAAAGACTAATAGGATTTTCATTCCTAGAAGCCTTTCAGAAAGTACTCCTACTGAAAGAGCTAGGAAAAAGTTTGTCAAGAAATGTATGGGAGAATAATGTAAGTATGCGCCTGTTATAATCCTCCATAACTCTCCTTTATCTATGGAATAATAAACAGCTCCGTATAAATCAAACGCATAATCTGGGTAGTGTGTAATTCCTAATATTATCTGTGGAAGACATGTGATAATTAATAAAGATGATAACCTCAGTGTTGCTAACTTTATATTTCTTTTTTCATATAGCCAGTAAAAAAATAACGCTCTTTCTTTTAAACCAAGAATGCTTGTTATTCCAGATTTGTATTCACTTAAATAAATTAAAGTTGTGAAGATGAAAAAGGCTGGCCAGCCCAGGCTTTTAAGACCTGATGTTGAAATTGATAAAATACAAATCGCTGAAGTTACAATTAAGTAGACAATGAGGAGCTTTTGATATCTTTTTTTTAACTCAGTGTATATTATCTGCTGAAATTCTGTGCTAAAGATAGGTGGGACTAGCCTACTAAATTGAGAATCTTCAATTAATGCAGCAGACTGAGGTTGCCATTTTTTAATAGCTGTGTATTCAGAGAGGCCTGTAGGATTGATATCTAGGTTTAGGCTACTTCTCATAGGTAAGATAGTATGCTTAAGCCAGATAGGTTTACAATTTTGCATATGTGTGAGCAACCTTAAAAGCTGGGCGATTTACGCCCAGCTGACAACTATCGTAATTTATAATAATCAGAGATTAACTGCGAAACCGCCAAACCTCCGGTAGCCCCGATTGCTATACCCGCAGTGATTGCACCTATCGGGGTGAATAATGCGCCAAAGCCGACAACCGCCATTATGGCTCCAGCACCTTCATAGCCGCTAATCCCCCCACTCACTTCATCAACTTCTTCCATAACCAGTTCTCGCATTTTCCTCTCCTTTGCGTTAACAGCATGATTGCTGTGGTATTAAGAGTAGCTAAATCAGCGCAGAGAAAAAGTGTTCAGAAGTACAGTTTTTGCCCTGAAGAGGCCGGTAAGAAAAGTAGATTGCGAAATGCAGGCAAAAGGCTGAGGAAAATAGCCGGGCAGGGAGCACCTTGCGGCGCCCCCTACAAAGAGTGAAAAGGACCGTTTATTTGGCATCCAGCGACAAAATAGCGCTGCTGTTTTCGTTGGTCAGGCGTTGTCGGCTGTTAAGCAGAAACAATCGGTTTGCGGTAATACCGGCATCGTTGGCCAGATAGTTTTTCACTGCTTTGGCGCGATTATTTGCCAGCTGACCTAAATCGGAGCGCTGAATGTTTATCTGATTACGCAGCTTGTTATACATCACGATATGCAGCTGGCGGGTAACCGCTTCCTCAGCCGGTTCAGTCTGAGAAGCATTATCGCTGTCGGCTGCCTGTTGTTTTTGAAGCTGAGCAATAACCGCTTCGCGCTCCTGCTCAACCGCGTTTTCGCCTGTTTGTGCGTATAAAGTTTTCAGTGCATCTGCCAGCGGACCCGTTTGAGGCAAATTACTCGCTTTTAAATCAGCGGGCAGGGCATCCAGGCCACTTTGCGCTAATAGCTGCTGGTGAAGGCGGCGTATAGCCAGCTCTCTGGAGTCGGCCACCTCATTTACTGTGCCTTCAATATTTACCCGCAATCCCGGCCGCTCATTCAGCGCGCTGGCCAGCGTATCCAGTTTTTGTCGGGTATCACTGCTTAGGCTGGCCTCCCCGGCGGTGAAGGTCACTTCATTAAGCTCATCATCACTGCCCACCAGATTGGCCAGAAAGGTAAATGGCGAGGTTACGGCTTTTTTAATCAGGTTACCTAGTGCATTAAGAATGATGGAGCCAAAGGAAAAGCTGGGATTATCCAGATCGCCGGATACTTCCAGCCCCAGATCAATCACGCCATCGCTGTCTTCCAGTAAAGCCACTGCCAGACCTAGCGGAACGCTCAGAGCCTTGTCCGAGTCTGTTTTTCTGCCCAGGGTAAGCTGGTCAATCACAACATGATTTTTGCCCTGTAACTGACTGTCTTTGAGTGTATAGGCCACATTCAGTGACAGCAGGCCTTTATCAATATAGTGCCCCATATAAGTACTGGCATAGGGATTAACGGAGGTCAGTTCAGCGCCATCAACCGAAAAGTTCACGTCTAAAAACATCTCTTCAAGCAGTGGGTTCACCGAGCCGCTTAAAGCAACCGGTGCGTAATTATCAATTTTTCCCTGAATATCAACATTAGCGGCGGTACCCGCGTCAGAGGCAAGATCAGAAATACTTCCGCTGAGGCTTTCAATACCCGATGCAAACCTGGGTGTCAGAGAGTTATCGGCAAAATAAGCGCTGCCGTTGTCGATAGTGATTTTGTTCAGGTGAATAGCCATCGACTTGGCGTTAGTGTCATCTGTGTTTTTGTCTGTCTCAGGATTGTCTTTCTGCTGGGAACGGGGTTTATCAGAAGCCGAAGCATCGGAGGTTTTAACCAGATTACCAATATTGGTATTACGCTGTTCATCGATCAGTACTTTGGCATAAGGTGATTGAAGCGCCACTGTACCAATATCAAGACGTTGTTCCTGTGTATCTACATGAATATCTGAGACATCCATCGACTGCCATTTTACCAGTGACTCATGTTTCAGATTATCCAGTATATTCAGCTCACTGATACTGGCCTGACCGTCAAACACAGCTTTACCGGTCGCATCAGCCTCAAATTTACCGGTGGTCGACAAAGCGCCGCTGGTCAATGTGATGTTGACATATTTATTCAGGTAAGGCTGCACCTGGGCAAGTGCGATTTGTGCAATTTCCACAGTGCCTGTGACGCGTTGATTGTCTATCTGAACACTGCCCTTACTACTAAGCTGTCCGGCTGGCTGTTCTGGCCATGTGTCAGTTCGACCTGCGATGGCAATATCTGTCTGATAACTGACGGGACGGGAAAAGTCCGTAGAGACTTCGCCGGTACTAAGGTTAATGGGGGCAATACGCCAGAATACGCCGTCAGATATTGCTTTTTCTTCAATCTGTGCGCTGCCTTGCTGCAACGCAAACTCTGTTAAACTCACCTGCCAGGCAGAGCCTTCAGCGGGGTGAGAGCCTTCAGCGGGTTGAGAGCCCTCCGCGGGAACAGAGTCGCTTGTCTTGTCAGTACTTTCAGTACCGGCTGTCTGTTGAGTGCTGTCAGCTTTATTCGACGTGGTAGTGCGTTGGGGTAGTAGCATACGGGTAAGGTCGATACCGCTATCGTCATAAACCGCGTTTATCTGAGGTTTAGTCAGGGTGATGCTGGTGGCTTTCACCTGCTTAGCGAGGGTATCGAGCGCAATATCCTGCACCGACAGTTCAGATAAACTGATTCTGGGCTTTTCACTGTCGGCCAGAACAATATCGTTAAGGGTCAGGGTGCCATTGGTCAGTGTCACGCCAATATCCTGAGCTTTTTCTGCCACCCGATAACGGATATCAAAATTGAGTTTGCCCTCCGTCAGTGCCGCCTTTATGAGGTTGTCTGACAACCGCCATAACGGTGGCAGTGCAATATCGTGCAAGGCCAGCTGGCCATCTACAGATAGCGGGGAAAGCTGAAAATTTCCTGTCAAATCAACACTTCCACCTTCTGTGGTGGTCATGTCAAAGGTATAACGGTTATCGGCATTTCCGGCGTCTTCAACAGAAATGGTTGCCAGTGTATCCAGGTCAACCAGCTCAATACTCAGTTGTGGGTAATCCAGCGTGGTTTGAGTAACGGCATCGGTCAGTAAAAGACGTCCATCTCTCAGGGCAAAACGATTCAGCCTGATATGTGGAACACCGTTGTCTTTGGTTTCATCCTGCTGCGTGTCGTTGGTCTGGTTTGCCTGTATATGCTCAATAATATCGGAAAAGTTAAACCGGGTTTGTTCACCGCCAGCTGTGCGCCCGACATGAGAGTAAGGGCTGCTAAGCACAACATGTTCGATGGTAGGCGTCAGGTCCAGTAAGGAGCGCCAGAAGCTGATCTGAACCTCCAATGCTGAAAATGCCACGAAGCTGCTTTGTTCATCTTCGCTTTTGATATCAAAATCAGAAACCCGCGCTCTTAACAAAAAAGGGTTAATACTGATGTCTTCTACCATAACGGTGCGGCCAAGCTGCTGACTTAACATGCCGGGTAATTTTGCAGTGAGTACAGCTGGGATAATCAGTCCGGCTATCAGCGCATAGAGTAAATAGGCCGCAAGCAGATATTCAGAGATTTTCAGCCAGCGTGGCTGATGTTTAAACGCAGCGCGAAATGAGGTCAGAGTCATGATAGTCAGCACAGTAAAAGAAAACAAAAGCCCGGTTGGAGCCGGGCCTGATAAAGATATTTACAGTTTGTTTAGCAGGTTACCCAGCCCCTGTTGCAATAAGGACTGTGTTTTATCCTGATCCTGACTGTTCAGATAAGTATTAATTTGCGAGACAAAGCTGCTAATCATCTCCGGTGTTAGTCCCAGAGCCTCGAACTGCTGTTTAAGCTGATTAATCCCCTTAATGGACGAGCTGTATTCTGAGGCTTTATTCAGCAAACCAGACATTCCGGAACTTTTCTGCTCACCAGAAGATAAAGACGGCAGGCTATCCATGATGCCGCTAAGGCCGGGAATACCGTTGGCCAGTTGCGAATAGTCAGATGAAGACAGGTTCCCCTTGGCATAATTGAAAATGGATGCCAGGCCACCTTCAGACTGTGATTTGCTCACGCCCAGATTATCTGACACCAGACTTACCAGATCAGACATTTCTACCGACTGCGCTGAGTCATTAACGGTATTGTGTGTATCTGTTGCACCTTGTTGCAGTTCGGTACCTTTCTCTTTCGCCGCATTTTTCAGATCGCTCAGCGAGCCAAAAGCAGAAGCCTGTGAGGACAGGGTGAGTGCTGCCAGTGCAACAGCGGAGAGCGTCAGTTTTGTCATTATCAAACCCTAAAGTAAATGAATGTGGAATCATCATACAAGCTGATACGGGGATGACAATCATCAAGGTCTGTTTTATTCATGCAGAACAAAGCAACGTCGATGTTGATAAAGGATGAAAATCAGACAACTCATGTAGGGAGAACTCTTGCTTTATAAATATTTTATTAGGGCAAGATAAATCTAAATGCCTATTTATTATTTAAATTTTCGAGGTTTTGTTTTTATTATGTTAATGGTTATTTTTTAAAATGTTTAAGTTTAATTTTTGTTATAACTTATAATGCAACTCATCCTGTAAATAAGAATCCTGTCGCTCCATAAAAATCTTAACAGATGGCAGGTTTTTGCTAGGAAAAAGTGATTAAACTCAATTTATTCAGTGGATTAAGTTTATTTTAGAGTGTGACTAAATAACACCAAAATCAATTTCGCGTTAAATTTGTGTTGTTGAGATATACATTTTGATCGATAAAATTCTCCCCGTTTATAAATAAGAGAAAGCAGTATTTTTGTACTGCTGTGGTTGTCTTAATTATCAGGGTTATTTAATGCGTTCAAAAAGTCGTTCAATGGTCATTCGCTGTTCAATCAATTATATCGCCGGAATAGCGGGAGCTGACAATAAGCGCTTATTAACCCGATTAGTAAGCCGGACCGCAATCGCATTGTCTTGCGCTGGCTTGTCTGTGAATGCCCATGCTGCTGACAGCCATCATCAGAACAATTTTGAGGGCACTAGTTTTCAGGATATCGTCCAGTGGGATGCCTGGTATACGGTCGAAGCAGCCAGTAATATCAGCGGTGGTCAGGACCGGGGCAGCGCTTATGCCGGCCAGATCGTGCTGGATTCGGATATTGATCTGGAAAAAGCATTTAACTGGAAGAACACCAACCTGAATGTTTTGTTCACCAGCCGCCATGGCAGCAGCGCTACCAGTTCGCACATTGGCTCGAGCACCTCTATCCAGGAAGTGTATGGCGGCAATGATACTCGCCTGTCCCTGTTCTCAATCGAAAAAACCTTCTTCGACGGGCAGCTGGAAGTCGAGGGGGGCCGTATGGCGGGTGGTAATAACTTTTTCCAGAACAGTATATGCCAGTATTTTCAGAATAATGCCGCCTGCGGTAACCCTACGTTTATTTTCCGCAGCAGCCAGTTTTCTTACTGGCCGGTGGCTGCCTGGGGAGCCCGGGTCAAATACCACTTTTCTCCTAAGATCTATGCGCACATAGGTGCCTACGAGGACAACCGTCAATTTGAGGGTGCTGAAGATCATGGTTTTGACTGGAGTACCGATGAGTCTAAAGGGGTGGTGCTTCCCTTTATGGTGGGGTATCAGACAACCTGGGAAACAGCCCGGTATCCGGCTACCTATGAAGTGGGCGGCTGGTACGATACCTCCACTTATAATGACCCGCTTAATGATGAAGCCGGTAACCCTGCGGGGATATCGGGGAACGATTATGCGCAGTTAAACGGCCGCTCAGGCTGGTATGCCAGCTTTGAAAAGGTCGTTACCCGGCCTGATCCCGATAAACCGGTTGGTCTGAAGTTGTTTGGCGATGTGTACACCAAAGGCACCGGTACAGTAGCCGATGACTACTACATAAAGCTAGGATTCCTGCAGCAGGGAACATGGGCTGGCAGAGATGAAGATGCTGTGGGGCTGATGGTTATTCGCCAGCAGTACACAGATCGGGCACTGGAAAACCAGCGGCTTGCCAGAGCCCGTAATGGTGGTACAGGCACGCCTGCAAGCAGTATGACCATGATTGAGCTTACCTACAGCTATCATGTTAATGATGTACTGCGTATTACGCCTAACCTGCATTACATTATCAACCCGGACCAGTTTAATGAACCCGGCCGTACTGAGAACCTCAATGATGCATTCGCGCTTGGTCTGCGCTTTGATGTTGATTTGAAAGGTCTGCTGTACCGCTAATATCGTTGTTACACACGGTCGGTGCAAAATATCAACCTCCGACCGACAACCTGTTCGCGCATCAGTAAAAATAAATAACGCAGATTTATTTATTTTATGCTGGTGTGTGGAATGCGCTGTCAGTTTGGCTGGAGGGCTGCCGTTGACACGGTGGGTGTTCAGGTTACTGATAGCACTCTGGATGCCAATACTGACTCTGCTCGTTTGTAACATTTCAACGCATTGTCACCCAGCCCCCATAATCAATAGCCAATAAAATCAGCTCTATTCCTGGAAGAGATGTTAACAATGTGGGTGTTGAGTTGTTCTGCTTTCCCTTGCAGTGGTAGGGATTATTAATGCTTTAATTTCATTGGGTTACTACTTTAGTCTAAATCTAATGTTTAATAGCATGCTAACTAAATTTAAATAAACAAGGTTGATTTATTATCTTGAGTCCTTTACATTGCACTTTATTGAAAGCCTGTTAATGCAATGTAACCAGTTTGCGTTGGCAGATTGATAAGCCGAATTACGCAGAGAGATATACTATGCGCCAGTTTTCTTTAATGTCATCAGATGTACCTCGTTCAGCCCATGCTTCTTTATCTTTTAAATCAGGTAAACGTGCTGCCTGTAGCCTGATTGTTGCCAGCGCACTGGCAGGCAACGCGGTGGCTGCATCACAGGATAATAGCGACTATGTGCAATGGCTGGCGGCCTACACCGGCGAAGGTGCGGCCCTGGTTGATGGTGGCAGGGAAACCGGAAATGCCTATGCCGGTCAGCTCTTTCTTGGTGCTGAGATTGATATGCAAAAAGCGGCCGGCTGGAATAGCACCAAGGTTCACGTTGCGTTTAATAATCGCCACGGTAAAAGTGTTGCTGAAAAATATATTGGTAACAGCACCTCAGTACAGGAAATTTATGGTGGACAGAATTCACGGCTAACCCGGTTGTCTGTTGAAACCCATTTGATGGACGGCCAGCTGGAGCTTGAGGGAGGCCGTATGCCGGCTAACATCAGCTTTCTTGGCTCAGAACTGTGTCAGTATTTTCAGAATAACGCCGCCTGCGGTAACCCCACCTTTGTATTTCGCACCAGTAACTTTTCGTGGTGGCCGGTGTCGGCGTGGGGCGCCCGGGCTAAATACTGGCTGAATAATGATGTGTATTTCCATGCCGGTGTGTATGAAGAGAACAGCGCGCATCAGGATAATGGCGATCACGGGTTTGACTGGAGTACAGATGAATCTACCGGCGTGGTATTGCCCTTTACGCTGGGTTACCAGACAACCTGGGAAAATGATCGCTACCCGAGTAAGTATGAAGTAGGGGGCTGGTATGATGGTACGGATTACACCGATCCGCTACTGGACGCTGAAGGGGCGCCTGCGCTGGTCTCTGGCAATGAGTACGCGGCGAAAGATGGCCGTTCTGGTGTATTTTTACGATTTGAACAGGTTGTTACCCGGGCTGAAATGAATAGCAAGCGTGGTCTGACGGTATTTGGTGACTTTGTTACCGGTGTGTCTGGTGAATTAACCGAGGACTATTTTGTTAAATTGGGATTATTACAGCGCGGTACCTTTGCCGGCCGTAACGATGATGCAATTGGCTTTGTGGTTACCCGACAGCAGTACAGCGATGAAGCGTTACAGAATGTGCAACTGGCCCGGGCATTAAACGGTGGTATTGGTATCCCGCCAAGCAGCCAGACGATGATGGAGCTAAGTTACAGCTATCAGTACGACGACAATATCCGGATTATACCTAACGTGCATTACATCATTAACCCTGACCAGTTTGCAGAGCCTGGACGAACAGAAGACCTAGACGACGCTGTAGTGATTGGCCTGCGGTTTGATGTCAACCTGGCCGGAATCTTCAATCTGTAAGATCTGTTTGGGCATAACTACGCCTGAGCTCTTGCTACACCTATACCTGAAGCCGCCTCCTGGCGGCTTTTTTGTTTGTCTCTGTTCTGTACCCTGCTGAGCTATATCGCTAATCAATGTAATGGAATATTGCGTTTAGCAGATCCCAATTTTGAAATATTTATTCTGAATTGGTCGATCGTAAAACTTCTATTTTTCATTGAGTTAGCGCATCCATATTTCACAATTCGTTGTTTAACGCTGGTTTTGTTAATTTTTTGGGTTGATTTGCTTTTTAGCTTGACGTAAATTTCATGAATTAAATAAATTGTTAACGCGTCGTTACGAAATATTTATTTCAAATTCGGCATGCGAAAAATAAAAGAGAGATGAAATGCGCCCTACAAACGTATCCTGCAATATTACCCACAATGTGCCTGTTAACGCTGAACTGTCGCCGCAAACGTCATCCTTATTAAAGAAAATGCGCCCGGCACTCCTGATGCTGCTAAGTACGCCTTTATTTGCCCAATCAGGTGATAATCAGATAGTTGACTGGCAGGCTTCTTATACCGGGCAATCAGCAGCCATTATTGACGGAGGGAAAGAGCATGGTAGTGCTTATGCAGGACAGTTGGTGCTGGGTGCTGCCTTAGATCTGGAACAAGCTTTTAACTGGACAGACACCAAACTTCACGTTGCTTTTACCGACCGGCACGGTACGAACCTCGCCCAGCGTTTTATCGGGTCGAGCACTTCAGTGCAGGAAACATACGGCGGCGGTCAGAATGCCCGGTTAACCCGGTTGTCGATTGAAAAAACTTATTTAGACGGTGACTTACTGATAGAAGCGGGGCGATTACCAGCCAGCATCAGCTTTTTGGTGACCGATGTGTGTCAGTACTTTCAAAATAATGCCACTTGCGGAAATCCCACATTTATCTTCCGCACCAGTAATATTTCCTGGTGGCCGGTATCGTCGTGGGGCGCGCGTACGCAATACTGGTTCTCCGACGCTACCTACTTCCATACAGGTGTATTTGAAGAAAACACGCCATATCAGGATGAGTCCGACCACGGCTTTGACTGGAGTATCAATGAATCCACTGGTGTAGTGGTGCCTGTTGCGTTTGGTTACAAAACGACGTTTGATAATGATGATTACCCAAGCTGGTATGAGATTGGCGGTTACTACGACAGTACCGAGTATGCAGAACCGTTACGTGATGAGTCAGGACAGCCAGCGTTATTGTCAGGCAACGACTATGCAATGGATAGGGGGCGCTCTGGCATCTTTGCCCGTTTTGAACAAGTTGTGTCCCGAGAAAGCCGTGACAATCAGCGTGGATTACAGGTGTTCGGAGACGTCCTGACCGGCTTGTCAGGTGAGCTGACAGAGTCATATTTCCTGAAGTTCGGCTTACTATATCGCGGCACTTTTGCCAGTCGCGATCAGGATGTCCTTGGGTTTGTCATCAGTCGCCAGCAATACAGCGACGACGCCCTGGAAAATGTGCGTATAGCCCGCGCGCTAAATGGTGGAACAGGCACACCACAAAGTAGTATGACCATGATGGAGTTCAGCTATGGCTATCAGCTCAATGAACATGTGCAGATAGTCCCCAACCTGCACTATATCATTAACCCAGACCAGTTTGCTGAGCCGGGGCGCACTGAGGCGGTGGATGACACTGTCGTGGCAGGTTTGAGAGTCAACGTTGATATTGAGGGCTTGCTACTTAACCGGTAACCGGCATCGTGGTTGCGCAGCTTTGCTCCAGCTCATCCATAAACAGGTTTACTATACGCTGGTTCGCCAGCGGCCTTTTTCTTATCGCGTGATATTCATTGGTGTAGCTGAGCACATCTGGTAATAAGGGTTTTAATTTATGGTTATAGCCCAGCATGGAAACAAAATGTTCAGGCAGATAGCCGGTATATTTACCGGTGAGCAGCAAGGCAATGCGGGACTCCTGTTGATGTGCCCGGGCGGTAATCGGCCAGTTCTGATGTATTTTATCCGGCTCCCGGCCTGCAACCATTCGCGGTGATTCTACAATGCCCCAGGCGCGCACCTGCTCCAGTGTTACCTGTTGTTGCTGATGCAGCGGATGATGATGGGCCGCATAAAGATGCATGGTTTCATTAAACAGCGGGGTGGTGGCCAAAGCACTATTAGCGCGCGACAATACGGTAATACCAATATCTGCCCGGCGTTGCAGTACCGCCTCTTCCACTTCATCAGAGCCAATCGTCGCCAGGCTCAGGGCCACTTTCGGGGCTTTTTCTGCAAATAACTCCAGTGCCTGAACTATCGTGCCATCGTGAATGCCGGGAATGTGCTCGGCCAGTGCCAGCGTCAGTGTTCCCAGGATTTGATCATGGCTCTGGTTTACCACCTCTTTAAACGCTTCCATCGAGCCAAGCAAGTTACGGGTCGCTTCGTAAACTATCATACCTTGTTCGGTCAGACGAAAACCGGAACGACCGCGTTCGCACAACTTCATATCCAGCCGCTTTTCCAGGTTAGACATGTGGTTGGAGATAGTGGAGTTGGCCAGATTCAGTGTCAGCTCGGCTGCGGTGTAGCCGCCAGCCTCAACCACCGCAGAAAAGATTCTCAATTGCCGGATATCAAGGTCGGTCAGATTTCCTGCAAGTATCGCTTTGTTTTTGCCCATACATTTGCAAATAAAAAAGTGAATAATGATAAACAATTATATAAGCAAAAGTATCACAGGGCTATGCTGCATCTATAAACAAACACGGTGCCTCAGGTACCCTCGCTAAGAAGGATGTAATTATGCAATCCGACGCGTTACAAACGCTGTTAAAAAATGGCTCATACATCAACGGTGAGTGGAAAAGTGCTCAGCAAAAATTTGATGTAACCAATCCTGCGACCGGAGAGCTGGTTGCACAGGTTGCAGATGCCAGTGAAGATGATGCACATGCTGCTATAGAGGCAGCAGACAGCGCATTCAAGAGCTGGTCAAAAACGACTGCGGCTGAGCGGGCAGCACTGTTAAGAAAATGGTTTAACCTGATGACTGACCATGCTGAGACGCTAGGTCACTTATTAACGCTTGAACAGGGTAAGCCGCTGGCCGAAGCCATCGGCGAAGTAAAGTATGGTGCAGGATACATTGAATGGTTCGCAGAAGAAGCCAAGCGGGTTTACGGCGATACCATTCCTGGTCCGGCAGCAGATAAACGGGTGGTGGTTATAAAGCAACCGGTTGGTGTGGTAACCGCTATTACCCCCTGGAACTTCCCGAATGCCATGATTACCCGCAAAGCAGCAGCCGCACTGGCAGCCGGTTGTACATTTGTGGTTCGTCCTGCTACTGAAACGCCGCTGTCGGCTCTTGCTATGGCAGAGCTAGCCCACCAGGCAGGCATCCCCGCTGGTGTATTTAACGTTGTCACCGGAACGCAGTCGTCAGCTCTGGGCAAAGTGCTTACCCAGCATCCCCGGGTCGCTAAATTTACGTTCACTGGCTCTACTGGAGTAGGCAAAATTTTGTTGAAACAATGTGCAGACGGAGTCAAAAAGGTATCTATGGAACTCGGTGGTAACGCGCCGTTCATCGTATTTGAAGACGCCGACCTGGATGCCGCTGTCGAGGGTCTGATGCTGTCTAAGTATCGCAACGCCGGACAAACCTGCGTATGTACGAACCGCATTTATGTCCACGACAGTGTGCATGATCAGTTTGTTGAAAAGTTTGTTGCCAAAGTGCGTGAACTTAAAATCGGCAACGGCCTAGATGAGGGCGTCAATATTGGTCCTCTGATCCATCAAAAAGCGGTCCAGGATGTCAAACAGCTAGTGGATGACTCTGTTGCCCAGGGCGCACAGATTGTTTATGGCGGTACCCCTCAGGAAGATTCTACCTTCTTTGCACCAACTGTTGTCACTGGGGTAACCCAGCAAATGCCGCTGGCCGCAGAAGAAATCTTTGGACCGGTGTCTGCCATTTTACGGTTTAGCGACGAAAGCGACGTGATCGCCCAGGCTAACGATAGCGAATACGGTCTTGCTGCCTATTTTTACAGCCGCGATATTGGCCGGGTATGGCGCGTATCCGAACAGCTTGAGTTTGGGATGGTTGGCATTAATGAAGGGGCTATCTCTAATCCTGCAGCGCCGTTTGGCGGTGTTAAACAATCAGGCAGCGGTCGGGAAGGGTCTAAATACGGTCTGGAAGACTATCTGGAAATCAAATACCTGTGTATGGGCGGCATTTAAATAATAGGAAAAGTTAATGAAAAATCAGGCACTCCAGGAAAGAAAAGTACAGGCATTTGCCCGCGGTCAGGGCAATGCCTACCCGGTTTATGTCGAACGTGCACAAGGCTCAGAAATCTGGGATGTGGAAGGTAATCGGTTTATCGATTTTGGCACCGGCATCGCGGTGTGTAATACCGGTCATAGCCATCCTAAAATTGTTGAAGCCGTAAAACAGCAGGTGGAAAAATTCAGTCACACCTGTGTGATGGTTAACCCATATGAGGTGGCTGTTGAACTGGCTGAAAAGCTTAATGCAGCAGCGCCGGGCGACAGTGAAAAGCGCGCCATTTTTGTGACTACCGGCGCTGAAGCCGTAGAAAACTGCGTGAAAATTGCCCGAGCCCACACCGGACGTCGCGGTGTTATCGCCTTTAATGGTGGTTTTCATGGCCGCACCAATATGACGATGGGTCTGACAGGCAAAGTGACGCCATATAAAAATCTGTTCGGGCCATTTCCGGGAGATATCTACCATGCCCCGTATCCTAATGCGCTGCATGGTGTCAGTACAGATGATGCGCTCAAAGCCATCGAAAACCTGTTCAAGGCAACGATACCGGCGCAGGATGTAGCAGCCATTATTCTTGAACCAGTGCAGGGCGAGGGCGGCTTCTACGCAGCCCCGGCAGAATTCATGCAGGCATTGCGCGCACTGTGTGATCAGCACGGTATTGTGTTAATCAGTGATGAAATTCAGTCAGGCTTTGCCCGTACCGGTAAAATGTTTGCCACTGAATATGCTGGCATTGAACCAGACCTGATCACTATGGCCAAAGGTATTGCAGGTGGCTTTCCGTTATCTGCCGTAGTGGGTAAACAACATATCATGGATGCATCGCACCCCGGCGGACTTGGCGGTACCTACGGCGGTTCTCCGGTCAGCTGTGCTGCCGCGCTGGCGGTACTGGATATTATCGAAGAAGAGCAGCTGGTCAGCAGTGCTAATACCATCGGTGAAACCTTTGTGGCCCGGCTTAATGAACTCAAAGTCCAGTTTCCTGAACTTATCAGTGATGTGCGAAATAAAGGCGCAATGATTGCGCTGGAGCTTTGTGAAGACGGCGACGCGGCCAAACCGAATACTGGTTTGACACAGAAGCTGATTGCCAACGCCGCAAAACACGGTCTGGTTCTGTTGGCCTGTGGCTATTATGGCAATGTTATTCGCTTTTTGCCTGCCCTGACGATCTCGTCACAGATACTTGAAGAAGGGTTGGATAAGTTCACTCAGCTGTTTGCCGAACAAGCTGCTGGCTAAGTCCGGTTACCTCAGAGTCTGACATATAATAGTAGGCAGTCAGCGATACGGACTTAAGTCTGTATCATGACTGTCTGCTACCACGAAGTCTGAGTTTTGGTTTGTGTAAAGCATATTAGTAATGGTTGTTATTTTTTCTCACAAAATGTGATAATTTGTGAGCGATATTTACTCATTGCTAAGAACAGCCGCCACACAGACTTAATATGGACAGACGAAAACTTCCTCTCTCAGCACTACGGGCCTTTGAAGCCGCTGCGCAAACTTTGCACCTGGGTAAAGCCGGTGAACAGCTGGGTGTAACCCATGGGGCAATCAGTCATCAGATCCGGGCGTTAGAAGATCAGCTCGGTGTCGTGCTATTTTCCCGGGCGAATAACCGCATGGCGCTTACTGCTGCAGGTATCAGCCTGTATGACTCAGTGCGCGATGGCTTTGATCTTATTGCCGATGGCGCCCGTCATCTTAGTCGCGATAAAATGAGCGGTACCCTGCATATTGCCTGTACACAGACAATGGCGACCTGCTGGGCCACCAAGCATATTTGTGAATTCAGTGAGCACTACCCAAATATCAACATTCGGGTTTCTGTGATTGATGCAATGCAAACGCAAATTCCCAAAGATATCGATATCGCCCTGTGTTATGGCAAGCCTCAGGAAGACGAACGTCAGCTTAGTATGCTGATATCTCCCCCGTTATACCCGGTATGCAGCCCCGCATTATTAAATAAAATTGGTCATAGTGTCAGTGTGCACCGGTTGGTCAAGCAAACACTTATTCATGAGGGTCATGGCCAGTGGCCGCGCTGGCTGGAGCAGTATAAGGCACGTCGTGCCCCGGTTAAAAATATCTACTTTTCAAACACCAGTCAGGCTATTGCGGCAGCTTCTCAGGGCTATGGAATCGCGCTGGCTAATAGTTTTGAAACGCTGGAGTTCATTAAAAACGGACAGTTAGTTCAATGTCTGAATAAGCCTTTGGAAGAGCCTCATAACTACTACGTCTTACGTCAGCATGATGCCTATTTGCCGCTGAAAGTCAGGTTATTTGAAGAATGGATAATGCGCGCATTACACAGCTGATCAGACCATTTCCCCCCCTTTGTCATTAAACCTCCAGAGTATTCCCTGTATCTCCATGCTGTGAGAAAAATTCACAGATTCGGATAATTTTTATCCATTGAATGCATCACCCTGTAACGCTAGTTTGATTAGCGGGCAAACTATGTCCGGAAATAAACGAGCCACAAGATGCCCGTTACCGGATGCAAAAAATAATAATCGCCAGTTGCCCGAACAATAAAAAAAATACAATTGTTGGAGGAAACACATGATGAGAATGGGAAACCGAGTTTTCTGGCGCACTGCGATTGCCTGTGGCGTAGCAATGGCGACAAATGCAACAAGTACAAGTGCACTGGCACAGCAAGATACTGAAGAAACATCAGCCCGGGGGCTGGAAGTGATTCAGGTTACCTCACAAAAACGCGTACAGAGTGTTCAGGATGTAAGCGTGGCGGTTACTGCCTTTGACCAGAAATCAATGGAAAAGCTGGGGATCCAGGAACCCATTGATATTGCAGTACATACCCCTAACCTGAATGTAAAGAATGTACTGAACAAATCGGCACCAATCTTTACTATCCGTGGCATTGGTAATGCTGCATTCACATCCAACAGTGTAGCGCCAGTGGGTGTCTATGTTGATGAGCTGTTTTTACCCACCAACACCATGATGAGCTTTTCGGTGTTTGACACTGAGCGTGTTGAAGTGCTTAAAGGGCCGCAAGGCACCTTGTTCGGACGCAATACAACAGCCGGCGCGGTCAGCTTCACCACCGTCAGACCGGATCATGACGGCCGCGGCTATGCAAAGATTGGCCTGGGTAACTATGAGTCAGCCGATGCAGAAATAGCTAAATCGTTTTCACTGACCGATGATGTGGCTGCGCGAGTATCTGCCAAATGGCTCTATCAGGGAGAAGGCACGTTCACTAACCGTCTTGATGGTGCAGATCAGGATTTAGGACGGGTCAATGCCTTCGCTGTGCGTACTGGTCTGTTGTTTGATTTAGATAACGGTGAACTGTACGTTAACCTGCACGGTGGCCGCGATCGCAGTGAAAATGAGCCCTGGGTGGGTATTGGCCGCAGCGCTCTGGATAACCCGACCGGACCGGCCCCTGAGCTGCCAGGCGTCAACGGGCAGCAGTACCGCAATAACTGTTTAAGCCGCTCGGACAATGACATCGCCGCTTTTATTAACAACAGTAACTGTGTCAACCGGGTAGGCTACTATGACCCATACACCGATGTGCGTGAGGGCGAGTTTAGTCAGGAGCCGGTCATTGAAAGTGACAGCTTTGGTGCACTGGCTCACGCGACACTGAATTATGATGCGTTTTCCTTTGTATCCATCACCGCGTTTGAAACGCTGGATAAAACCACCGAGGAAGACTTTGACGGCAGCCCGTTTCGTATCGGCGATACCTCGTATAGCAATGATATTGATGTGTTCAGCCAGGAACTGCGTCTGACATCAGCCCGACCGCTGGGCGGTAAAACCGATTGGATCACTGGTGTGATGTACTACCAGGACTCACAAAATGTGTTCGATCTGTATGGGTACACTGACCGGGTCAATCACGATGTAGAGGTCGATTTTACTCAGGATACTACCAGTATAGCGGCCTACCTGCATACTGAAACGCAGTTATCTGATAAGTGGAAGCTGATTGCCGGCGCACGCATTACCAGAGATGAAATCTCTTTTGATGGTGGCACAACCGTGGTCAATCTGGATGATGATTTTACTGGCGATGTGACCTTTTTCTCCGTAGATACTCCGATTTTGGTTGATGATGAAGAGATCAGCTCTACTGAGCTTACCTATAAAATTGGTCTGGACTACGCATTGAGTCGGGATGTCCTGTTATACGGTAATTTCAGTCACGGCTACAAAGCTGGTGTATGGAACGGTTTCTGGGCAGCCACGCAAGGCGATCACAGCTCCGCAGAGCCGGAATTTATCGATGCTGTCGAGTTCGGCGTGAAATCCACGTTGCTGAATAACACACTGCGTCTGAACGCTGCGTTATTCAATTACGATTATGAAGATATGCAACTGTTTGCTGACCTGCCGGATGGCCGTTACACCATCTTTAATGCCGGTTCTGCCAGCGTGAAAGGCGCGGAAATAGAGGCAAACTGGTTACCGACTGACAATCTTGAAATTATTGCCGGTGCCGGTTATACCGATGCCAGCGTAGATGCTGAAGTTGGCCTGCTGTCTTACTCCGATGCGACGCCAGCAAACACCCCGGAGTTTACCTATAACCTGGTGGCCCGCTACTTCCACGACTTAAGCGGTGGTTTGTATGGTTACGCGCAGATAGATTATACCTACCAGGATGATGTGTACTTTTCACTGGATAACCTGCAGGCAGTTAGTCAAAAAGCGTACGGCCTGACAGGCCTGAGGGTTGGCATTGAATCAGATGAAGGCTGGGAAGCCAGTTTGTGGGTGAAAAACCTGACTGACGAGGAATATTTCACTGAAATCCTGACCTCCGGTAGTGCCGGTGTACTGTCAGGGCAGGTGGGAAGTCCGCGTATGTTTGGTATCACTTTTAAAACAGAAATATAATTTTCGTTTTTACCGGTTATATCTCACAGGGCAAATTATCGTGTTGGTATTACGTTTGGTTTGCGCTGTTTTTTCGGTAAACAAATAAACAGAAAGCAGGGGGAGTCGATAACGATGACAACTAAAAACACTGCGCTCGATAAAGAACTTGGGTTGAAAGATACACTGGCACTGGCATTTGGCTGCATGATTGGCTGGGGCTGGGTGGTGCTGGTAGGTGAATGGATTAGTGTGGCAGGCAGTATGGGCGCTATTGGCGGCTTTCTGGCCGCCGGGGCGATTCTGGTCGTTATTGGATTATTGTACGCCGAGCTGGCCGCTGCCATGCCAATGGCTGGTGGGGCGCAAAACTATTGTATGCGGGCATTTGGACGCTGGCCGGCATTTTTTTGCAGCTGGGCACTGGTGCTTGGCTATGTGTCGATTACCGTATTTGAAGCAGTGGCGCTGCCACAGGTGGCAGAATACTTTGTCGGTCCGCTGGAGCAAGGGTATCTGTGGTCGGTCGCCGGTAATGATGTCTATTTGACTTATGGCCTGATGGGGGCGGCCGGCGCGGTCGTGATTGGTTTATTGAACGTGCGCGGGGTAAAAACTGCTGCCTTATTTCAGACGCTGGTAACTCTGGTGATTCTGGCCGCCGGTGTGATGCTGTTCACCGGTGCTACATTTGAGGGAAATACTGAGAATCTGGCGCCGTTTTTTGTTGACGGTGTGACAGGCTCGGTGATAGCCGTCATGGTTATGGCCCCATTTTTAATGGGGGGCTTTGATGTGATTCCGCAGGCTGCTTCAGAAATCAATCTGCCGGCCGCTAAGCTGGGCAAGCTGATTGTGGTGGCTGTGGTAGCCGGTGCCGCCTGGTACTGTGCAGTCATCCTCTCAGTGTCGCTAATTTTCGATGGTAAAGGGCTGGCCGCAGCAAATTTACCTGCGGTGGATGCGGCAGGCGAAGCGTGGGGCAAGATAGGCTGGCAGGTATTGATAATTGGTGGTCTGGCCGGCATTCTGACCAGCTGGAACGGCTTTTTAGTCGGTGGCAGCCGCGCAGTATATGCACTGGCTCGCGAGGGTATGTTGCCCGCATTCTTTGCTCAGTTGCATCCTAAATACCGCACTCCTACCAATGCGATCTGGACGATCACGGCGCTGGGCTGTATCGGCCCCTTCTTTGGCAAACAATTGTTAATCTGGGTGTCTAATGCTGGCAGCCTGGGCTTTGTGCTGGCGTATTTGTTTGTTGCCTTGTCATTTATCAAGCTGCGTAAAAGCGAGCCCGACATGCCGCGCCCCTACAAAGTGCCCGCCGGTATGGTATTTGGTGTAATCGGCCTGCTAGGTGCGCTGGGTATGACGTGTCTGTACTTGCCCGGCAGTAACGGTGCTCTGCTATGGCCTAATGAATGGCTGATTGCCGGATTGTGGTTTGCCTTTGGCTTTGCAGCGTTTATTTATGCCAGCAAAAAAAGCGCATCTGAACGAGCCGAAAACATAAAAAAGCCAATAAATACACACGCTGATAAACGTGTGAACGCCTGATTGTCTCTCCCTTAGTAAGCAAAAAGCCTGGCTCGTCCAGGCTTTTTTATATCAGTTGATTCAGACTGTCTTTACGCATACTTTACGCTATAACCTGCAACTTTTGTTCAGCTGTCACCTCAAAGTTAAAACAGCCAGCGAGTAAACTATGATGACAAATAGCGCAATTATACTGAAACGCACCCTGCCGTTTGGAGCAGTAACACTATTGCTATCCGGGTGTGTTTCCGGTCCGCCTGAGCCGCCTGTACATACTGATGTGTTTGCGACTCAGATAAAGGATAACGATGCCAAGATTTTTGGTTTCAGTATGCTGACCGGGCCTGCGCGTGACCAGGTTTCAGGGACCGGGCAAGGTCCGTCCCCTCAAGGAAAAAGGTCACCCGGCAGGGCGGACAACCATGCACAGAAGATGACACAGCTGCGAAGTCGTGTAGAACAAAAGCTGGCAGATACCGGCTATTGCCGACAGGGTTACATTGAAATTGACACTTACGAAACCAACAAACGAATTCATTTGATGGGTGAGTGTAATGAATCTGCCACTACAGCGGACAGAAAACAGTTTCCCAATAAGTAGCAGTTTGCTGGTAGCAAAGCCCGCTACACAATACCTCCGTTAGCCCGGATAACCTGGCCGTTAACCCATCTTCCATCCGGGCTGCATAAAAAGGCGACCACAGCGGCGATTTCGTCAGGCTGACCAAGCCGTTCCAATGGTGGCATTTTGCGTAATTTTTCCACCAGTTCCTCTGACTTGCCTTGCATGAACAGATCAGTCTCAGTGGGGCCGGGAGCCACAGTGTTTACAGTAATGTCACGCCCCCTGAGTTCTTTAGCCATAATGGCTGAAAACGTTTCAACACCCGCCTTGGTGGCAGCATAAACTGCGTAATTTTCCAGTTTAAGGCCCACTACAGATGTCGACAGGTTTACAATATGGCCGCCATCGCGTAGACGATTGACGCCCTGTTGTGAACAAAACATCACGCCTTTCAAATTGATATCAACATGTTGATGGATAGTGTCCTCGCTGACCTCGGCTATTGAAGACAGACCCAGCACACCGGCATTGTTTACCAGCACATCAATGGCACCAAAATGCTGCTCAGCCTGGTCAAATAGCTGGCTGACATCCGCCGAAGAAGATACATCGGCTTGCACCGCTTGTGCTTGTCCTCCGGTTGAGCGGATTTGAGTAACAACCTGCTCGGCTTCCTTTGCACTGCGGGCATAGTTCACGATCACGTTATAGCCGTTCTGGCTGAGCCGGATGGCAATGGCTGCACCTATGCCTCGTGACGCGCCTGTTACGATGGCTGTCTTGTTATCATTCATGTTAGATACTCCAGTTTATCGTTACCGGTATGGACATTTACGTTATTTAAAGTGCACAGATCGACAGACTCGCTCAATGGCGTAAATAACCGGTTCGGTGTTGTAACCGGCTGGAATTAAATATATGTAAATTGTTGTAATTATGCGTTCGCCAGCCCATCCGTTTCAGCCGGATTTAGTGTATAGTCGAAAGCCAGAAGCCGTATTTGTAAAACCCACACAGAGAGCGTTATGACAGGACAGGTCGACACCCAATCTTTGATTTCATCTTTGCAAAATGTGGTCGGGGATAATTTTCTTCTGACCGACAAAGAAAAGAAGCAACCTTATTGTAAGGGCTTCCGGTTTGGTGCTGGTGAAGCACTGGCAGTGGTGCGTCCTGGCACGTTGGTGCAAATCTGGCAGATACTCAAATTGTGTGTACAGGCCGACGTTGCTGTCATTATGCAGGCAGCTAATACCGGTCTGACCGGCGGTTCAACCCCGGATGGCAAGGACTATGACAGACCTCTGGTGATAATCAGCACCATGCGTATAGATCAGATTCAGCTGGTGGATCAGGGCCGCCAGATTATTGGACTGGCTGGCAGCACCTTGTTTGGTCTGGAAGAAACACTGGCACCGTATGGCCGTGAACCTCACTCAGTGATTGGGTCATCGTGTATTGGTGCCTCCATTGTGGGCGGTATCTGTAATAACTCGGGTGGGGCACTGGTCAAACGTGGACCAGCCTACACTGAGCTGTCGTTGTTTGCTCAAATTAACGAGCAGGGCGAGCTCTCGCTGGTCAACAATTTGGGTATCGAGCTGGGCGACACACCCGAAGATATCTTGTCGAATCTGGAAAAACAAAAATGGCAGGACAGTGATGTTTCTTTCCCACAGGCTCGCGCGTCAGATAACGAATATGATGAGCGGGTCAGGGAAGTGGATGCCGATACCCCATCGCGGTTTAATAACGATGGTCGCCGTTTGCATGAGGCTTCAGGCTGTGCGGGAAAGCTGGCGGTGTTTGCGGTGCGTCTGGACACCTTTCCAATCCCGGAGAAAAAACAGGTATTTTATGTAGGCTCTAACGACGCGGCAGTGTTTACCAAAGTGCGTCGCGACATCTTGTCCGGCTTTACCAATTTGCCCGATTCTGGCGAGTATCTGCACCGGGATTGTTACGACGTATCGAAAAAATATGGCAAAGATATGTTTATCGTGATCAGTAAGTTGGGGGCAAAATTTATCCCTAAGCTGTTTGCGTTTAAGCGTAAATTTGATGCATTTACTGACAAACTGGGCTTTTTACCTAATAAAATGTCTGACCGGGTAATGCAATACTTCAGTTACCTGTTTCCGAATCATCTGCCGGCCCGCATGGAAGCTTATCGTGATAAGTATCAGCATCACTGGATTCTGGAGATGAGCAATGACGGGGTGGATGAAGCCCGGGCTTATCTGGATGAATTTTTTAAGACCAACGACGGTGACTATTTTGAGTGTACGCCCGAAGAAGCCGATAAAGCGATATTGCATCGGTTTGTGGCCGGCGGCGCAATAGGCCGCTACCACACGATGAACAGCAAGCAGGTGGGCGCCATGATGACCATTGATGTGGCGCTGCGACGTAACGATCCTGACTGGTTCGAGGAGTTACCGCCAGAGATCGACGAGCAAATTGATACCAAACTGTATTACGGCCATTTGTTCTGCCACGTTATGCATCAGAACTATGTGTTGAAAAAAGGCGCGGATGCCAAACAGCTGAAAGGTAAAATTCTGCAAACCTTTGATGCCCGTCAGGCTGAATATCCGGCCGAGCATAACGTTGGACATGAGTATTTTGCTAAAGCGCCGCTTAAACAGTTTTATCGCCAGTTGGATCCCACTAACAGCTTTAACCCGGGTATTGGTAAAACCACCAAGCTGAAAAACTGGCAGGAGTCCGGTTGCGGCTGTGGCGCTGAGCACGGCTAATCACACTGTGATGAGGTAGCAGGGCCACCCGCTGCCTCGATTCATGCTTCAGCACCACGCAAGCACCGTACTAATCCCTACTTTTATTGTCAGTTTTCTTTACATAAATTTATCTTTATAAATACAAAGTCTTTTAACTGTTTGTTATTTATGGCTATTTTTTGTGGCCTGACTTGTGCTTGTTCAATTCGTCGCCGATGTGGTGTGTTCGGCGGGGCCTTTAATTGAATACACAAGGAAAATAACAATGGATAAACTTCAGTTTAAGAAGGGCATGTTGTGCAGTGCGTTGCCTGTGGTCGTTTTTGTAGCATCGACCCAGTTGGCATCTGCTGCGCCCATCACACTTATTAATCAGGATTTTGAAACCGGAGATTTAACCGGCTGGAATACCATCGGAGAGGTAACCGCGGCCGGACTGACCAATGTCATCACCAGCAACGACACCAACTATGAGATCACGCCAAATGGCACCACTATGGCGTTTCTGGACTCATTTGGCGCCACGGTAGAGCAGATAGAGTCTTTTCTGGGACTTAATTCCGGCGCGTTATATAATGCGCAGCTCGGGCCTACCGTTAACACCGGTGAAAATATGCAGCTGACCAACGGCTCAGCCATCTCGCAAAGCTTTATGGCCAATGCCGGTGATACCATTGATATGTCGTGGAATTACGCCGCCCGGGATTATGTGCCTTATACCGACCCTTCTTTTGCTATATTAACCGCCCCCGATGGCACGACCTTTATTGATGTACTGGCCAGTACCACAGGCCCGGGGCTGGAAACCGGCTCAGATGGGATCTCCGGCGTGTTTTCTTTTGCTCAGCAGCTCGATCAGACCGGTGAATATACCCTGGCCTTCGCGGTGACCAATTCCGGAGATACAGCGCTTAATGCCACGCTGTTTATCGATAATGCCGCCGGCTCGTGCAATCCGTCATGTAACCCGCCGGGCTCACCGGAAAATCCATTGTTACCGGATGAAGATGATACGCCTGAATCGTTTGATTTCTCATTTACGGTAACAGAACCTAGTCAGCCGGTATTTATTGACCCGATTGTGGCTGTGGGTTACGACTATGTAGTAAACAGCGGACCGAATGTTGCCAGTGTTATTTTACCTGATATTGGCGATGGTATTTTTGAGGTGTTTGGCTGGGATGGCACTGACTATACCGTGTTTTTAGGTGAGGCATTTGCCAATATTGCGTTTGATTTTGGACTGGACGGTGTTTCACAGTTTCAGGTGTTAGGTATTGAAACATCAGAGCTGCTGGACCCTACCGATCCTACCGCGTTTGTGACCGGCTTAACCTTTACCGCGGCTGGTGATGTGGATATCAGCCAGATTCCGGTGACCGAGGATGTGGATTTTACCTCTGTTCCTGCACCGGCCTCATTGTCATTAATGGGGCTGGGACTGATAGGACTGATGTGCAGTCGTCGCCGGTTTAAAGGCACCTGCTAAGCGCCCTGACAACGGGCAGACGGGCAAACAGAAAAACAGGATAAATTATGCAGAAAGTATTCGTATTATGTAGTGTGTTACTGTGCTTGTCGGCGGCAGCACAAGCTGCCGAAGATAACGTATATGGCGCATGGAAAGCGCACTGTGAAACAGCCCGGGGCGATAAACCTGCCCGTTGTCAGATTCAGCAAATGGTAAAAAGTAAAAAAGCGCAGGACAAAACCCTCATGGGGGTCATTGTGGCTAATCAGGCTGAGCATCCGATGCCGCATATTCTGATGCGCTTCACCGCGGCGGCTGATCAGACCAAAGGGGCGGCAGTAAAAGTGGACAAACATGACTTTATGCGGGTACCGATTGCCGATTGCGACAAGCAGGTTTGTGAAGTGCGCTCGTTTATTCCTGACAGTCTGTTGAATCAGATGGAGCGCGGCAAGGTGATGTGGTTTGCCTACTACATTGGCGATCAGCAAATTACTTACAGCGTATCGCTAAATGGCTTTGATCAGGCGTTTGCCACATTATTATAAATAGCATAGCTGCACAACATCGTAGCAGGGCCTGGGAAATCTATCGATAACAACCAGGCGCATGTTGTATTTTTGTACTAGCTTTGAAAGGTCAGGTTAAATTGGGTTTTACGCTGAGGACAATAACCATGAGCGATTGTAAAGAGCACCTAAACCATCCACACCAGCACGGCCCTGGTTGTGGCCATACCGCTATCCAACACGGCGATCATGTCGACTATTTGCACGACGGGCACATGCATCATATGCACGGTGACCACGTTGATGAACACACGCTTGATGTAGACAGCAAAAACCCGGATACCTGCACTGGCGGTCATCAGTGCTCAGGCCACGAAGACGGCCATATACATGGCCCGGGCTGCGGTCATGAAGCGGTGCCTCACGGCGATCACACCGATTATATCGTTGATGGGCATCTGCATCATCAACACAACGGTCATTGTGATAACCACGGTCCGGTGGAAATACTCTCCCGGGCATAAATGTGCAGGCCAGTGCCGGCCTCTCTCCCTACAAAAAAAGGTGGCCGGACAGCCACCTTTTTACGCATCATCAGTGTGTATCAGAACTGATACTTTGCTCCGGCATATAGCGCTGCGCCGCTGGTGCGGTAGGCGCTAATATCCTGATAATCTTCATCCAGTGCATTTTCCAGCCGGGCAAATACCGAGAAAGCCGGGCTCAGGGCATACCGGGCGCTGATATCAAGCAGAGCATAGTCTTTTAGCTTCATACTGTTATCCACCGAGTCAGCTACCATGCGCAGCGAAGCGGCCACGCTCAGGGCATCGCGGGTGTAGGTGACCGCCACAGTACCCAGCTGACGCGGACGACGACTGCGCTGGGCGCCGCTGGTGTCTTCGGTTTCATTGTAGGTATAGTTGGCATTTAGCTGCCAGTTGTCATTAATCAGCCACTGGCCAATCAGCTCTACACCATCAGAATAGGAAGTGCCGATATCCTGCAGGTAACCCGAGAAAGTGGTCAGGTCAAAGTAGATATTGTCCTCAATCTGCTGGTCAAAATACACCATTTCAATAAATGAGCCTGTCCGGGGCGTCAGGCGCACGCCCACTTCATATCCTTTAGATTTTTCTTCGCTAAGCGTGGTGTCTGACGCTGGTGCGTAGGCAAATGGCCCACGGTTATATTCCACTTCGTACAGGCTGGGAGCGCGAAAGCCGGTTCCGTAGGCGCCGCGAAGTTTCACCTCACCGGCCTGCGTCTGCCACAGATAGGCTGAACTTATACGGTAACTGACATGCTCACCAAAATCTTCATTGTCATCGTAGCGTAGCCCGGCGGTGGTAAACAGATTCTTCACTGGCTCACTTTGCAGCTCGGCGTAGTAGCCTGTCTGGGTCCGGCTCTGGCTTTGTGATGTAATGCTTTCTTCTTCCCAGTCAATACCATAAACCAGCTGATAAGCACTGTTAAAGCGGGTGTTACCGATATACTCAACACGCTCAGTGGTGCCTTTTGTCAGGTAGCCAGACTCACCGGCAGAAAAGTTTTCCCGTTCGATGAGTGTCTTTGTATAAGCCAGCTGATGATGGCCTGAGTCCAGCGCATAGTCGGCGCTCACTCGCAGGTTATTTTGCTCAAATTCATCGCTACAGGTATTGATACTGGCAAAGGTGGTGTTGTCAAAACAGCCGTCAAACTGGTTTTCACCCTGATTGCTGCGGCCAACCAGTCCCAGTGTCAGACGGTCGGTGGCTTTTACCGCAACCCGGCCGTGGAAGGTGGTGTTGTCGTAACCGTCGTCATCCTGTAATTCGGTATCATCCAGGCGGGCGTTAAACCCGTTGGTGGAAAAATCCGAGGCCGACAAATAGGCACTGACAGTGTCGTTGCCTCCGCCAATTTCACCGCTGACATTATGTGTGTCAAAACGGCCGGCTTCGCCGCTGATACTGCCATACACGCCCTGTTCAAGACGCCCGGTCTGAATATTGACCACACCACCGGCATCCGCGCCATACACCAGGCCCTGAGGGCCGCGTAAAATCTCTACCCGAGATACATTGGCTGTTTGCAGCTGGCCAATGTTGGCATTGACCTGGGTACCGGTAGGATCGGAAATATCCACGCCATCCACCCGCACCAGGGTCCGGTAGCCTTCTTCACCGCGAATACGCAGCGACGTCACCGAGCCAACGCCGCCGCTGTTACTCACGCTCACCGCAGGTGCGGTGCGCAGAACTTCAGACAGGTTTGGCATGCCGCGTAGCGCCAGATCCTGCTCATCAAGCACAAAAACCGAAGTAGCAATTTCGCGCAGCGGCGTCACAACCCGGCTGGAAACCGTGATTTTTTCAATCTCTTGCTGAGCGTCAGACGCGGCAACAGAAAGGGTTGATGTGGTGGTAAGACCCAGCGCAATAGCAGCTGACAGCTTACGGATTTGCATGTGTGTTTCCTCAATCAAAAACAAGAATGGATTGCAGGAGAGGGCAGGAAGAGCAAAAGCACCGGGTGGCGATTCTAGGGCAGGTTACTGCCAGACCGCGCACGGTTGTAAGGTCGGAACTTAAGGGTGGTATTCATGTTGTTGTCCACAACTCTGATGAAGCCCTCCGCTTCATTTATTTGGTTACTGTGGTTCAGGCCGGTGTCGGGCTGGATGCGAATGCATCGTACCGTTGCGGGGGCAGCGATGGACTAGAGCAGAATGTTCTGCGTTACCATACTTCCCGTTTATCCTACCCAGCTTTGCATCATGCAAAGCGGCAGGCACCTGAAGCAGTGGCGCAACATTACAAAGTGTTTAATTTAATGTCAATCTGAAGCTGGCTGGTCTGAGCATTTTGCAGTGCAATCCCGACTGTTTGGAAACAATAAGCAGCATGTTCGTTCACCCGGTCTAACAGTGCCGGTACTATTTTGAAAACGCAGGGAGTAAGTCTGATAAGCACCGGCGGCTTGTGGTTGATAAGGCAGGGTAAAAGCCTGCTGTGTCCAGCCAGTTTAGTCCAGCCAGCCGTGCCAGTGCCACCGGTATTGGTCATAACGCAGTGCCAGCCCTTCACCGTTTTGCAGGGCTTTGTGCTGGCCGAAGGTACCGGCCAGACACGCCAGTGCGTCACCATGACTAATGATTAGTATGCGGCGTGCCGTTTCCTGTCTGGCCAGTTGGTTCAGGCCGGTAGTCAGGCGTTCAATTACCATATTGGTGCTTTCGCCGCGTCCCGGCGGGCGGGTGTCCGGCTGAGCGTAACGTACCTGACGAAACTGCTGATAGTCCGCCAGCTGTGCTGCCGGCTTGCCCTGCCAGTCACCAAAGTGGCGCTCCGCCAGTAGCGGATACTCACTGCGCGGGACATTGAGCTGCTGCGCACACAAGGTGGCAGTCTGAATAGCTCTGCCCAGTGACGAGCTGGCCACTTTTTCAATATTCCATTGCCGTGCTTTCTGCCCTAGCGCTATTGCCTGTTGTTCCCCCAGTTCGGTGAGCGGACTGTTAAGCTGGCCCTGCAATGTTTTGCTGTAATTCCACTGGGTCTGGCCATGACGGCACAGATAAACCCACATGTCGCTGGCCGAATGCATACTCACCAGTCTATGCCTTTTTGTGCTTTGATACCGGCATCAAACGCATGTTTTTGCGGGCGTACTTCACTGACGGTATCTGCTATGTCTATCACAGCGCGATGGCAGGCGCGGCCGGTGATCACCACACTTTGATGAACCGGACGGTTAGCCAGTGCCTGTAGCACATCGTCCACATCCAGATATTTGTAGGTCAGCATGTAGGTGATTTCATCCAGCAGTACCAAATCAATCTGTGGGTCAGCCAGCCACTGTCTGGACTGCTCCCAGGCGGCCTGTGCGGCTTTCATATCAGTCTCTTTATCCTGAGTTTCCCAGGTAAAGCCGGTGCCCATTACATGAAACGGCACACCGACCTGTTGCAGTAAATCGCGCTCACCACAGGGCCAGGTGCCTTTTACATACTGCACGACGGCCGCGTTCATCCCATGTCCGACAGCCCGGGCCACCGTACCAAATCCAGACGTGGACTTACCCTTACCATTACCGGTAATCACAATAACAATACCGCGCTCTTCGGTTGCCTGCGCAATACGCTCATCCACTTTTTCCTTGTGTGCCTGCATCCGGGCTTTATGTTTTTGCTTGTCCTGTTCACTCATAAGAATCTCCTGTTGTAACCTGACGTGGTGGGGGACCGGTCAGGGCGTCGATGGCCTGCCAGTCAAGGTGTGCGTTGCACAGGGCGGCCAGTCGCTCGATGTCTGTTTCCTGCTGCAAGGTGTAAGACTCGCTTATTGGTGCATTAAGCCCTGCCCACTGCAAAAAATATTGCAGTGCCTGGGGATGGTCGAACAACCCGTGCAGATAACTGCCAATAATCTGGTCATCCTGACTGATGTAACCTTCATGCTCGCCAGTGCCAAGCCGGCACAAAGCCGATCCGCAGGCGTTATCGGTAAGCTGACTGACACCCACATGAATCTGATAACCGGTTAGCGCAATTTCAGGGCGAGCCAGCAGGGTAGCGGTATCCCGGGTCAGCTTTTTGTGGCCGGTCAGTACGGTGGTCACGGGCAGAAGATTCAGTCCGCGGCTGCCGCCGGGCATATCTTCTACGCCATCCGGATCATCAATGTGCTGACCAAGCATCTGATAACCGCCGCAGATGCCTATGACTTTACCACCGTAGCGCAGATGGCGGGCGATGTCGTTATCCCAGCCGTTTTCACGCAACAAAGCCAGATCGCTGCGCACATTCTTGCTGCCCGGCAAAATGATAAGGTCGGCCGCCGGTAGCGGAGCATGTTGCGGTATATATTGCAGGTTTACCTGCGGATGGGCGCGCAGCGCGTCAAAATCCGTATGATTGCTGATTCGACTGAATACCGGCACCACCACATTAAGCTGAGGCAGTGTGGTATCCGTTGTCTGCTCAGCGGCAATCGCATCCTCGGCGGCCAGTGCCAGATTATGCAGGTATGGCAATACACCGGTGACCGGTTTACCGGTATAATTTTCCAGCCAGTCGAGACCGGGCTGCAGCAAGCTGATATCACCGCGAAACTTATTAATCACCATGCCTTTAATTCGCGCCTGCTCAGAGTCACTGAGCAGTGCCAGGGTGCCGACCAGCTGGGCAAAAACGCCGCCCCGGTCAATATCAGCAATCAGCAATACCGGGCAGTCGACGGCTTCAGCAAACCCCATGTTAGCAATATCCCGGTCTCGTAAATTGACCTCAGCCGGGCTGCCGGCCCCTTCTACCACAACCACATCATACGCTTCAATAAGTCGCTGATGGGAGGCCAGAACGGCCTGCATGGCAATGGTTTTATAGTCATGATAGGGACGCGCCTGCATGTCAGCCACCACCTTACCATGAATAATGACCTGAGCGCCGGTATCGCTGCTGGGTTTAAGCAATACCGGATTCATATCCACATGCGGGGCCACGCCGGCCGCCATAGCCTGCACCGCCTGAGCCCGGCCAATCTCTCCACCATCGGCGGTCACCGCACTGTTAAGTGCCATATTCTGTGGTTTAAAGGGGGCGACTCTAAAGCCGCGCTGTTTGAGGCAGCGACATAACGCAGCAACCAGCATACTTTTGCCGGCATCAGAGGAGGTTCCCTGAACCATGATGGTCACACCGTGACGGCGGGCTGTCTGATGCATGTTGTGTCCTGTATCAAATGATAAAGCCGGGAGGGCTACATGGTGGTTTGTGCGTGACATTTTACTGCGCACAGGCGCGGGTTATTATGATAAATCGTTGTGCGGTGTAGCAAGTAGAAATATGTCATGTCTGTATGCAGGGCGAGCCAGTCGCTTTGTTAAACCCTCTGCAACTGTGTAGGCGAGAGTCTTACCGTGGCGCTTTTTTAATAAAATCATTGTTGTGCTATACAAAATCCGGCTGATACCACGTACAGTAATGTTGTTTATTTTTCCCGCAGGGCGGGACACCCAAAGTACTACTCAAATACAAAAACGGCAAAGCCAGATAAGAACAAGGAGCCAGGATGATCGACATCTCGCATCTTGCTAAGAAGTTTGCGGTGGAATCACCCAAAAAGCTCAGCGAGCAGGAAAAAAAGGACCCGCGCCTACAGGGGCGTTTTTTTCATTCGGTTAAAAATGTCAGTTTTCGATGTGAAAAAGGTCAGGTGGTTGGATTACTGGGGCCTAACGGGGCGGGTAAAACCACTACATTGCGCATCCTGTCTACCGCGCTCAAACCCGATGAAGGCACGGTGAGCATTAATGGTGTGGATATCTTAAAAGATCCGCTGGTGGCGCGTAAAAAAATTGGCTTTCTGTCCAGTTCTACAGGGCTCTATGGGCGTTTGTCCGGGCGGGAAAATATTGCTTATTTTGGTCAGCTGCACGGTATGAGTAAAGGTGCGATCGCCGATAAAATCGAGCAAATGGCGGATTTACTAGAAATGCATAGTTTTCTGGACCGCCGGGCCGAAAACTTCTCATCCGGCATGAAGCAGAAAATATCGATTGCCAGAGCGGTGGTCCATAATCCGGAGCTGGTCATTCTTGATGAGCCCACCACCGGTCTCGATATTATGGCAACCGCCACGGTCATCGCATTTATTGAGCGGCTTAAAGCGGATGGTGTGCCGGTGATCTTTTCCACTCACCATTTAGATGAGGTACAGGCACTGTGTGACCGGGTGGTGGTGATCAATCAGGGTCAAACGGTGTTTAATGATTCGCTGGCGGTGTTCAGTGATTTGTCCGGCGGACACATGCACCAGAGCTTTTTATCAACACTGCAAGCACCGGTTGGAGAGATAGTCTGATGTGGTTGATTTTTAAAAAAGAACTAAGAGAACTGCTGCGCGACCGCAAAACACTCATTTTTATGATTGCATTGCCACTACTGGTGTTTCCGTTGCTTGCCGGGGTGGGAATTTTCTTTGGCTCAAATGCCATGGAAAAAGCCCAGAATGAGGTTCTGAGATTTGCCATTACCGGCAATACTGAATTGACCCAGATTGATGAGAAAATGCTGGCTGAACCGGATAAATTCGAGAGGGTGGAATTATCGCCAGAGGCTGATTACATGGCACTGATTCGCCGTGAGCAGCTGGATTTTGTGCTGGAAATACCCGACAACTATCATCCGGATATTTTAAGCGCCGGGCAGCACACGCTGAATCTTTATTATAATGACGCTGAGCTTAACCTGGTGTATCAGCGGGTTGCCGCTATTGTGGATCCTATCTCCGAGGCCTTTCAGATACAGGCGTTTAACACGCTGCAACTGAACGACAAGCAGCAGGCCGCGCTGATAACACCGCTGGTGATTGAGCGTAAAAATGTCGCGGATGACCGGGAAGTATGGGGCGAACGGCTCGGCGCTATTTTACCCTATTTTCTGTTTATTCTGTGTTTGCAGGGAGCCATGGCGCCGGCTGCTGATATGGGCGCAGGTGAAAAAGAACGTGGCACACTGGAAACCCTGCTAATCACGCCCATGCCGCGACACAAGCTGGTTATGGGTAAGTTTCTGGCCATCTGTCTGTCGGGTATTATCACTGCGCTTCTGACCGTCAGCAGTATGGCAATCTGGTCATTTGTACTGGCGCAGGGTATGGCCATCAAATTTGTTGCTGATCTGGTGGCATCCGTCGGGGTAACCGATTTTATGCTGATGTTTATGATGCTGATTCCGGTCGTAGCCATCTTTTCTTCTTTGCTGCTCTCGCTGTCGATTTATGCGCGTTCATTTAAAGAGTCCCAGAGCTATATGGGCGGGCTGATTATGATTGCCATTTTCCCGATTGTGCTGTCGATGATCCCGGGCACAAAGCTCGAGGGTGTATGGGTCTGGGTGCCACTGACCAATGTGTCGCTGGCCATGAAAGAGCTGATGAAGGGCACCATGGATTACTTCGCGCTGTTAGGGATTTTTGGCTCAACTGTCATCATCGCCGGAGTTCTGCTGGCTTTTTCGGTTCACTGGTTCAATCGGGAAAAAGTCTTGTTCCGCTAATTTGAGCCTGCATCAGCAGACTTTTATCTTAAGACAGCCAGCAACGCGCTTTTGCTGGCTGTGTCTTCACTGATTTCCTCATCATTGCGTGATTGCCCGTTACCTAACAGCACAATTATCTTAATCCGCAGACAAACCAGTCAGTTAGCGAACATGTGTAAATAAGGGTTGATATTAACATTTCTTTTACATAAGAATAAAAAGGTCTGACCACCTTATTAAGGGCCACTATGAAACGACTGCTTCGCGCTGTATTTACCATTATGCTGCTCATATCAGTTTCTGCTACTGCGTCAACCGACGCACAAACCCGATACCCTATTGTGCTGGTGCACGGCTTATTTGGTTTCGAGGATATTCTGTTTGTTGATTACTTTTACAAAGTCCCGCAAAAGCTCAGTCGTCACGGTGCTCAGGTATTTATTGCCGAAGTCTCGCCGGCCAACAGTTCAGAGGTAAGAGGAGAGCAACTGCTGGCCTATATTGACGAGGTCAGGGCACTGACCGGTGCGCAAAAAGTCAATCTGATCGGTCACAGTCATGGTGGTCCCACTGCCCGCTATGCGGCCAGCGTAGCACCTCACAAAGTGGCCTCTGTAACCTCGGTGGGCGGTGTAAACTGGGGCAGCCAGGTGGCGGATGTGTTGCGCCAGAGCCTGACCGAAGGCTCGGTGCTGGAAGGAGGCGCGGCACTGGCTGCTGATGCCATGGCAAATCTGATTGAGCTGTTTTCCGGCTCCGATCCCCGGGATAAACCGACCAGCAGTGTGGCTGCGTTAAATTCCTTATCCACCGATGGGTCAGTGCAGTTTAATCAGCGCTACCCGGAAGGCATGCCCAGTGCCTATTGTCGCAACGACGGTAAAATGCTGGCGGACAATGGGGTGTATTATTTTTCCTGGAGTGGCGGTAAAACCCTGACTAATGCACTGGATGTGTCCGACGGGTTTTTAACCACGACCGGTTTTTTGTTCGATGAGCCTAATGACGGGCTGGTATCCACCTGCAGCTCACATCTGGGCAAGGTACTGAAAGACAATTACCGGATGAATCATTTAGATGAGGTGAACCAGAGCTTTGGGATCACTCACTGGTTTGAAACCAACCCAGTGGATGTGTATGTCAGTCAGGCCGTTCGCCTTAAAGCACTGGGATTGTAAACACCTGATGCGTCAGTTGTTTGTTTTAACAGGGGCCAGCCTGTGTTGTATAGCAGGCTGGTATCTGTATACGTCATCCTCGGCAGCCACGACGCCCGGCCATAAGGCAGATGATATGACAGCCAGATCATCTGCTGCAGTTGAGCATACAGACACCCACGTTAACCTCAAGGTATTGCCAACAGCCGGGCTTCCGGCATTTATTCTGTCGGCAGGCAGTAAGGATGCGTTTGACCGTTTTATTTTTGCTCGCCATGGCGCTTCTGCGCAACAGGCAAAAAATGACTATCAACAGCACAGTCATTCACGGTTTAGCGAGCATACAGCCAGTTATGCCAGTGCCGTGTTTGGGCGCTATGTGGATTATAAAGTGGCGCTGTCACAACAAAACTTAGAAGTGCCGGGCAGCGCGGTATTTCAGGATATCGCCGATACGCTGGACGCGCGGGAAGTTCTGCGCCGCCGTTTTTTTGATGATCACGAATATACCATTTTGTTTGCAGACGAAGCGGCAGAAGACCACAGGGCGCTGTCGCGCCTGCGTATTGCCGGCGATGCAGGATTGACAGCCAGACAGAAAAAGCAGCAGATTTTTGAACAGATCGATGCGCTGGATGAACAGCAGCAAGTCGGCTTTCTCCCTACCTTAAATATGCATAAAGTGGCGCAGATAAAACAGCAGTTTGCTGATGATACATCCCGTTACAATGCACTGGCTGCCCTGATTGGCGATAAACCGGCACAGCGTATGGTGGTCACCTGGCAGAAGCAGGCGCAGTGGCAGGCGCGGGTTGAGCAGTATCGAGATTTCCGCGAGACGCTCCGGCAACAGAGACTGGACACCCACATGCAGAACACCTTGCTTGATGAGTATCAGCGCACCCATTTTTCAACAAATGAACGCAAGCGGCTTCATGTTGTAAGGACGCAGTAACTAATGCTCTGGTTTTGAGGCTGACATCTGTTGCAGCGTTTTAGCCAGTTCATAGTTTCCCTGAGAAAGCGCAATATCTGCCACCGAATTGCCCGCTTTGTCTTTATGCTGAGGGTTAGCACCATTGGCTACCAGTTCACTGACCAGAGCCTGACGGTCAAATAAACTGGCAAACATCAGTGCAGTCTGCCCCTGCTGATTCTGAGTATCAACGGCACAATCAGTAAACATGAGTTGTTTGGCCACAGTCAGATGGCCTTTGAATATTGCGCCCATCAGTGCGCTATTGCCTTTGTTATCTTCCTGGCAAGGATCAGCATGAGCGTGAGTAATCAGATATTCCACGGTGGCTGAATGGCCGTGATAGGCCGATAAAATCAATGCTGTATAACCTTTATCATCGGCTACATCCGGGCTGACACCGGCATCGTAGAAGGCCTCAAGCAGGTCGGTATTACCCTGTCGGGCCGCATCAAAATAGCGGGCTTTGAGCGTTTCAGGTGTAGTATCTGCCGCGCTGGTAAAAGGTAGTGTCAGTAACAGGGTAATCATCAGGGCGGATAAAATATGTTGCATAGTGGTTGTCCTTTTAAAAAGCGGCTCTGCGTGATTAGCACAGAGCCGTGATAAGTGATAGTGGTGCCTAACGCGACATAGCTGACAGGCTTTCTGCTACCTGTTTGGCATGTTTAGCTCGCTCAGCCTGCTTGTTCATCAACTCTTTAGCTTTGGCTTTTACTGCCTTTAGCGGGGCGTTGGCGAGTTTGGCTACACCTGTACCGTATTCTTTATCGGCGTTGTACATATATGCGCTGATAATGACCCGAATTTCCTCTTCTGGTGTTCCGGCTAGTGCGCCACCCATGTTTTCTATCAGATGCTGACGCCCTTCTTTAGACAGGGTGCGATAAAAGTCACCGGCCTGTTTAAAGTTTTGTTCCTTGTAGAAAGGAATTTGTTGCGTCATACCCGCCAGAGGCTTAGAAGAATAGCGATAGGCTGGATCTTCATTTAGGTCAACTCTGCGGCTTGGCTGATAGTTCACATCACGTTTTGATTGCGTGGTACGAAGCTGGCCGTGTTGCTCATGGTTATCAATAGTGGCATTTTTCGGTGAATTCACCGGAATGCGATAGGCGTTTACGCCCAGACGATAACGCTGTGTATCAGCATAAGAGAATAAGCGGCCCTGCAACATACGATCTTCTGATGGCTCAATACCCGGAATCAGATTGCTTGGAGCAAACGCAGCCTGCTCTGTTTCTTCAAAGAAGTTATCGGGAACGCGGTTTAATACCAAACGACCAATTTTACGGGCTGGTACCAGTGATTCTGGCCAGATCTTGGTCGTATCCAAAGGGTTAAACTCAAAATCGTCTAACTGCTCAGGTTCCAGTTCCTGCAGGTACAGATCCCATGATGCAGTTTCCCCTTTTTCACCTATCCGGATATAAATATCCGTAGTGTGTGGCTGGAAATCCTGACCCTGTACTTTCATGGCTTCTTCGGCACTGAAGTTTTTAATTGGCTGATTCGCCTTCCAGGTAAATTTCACATATTTATAATCGCCTTCGTCATCAACAAATTTAAAGGCATGAACACCAGATCCATCCATATTCAGATAGCTGGCCGGTGTACCGTAATCGGAGAACAGCATGGTTAGTGCGTGCGTACCTTCAGGCACATGAGAGAAGAAATCAAACACGCGGCTGGCATTTTGAACATTAGTGACCGGTGAGGGCTTAAATGAGTGAACCATGTCAGGAAACTTAATCGCATCGCGAATAAAGAATACCGGGAAGTTGTTGCCTACCAGATCCCAGTTACCCTGTTCGGTATAAAATTTTACCGCAAAACCGCGCGGATCGCGTAAGGTCTCAGGTGACTGATGACCGTGAATTACCGCAGAGAAACGGACAAATACATCGGTTTTTTTACCGGCTTTCTGAAAGGGCGCAGCCAGTGTGTCATCACTTAAATCTTCATAGTTTTCATAATAGCCGTATACACCGGTCCCCCGGGCATGAACCACACGCTCAGGAATACGTTCACGGTCAAAAGATGCCAGCTTTTCTATCAGGTGTGAATCTTGTAGTAGCACTGGCCCCCATGGGCCGGCGGTTTGTGAATTCTGGTTGTCGCCAACCGGTGCGCCGTTCTGGCGGGTCAATGTATCGGCCTGGGCTCCGACACTTAAGAGACCTGCGGCGACGCAGGACAATAATATTCTAGAAAAAGCGGTTTTCATGCTGAATTTCCTCAGTGTTATTCATTTGTGGTGTATTTATTGTTCCTGCAGGACGCTCACTTGCGCTTCAATTCCCTCATGGGGTAAAGAAAGTGTTGAAAGATAAGAATTAAAAAAAGCTTTCTTGTCCTTTTGCACAGATTTGTCACACCGGCCGGTTAACGCTGATGATTATTAATAACTCTATGTATTTATAAAACTGATAAAATCCTATTGGTCTAATCGTTTTTTGGGATTTCAAACTGGCAGCTTATGTGGCGATGAGTGAAAGACAGGAGTATCGATATAAAACAAAGAAGTGACGTCAGACTAGCGAGACGTCATTTTGACCTGAAATAGACTTCAACAAGACAGCCAGAGCGCGCAATATGCGCGGGTCTGGCCAGTGTGGCGGGTTATGGAAGCCGGCGGGGACTATCTTCATCAATAACCGAGATGTGCTGGCGCACATCATTAAGATTTTCATAGGCGACTTCATAATAACGGGGGGAGGTGGAAATCGCCTGCTCAAAGAAGTACTCGGCTTCTTCGTAGCGCTGTTCGAGCATTAAAAAGTAGCCAAGATCATTGTAGGCCTGAGCCTCGTCCATCACGCGCCGCAGGGTTTGGAATGCTTTGTTATAGCGACCCATCCGGGTGTAAACCAGCCCAAGATTGGTCCAGCTTCGTGTATAAGCCGGCTCAGCATCAATCGCGCGATGAAAGGTATCTACCGATAGTGCATAGTCGCCGGATAAATAGTGCGAGTAGCCCATGTTGGTCAGTACCATTGCAGAATAAGGGGTACGCTCAAGACATAATGCGTATAAGGCTTTGGCGTCGTCGTAGCGGCCAAGCAGGTCGTAGGCAACACCCAGGCCGTTGTAAGCCTGCACCGGCGACTGGGCGTCGAGCTGTTTGTAGGAGCCTGCCTGCATCATGGACGTGGTCAGTCGGGCCTGGTCAAGCTCAGTCACCCGGATAAAGTACGCGGTGGCTTTGTTGACTTCTTTCATCTCAAGCAACAGCATCGCTGCCTCACTGAGCGCTGTACTGTGATTGGGTTGCTGCGCTATAACGCGTTGCAACATATGCAGTGCCAGTTCAGGTTTACCCATTTGTTTATTGAGTTCGGCCACCCGGTAGGTGAGCTGTGTATTATTCGGATCACTTTCCAGTGCCTTAAGATAATAGACCAGCGCTTTATCAAGTTCTCCGGCCTGTTCATAATGTCCGGCCATGGTTTTTATCTGCTCCAGTGGTGCTACTGCCTTGGCCGGGGCGGTGGCCGCAGTATCTGGCGTGCTGCTGCAGGCTGTTAATAGCAGTGTGGAGATAATTACAGTGTGCTTAATCATATTCATCTTCCCGTACTAAAAAGCGGTATCCCAGACTTCCATAACTTTAAGAATGGCAGGTCCGATTGCCACGATAAAAAATGACGGCCAGATACACACCATCATCGGAAAAACCATTTTTACCGCAATTTTTGCGGCCATTTCTTCTGCGGCCTGAAGCCGTTTGTCGCGATATTCATCGGCATAGACACGCACTGTTTCAGCCACGCCAGTACCCAGTTTAATACTTTGTACAATGACTGAGTTCAGTCCGCGAATGTCATCAAGGCCGGTGCGGTGCCCAAACTCGTTTAAAGCCTGAGATAGCGGGATGCCCACTTTTACCTTTTTAACCACCAGGCCCAGCTCATGCGCCAGATAAGGATGTACGGCTTTAAGTTCATTGCTGACACGCTGAAAAGACTCCAGCAGTCCAAGACCTGACTCGCAACACACCACCAGTAAGTCGAGTGCATCTGGAAAGTATTTGCGTAAGTTACGCATTCTGCGGTTTGCCAGGCGGGTTAGAATAATGCCGGGTAAGATGAAGCAGCCGCCGACGGTCAGCAGGATGAGATAGACCGAAATCAGGGTGCTCAAATCAGGAAACAGCCATAGCATGAGATAAGCCAGACCGATGCCGACCATCAACGCCATTAGTCGTATGGCGTAATAGACTTTTAACGCATTTTCAGAGTGGTAGCCTGCGTGAATCAGCAGTTTTCTGTTTTCCTGATCTTTTTGCAGGGCTTTATGAAACAGGGAATTGCCGCCGACTTTGGTCAGTGTACTTTCCAGATAATTCTGATAACCCGGCTCTGTGGTGACCGGCGTGTCGGCGGTTGCCCGCATTTGCTGAATTTGCTTACGGATGGGCGAATAAGTCCCGCTGATAAGATAAAACAGAGCCATTGCCAGCATCAGGCCAGCCATCAGGGCAATGGCCAGCACCGCCAGGGTCACCGCTTTTTCATTACTGGTGAACGAATAGAGTATTCCACGCAAATATTCCATATCAGGCCTCCAGTTCCAGCAGTTTTTTGATCCAGAATGTACCGGCCACCATGCCGATCAATCCCCATTTCAACAGCTCATGACCTGATTCTGTGGTAAACAGTTCACTGACATAGTCAGGCGTTGTAATGTAAAGTAGTGCAAACAGGGCGAAGGGCAACAGGACCAAAATCCAGCCGCTGAGCCGGCCCTCGGCCGATAGCGTTTTTACTTTGCGGCGAAAGCGGAATCGCTGACGGATTAATACCGATAGGTTTTCAATGTTTTCAGCAAGGTTACCACCGGTCTCTTTTTGAATGTTTACCGCGCTGGAAAATGCCATTGCTGAGGTGCTGGGGACCCGGCGTACAAACGACAGCATGGCCGCTTTGATATCTGCACCCAGATTAATTCTCTGGAACAACAGCTTAAGCTCATTGCTGAGATCTCCCTGGAGCTCCTCAAAGACCAGCTTAAGTGCTTCATTAAATGCATAGCCTGCCTGCAGGCCACGCTTCAGTACATCCAGCGCTTCGGGGAACTGCTCTTCTATGCGCTCCATGCGCTGGTTAATATCCCGTTGTAACTTCATGAAAAAACCACCAATTGTGGCGGCAAAACACAGACTGGCAACCAGCAGATCGCGGGTCAGCAGCCAAAGCAGTACAGCCAAAAATAAACTGACCAGCGTAGCGATGGTAATATACTCGTGCCCCAGCATCCGTGAACCACTCAGCTCCAGGCGAAACGTCGTGTCTTTAACAAAAGGCAGCGACTCGAGAGCTTTTCTGGCTGCTGACAAAGACTCCAGTCGGGTGTTGATAAGCAGGTGTCCGGGAAAGTAACGATCTTGTGCAATCAGCGTGTCCAGCTGTTTTTTGAGCTCCCTGCTGTCGGCCCGCTGCGGACTGTTAATAGATACAAATAGCATTTGTGACAACATGACCACAGCCAGAAATACCAGCCCCAGAAATACAAGTTGCATGCTCATTATCATCTCCTAAAAGCGAATTTCCGCATCAACACCAAAGATGCTGTGAGGCATCGAAATACCTTTTGCAGTTAACTGCCGGTGAAACAGGGGTACCACGCCGGTCGCCCTGAATGAGCCATTAACCTTATTTTGATCGGTAAAGCCATTGCGTTCATAGGTAAACAGCTCTGACATGGTAATGACTTCTCCTTCCATGCCGGTAATTTCCTGGATGCTGATAATTCTGCGGCTGCCGTCTTCAAGGCGCTGGGTCTGAATAACCACATCAATGGCCGAGGCTATCTGAGCCCGAATGTTGCGTACTGGCATATCAAACCCACCCATACAAATCATATTTTCCAGGCGGGCGAGGGCATCGCGCGGACTGTTGGCGTGCAAGGTGGCCAGTGAGCCTTCATGGCCGGTGTTCATAGCCGATAACATATCGATAGCTTCTGCGCCGCGTACCTCTCCGATCACGATACGATCAGGTCGCATCCGCAAGCTGTTTTTCACCAGATCTCGCTGAGTGACTTCACCGCGTCCTTCGATATTGGGAGGCCGTGTTTCCAGACGCACGGTATGAGGCTGCTGCAACTGCAGCTCAGCGGAGTCTTCAATAGTAATAATGCGCTCATCCGCAGGAATGTAGCCGGATAAAATATTCAGTAAGGTGGTTTTTCCGCTGCCGGTGCCCCCTGATATCAGTATGTTCAGCTTTCCCTGAACGGCCCCCCGAATCAGGACATCCATAGCTTCTGTCATTGAACCGTAATTTATCAGCTGCGCTACGGTAAGCTTTTCAACAGTAAACCGGCGAATCGACATGGACGGGCCATCCAGTGCCAGCGGGGGAATAATGGCATTTACCCGGCTACCATCAGCCAGCCGGGCATCAACCATAGGTGAGGACTCATCCACGCGCCGGCCGACACGCGAGACAATCCGGTCAATAATACTCATCAGATGCCGGTTATCATAAAATCGCACTGCGGCCCGCTCGAGTTTACCGCCACGCTCCACATAGATATTGTTGTAGCTGTTGACCAGAATATCTGACACACCCGTGTCGGCCATAAGGACTTCCAGCGGGCCTAAACCCAGAATTTCATCAAGCACCAGTTTGATGATAATTTGCCGTGTGGCCATATTAATCGGGCGTGGATAAGCGTCGAGCAAACGTCGACAACATTCAGTAATTTGCTGTCTGGCCACGTCCTGCTCAATGGTTTCCAGAATGGACGGGTCAAGCATATTCAGTACCTGATTAAATAGTTCCTGCTTGGTATCAATATCAGTGGATGATAATTGTTGATATGGATCCTGGTAATGTAATGCCTGTTCCATTATTTACTCCTTAGCAGGCGGCTGAAAAAGCCGGCTTTATCGATGGTGGGTCGTAAGCTATTTGGGGCAATGAAATGCACGATCTGATGCAGTTCACGGGTGATCGTTTTGTGGTTAGCCAGTGAGTTCAGTGACCGGCCCAGATCGGTGCGTAACCGAGCCAGCTCAAAATTATTGCTGATAGTAAAAATGTTGCTTACACCCAGCACCGATGTCACATCAGCCAGCTGTATCTCACCTTTGCCCGTTACGTAGCGATTCACCACAATCGCAATATTTTTATCATCCACACTGGCGTGCCGGCGCATGGCCTGCAAGATGGCTTTGGTTTCGCGCAGGCAGGCAACGCTGAGTTGCATCACAATCAGAATGGTGGAGCTTTGGTTCAGAATAGGCAGGGTGTGCTGCTCAAGTCCCTTGGACATATCGACAAACACTTCCCCAAAGGTCTGGCGGATTTTCCAGCACAGGCGATCAAACTGCTCACAGGATTCAGAGGACTGCTGCAGACGGGAAAAAGGTGCATTACCAATTAGTTTTATCCCATTGCTGGTGGTCATCATGGAGCGAATTGCGGCCTCATCCAGTTTATGCAGTTCTGCCAGCGCCTCATCAATAGAGTAACGGCTTTCGGCATGCAGGCCGTGTGCTAATGAGCCAAAATTAAAATCAGCATCAATCAGCGCCAGTTCATTATGGCTGTGTGCGTTGTGAATCTCGCTCAGGCAGCAGGTCAGAAACGTGGCTCCCGAACCCGCTTTGCCATTGATGATGCTGGTCAGCGGTGCAACAGAGACCTGCTGACTGATCGTGGCTGCAATGCTGGAAAGTGCCGGGTAGAGTGAGCCGGATAAATCACTGAGCGGGATGAGGTCGTCTACTTTAAATTGCACCGACAGCCTGGCAATTTCACTGGTCAGTTCATCACTCACAATAATGATATGGGAGATGGCCGGTGTCAGATGTTGCAATACCGTCAGTTTATCGGTTGCTCTGTGCGGAATATAAACCAGAGCAACATGAAAGCGAGCTGGTTCACTCAACGTGTAGTGGCTGTGGGTAATATCCAGCATAGCGTCTGAGTTTAAGGCGTCATAGGCCAGACTTTGCAGCTCGTCTGCCGGGTCCAGCACCGCCACCCGAAGACGAGTAGCCAGCGGTAACCGGACCAGCTCCTGGGATGGCGAAACCGGATAATTAATCACACAGGAGGTCATGGGGTTATTTGTCATGTTACTTTTTTCCATAGCCGGTTCTCACTCATTGCCGTCACAAACGGTGTAACCCCAGCGGGTAACACCCAGACTTTCACGGGGCAGGGTTGAGGCAAAGCCCGGTGCATTAAGGGTAAATGACAGGCCTGGCACCAAAAACTGATGCTGGTAATTCACCACTTCAGCCCTGACCAGATCGATATCACTGTAAGATGCCGCCAGTACGCCTTCCTCTGTCAGGTAACTGACGCTGACGTTGGCCGCGCTAAAGCCAGGTATGAGCGGTGCCAGGTCATTAACTGCAAATAACACCGCATTGCTATCGACCAGCTGATTGGCCTGATCAAAATCACAGACAACCGCCAGACGGGCAACACGGCGGCTGACTTCAGTAATGACATTCCAGGTAAAAAACAGCCTGCCAACCTCAAACACGGCAAACAGCACAACAAAAAACACCATGCCCACAATGGCAAATTCAACACTGTAAACGCCCTGCTCATGTTTTCTCATTGTGATGCCCTCATGGTGTAGGAAACCTGCATAGGAAAGTTCAGCGATACCGCGCTGGTGCCTGATGCGCTGAACAGGGTGTCTGAAAAGATGGGTGTCCAGTTATACGAGACCGCCACTGTCACCATCTCGCCGTTCAGCGAATACTGGATATCTGCGTTGGTCAGGCCTGGCAGCAGCTCGTTCTGGCCCAGAGTGTTACCGGCAATGATAAGGTTTGAAGCCCGGTTTTTTACCGACTCGGTGAGGGTAGGAATCCCCGTATTACCCTCGTAAGCCCGATCACTGAGATAACGCCCGGCATCGCGTACTGCGTTTGTCAGCGCGTTGTATTGATAGAGCATCCGGCCCAGTTCTGCGGTGGCAAAAATAAGCAAAAACATAATGGGCGCCACCAGAGAAAACTCGATGGCTGCCAGTCCGCGTTGTTGGTGTAATCCTGTGAGTTTACGCATCGGTCCTCCCGGCATGGTATAACACCAGTTTGTAGGGACCGGCGTTATCTTCAGCGGTGCCTGAAGGGATACCCTCACTGTTACAGGCTTGTACATATTCGCCGATAACATAAGCTTCCTGTCCTTGCTGTTGCACAGCTTGGGTCAGAAAAAAGCAGGCTGAGCCAAAGTAGCCGAGCTGGTCCGCGCCATTGGTTTGACCATCACAATCGCCGACCAGTACCTGCAGAATGCGTCGCTCTGAGCGGGCAGGCTCCGGGGCAACAATATCTCCGGTATGGCCGGCCCCCGAACAGCTGGCTGCAGCGCCATCAGCACTTTGGGTGTCTGACAGGTAGTCAGCGTAGCGGTAGGCATCGGCGTATTGCGCTGAGTCGGTGTCCAGGTTACCTTCGTTGTTCAACGGAATGTGATCGCCCTGACAGATATTAAGATCTCGTGGATGCTCGATGTTATTGACCTGGCCGCCCTGCCATTCACCCATTCGGGTATTAAGCCCCTGAGCAACCGGGCCCACCGAGTTACCCGGCTCGGTATCTATTTGTCCTTCCTCTGCTGAGGTATCTGAGGTAAAGCATTGCTCGCCGTTGAAATCTTCACCGGCCAGCGCTCTGCGTACGTCAGCGGCCCCAAATGCACCATCCAGACGCACCAGCTGAAAGTTTCCAGGGCCAATTTCAGACGTCGTCTGCGAGCTGATTTTTAGTAGTTGCAACTGTTCAACCGGCAACCCGAAATTATCTGACGGATCGTTATTCGCGCCGCACACAACCATGGGTACCAGGTTGCTGTAACACTCAACCAGTGCGGTGCTGGGGCCGGCAACAGCGGCCGCATGAATTTGCTTGTTGAGCCCCATCACCTGCGCCAGAAAGTTATCCAGAGGAATGCCGTCAATGGAAACCCGGATATAGGTAGCACTGCTGCTGGCGGTAACAATAAACGGGTCAGGACGGTCTGAAAATTCCACCGTAAGGTACTCAGTAACAGTGCTTGAATCATTGTCAGCCTGACTCAGATCCAGCGCATCGGCTATCTCACTGAACTCGGAAAAAGTCAGGTTCTGCGTCATGATGGCCACGACGGCCTGACGGGCATCGGTATGAGTACCGCCCTGATCCAGCTCGCTGGCCCCGCTTAGTGCAGCAGCATCGACTAACAGCTGCAAGCGGGACTTGTTGAGCAACAGGTGGCCGCCATCCAGCGCCATTGCCGCAGTGCCCAGCATAGCCAGCAACCCAATACAAAACAGAACCAGCACACTGCCTGACTGGTGTTGATACTGATGTTGACTGGGACAAGTGATATGCCTGGCCATGAGATGCTCCTACTTGCTGTCCTGAGATTTAACCACCCGGCCTTCCTTGCCTGCGTAGATACTATCCCGGTAGTTTTCAGCCGCGTGCTTGCCGTAATCACCCTGAAGTTCACGGGTGATACCGTCGTTGTTTTCAGGCGCTTCTGCATCCAGTGTTTGCAAGGATTTAACCTGCAGGGTAGAACGAGAAAGTTGGTAGTCAGGCGCCTGAGCACAGCCGCCTAGCAGGGCGGTCAGGCTTAATAAAGTCAGGTATTTCATTACTGAACTCCTTGCTGCGGACGCAGTGTGTGTCCATAGCGGTTGTCGGTACCACCAGAGGTGGGTAAAACATCGTAGGGGCTTTCCTGGTTATAGGCAGAGCGCACCGGCGAGATTTGCCGGGTCGCTTCTCCCATCAGGTAGAACTTCAGATCGGATACCGGCACAAAGCCATCGGTGGGCAGGGATACCTGAGCTCGGTTAAACGGACGGACCAGGCGCGGCGTTACCATAATCACCAGCTCAGACTGACCGCTGACAAACTGCTGGCTGCGAAACAGCTGGCCAAGAATGGGAATATCCCCCAGTCCCGGAAAACGTTCGATATTTTCACGCAGGTTGTCAGACAGCAAACCGCCAATAGCCAGTGTCTGTCCGTCGCCCAGCTCGACAGTGGTTTCCGAGGTTCTTTTGATAATTGAAGGAATAACCAGCATGCTGTCAGTACCGATAGGATTAATGCCAACGGTATTGGCGTTGGAAATTTCGCTGACCAGCACCTTCAGATTCAGATTGATTTTGCCGCTGTCCAGTACGGTGGGAACAAAACCAACCCCCACACCAAACTCTCTGAACTGAATGGCAATACCGTCTTCTTTTGGCACCGGAATCGGAAATTCACCACCCGACAAAAACTCGGCTTTCTGACCACTGAGTGCTGTCAGGTTAGGCTCGGCAAGAATTTTGGCCATGCCGTTTTCTTTGGCAATATCCAGCGCAACATTAAAAAACACATTGCCGTCGATATATTCACCAATGATGCCGTTGGAAAATTCATACGGCGAACCCTGGGTGACAAAGTTATAAAATTCAGCGCCACGAATCAGACTGGCATCCCAGTGATTGTCGTTAAACATCCCCAGCATGTTCAGATCGACATTGAACGAGCGGCTCACCTCGGTGCTCATTTCAGCCACCACAACTTCCAGCATTACCTGATGACCGCCGCCCACACTGAGCAGATTCAGCACCTGACTGCCTTCTTCCTCGCCGCCGGCAGACATGGCGTAGGCGTTGGCCAGGTCAACCGCTTTATTCATCTGAATTAAAGACGATGTTTCTCCACTTAATACCAGCTGTCCCTGTGAGGTGTGCACATCAATCGGCTCGTCTGGCAAAAAACGATGCAGGCGTTCTCTGAGGCTGACCAGATCATGGGTAATTTCAATATTAATGACATCCACCAGTGCATCGTCTTCGTCCCATACCATGACATTGGTGGTTCCCAGTTTTTTACCCACGATATACAGCTCCTGCTGACGCAGAATCAGAATATCGGCAATCGCCGGGTTGCCTACCGATACGCGCTGGGCGCTGCGTTTAAGATTGAGGTTGCGGGACTTGTAAATCGGTACATGAATTGCGCTGTGTTTATTCATCGTCGGACCACCGGCATGAGCACTGTCGATATGCATCAGCACGCTGGTGGCCAGTATGGCAAGAACAATCCCGATGAGGCGGGCACCGCTGTTTAACCAACTCATTGTAATCCACTCCCACTTTGGCTAGCTTCAACTGATACAGTTTCCTCTGCAATACCGCGAATCAGGTGCACTTTGGGTTTAATCGCCAACGATGGCAGCGGTGCGGCGATACTGGCTGGTTGCTCTGAGGCAGCTGGTGCTGTTTCCTGCGCTTTGCTGTGACGGGCCAGCTCAACATGACTGTCGTCTACCGGATTGCGCAGTGCCAGCTGCAAGCCGCCACGAGAGCGGGCATTCATAAGTTCTTCGGCCTGGGCCAGAGACACCTCTACCGTGACGGCACGTACGACTCTGGGGCGGTTTTCATTGTTTTGCGCAGTCTGGTCGATAGCCAGAATCTTGACATTGGCAAGAACGACTTCGGTGATGGTACCTTTACCTTTTTTAAAGGTGTTCAGAACATCCACCTTATCTCCGGGTAGCAGAAACCCGGCGACCCCAACCACATCGTCCACCCGAATCGATAACGCCCGTTTATCGGCATCGATAAGACTGGCCAGAGAGCTGCCTTCGCCTTTTTCAATCACCCGCTCAGCGCGCACCAGATCACCGGCATACAGGGTTTCTTTGGCCACCTTGCCGACCACCAGGTCCAGACTGCCGAAACTGCCTTCAGGCGTCAGGTCTTCAGGGTAGGTGCGCACACGTAGCTGCTTGGCTTCAATCACAGTGCCGATGGGAATAGTCTGGGCTACCTCAACGACCTGCATATAATCGCCTTGCGGCACCGAGGTTGTCTCTGATAACCACTTGTTTGCCAGGTATACGGCCCCCAGACCGAACACGCCAGATAAGAGTAAAAATAACCAGGTGTTTTTAGTCATCATCAGATCCTCACAAGGTAGTCACAAAGTAATGTCGCCAGGCATCGTCCAATAATGCCGGGGTAACATGGCCAGGGAGCTGCCTGAAGCGAACTGCGTCCGCCACAATGCCAAGCAAATCCCTTGGGTAACAGGGTAAAAAGGGCACCGAATGTGCGTCGTGATAATGATTCAGCAAATAATCCAGCGAGGTGTTATCACACTGCAGCTGCAATTCACTGCACATACGCCGCCATAACCGGATATAGTCCGGCCGGGATAACGGGAGCATTTTTATTTTGTAACCAAGCCGGCGTAAAAAGGCATCGTCAGCCAGCTCCTGAGGATTGAGATTGGTGGAAAACAACATGACCAGCTCAAACGGTATCTCAAAGTGGGCGCCATTATTCAGGCTCAGATAGTCTTTATTTTCTTCCAGCGGAATAATCCAGCGGTTAAACAGGGTGGCCGGTGAAATTTGCTGACGGCCAAGGTCATCAAGCAGTAGCACCCCATTGTTGGCTTTCATCTGGATGGGCGCTTTATATAGCCGGCGGGTAGGATCGTAGCTGACATCCAGCATATCCAGTGTCAGCTCACCCCCGGTAACAATTAAAGGCCGGTTGATTTGCTGGTAACGAGGATCGGCATCATGGGCCGGCGCTGCGTCGGTAAGTGTATGCACCTGTGGGTCGTAAAGCTGAATAATCTGATTATTGATTTCAATCGCCAGGGGCTGAAAAACCGGTGTATCGAGCACCTTAATGAGCTGACGACACAGGTAACTTTTGCCGGTACCAGGCAAACCATATAGCAGGACCGGTTTGGTTGAGTTCAGTGCCATCCCCATGGCTTCCAGCGCTTCGGTTTCAAACATTTCTCCAGCCAGTTTGTCGTTCATCCGGTGGCGGGTTATCTCCTGGTGCCGGTGACTTTGTTGTTTGACGATCTGCTGGTAAGTGGCCAGCGGTACGGGCGCTGCGCCTGCATAACCACTTTGCTGAAAAGCTTTCTCAGCCTGAGTCTTGCCCAGCCCGCTCAAGCTGAAGCGGGCCTGTACACTAGCGGCACGGTTTTCCACCCACATCATTTGTTTAGCCTCACCCAGCAGATCCTGGATAATCTTTCCCGGCAGGCGCAGGCTGCGGGCCAGGCTGTCGAGTGTGGCGACCTGCTGAGTGTATAAGTGCTTAAGCAACAGGTCAGTCAGCAGCGATGGGGTTAAGCCGGTGTCTGAAACCGTGGCAGGTTTGGCTGGCGCTGAGTTGAGAGTGTTGTCGTTCACCGGATTCTTAAATAAGTCCGGTGATGCCTGAATTTGATTATTGTGATCAGTAGGGGCATAGGCTGAATACGTCATAGCTAGATACCTGCCTGAGCAAAAAACTGGATAAAGGACTGAATCAGTGACGGGTCGCGATAACAGGTGATGGCAAACCCAAGAGCAAGTGCAGGAGCATAGGGGACCGTCACCGCACCAAGCTCATCTGACTCGGGACGAACATAGCGGCGCATGCAAAAACACAGAAAATAGCGATGTGCAGTCTTTTTGATGCCATTCCAGCCGGTTTTAAAGGCGGCAACAATAACGGTCAGTAATCCGCCAACTGCAATTCCCCAGGCCAGCGACCATAAACTGATAGTGGGACCCAGTAAGGCGCCAACAGCCATCATGAGTTTGACATCACCTGCGCCCAGCATGTTCAGCGCGAATAAGGGCAGGAGTAAGGCAAACATTAGTAGGCAGGCAAGTAACGCATAAGTTAGTTCACTGAGGCCTCCGGTAATCAGATTCAGCAACAGTCCCAGTGCGATAAAAAAGAAACACAGCTGATTGGGGATTCGGTATGACCTGAGATCGCTAATTATCGCAATGGCAAACAATAAAAGGGTAAGTGCAATAAACATAAGTCACCTGATGAAGTCGAAAGTCAGGAGGGAGCGGTAGCTCCCCCCGTAATTTTTAGCCTGGATCTGCTGCACAGTCTGTTGTGCTGTCACCAGGCTTAGCGGCTTCACACAGATCTTCAATCGATGCGTCGGTCACGGTACCAAGCTGAGTAAATGCTGCCACCAGCCCGCCCACGACCAGTGACCCTGCGATGGCGTATTCAACCGCAGTCAGGCCTGATTCATCTTCGATAAACTCTTGTAAAAGTGTGTTTAGATTTTTCATATCCATCTCCGTTACAGTTTTAAGTGAGCCAGCCAATCATCACTTGAGCACAACCTCTGATTAGTTGGTGAAGCTATTTTATCGGTGTAGTGATCCCAAAATCTTTCACCCAGTTGCGGCCTGTAACAGGAAATTGCGTTGTGTTGTATGTAGTTGCGTGTGGCTGTCATAAAATTGCGAGGCTGCAATTAACCGGTTCTTACGCTTTGACCAGCAGCTTTTGCCTCACCGGTCCCTGATTTACGAGAGACTGACATGCGGGCAGGACACACACAGATAAAACCTGACGCTCAGAGGATAAGTTTGACTCCCACAATTAAAAATCTGCGCCCGGGGACAAGTTGGACAGGCACAATTAAAAACTGCGCCTGGGGACAACTAGGACACGCACAGATAAAACCTGACGCCCGGGGACAACCAGGACAGGCACAGATAAAACCCGTGCCCAGTACCATTATGATGTTGATAAGGAAATGTGTGAGATATGAAAATTAAAAAGTGCGTTGCTTGGTCAGCTGGCGCTGATGAAAAGGCGTATCGGTGACATCCACCTGATAGATGTCTTTCAGCCAGATAAGCCGGTTTTGTCTGACTACCACCGTTTGATAATTGATGTAGACCGGGATCGGTTCGGCCAGGCGATAATGTCGGGTTTGATTATTGTTATGTGTCAGTGCAGCGTCGGCAAGAATAAGCTGCGCCAGCTTACCCGGCTCAGCCAGTCGGATGCATCCGTGACTTAACGCGCGGTTTTGATGACTGAAAAACTGTTTTTGCGGTGTATCGTGCAAGTAAATCGCATCGTGATTCTTAATATTAAAGCGCCATTGGCCCAGCGCATTGGAAGCACCGGGGCGCTGTACCAGTAAATGGGTTTTATATTGCGCCCGAGGATCTTTAAGACCGGCCTGAAGTGGCAGGCGCTGTGTAGGATCACGGCGTGACACCCAGTGAAACCCTTGTTGGGCCAACCATCCGGGTGACGTGTCCAGAGCCGACAACAACTCCCCTTTGACGATGCTGGCAGTAGGCACCCACTGCGGGTGCTGTGTAATACGGTCGATTTCAGTTAGCATAACCGGTGTTGGCGTAAAGGGAGTGCCTACTACCACAGGCATGGAAGCAATGGTCTGACGGTGCGCAATATAGGACAGGGTAAACTCTGGAATATTGACAGTGATATATCGCGAGGGAGGTAACGAGGGAAGCGACAATAGACGGTACAGATTTTGTTGTAAAACAGACAGCCGTGCAGCAGGGGGCAGGGACAATCTTTGACGGGTGAGCTCATTCAGCATGCCACTTTGTGGCAGGCCATGACGAGCCTGAAACCGGCGTAGGGCCTGCTGAACCGCAGGCGTAAAACTATGTTGCTGGGATGTATGGGGGGCAGTGTAATCGCCCAGACTTTTCAGCATAAAAATCAATGAGCCAATATGGTGGTGTCGCTGACCCAGCCGAGGGGTAAACGTGACCGGTATTTCAGGCCAGGTCACTCTGGCCAGTTGCCTGAACTTTGAAATAGCAGCGCGTAATGCCAGCACATCGGCAAAGCGCGGCAGTTGCTGGTCAATTAATTCAGTTAACCGGTTGTTGTGGTGGGCCTGAACAATGGCTGGCAGAGTAAGTTGGTACTGTGAGACCTGATGGCCAATAACAATGTGATTAATGGCCAGCAGAGAGCGGGTAAGGTAAGTATCAGTGGTGGCAATATCACGTGCCTCAGCCTGACTCAGTATGCCGGCGTCCCGCATGCCCAGATCGGCCATCAGGCTGAGCAATTCAATACCTGACAGCGACAGACGGGGGCCGTCAAACCAGATGGGTGTCTGGAGGGGCAGATTTGGCGGCGCAGCAAATGACCGACTGCCAGCTGACAGACTCAGGCACAGCAAGATAGCTACCATGACAGCTTTCATATCGCCGCTCTGAGCTGCACCCGCTCTGCCGGAATAGTCTGATTCGCTAACCGGCGCACATAGGGCAATATGGTCAGGCGCAGGTGCTGATAGCGTCGAAACCTGTCATCCAGAGCAAATTGCCGGTTACCCGCCAAATAAGCGGTCGGGGTAATGCCGAACATATCCTTGAAGGCTTTGCAAAAATGTGACGGGCTGGAAAAACCCAGTCCAAAAGCTACACTGGTGATATTGGCTCTGGGGTCAGCCAGCAGGGTTTCTGCTTCTTCCAGACGGCGGCAGGTAAGATAGTGCCTGAAGCCAATACCACAAACGTCCTTAAACAGATGACTGACCCGGCTTGGGCTCAGACTCAGGGCGTCTGAGACTTTGGCCAGCGAAAGCTTGGCGCAGAAGTGTTCTTCTATCAGCTCAATAATTTCTTCAAAATTGATCGCACACTGAATACTCAGCTCATCCCCCTCGAAGTCGCGGGGCTTATCGAAAGCTCGCTTTGAATCCAGTATGGGGAGCAGGCTGTCCTGCAGTCGCTCAGTTTCTCTGGCCAGAATCGGCAATACCACAACATCGTCAACGTGAGTTCTTAATAACTCGCACATTGCAGGTACAGTGAGGTGCGCAGCTAATACAATTAAGTGATGACAGCCGCGTCGTTTAAGATCTGCCAGATTGAAAATGTGTTTGTTGTTCAGGTCTGACATTACATAAGCGATAACGGGCGGTGCCTGATTATCAGTAAAAGTAAAGTCAGAGAAAGGCCGGCAGTGAGCCGGTATAACAAGGCTAAGCTCATCAAACACTTCCTGCATCATCGCAGGGTGTGAACCCGTGATAGTGAGTACTTTATTATCCATGCTCATCACATCCAGTAAAACGAACAGGCCAGACTTTATAAGGCTGAAGCGGCACCGATGTGTAGTGTTGCCCTGTTATAATCGTGTGGCGGGCTTTTATTGATGGTGCCAGCGAGACAGCCTTCCCAAGGTTTATTGTCTCACAAAGGAATTAGCATATTTTGCGCCACTATTCGTTTTTTCTTATATTTCACTTGTTTAAATTAAATTAATACAGCAAGCCTTATTTAGATGTAACAAAACTGTAAAATATCTGGACGTTTTTTGAGCGATCAAGCCGCTGCGGTCGCTGACGGCAGCGGCACAAGCTTTAACGAAATAGGTTAGTTTTCCCCAATGCTATGATTTCATTACCTTTACCGTTTAAAATCGCTTTTAACATATATAGACTAAAGCCTTTGGCTTGTTCCATCTCAATTTTAGGCGGCATCACCAATTCCTGGCTGGCGGTTTCGACACACAATACCGCCGGGCCATCACAGGCAAGCCAGTTACTGACCGCATCAGAAAGCCTGGCAGGTTCGCTCACGCTGATCCCGGTTATACCGGCTGCTTCTGCAATGGCCGCAAAGTCTGGATTGGTAAGATCAGTATCACTGGATAAGTAACCTCCGGCTTTCATTTCCATGGCCACGAAGCCTAGTGAATGATTGTTATAAATGACCACCTTTACCGGCAGCTTATGTTGCCGTAACGACAGTAAATCCCCCATCAGCATGGAAAAACCGCCGTCACCACATAAGGCGATGACCTGGCGCTGTTTGTCTGTTGCCTGAGCGCCGATGGCCTGGGCCAGCGCATTAGCCATCGAACCATGACTGAATGAGCCCAGCAGACGCCGACGACCATTCATCGACAAATAACGAGCCGCCCATACCGTTGGCGTGCCGACATCACAGGTGAAAACGGCATCATCAGCCGCCTGTTCGTTGATCAAACGGGTCAGGTATTGAGGGTGAATCAGCTTATCATCAGCATCAGCGCGGGCCAGTTCATCCAGATCGCCACGCGCCTTTTTATAACTGGACACACACTCGTTTAAATGGCTGTCATCTTCATTTGCGTTGAGCTGTGGCAGTAACTGTTCAATTGTTGCGTGGGTGTCGCCGGTGACCCCCAGCGTTAACTGCGCATGTCGACCAATGGCAGTCGGGTCATTATCAATCTGCAGGATGGTGGCGTTTTTGGGATAAAATTCGCGGTAAGGAAAACCGGAGCCGATAATCAGCAGGGTATCGGCTTCTTCCATTGCATGATAGCCGGAGGCAAAGCCAATCAGGCCGGTCATGCCTACATCGTAGGGATTATCGTACTCAATATACTCTTTTCCCCGTAGCGCATGAACAATCGGGGCCTTGAGTGCTTTGGCCAGCTGACACACTTGCTGATGTGCCCCTTTTACGCCAGCCCCGCATAATAAAGTAACTTTTTTACTTTTATTAAGATGCTCAGCAAGCTGTTTCAATGCTTCGGAAGAAGGATGAGCAGTGGCCGGCAAAGTGGATGTCCAACGTGGTGAAATGCCGTCAGGCATGGATTGCAGCGCCACATCGCCTGGCACCACAATCACCGCCACACCGCGATGTAAAACAGCCTGACGCATGGCGGTTTCAAGCAACTGAGGCATTTGCGCAGGGTTGGATAACAATTCACAATACACACTACACTCGCTGAACAGTGTCTGTGGGCGGGTTTCCTGAAAATACTGAGTGCCGATTTCACTGGAAGGGATATGCGAGGCAATGGCCAGCACGGGTACCCGGTTTCGGTGGCAGTCATATAAACCGTTGATCAGGTGCATATTGCCCGGACCACAGGATCCGGCGCACACCGCCAGGCGATCCGTTAAGTGGGCCTCGGCGCCAGCGGCGAATGCGGCCACTTCTTCATGTCTGGTGCCCAGCCATTCAATCGTTCCTAAACTGCGAAGCCGGTCACTGATGCCGTTTAATGAATCACCAGTCACCCCCCATATACGTTCAACCCCTGCCTGTTCAAGAGTCTTAACAATAAAGTCAGCTACGCTATGGCTCATTTTCATTCCTTTTTACCTGCAATAGAGTCAATGGCTACGATGAACACAGCACTAAGTTTTCCTCGCGGCTGAATTTGCGACAGGTGGGGCAAAATGGCGTATCAACGTCGGCTACACCAGAAGTCGGCATACATGCTGGCGCGCTTTTGAGCGGTTGTTAAATACAATCGTTAGTTTTGTCAGGTTTTGCGGGCAATGAAGGGCAAAAAGGTTCAATTTTTACAGGTGATCCTTTATGGTGCTCGCTCAAAAATAACAACGGAACTCTTTTAATGTCTTCAGATGTGACACCAACTCTGTTTCAGCGATACATGAACGGCAATATTGTGCTGCAGATTGTGATCGGTATTGCTGTTGGAATTGGCCTGGCGCTGATACTTCCGGATACTGCTCAGACGGCGGGACTATTGGGAGAAATATTTGTTAAAGCGCTGAAGGCCATTGCCCCATTGCTGGTTTTTATTCTGGTGATGGCATCTATTGCCAACCACAAAAAAAACCAGGACACCCACATTAAACCTGTACTGGTGTTGTATCTTGCCGGTACCTTGGTAGCAGCAACCACTGCGGTCATCTTCAGCTTTGCATTCCCCACTACACTGGATTTGGTGGCCAATGAGGTCAGCCAAACCGCACCGGAAGGGGTTGGTGAAGTATTGCGTACGCTGGTATTCAATATGGTTGATAACCCGGTGAATGCACTGGTTACCGGTAATTATGTTGGCCTGATCACCTGGGCTGTCGGCCTGGGATTTGGCTTGCGTCATGCCAGTGACACCACCAAAGAAGTGATGCAAAACCTGGCGGACAGTGTTACCGCCGTAGTCGGGTTTGTGATCCGCCTGGCGCCGTTTGGTATTTTCGGTCTTGTGGCCAATACGGTGGCTAGCACTGGCTTTCATACCCTTTTAGGGTACACGCATCTGCTGATGGTACTGCTGGGCGCCATGTTGTTTATTGCTTTGGTGACGAACCCACTGCTGGTTTACCTGGCAACCCGTAAAAATCCGTATCCACTGGTATTTAAATGCCTGAAAGAAAGTGGACTTACGGCATTTTTTACCCGCAGTTCAGCGGCCAATATTCCAGTGAATATGGCATTGTGTAAACGTCTGAAACTGGATGAAGATACTTACTCTGTATCCATACCGCTAGGGGCGACCATTAATATGGGCGGCGCTGCAATTACGATTACCGTACTGACGCTGGCGGCCGCGAATACCCTGGGCATTCCGGTAGACTTACCCTCTGCCATTCTGCTTAGTGTGATTGCGGCAGTATCAGCCTGTGGCAGTTCAGGTGTGGCAGGCGGCTCGCTGCTACTAATCCCGCTTGCCTGTAGCCTGTTCAACATTCCCAACGACATTGCAATGCAGGTTGTGGCCGTTGGATTTATTCTGGGAGTTTTACAGGATTCTGCTGAAACAGCCCTGAACAGCTCAACCGATGTACTGTTTACCGCCGCCGCCTGTAAACGCGCCGAAAATTCTTAACAGCACATTCTAATCGTCCGCTGCCCAGCGCTCTGTCATGGCTTGTCAGTGCGCTTGGTAATTGTGCAAGGGATGCACAATTACCAAGTTCTACGTATAACATTCTTGTCTGAAACTGACGTCACTCTGCTGTGCTATTCATTTGAAATAACACTCTACCCCCTCCGCGCGACGGTATCCTTTTTCCGCATGTCTCTGCTATTCAGGATGAGTAAAAAGATTTTTCACCGGTGTTCTACCGGTAATCAGGGTTAACGACACCAGCGAGTGCAGTGTGAAAATAATCGATCCGCCTGTCACCCTTCAGCATATAGTATATGGCTATCGCCGCATGGCGCTCATGGCGTGGCGATCTGCACGCCCGGTTGTGGCAATCCACACCCAGTAGTGGCAATAAAAGCGGATGAGGTGAGATACGGAATGAAATGGATAGCAAAATGTGCGGGAATCTGGTTAATGACAATATGTGGCATAGCAAACTCACAGACAGAAGATAAATTAAAAATAGGGGTCATCGGCCTGACCCATACCCATGTTCACTGGATTTTTGACAGTGAGCAGCACGGGGAGTTTGAGATTGTCGGTATCGTTGAGCCGGATACGTCGCTGGCCACACGCTATGCCCGGCAGCACGGCTATTCTATGGACAAGGTGTATCCGACCATGGAGGCCTTATTTGAGGCACAGGACGTTGAAGCGGTCACGGCTTTTGGAACTATTTTTGAACATCTGGAGGTCGTGCAGAAAGCTGCGCCACGCGGTATTCACGTTATGGTGGAAAAGCCCCTGGCGGTGAATATGGAGCATGCTGTAAAAATGCAGGTGCTGGCGCAAAAGCACAAGATCCATCTTCTGACCAACTATGAAACCACCTGGTATCCAACAAATCATGAAGCATTCCGGGCAATAAAAGCCAACGAAATTGGTGAAATAAAAAAAGTACTGGTACGGGATGGTCATAAAGGCCCGGCAAAATTAGAACTGAACAGTGAATTTTTAAACTGGCTGACCGACCCAGTACAAAATGGCGGTGGTGCTATTGTGGATTTTGGGTGTTATGGGGCTAACCTGATGACCTGGCTGATGGACGGCAGACTGCCTCATTCAGTGACCGCCATTACACAGCAGTTGCAGCCCCGCAATAATCCCAGAGTGGATGACGAAGCTATTATCATTCTGAATTACGGCGATGCGAATGCGGTAATTCAGGGATCATGGAACTGGCCAATTGGGCGTAAGGATATGGAAGTGTATGGCGAAAGTGGGGTGGTGTATGCCGATAATCGTAATACCTACCGTAAGCGCCTGGCTCGTGGCTATGATGAGTTTGATGAAATGGTTAGGCAGCTGCCCGAGCGTGCCGCACCGTATAACGATCCATTTCATTACTTCAAAGCGGTGATAAATCAGGACATTAAAGTGCAGCCACAGGATTTATCCGCCCTTGAGAATAATATGGCGGTAGTCAGAATCTTAGATGCTGCCAGACAAAGCGCGCGAACCGGCACAACCGTTCGTTTGCAATAGTCAAACGGCCAGATTTTTTTACCAGAAGATAAAGACCAGCAATCCCCGCAAGCGGCCGCGGGTCTGTTGTTAACCAATGCCTTTCGGTACTATTGGAAAACTGGCCTACAAAACAGTGACGGGAGTCCGGTGATATTCATTCAGTACAGACAACGTAATCGTATGAATAAAGGCAACAGGCATGCTTAGTGGTTTAGTATTAGCTGGTGGACGGTCACGCCGTATGGGCCAGGATAAAGCGCTGATGCCCTATCATGGACACTCACTCATGGAGCATGCCGCATCGCTGTTAAAACAGGCAGGCTGCCGGCAGGTGCTGATAAGTCGAAATCAGCCAGGTTATCTTAATGATATATTGCCGGATAACGGTCCTTTGGGCGGTGTACATGCGGCGCTTAACGCCCTGAATACCGGTGACGAATTACTGGTTGTACCGGTCGATATGCCAAAACTTTCGGTGATATTTTTACAATCACTGGTAAATAGCGGTCGTGAACAGAATCAGGCGGTCACGGTCAGACACCGTCACCTGCCATTTTACCTGCCAGTAACCACTCACACTCATACTATGCTGCATCAACTGTTAACCGAGCGACAGGAACGAAAAGTGGTTCGTTTTTTAGATGCTCTTAACGCGTTGGAATTTACCGGCCACACTGATGACAGTATTTGGCTGAATGTTAATACCCCGGATGACTGGCCTGATGAATTCTGATACTCACAACAATCTTTCCGGCTTTGCGCGGTGCAACGCGCAGATTCTGGATGAACCGCCATCGGTCGACGAGTTTGTTTTGCCAGAAGAAGTTGCATTAAGCATCAGTTACAACGGTATAAATCATGCGGTCATGCTGGTGACACCCACAGATATCAAAGATTTTGTGACCGGTTTTAGCCTGACTAGCGGGATTATTGAACACCGGCGACAGTTGTATGGCATGAGCATTGAAAAATATGATGAGCACATTAATGTCGAGGTTGAGATTTCTAACCAGGCATTCTGGGCTCTGAAATCCCGGCGTCGTCAACTGGCCGGGGCCAGCGGTTGCGGATTATGCGGGATTGAAGCGCTGGAGGCGGCTTTACCCGCGCTTATCCCGCTCAAAACTTCAGACTTACCGTCAGCCGGTCGGTTACAAAACCTGCGGGAAATCATGAATCAGGCGCAGACACTGGGTAAACAAAGTGGCGCGGTGCATGCCGCTCTATACATAGACACCCACCAAAATATATTATCCTGCCGTGAAGATATTGGCCGTCATAATGCCTTTGATAAACTGATCGGGGATATCACAAACAAGCAATTGCATGGGCCGGAAAATCTGGTGGTATTAAGTAGCCGTTGCAGCCTGGAGTTAGTGCAAAAAGCAGTAAGAGCTCAGTTGCCGGTACTGGTCACGCTTTCTGCGCCCACAGCGATGGCTGTCCGGTGGGCTACCCGATACAGGCTGACTCTTATTCATGTACCACGAAGAGATGCGCCCAGAGTATATAGTGGTGAGGTAGTTGCTACCACATAGAACATGCACCACCACGCTAAGTAACACGGTGGTGCCATGGAATAGTTTATACGGCTTTTACATCAATACGGCTGTCAGGAGCCGATTTTGCCAGTTTAATAGCGATAAACTTACTGGTTGGTGTGTAGGTGCCTTTGCCGTAGCTTTCCAGCGGAACCAGAGGATTGGTTTCCGGATAATAGGCCGCTGCCTGTCCTTCGGGAATATCATAGGCCACCAGCATAAAGCGAGTTACCTGGCGCTGCTTGTTGTCTCCCCACAGTGAGGTGATATCTACTTTATCACCGTCTTCAAAGCCCAGCCGTTCAATATCTTTTTGATTGATAAACAGCACGTCCCGGGCACCAAAAACGCCGCGATAGCGATCATCCATGCCGTAAATGGTGGTGTTGTACTGATCATGAGAGCGCATGGTCTGAAGAATAAGATCCGGGCTATCGCCGCGGGCAATGATGGCATCATCCACCAACGATTCAGGCAAAGACTCTCCTTTAAATTGCGCTTTACCGCTGTCAGTAAGCCAGCGCCTCTGTGACGCTGCATTGCCCAGATGAAAACCACCGGGGTGTCTGAGCTTATGGTTAAAGTTTTCAAACCCGGGGATAGTGTCAGCAATTAAGTCCCGGATACGGTCATAATCTGCAATTAACTCATCCCATTTCACAGGGTAATCACCTAACGTTGCTTTGGCAATACCGGCGAGAATCGCACATTCAGAGCGTAGCTGCTCAGAACCAGGCGGCAGTTGACCATAAGAGATATGTACCATTGAAAATGTATCTTCCACCGTAATACCTTGCTGGCCGGATACCTGCATATCAATTTCGGTTCGCCCAAGGCAGGGCAGGATCAGGGCATCTTTTCCAGTAATCAAATGGGAACGATTAAGTTTAGTACTGATTTGTACAGTTAAATCCAGGTTTGAAAGTGCAGCATGGGCTCGTGGTGTATCGGGTGTTGCCTGTGAAAAATTACCGCCAAGGCCAATAAAAACTTTAGCCTTACCTTGTTCCATTGCCTGAAGTGCCTTAATGGTATTATGGCCATGTTCACGCGGCGGTTTAAACGAAAAGCGCTTTTCCAGGGCATCAAGGAAAGAGGTTGGCGGCTCTTCATTAATGCCGACTGTGCGATCACCCTGAACATTACTATGGCCACGAACCGGAGACAGGCCTGCGCCAGGTTTGCCCACGTTGCCCCGCAGTAATTGTACATTCACAATTTCCTGCACGGTGGCGACAGAATGACGATGCTGCGTAATACCCATTGCCCAGCACATGATGACACGTTCTGCACGACAGTACATTGATGCTGCCAGTTTAATTTCATCTTTGCTCAGCCCTGATTGCTGTTCAATAAATTCCCAGCTGGTGGCATCAACCAGCGAAAGATAATTATCAATCCCTTCGGTATGTTCTTGTAAAAATGCATGATCGAAAATGGCTGGCTGGTTATTCTTCTGAGCCTCTCTTTCCCAGGTAAGCAGCCATTTTGCGATACCGCGCATTACCGCCATATCTCCGCCCAAAGCGGGCCGAAAATAGGCTGTATTGGTGGGTTCAGATTCATTAGTCAGCATCTCGACTGGGTGCTGCGGATGCTGAAAGCGTTCCAGTCCACGCTCTTTAAGAGGATTGATGCACACTACCTGGGCGCCTCTTTTAACCGCGTCACGTAATGGCTCCAGCATTCGTGGATGGTTAGTTCCCGGGTTTTGACCAATAATAAAAATGGCATCGGCTTTGGCAAAGTCATCAAATACCACTGTGCCTTTACCCACGCCAATTGTTGGTTTCATGCCCTGGCCACTGGCTTCATGGCACATATTGGAACAATCAGGAAAGTTATTGGTACCATAAGCACGAACAAATAGCTGATATAAAAACGCGGCCTCGTTACTGGCTCGTCCAGAGGTGTAAAACTCCGCTTGGTGAGGAGAGTCGAGTTGCTGTAGATGTGTGGCTACAAGGGAAAAAGCACTATCCCAGCTGATCGGTTCATAGTGATCGGTACTGGCATTATATCGCATGGGGTGAGACAGGCGGCCCTGGGACTCCAACCAATAATCGGTGTGTTGTTTAAGCGCACTGACAGAATATTTTGCAAAAAAAGCCGGGTCCACTGACCGGCCACTGGACTCCCAGTTGACAGCCTTAGCGCCATTTTCGCAGAATTTCACCATGCCATTTTCAGGTGATTCTCCCCAAGCGCAGCCTGGACAGTCAAACCCTTTATCCTGATTTGTTTTGAGCATAGCTCGCAGGTTTTTAATTGGTTTTTCGCTGTCAATCCAGTGTTTGGTGACACTTTTGAGGGCGCCCCAGCCACCTGCGGGCTTATCATAAGATTTAATATTACTTTTATCGCTCATAGAATTAATAGGGTTTACTTGCGCAAACTCGCCTCGTTATCCACTTTGATTTACCTTAAACACACCTTGATACCAATCCAACTGTTCAGCGCCCGACGCACCCTGGGTGAGATTAGCGGTAGCGGCCGGCAGAAAAACAGATTATCAAGCCACTTACCTGATACAAGCCAATACTCAGGCATCCTGTATTTTTTGATGCATTCATACAAACTGCATAAGCTAATCATATTTTTCATCAACAAGTTAGGTACTCTTGTACATGTACAAGAGTTTAGTTAAATCATCCGACACCCACTTTTTTAGGTGATGGATTTTAAACAATGAACTGGCTTTGGAATAAATATGCTTTAGACACCCACCTAATTGTGGTGGGTGTCTGTTAAAAGCCAGCTTCGGATGGGAACATACAAAAAGTGAGTGTCCGCATTAGGAGCTTATTTAAGTGTATGTCCGGCATTAAACAAACACTGACTTGAAGTACAGTCGATGCACTATTCTGTCTGTGGCACAGTGTATAACTCCCGATCAGATATTCAGGAATACCATTATGCCGCTACCCAGAAAATCACTGATATCATTGTCAGAAACGCCTTACTATCATTGCGTTTCTCGTTGTGTACGCCGGGCTTATTTATGCGGTAGAGACGCGCTGACCGGGCAAAGCTATGAGCATCGCCGAGGTTGGGTAGAGCAGCGGCTACTGTTACTGGGTAAGGTATTTGCCATTGATATCTGTGCTTATGCAGTGATGAGTAACCACACTCACGTTGTGTTGCATGTGAATAACTCACAGGCCATGGCCTGGTCCACCCGTGAGGTATTACTGCGCTGGCATAGGCTGCATCAGGGAACCGTACTCACGCGGCGCTATGTGAATGACCCAAATGGTCTCAATGTAGCTGAAATTAAAACCGTCGAAGAGGCCGCTCTGGTTTATCGGCACAGGCTATTCGATATCAGCTGGTTTATGCGTCTGCTCAACGAATATATTGCCCGGCGTGCAAATAAAGAAGATGAGTGTACGGGGCGCTTTTGGGAGGGCAGGTTTAAATCACAGGCTCTGTTAGATGAGACTGCACTGGCCGCCTGTATGGCCTATGTTGATTTGAATCCGGTTCGTGCTCACATTGCCAAGTGTCCCGAACACTCGACCTACACCAGTATTCAAAAACGAATAAAGGCACTAAAGAGCCGTAAGCAGCCAGGTTGTCTTTATCCCCTGGCTTCAGGTAATAATAAAGCTAAGCAGCAAAATGGCGTGAATAGCTTGCCATTTACGCTGCCTGATTACCTGCAACTGGTAGATTATATTTATCGTTCAGCACAGCATCATGAAGGCGGCACCCCACATGCGCTGCCGCAGTGTTTTAATCAATCAGGATTAAGCAATTTACAGTGGTCTTGCCTTGTAAGCTCAATAGAATCACAGTTCTCTCATAAAATAGGTATTACCATTTTCAGGCGCAAAATACGCCATACAGCTTAATGCCAGACAAAGAGCCCACTTATTTAATATTTAACAAATGGGCTTTGAAGGTGCAGACTTATTCGTCTCCAAATTCCCTGATAATGGTATTGATAGTATCTTTGGCATCTCCCAACACCATGCGTGTGTTATCTCGGAAAAACAGAGGGTTGTCGACCCCGGCAAAGCCTGCATCAGCTGAGCGCTTTAGCACAAAGACTGTTTTTGCACGATAGGCTTCAATAACTGGCATGCCGTATATAGGGCTGCCTTTCATCTCTTTTGCCGCTGGGTTAACAACATCGTTGGCACCAATCACAATAACAACATCGTAATTTTCCATTCGCGGATTAACATCGTCCATTTCATAGAGTTGATCATAAGGGACATCGGCTTCTGCCAGTAAAACGTTCATATGACCAGGCATACGACCAGCCACCGGGTGAATGGCATAATCCACACTACAGCCGTTTTCTTCCAGCAGGGCCTGTAGTTCACGTACGGCATGCTGTGCCTGTGCCACAGCCATTCCGTAGCCGGGTACAACCAAAACTGCCTGCGCCGCTTCAAGTACATAAAAAGCATCGGCTGCCGGCATGACTTTTATTTCACCTTCGATTTTTTCCATGGCTTCAGTGGGCTTGGCAAATCCTGACAACAATACGTTTAACAGTGAACGGTTCATGGCTTTGCACATGATATTGGTCAGAATGAGGCCTGAGGCGCCAACCAACAGCCCTGTTACGATAAGGATGGTGTTATTAACCGCCAGGCCGGCAGCAGAAGCGGCAATACCGGAGTAGCTGTTGAGTAAAGCGATGACAACTGGCATATCCGCTCCGCCAATAGAGATGGTGGCAAGCACACCAAAACTTAAGGCCAGTATAATTATCAGGTAAAGCCATAGCGTGGTGTCTGGTTGATTGATAAAAACAATACTAAGTACAAGCAACGCTATCAGGTGAATAATACTAAGCTCACGCAGACCTCTAAAAATGAAGGCTTTTGTACTCATGTTGCCTGACAGCTTACCCCAGGCGACCAGCGAACCGGAGAAGGTGACGCCGCCAATCATAACGGTAAGAACAACAGTGAGTAGCACCAGTAAACCGATGTGCTCATAACCGGTGAGTGTCTGATGATTAACTGTTGCCCATCCCAATAGCAGCGATGCTGCACCACCAAAACCATTGAATAGTGAAACCATTTCTGGCATTTGCGTCATCTCGACTGACCTGGCTTTCCAGACACCGTAAATCCCGCCAGCAAGAAAGCCCGTCAAAATCCAGTGATAGGCAATGATTTGATGATCAAACAGGGACACAACTACGGCAACCAGCATTCCCATTGCCGATACTGCGTTACCTTTTCGTGCAGAAGACGGATGACTGAGCAGTTTGAGTCCAATGATAAAAAGACCGGCGGCCGCCACGTAGGCCAGATTTATTAAAACAGCAACAGATTCCATTGTCCGGTTCCCTATTTTTTATCTTTCTTTTTGAACATGCCCAGCATCCGATCCGTCACCAGATAACCACCCACCACGTTAATGCTGGCCAGAGTGACTGCGGTAGTGCCCAATATGGTAGTCAGAACGTTATTATCTGAACCTGAGGCGGCCAGTGCACCAACCAAAGTGATGCCCGAAATAGCGTTGGATCCAGACATGAGTGGCGTGTGCAACGTGGCAGGTACCTTGCGAATAAGTTCAAACCCTAAAAATGCAGCCAGTAAGACAATAAAAATAAGATAAATATTTTCCATTTATTGGGCCTCCTGATAGGCGTTGACTAGCATTTGATCGGTAATGGCGCCGTCTTTGGTGATCATACTGGCTTTCAGAATTTCATCGTCAGAGGGCAAAAGAACCTTTTGCCCTTGTTCATCATAAAATTCATCAATCAGATTAAAGAGATTGCTGGCATACATATCGGTCGCATCTCTGGCTACTGCCTGGCTCCAGTGACCAGTGCCAATGACCGTCACGCCATTTATCTGTACTACCTTCCCCGGCTCCGAGCCTTCGACATTGCCGCCCGACAATGCAGCCATGTCGACAACAACGCTGCCGGTACGCATCAGAGCCAACGTGTCTTTGCTAATCAATACAGGGGGCTTTCTGCCAAATAGCTGAGCAGTGGTGATGACTATATCGGCATCAGCAATTGCATCTTGTTGTGCGGCCTGTTGTTGTTGCTTTTGTGTATCGCTCAGAGCCTGGGCGTAACCATCTTTTGTTTGCCCGGTTTCACCTAAATCGATTTTCAGAAACCTGGCGCCAAGAGACTCAACCTGTTCGGCCACAACCGCGCGCGTGTCGTAGGCAAGTACGCTGGCACCCAGGCGTCTGGCGGTGGCGATAGCCTGTAAGCCCGCTACACCAGCTCCGATGATAAAGACTTTGGCGGGTTTAATGGTTCCGCTTGGCGTCATCATCATTGGCAGGATTCCAGGGAAGTGAGTGGCTGCCAGCATAACCATGACATAGCCAGCCAGACTTGCCTGTGAGCTAAGGGCATCCATTTTCTGGGCTCGCGACGAGCGCGGAATCATTTCCATTGAAATGGTTGTCAGCTGATGTTTTGCGAGCTCTTCCACCAGAGCCTTCTGGAAAAAAGGGTCGATATAACCGACAACCAAAGACCGAGGTTTCAACTTCAAAAAGACTTCCGGCGCGGGCCGGTTAACACAAAGTAACGCATCGGTATCGGCAAGTACCAAACCTGGAGTTTCTACGATCTGGGCACCGGCCTCGGTGAATATCTTATCGCTATAGCCTGCAAGTATGCCTGCTCCTTGTTCTATGCGAACGGTTATACCGCGCTTAACCATCCGCTTTACACTGTCCTGAGATACAGCACATCGCTTCTCTGCGTGGTTTTGCTGACCACTTCCCTCGTTTAATACTAATACTTTCAATGTGTTCTCCCTCAGATAAAGAGTGCTGAGCTATATGATACGAACACATGTTCGGCAAAAATGTTAATTCACAATGTCTATTGTGAACCCCAACCGAGATTTATCCTGATGGCTCTATTGCGGCAGGCTTCTATGAGCAGTTTGAGGCAGTGAGAAAGCTTTTTGCCAGACCAATATGATTCGTTATCAATGAGTAACAGGTATGGGTGTCTAAATTTATTTTTTAATTACAATGAGGTAGGTTTTTTGTGCGAAGTGGTGCAGCATTTCACTGAAAAGGGAACAAAGCCTGTGGCAGTGATGATTCAGACACACAAACTGTATAATCTTTATTCATCATATTAATACAAGCCTTTAAATGACATCTGTTTAGTAAGCAAATTAGTTGGACAGCCACCTGATTGAGCACGGCAGGTACAAATCCGGTTTGCCATCTGTACTGTCGGATTTTATAGTTCGGTTCAAATTGCAGTACAGGCAGAAAGCGTGAATTTTTCAAAAAACAGCAGCCAGACAAATGACTATCAAGGTGATGCACACGCAGATTCATCTTTTTTACGACAATTTGCCGGGCAGTGGCTCCTTCAGCGCCAGATAGAGCAGCAGAATGGTCAAATGTTCTGTTTTACCGGAAAAGCGGTGTTTTCATGGCAGGATGAGGAGTTACTGTACCGGGAAAGTGGTCAGGTAACCACGCCTGAAGGGGCGTCGTTTCAGGCTCAGCGGTCGTATATCTGGACATCCGCAGATACACAGCATATTGATGTGCTATTTGAGGATCGCCGTTTTTTCCATCGCTTTTCGGTGGCCTCCCCCCACGCCGAACACCTTTGTGGCGACGATCACTACATCGTAAAATACGATCTCAATCAATGGCCACGATGGGAAGCGTACTGGCATGTTTCAGGTCCGCGTAAAGACTATGCCATGACTAGTCGGTATCAGCGTTGTGAGTTGAATCGCTGATATCGATTTCAGCGCTGCCCATCAGTGTGGCGTTGCTGCACTTTTTTTATGAGACAGCCACAGAGCAACGGCAATGATACAACCCCCCAATGCCAGTCTTGTGTAATCAGTATCTTTTTGCCAAATCAGCAAATTTACCACCAAGCCTGCAGGAATCAGCGCATTGTTCATAATGGCCAGCGTACCTGCAGAGACTTTTAGTGCCCCTTGATTCCAGAAATAATAACCCAGCCCCGAGGCCACTATCCCTAACCATACCAATACACTCCACTGAGTGGAGTTATGCGGAAGCTGACTACTATTACCAAACAGGAAAAAGGCAGGGAGCGCCACCGCCAGTGCGCCGATATAAAACCAGCCAAAAATCGTATGATGGCGTATGTCCGGGGAAAGTACTGAGGTTAGTTTTCGATAACCCACCTGACCAAAGGCAAAGCAAAGGTTGGCTCCCTGGACAATAAAAAAGCCAATCCAGAAGTTGTCACTTACACCCTGAAAGCGGATAACCGCTGCACCTGCCATGGCGATACAGGCACATAACAAATGAAATGGGGTAAATCGGCCAAATAAAGCATCATTGAGCAGCGCCACATAAAGCGGAGTAATAATGGTAAACAGTAATACTTCGGGTACCGACAGAAACAAAAAGGAATGATAGAAAAAGATATACATCATGCCTAACTGAAATGCGCCAAGCATAGACAAAGTGAGTTTTTGCTTAAGTGACAGTGCTGAAAGTTTTAAAAATGGCAGAAATATCAGACAAGCCAATACAATCCGGGTCAGCACGGCAAAATAACTATCTACGCTACCTGCCAGGTACTCACCAATCAGCGAAAACGAGAAAGCCCATAATACGGTTACGGCAATAAGTTGAAACACGTATTATTCTCCACAAGGTAATTTGCGCGCTAACCTAGAGGATTTAACAAGTCTTATCAACCTCTCTGTGACATAAAATGTCGCGCAACAGAGAGGCTTTTTCTCACTCATATAAACGTTAGTTTGCTTCCCGCATCTTATTTTCTATTGGCGGTTCATCACACTGATTTGGAATAGTACAGCCCTGACCTTCGTCGGACAGCGACGTGCCGACCAGTGTCGGATACAGCCACGCCCCAAAGCAGGCTCCGAAGACAGGCGCCAGAATCGGAACGATGAAATAGGGAATATCCTTGCCGCCGGTCAGGGCAAAGTCCCAGCCCGCCAGCCAGGAAAATAATCTGGGTCCGAAATCTCTGGCCGGATTCATGGCAAAGCCTGTCAAGGGCCCTAACGAAGAGCCGATTACCGCAATGAGAATACCGATTAATAAAGGATTAAGCGCGCCGCGCGAAGCACCGTTATTTTCATCACCCAGGCCCAGAATGGCAAACATCAGTACAGCTGTAATAACAAACTCCACCGCAAACGCGCCTGCAAATGACAGGGCTGAGTGAGGAAAAGTAGAAAAAATACCTGCTGTGGCCAGAGCGTCCAGGCTATCGCGTGACATTTGGTTTACTGACTCGTACTGAGTGAACAAGCTACTGTAGAGCCCATATATCAGGGCTGCGGTAAAAAAAGCGCCTGCCATTTGTGCAACAATGTAGGGAATGACCTTATGTTTCTCAAAACCATGAAACATGGCTAACGCTATCGTTACTGCTGGATTGATATGCGCGCCGGAAACCCCAGCGGTACAGTAAATAGCGATTGCCACACCTAGTCCCCATACAATACTGATCTCCCATTGCCCGAAAGTAGCACCGGTAAGCACCAGAGCGGCGACCGCGCCGACACCAAAAAAAATAAGCAGCCCGGTACCAATAAATTCAGCAATACATTGCCGCAATAATGTCGGTTCAGATTGAAGTGACATAATTCATCCTTTTGTTTGTAGGGAGACAGAAGTGCTTTTAAGACAAAGAATAAGCGCTTAACCACATACCGGATGACATCAAGTAAGGGGTATTAACTAGCCTAAAACATCCTTATTGTTGGATCTTTGCAGCAAAAGTTACGTTTAAATTAAAAATATGACAAATATGTTAAATCGAAAACAAATGAACTGTAAATGTTTGTAAGCGAAAATGTAAAGCATTTGGTCGTGGAAATATGATAGTTGAGCGACAGAGGTCGTATTTTAGACACCCACTTGTTTTGGGCTCTCATCTGTTTGCTAAACGAAATTGAAACAGTGAAGGCCGGAAGCTGTTCTATTTACATCTAAAAGTGACTGTCTGTAAGTACAATTTACTTCTAAAAGTGACTGTCTATAAGTGCAAGGTCTCTGCACTGAAGGGTGCCCAGGAATTAGTGGGTGTCCGGGAGTTATTCGGTATAAAAATAGAAGTGACGACCCGTCACCATAGTCCGCAGCGTTTCTGCGAATCAATAACTGGTGGATGTCCAAGAATTTGAGTGGGTGTCCAAACGATTTACGGATGTCCACGCTTTTGCTATGAAAGCAGTTTGGCGACATCACCTTCGCGTATCAATTCATAAACCGCAGACTCAGAAACTGGCTTGGAATAGAAGTATCCCTGTAGGTATTCACATTGCTCAGCCTGAAAGAACTTCACCTGCTCGCTGGTTTCAATACCTTCTGCAATACATTGAATATTCAGGCTTTCAGCCATTCTTAAAATAGCCAGAATAATCGCCTCATTCCCAGCGTTAACACCGATATCCTTCACAAAAGTTTTATCAATTTTAAGAATATCGATAGGAAAATCTTTTAAATACTTCAGCGAAGAGTAACCCGTGCCAAAGTCATCCAAAGCGATAATAAACCCCTTTTTCTTCATGGCCGCGATAGTATCCATGGCACTTTCATAATCAGACATCAGCGCACTTTCGGTAATTTCAAAGCGGATGGCGCTGGTCGGTACGTTGTGCCGTGCTAAAAGCTGCACAATTTCATCAACGCGCTGCGAGCGGGAGATATGCTTAGCGCTCAGATTAACAGACAAATAATAGTGGGTGTCCAGTGACTGAATGTGCTTTAGCAGTGGCACTGCCTGCTCAATCATCATGAAGGTCATATCTTCAATCAGCCCGATATCTTCTGCTACCGGAATAAACACGTCAGGGGCGACCATTCCACTCTCAACAGGCCAGCGCATAAGCATTTCAAAGCCGGCAACCTGTCCGGTTTTACATGCCACAATCGGCTGGTAATAACTAATAAACTGCTGGCTGGCAAAAGCATGTTTTACCGCATGTTCAAGCTTAAGCTTTGTTTTTGTCCGTTCATTCATGTGGCTGGTAAAATACTGAAAATTATCGCTACCCAGCTCTTTAGCATGGTACATAGCAATATCCGCATTTTTCAGCAGCTCTGCCGGTGTACTGGCATCTTCCGGATACATTGCAATACCAATACTGGCTGAAACACTCACAACCTGATTTTTCAGTGTCACACTTTTAGCCAGGGTTTGTATCATTTCGCCGGCCAGATAGCTCAGATCCTGCTCGCATTGTACTTTTTCAATCATCACAACAAATTCATCGCCGCCAAGCCGTGCCACGGTGTCAGACTGTCGAAGCAGGTTTTGCAGTCTCAGTGCCACTTCCTGCAACAGCACATCACCGGCATCATGACCCAGGCTGTCATTGATTTGCTTAAATCTGTCCAGATCGATAAAAAACAGACCGATGGCTGTCTTATCACGCGTGGCCTGGTCAAAAGCATGCTGAATGCGATCCAATAACAACGAACGGTTTGGAAGCCCGGTCAGGCTATCGTAATTGGCCAGTTGAATCAGGGCCCCCTGGGCATCTTTTTGCTCAGTAATATCAGACAAAATCACCAGGTACCGGCTAATTTCCAGTGCATCCCTGATATTACCCACTGCTGTAATACCAATTGTTACATGGTACTGTTTGCCTAATAAACTGCGTATCTCAGCTTCACCGTTCCAGTGCTCGGCCGGCTGTAGCTGCTTCATGGCTGATAATACCTTATCTAACAACGTTTTCTGGCCTGACAGTACTTTATCCAGCTGTGAGGCGATGTCCTGTTCCGGGCAAAATCCCAGTGCTTCTTTAAAGGAATGGTTGGCAATGATGGGGTGCAGGGAGCCGTCAAAAATAACCACCCAGTCCCGGGTGTGTTCAAATGCCTCACCATACAACTGTGCTTTAGTCTGGGTATTGATGGATTCGGTAATGTTTGAATAGGTGCCGGCCATTCGCACCGTGCCACCAGCGTCATCAGCAGACACTAATGAACCCACATCACGATACCATTCATACTCATCGATATGGTTCTTTAACCGGTAAGTAACATCCAGTTTTTTATGCTGTTCACACAAAACACTGCGCCACTGATTCAGGTACATTTTTATATCATGGGCGTGAATCAGTGCGCAGTGCGCTTCAAAATCAATCGTATTGTCTAACGATGAGTAACCCAGCTCTGTATTCAGTCTGTCCTGACTCAACAGATTCGTATCCTGGCGCCACTCCCAGATTCGGGTGTTGCTGGCGGTTAGCGCCATCGACAAACGATTTTTATTTCTGACTACACTGATATGTGCCGCTTTTAAGGTATTTCTGTGTATTTGTCTGCGCCATGCAATAAAGACAAATGTGACAATCAAACACACCGAATAGCACAAGTAGGCAGCGGGCGAGGCGAATAAAGGATAAGCCACATTGATGACAAGGGTGGCTATTGGCCCGTTTTTATTGCTAGCCATATCAAAGCGCTGAACCGTAAAAGTATACTCACCAGGATCCAGGCGGGGAAAGGTAACTTCTGTGGCACGGGTGGGCGGGTAGGAGACCTGCATATCACCTTGTAATTCGTATTGATAGTACCCGGTATTAGTGAGGTCAAATTGCATATCTGAATAACGGATTGTCAGGCCAATATCGTTATGGTCCAGTTCCACGGTTCTATTGTTTTTACTACCGGTTCCCAGTTCCAGTTGTCTGGAAATCAGACTGACGTCGGTAATCAGGGTGGCTGGCATTATACTGCTGCTTTGTTCAAATGCGTCGGGGTCAAATACCGTAAAGCCCTTCTGGGAACCAAAAACCATGTTCCCGTTATTCAAGGTTACTTTAGCACCCCAGTTAAATTCATTGCTGACCAGCCCTTCTTTGGTGGTAAATTGCTTCAATGACAAGCTCTTAGGGTCAAGCTGCAACAGGCCCTTATGACTGCCCATCCACAGATATCCGTGCGCATCTTTGGTCAGACTGAATACAATGTTGGTTGGCAGCAGATTGGATGTATCAAAAAAATGTACTGGCTCGTAGGTGCTTGCATTCAGGACATACAGCCCGTGACCTGGGTAGCTGATCCAAAGCTGATTGTTGTCATCAAGAATGGCTTCGGTAGGCTGAATCACATATTCAGACTGAATATGCCGGGTGTCATGTATTTTTGTTAGCTTGCTGTTCTTAACGTTATAGCGCCATAAACCGCCAGTCATCGAAATCAGCACCGAGTCTGAACGGCTCTGATAATCAGCAATAAACGTGTAAAACTGACTGGTATCCAGTGCTGTGGAAAGCACTTCGTCGATAATCATGGTATTGCTTGCTGTATTAAAGCGCAGAAAACGTTTTTCAGACGCCACAATGTAGTGATCAGGTGATAACCTGAGAATGTCATAGGCTTCGGTGGCATCAAACTGAGCCGCTGCTGGGGCACTGACTGATAACGGAATCACCTGTTTACTGGCAAGGTCAAACTTGACCATCCCGTCATAGGTCACCAGCCACACCCAGTCATCTTCGCCTTCCCTGATGATATATATCGAGCCGGATGAGGTCACCGCTTTCTTATCCGCAGAGACCAGGTAGGACTCAATTTGCCCGGTACGCGTATTATAACGGTTGAGGCCATTATTTGTGCCAACCCACAAATACGTATCATCCTGCCGATGAAAGTCGAGCACCATGTTATTACTTAGCTGATGCGGTGTTGCTTTACTGGCATACACATTATTAAACAGCAGCGACCGGGGGGTCCATAGCAACACCCCTGATGTGGTGGTGGACAGCCATAACTGATTATTAACAGTTGGCGCTATTTTAGTCAGGTTATTATTGGTGATCAGTAAGTTAGAGTCAGATGGCTGGAATATCTGCTGGAGCGCTTCGGTTTCAGTGTCAAAGGTAAACAACCCCTGATCTGTGGCCAGGTAATAAAGGGTATTGTTAATCGGCACCATGTCCCAGATATTTAGTCGCTCTACAACCTGTTGTGCCTGCGGAGACGGTGAATGGCCGGCAGCAAATTGCGCCAGCTCACCAGCAGACAAACGAAACAGTCCCTCTACAGTGCCCAGCCATAGGTTGCCAAGCCTGTCCGTCAGCATATGCTTAGCATTATGTTGGTCAATACTTACGTCGCTGGCATTAATGTATTCGGCTTTTCTAATCGTTTTCGAGGGTTGGTGGTAGGTAAACAGGCCAGTTGAGGTGGCAATAAATAAGGTATCGTCAAACAGGTTCAAAAAGCGGATAACATCGTCTTCACCTGCTGTTTTATGCTGTGCCAGCAAGTCAAAAACGGTTGTCCAGGTCTTGCTGGCTAAATGGTACCGGACGACCAGATGATCATAGGCAATATAAACACTGTTGTCCGGACCCTGAATAAAGTGCGAGGCATACTGATACCAGGATGGCTGATCCTTGTAGGTAATCGCCAGAACCCGTTCGCTTTTGCCTGTCTGCCGGTCAACGGTATAAACCCCACTGCTGAAGGTACTGACCCACAGATTATGCTGCTCATCTTCAAACAGCGCGTAAATGCCATCATCAGCAAATTCATTATTCAGCCCGGTAAAGTGCTTAACATGGTGGCCGTCATACCGGTTGAGCCCCGTTTCGGTGGCCACCCACAGCAAACCATCACTGTCTATCAGTAAATCGTTAACCGAGTCCTGCGACAGACCATTATCAGTTGACAGGTGCTCAAACCGGGGGGTGTTTAATAGCGGTTCGGCGGTGGCAGACCAGATAATACCGCTCAAAAAGCCAAAGAGGATGACGAAGAGATGAGAATTTTTACAAAAAGGTTTAATCAACGAAAGTGATGCCAACATCGGATAAGCTACGCCCTACAGTATTCATCGTTGTTACTGTTTATTCTTATTAATGCATATAGAGCATACCACTATTAATGATGGGAATTAGAGATAACTTTTACCACACAGTTATAAAAACAGACTCTGAAGTTGAGTGGCGATTTGGTGAACGCGACGGCATGAAGGGATAAAGCAAGGCGCGGTAGCTGTTAACCGCACCTTGAGGTTGTTTACCAGGCGTAGGTGAGCGTGGCGGAAAGCTGCCTGGCACGACCCGGTGTGCCGGGAATCTCCTCAAAACGCTCATTCCAGAGGTTGTCGGCGGCGACCACAATACTCAGCCCGGCGATCGTCGGCGCTGTATAGGTGATGGTCACTTGAGTAAAAAAGGCGGTATCACTGCTGTTCCGTAAGCGGTTTTTTTCCTGCTTACGCCATTCATTATCAATCTGTACTTCTAATGCGTCAGTGATAAACCAGACGGCGCCAAGGGTGGCCCGGTGTGGCGGATAATTCAGCGCATAAAAACTGGCATCAATATCCTGCGCACGGTAGTTCTCAGACTTGTTGAGATAAGTATAGCTGGCCACCAAATCGACATTCTGCAAGCGCTTTACCCCGATAAACTCCAGCCCCAGCGTTTTGATATCAACGGGGTTAGCGGTTCTTGCCGAGGTCGCATCAAAGCGATATGTCCAGTCGGTTAACTCATTATCCCAGCGATAAAATATTGCAGCGTCTACCCGCCAGCCCGGTAAATCGACCGCCATCCCGGTTTCCAGATTTTTACTGACCTCACGCTGCAGCTGATTATTACTTCTGAACAGCCCGCTGGTCGTGTTGCCGCCTACGGCGGTATAACCGGCAACCTGGGTTGCCTCGGTATAGGATAAGTAAGCCGAACGACTGGCATTGCCGGGTAATGCCTGTTGCCAGTGAATATCGCTTATCATCGAAAGGCGTGAATCATCCCGGTTGGTATCGTCAAACTTAGCCCCTAAGCGCACCGCAAGTTGTTGCTGGTGGTCCAGACTAAAAGTATATTCTGGTACCACGCTAATGGTGTAGTAGTCCCGCGAGGTAAACAGATTTTCCAGCGTAGTGGAGCGAATTCGATCGGCCATCAGCTGGGCCGAGTAATTGACCGCCAGCGGTGCATTGAGCTGATGATGGCCGGCCATGGCAATTGCACTAACATCGGTTTCATGAAAGGCAGCAAAGCTGTCAGGATCCTCTCTGGAGAAAACATAGTGATCCTTGTTATTGCGATAGTAGGCAGTCACCTCTACGTTGCTATCAGTGCCATATTCTTGCTGGTGATTCAGCATAAACAGCTGGGTTTGCAGACTTTCGGTTTCATTGACATTAAATGGCGTATACATATTCGGCCAGCCATAAAACTTGTCCTGATAACCCACAAACATGTCGGTCTGAGAATGCGCGCTGAGTAACTGTACGCGACCGGTGGCGCGCTGGAAATCATGGTCACCGTTGTCAATACTGCCATCGCTTTGTGAATGAGAAACCTCACCTTCCAGACCCAGTTGCCAGTCAGAGGAACCAAGCGACTGCCAGGTAGTGGCGCTGTGTAAGCGTTGCAAATGAAACGCATTGTTACCGGCGCCTATTGATACGCTGCCGCCGTCGCGCACCGGCCGCCAGCCATAGGAAATGGTGCCCACCGAACTGTTCATCCCGTATAAAGCATTGTCTACGCCGGTCATGACCACCGGGCTGCTGATCATCTCGGGCGCCACCGGAATTTCTGCAAAATAATGACCTGTTTGTGGATCGTATAATGTGGCGCTGCCTACCCTGAATCCGGTATTTTCAAAAATACCGCCACGAATGGTCACATCTGCCTGAGCCTCGGCCATATTGCGTGACTGCAAGTCGACCCGCGGGTCGTATTCCAGATTCGACACCGGTGAGTTGAACGTACCCACGGGTTTGTCGTTGGCAGTTGCCGCACTTTCTATCACAATTTTTTCAATATTCTGGGCAGAGTCAGGGGCGCTGTGTGAAGGTAAACCAACACCTGCCAGCAGGCTCGATGCAGCAATAACGACCATACGTGTCATACATTTCCTCTTAAAGCGATGGGATTATACAGGGCATGACGCCCGGCATGATTCTGGCTGGCGCACCTTATAACACAGGCGCCTTAATTTGAGAAAAGGCATTGCTGATTTCCTGTTGTAACGCATCATTGTCGCTTAGCTGACCAAACAGTGAGTCGGACGCACTGCCAGCAATCAATCCCATTATGGTGCCCAGTATAAAGCCGCGGTGCACGTTGTCACCGCCCACATTAGTATTGGCGATCAGAGCCTGGTGCGCGCTGTGATGATAACGATATGCAAAGTACAGCACAGAAGGCCAGGCATCTGAAATGTAGCAGGCCGGAGAAAACTGACGACCCACCACTTCCATGTCACTTTTGTTTTTCTTTACCAGCGCTGATAACGACAGGCTCACCGATCGCCGGGCGATATCCTCAAGAATGTCTGTTGCGGTGTCGGGCTCACAGGTCATAAGCCTGACAAGCAGCTCAGCATAGTAATTGCACACCCGCGCCAGCTCGTCATCAGGATGGGTGAGGGCGAGATGTGCCCTGGCCAGCTTCTGAACAGACGACAGAGGCTGGCCCTGAAATGCGCAGGTAATGATAAGTGGCGCTACGGTCACCAGACCGCCAACAGAGGCAGTATCGTGGGTTATCGCAGCGCATTTCATAGGGGGAGTGCCTTGAATATAGTTAGCAAAAAAGCCCCGGTGGTAAGATTCGGCGTAGGTATCCGGATGCGGCGGGGGATCCGCGCACATAAACCTAATGTAATCGTCTAAAAATGTTTCGCGGCTGTAGCCTTTGGCCAGGCAGCGCAATACCAGCCGGGCACAATGTGCATTGAGTGTATTGTCTCCGGCTTTCATTCCATGGTGATAATGCAGATTGGCTTGACCCCAAAAATGCTGTCGGCCTTTTAGAATCACATCACCAACAACCTGCTTCTGGTGTTGCGATGTGGTGGCTCTGCCGCCCTGACGTGTGGAATGCAGCGACATAATAGATGATGGGTGAAAGTCCGGTGCGTCCTCAAATTGTTTAATGCCACCAGGAAACGCTTTAAAAATATCTGCCGGGTTGTAATACCAGTGCACTGGCATAGCCAGGGTATCTGCGATAAATGCTGTTTGCAGTGCAGCCGTGGCTCTGCTCTGTGGTATGTTGATCATATAACGCCTTAATAAACCGACTGAAAATAATACCGGTTGTATACGAATCGTTCGTAAAGCATGATCTTAATCGTATGTCAGTCAGGTATAAAATGTTTGTTAGAATACGCGGCCTTTTTTACATAGAGAAATACAATGCCACACATCCGTGCACATGGGGTTGATAAGTCGACCCTTGAACAGGTCGCCGCGCAAATAGTAAATAAAATGGCAGAGGTCACTGATACTCCTCATGATCATTTTACTTTTGAGTGTATCGGCAGTGACTTTCTAGTGCTGGAAGGCGCTTCCCCGGCGTATCCGTTAATTGAAATCATGTGGTTTGATCGCGGTCAGGAAGTCAAAACGGTTGTTGCTGCTCTGATTGATGATCTATTACGACCGCGTATTGAAGATGGTCTTGATATTACAGTGATATTTCGGGATCTCAGAGGCCCGGATTATTATGAAAATAAAGCCCATTTTTAAGCGGCAGAAAGAAACAGACGCGACGGGGCGTTGTTGCATTTGTGGCTGGTATCAGCAATAACGAATAACAAGGGCACCTGCACAGGCTGAATCGTTCAGCCAGACCAGTGGCTCAATGACAACTCGTTGTATTCATATGTGTTAATAATGATAACAAAGGATGATGTATGAGCGAGACACTCCGAGAGAAATCCGCTTCAAAGTCAAAATCTGGACAGGAAAACGCGTTCGACGCGATCGACAAACCCACGTTTTTCGGGTCACTTTTTCTACTCCTGGCGGTAACCTTGCCGTTAGTGATTTTCCCCGATCAGGGAGCGGAGTGGGTTGCCGCTGCCAAAGATTTTGTTACCAGCAAACTAGGTGTTTTGTACCTGCTGCTGGGCGTAGGGGCAGGCGGCTTCATGACGTATATCATCTTCAGTGATATCGGGCAGATTAAGCTCGGCGATCCTGAAGAAAAGCCGGAATTTTCCATTGTATCCTGGGCGGCTATGCTGTTTTGCGCCGGCATCGGTGCCTCAATCCTCTACTGGTCGATGATTGAGTGGGTGTATTACTACCAGTCTCCTCCTTTTCATGTAGAAGGGCAAACCCCTGAAGCGGCCGAGTGGGCGGCAGCGTACGGTATTTTTCACTGGGGGCCACTAGCCTGGGCTATCTACCTGATCCCGGCCATACCTATTGCCTACTTTTACTATGTGCGTAATCACAGCGTACTAAAAATATCAGAAGCACTGATGCCGGTTATCGGTGAGAAGATGGCGCACGGCTGGTTGGGTAAGGTGATTGATGTCAGTTTTATCTTTGGCATGCTAGGCGGCGGTGCAACTACGCTGGGCCTGGCCGCTCCGTTGATTAATGAAGGGGTGCACGAGCTATTTGGCGTACCCAAATCGCTGGCCACCCAGGTGATAGTGTTACTGGCCTGTACGGCAATTTTTGGTTACAGCGCCTATGTTGGATTGAAAAAGGGCATTAAAATGCTTTCCGACATCAATTTCTGGCTGGCTATCGGATTGCTTTTGTTCATCTTTATCGTCGGTCCGACCTTGTTTATGGCTAATACAGGACTGGACGCGCTGGGCCGGGTGCTAAGCAATCTGATTCACATGGCAACCTGGATGGAGCCGTTTGCAGAGTTTAAAGGTTTTGAAAATACTCACTTTCCGCAAGACTGGACTATCTTTTACTGGGCATGGTGGCTGGTTTTTGCTCCCAGTGTAGGATTATTTATTGCCCGTATATCCCGCGGCCGTACCATTCGTGCAATGGTCGCAGGCTCCATGTTTTTTGGTACCATGGGCTGCTTCTTATTTTTCATGGTTATGGGTAATTATGGCCTGTATCTGCAACTTTCCGGTGAACTGGATGTAGTGAGCATTTTAAACCAGCAAAGCCCTACGGCGGCTATTTTTGCCATGCTGCATACTCTGCCGATGGATTATCTGGTCATTTTTGTCTTTACCTTACTGGCCCTTATTTTCACGGCCACTACATTTGATTCTATCTCCTACATTCTTGCTGCTGTAGTGCAAAAAGAAGTGGATGAAGAGCCGATGCGCTGGAATCGTCTGTTCTGGGCCTTCGCGTTGTCGTTTATGCCTATTGTACTGATGTTTGTGGGCGGACTGGAAACGCTGCAAACCGCTTCTATTATAGGTGGGGTTCCGCTACTCGCGGTGGCCTTGATGCTATGTATGTCTATTGTCAGGGCCGCTCGTTACGATATGCGATATCAACCGGACTACACGGTTAAAGAAATCAATATCGAAGAATTTCCCGATGATGATCCCTGGACAGAAGAGGGGAGTTGGGATAACGCTGGAGCTGAAGAGCCGCCGATGGCTGGAAAACCGGTACAGCGTAAATCAAAAGACCATGTGGAGGGGGACCCGCATAGCCGCCCTTCAAGGCTGTAACGTCATTTGAACAACAGGGATTAACCACGTATTTCAGGCCGCCTTTTCAGGCGGCCTGTTTTATATTCAGGGTAGGTCATGCTGAGCTAATTGACTGATAACTATAGATAACTAATTTGAGCGTATTGTTTGCTGATTGCGCGGCGGGTTAATCAGGTTTTTAAAAGCCGGAGGAATAGAAAAACGATTAATCAATATATGCTGTTGCCGCGTAGCAATGCTGTTCGATAACTTAAGGAGTTTTCATGAAAAAGCCAACGCTCACCACATCAGCAGGCACACCGGTACCGACTAACGAAACTTCCAAAACAGCGGGCGCGCGAGGCCCTCTGCTACTTGATGACTATCAGCTAATTGAAAAGTTAGCGCACCAGAACAGAGAACGTATTCCAGAGCGTACTGTTCATGCTAAGGGATGGGGACTGGAAGGAACCTTTACTGTCACCCACGACATTACTAAATATACCTGCGCTAATCTTTTTTCTGAAATTGGCAAGAAAACAGATGTACTTAGCCGCTGGTCAACCGTTGCCGGCGAACAGGGCGCCGCGGACGCTGAGCGCGATGTTCGCGGATTTAGCTTGAAATTTTATACAGAGCAGGGCAACTGGGATATGGTGGGCAACAACACACCTATCTTCTTTATTCGCGACGGATACAAATTTCCTGACTTTATTCGTACGCAAAAGCGCCACCCAAAAACCAATCTGCGTAGCCCGGAAGCGATGTTCGATTTCTGGGCGGCACAGCCTGAATCTGTACATCAGGTCACTATACTCATGTCTGATCGCGGCATTCCCAAAAACCCAATGTATATGAATGGTTATGGTTCGCATACATTTAGTATGTGGAATGCACAAGGCGAACGATTCTGGGTGAAATTCCATTTTAAAACACAACAGGGTCACCAGCACTATACAAACCAGGAAGCCGAGGAGCTAATTGGTAAAACCCGTGAGTCTTATCAGGAAGACCTGATTAATGCCGTCGAAGCGGGCAATTTTCCTAAGTGGACCTTGTACATTCAGGTTATGCCTGAAGAAGAAGCTGGTCAGCAGGAATACAACCCGTTTGATATTACCAAGGTATGGCCTCACGACGATTACCCACTGATTGAGGTGGGGGAGTTGGAAATGAATAAGGTGCCGGAAAACTATTTTCAGATGATTGAAAATGCGGCCTACAGCCCGTCAAACATTGTGCCGGGAATTGGTTTCAGTCCTGACAAGATGTTGCAGTCTCGGGTGTTTTCTTATGCTGATGCGCATCGCTACCGTCTGGGAACCCATTACGAAGCCCTTCCGGCCAATGCGCCAAAAAATGCCAAGGTGAATCACTATCACAAAGATGGTGCCATGCGCTTCTTTACCAATGACTTTGGAAATCCGAATGCGTATTACGAGCCAAACCAATACGAGGGTCCGGTGGCTGATGAAACAGTTAAAGAGCCGCCGCTGCGAATTGATGGCGATGCAGACCGTTATTATCAGGAAGAGTCGGACATAGACTATAAGCAGCCGCGTAAGTTGTATGAGATGTTTTCTGATGAACAAAAAGAGCGTTTGTACAACAACTATGCAGCAGCAATGGGGCCATGTTCTGATGGCGTTAAAGAACGCTGGTACGCAGTATTAGAAAAAGTACATCCGGACTACGCCGCCGGTGTACGCAATGCCGTAGAGTCGCTAGACACCGATGTTAATGCGGTACCCGTGACAGAAAATACTCCGTTAGAAGATCAGTAGTTTTTTAAATTTGAAAACGCCCGCTGACGTCACCGTCCCGGGCGTTTTTTTGTTTTTAACGCCGTTGATTTCTGTCTTTACAAAATACCCAGACACCCACTCGATTATCTTCACACGCAATTTTAATAAACACCCATCTTGACGTTATTATTTGTGGACACCCACCGTAAGACAGCCAGTTAAACGCCTTCGAACAGGTGTGCAATGGCAACTATTTGATGATTCTGAGTCAGGTAATATGGTGGGTGTCTGGTTGCTTTTAGGGTGTTGGGTTTTCCAGCGACGACAAGGAGAGGGGCTTTGCAGAACAAATAGACACCCATACTCATATTCTTCAAAAGTTCTCGAAATGTGTATGTACACTCACATCAGACGTTAACTTAATAGGCTTCTTTTTTGAAGAAGGGTAAGAAGAGGATAAGAAGACACCCACATCAAAATCTTTTTTAATTTTTGTAGAAAATAACCAGCTACCCATCTTAACGTTATTCCTCGCAGATACCCCTAATAAGCTCATTGTGAACACCACCTATGCATTGATGTGACGGGGAACTTTCTTTTATGGACTTCCATCGTAAGACAGTCAGACAAGAGCGCTTGAATTGATGGGCAATGGCGACTATTTGATGATTCTGAGCCGGGGAATATGATGGGTGTCTGGTTGTTTAGTTTTTCAGCGATGATGACTGTTGTTCTGGCAGAACAAATAGACACCCATATTTATATTCTTCAAAGGTACTCGAGACGTGTATGAACACTTACATCAGACGTTAATTTGATAGACTTCTTTTTTTGAATAAAAGCCGGGCCATGGGAATAATGGCCCGGTAAAGACGATCGTTATATGGGGCATAGATCGTTGCGCGCGGGTATTCGATTTCACATGCCAGAGAGATGGGTGCCCGGCTATTTTTCTCACTACTTGGAAGCAATCAGCTTTACCCAATGAGGCAAAACGCCCAGATTTTCCAGAATGATTTTAAAGCTCATCAAAATAGGAACCGCGAGTAGTACTCCTACAACGCCCCACAGCCAACCGGCAATGGATAACCACAAAATAATCATAAGCGGATTTAGCTGCATACTTCGGCCAAGCACCGCTGGGGTCACCAGTTGTGACTCGATAACATTGATCGCCAGAAATAAACCTGCAGGCAGAAACGCTGCGCTAACCAGACCAAACTGAACCACTCCGGCAACCAGCAAAATGGTGCAACTGGCCAGTCCGCCCAGATAGGGGACAAAATTCATCAGTGCAACCAGGGCTCCCCACAACAATGCATCATCAACATTGAGATAGGTAAATACAGCGGCTGTGGCCAGCCCAAGGCAGGCGTTAATCATGCTGATGGTAACAATGTAACCAGACAGTTCTTTTTGGATATGATGAACCAATATCAGCGCCCGTCGTTTATTCGTGACCACAGGAAAGTTTTTGATAAACACATTAAATAAGCCCGGCCCGTAAACCAACAGGAAAAAGATAAAGACTATGCAGGCTAATAGCTGCGCCAGTAGCAGCGGCGCATTACCAAATAAGGTCAGGCCCATTTCTATACCGCTTTGCTTAATTTTTTCCGTCACCGAATTACTGTCCTGTTTGGGCTCAGGCTCTTGCTGTTTTTCGTCGTCATCGCCAAACCAATCGAAAAAGGACTTGTCTTCCTCAACCGGGGCTTCGGCTACGGGCTTTTCTGTATCAAGGTGATGACTGAATTCATCGATTTCCTCAGTAATCTCTGCAGCAATTTTTGGTAATGATTCCATCCATCGCTCTGCTGGTTCAGCCAGTTCAAGCCCCAGAAAAGTGAATGGGGCAACCAGTAATGCCATTAGCGCAGCGGCAGAAATAGTGCGGGGCACATAAAATTTTCGCGCAATACTTACCAGTGGGCTGAGCAGTAATGCGATAAATGCTGAGAAGAAAAGGGGGATCAGCAAGGATTTAGCAAGATAAAAAGTATAGATAACAGCAAGAATAACTAGCATTCTTAACAGTCTAGTTTGATGAACACCCTTGGCGTATACCTGTTCGTAGCGCTTTTGGCGGGCTTCATTAGTTGTTGTTATTTTATCCATTTTCCAGCCTGTTAATTATATGTAGTTCATTGAGCATTGATAAAGCGATATTAGTACGCCAGCCGACCCCACCGGTTCACTGTCAGCCTGCCATACAGGCATCGGTCGCCGGCTTTTATTTGATGCAAAGAATCTCAGAACTTCAGACTAAAGACCTTTATCCCCGGGTTTATCTGGTTGCCAAGGTATAACTGCATTTCGGGTACGCTGAACAGCGCAATACTGTTGTAGTGTGATGTCGGTGGCGTGTTGTTTTGCGCGTTGTCAGCGTTTGTTTACAACGGGGGCATAGCGGGGCTTCGCAGGCGGTTGTCGAGGCTCTGGTTTTAGATACAATCCTGGTCAGTTGAGCCCCGTTTATCAGTGTAACCGGTTTGCCAGATGCAAAATCACGGGCTTGCTGGGTAAATTCTCCAGAGGTGACGATAACAAATTGGCTAGCATTGGATGCAGCCAGAATACCGAACATCTCCCGTACAATGCTTACACCAACCTTACGTGATTTCCATTGTTTACACTGGACAAGGACAACTTCTTTTCCTTTGTACAGGGTCAGATCAATACCGCCGTCAGCTCCACTATCCCCTTCACGAACCTGATAACCCTGGCGGCGATAGGTATCGGCAACCAATTGCTCAAACTGACGCCAGTGCAGCGCCTTGATTGCGCTGAGACTTTGCCGTTTATATCGACGCTGCATTTTGCGGCGACCCCGTATAAAAGCAAATGGAGCAAACAGCAGAAAAAAGCCAGAGATAAAAGGGGCGGCATCCGGTCCGGCTGCCAGCAGATTGTTTATCACGTGGTTGCCAGTCTCTGTTGTAGGTAGCACTGTGTTGCAAATCTGATAAGCGGTAATTGCAAGCCCTATAAATATCCACCAGGGGATGCTGAGAAACCGTGATATTATCGAAGAACGCTTTTGCGACATGCTCCGCCAAACTCGAAAAGACAGGCTGAAAAAAGATAAGTATTGCGCAGAAAACAAAAAACCGACTTGCGTCGGTTTGTATTCTACTTCAATGGGTAAAAGTAGATGGTACCAGTGGCCGGACTTGAACCGGCACAGCCTTGCGGCCGGCGGATTTTGAATCCGCTGCGTCTACCAATTCCGCCACACTGGCATGGATAGATGTGCTATCGATGAGCCATGCATTATAGCGATGTCGCTTTGATGCACAAGCACTTTTTATCCTTTTTCTGATTAAGTGCCTAAAAGGTGCACAGTCGTGTGTGCACCGGCTGTTTTATCAGAATTTATAAGACGCTGACACCTTAATATTCCGGCCTGGTTCATAATCGTCCAGTTGCAGAAAGCCAAACACAGGATGGTTTGCTGAGCCAGTTTGAGAGGCATGTGATACATACAGTTCGTCGAACAAGTTATCCACACCTAGAGTAATGTTCAGCCTATGATCAAACTGCTGCGGGATCCATACCGCGGTTACGTTGTGTACCTGGTAGCCTTCTTTTTCACCCTCAGAAAACGTTTTTTGCCACTGCCAGCGTAAATCAACGTTGTAGTCCATGACGTAATATTTCAGGGTAAGACCTGCACTGTCACCTACCTCACGATCCAAAGGCTCACTGGTAACTACATTGCTTTGTTTTTCGGAGTCTGATTTAGCAAATGTTAACAGAGCACTGAAAGCGTCGATGCCGTAAAAAGCGCTGGCTTCAAAGCCATCAATTTCGACGGTACCGATATTCTGATCCCATTCCAGACAACCGCGGCCCACACAGTCATCTTCGGGGTAGTCAACAACCTCAATATAGTCGTCAACTTTGGTTTCAAATGCGGTTGCCGCCACGCGGAACTCATCGGCGCCCAAAACATTGGCTGCAGCATAGCGGAAACCGGCTTCGGTGTTGCGGCCGGTTTCAGGACGAAGGTTAGGGTTACGGACTTTATTAGCCTGCTCATTGACAAAAATTTCGCCCGGCTGAGGACCTTTGAACAGATCGGTTGTGCTGGCATGAACACTAAGCTCACGGGTAATGGCATATTCCGCGCCAAGTCCTTTTTGCCAGTCAGTCCAGGTTTGTACACCAGGCAATACCTGAGATGACTTGTCATAGTGGTTATAACGAATCCCTGGTGTAATCACCAGGCCGTTTCCAAAATCAATGGCATCTTCTATAAATACACCGGTGTCATCGGTTTCTTCCCGACCATAAGTGATCTCCCCATTGCTGGTACTAACACTATCATTTTCAGACTTAATCCATTTAACGCCATAAGTGAATTGATGACGGATGTCTGCGGTGGTTGTCAGAGAGTTTGCAATCAGAGTCAGACCAGTATTATCTGATGTTCCGGCAGTTTCTGAGCCTTCGTAAGAGCGCCACAGATCCGATTCGTTTTTATACAAGTCGGCGCGCAGGTTAATAGCTGCACCTAGATCCAGTTCATAGGATGCACTTAATGTATCACGGTCGAAATGGGTATCGTATAAGGGCACTTCTCCACCACCAATCGATGCATTGGTACGCACACCCATGTCTGGGCGGGCAGTGTAGTCACCATGGTTTTTATAAGTATCATATTTCACTGAAATGCGCTGATACTGATCAATGTCCCAACCCAGCTTTGCCATAGCGTTATCAATAGTGCCATCACTACCCAGTACCTGAATGCCCGCACCATCTTCAAAGTTGTTGCGGTTCATCGTGGAGCCATAAACCAGGGCATCTACACTGTCAGATAGCTGGCCATACCCAGTTAATGTCAGGTACTGACTGTCATTACTGTTGTAACCAGCCAGTACGCGCCCGCCAAACTGGTCATCACCGCTTAGCATGTCACTGGCTGATTTAGTTCGAAATTCCAGCGCGCCACCTAAGCCAGAATGCACGACTGAGTTTGAGCCAACCTGAATGTCGACAGACTCCAGAATATCAGGATTGATGTTCAGGTTGCCCATGTGATGAAACATGAAATTATTCTGGGAGGCACCATCGATAAGAATTTCCAGGTCGGTATCATCCAGACCACGCACATTAATACGCTGATTAAGCGAATGCGTGCCTCCTACATCCACACCCGGAATATCGCGCAGTAAGTCGCTCAGGTGTTCTGCCTGCTTAGAAGCAATAGCCTGTTCGCCCACATAAACCGAGGAGCTTTTTACTTTTGTTCCCCAGATTTGCAGGTGCTCAACCGAAGAGGTTTTCTCTGCCACAGCGTTAGCAGAAAATGCAGCAGCAATAACGATAGCAAGTGTGTGTCTTTTCAAACCGAAATTCCCTAGTCTCGAAATTTTTTTGCATATTTTATGGAACTTTAATAAATATGCAAATGATAATTGTTATTAATTGCATCGTTGGGTTCCATGAACCTGGGTGGACGTCTGGCTATTTGAAGTGGCTGTCTGGATATTTGAAGTGGCTGTCCAGCATATCTGCGGTGGATTTGTTATGGGTGTCTGATTATTTGTAGTGGGTGTCCAGCGCATCAGCGGTGGGATTTGCTGTGGGTGTCTGGCTATTTGAAGTGGCTGTCCAGTGCATCAGCGGTGGGACTTGCTGTGGGTGTCTGGCTGTTTGAAGTCGATGTCCAGTGCATCAGCGGTGGAATTTGCTGTGGGTGTCTGGTTATTTGAAGTGGCTGTCCAGCGCATCATCGGTAGGATTTGTTGTGGGTGTCTGGATATTTGAAGTGGCTGTCCAGCATATCAGCGGTGGATTTGTTATGGGTGTCTGATTATTTGTAGTGGGTGTCCAGCACATCAGCGGTAGGATTTGCTGTGGGTGTCCGATTACTTGAAATATATGTCCGCTGCACCGGTCCAACAGGGGCCATTGTAGTTGCAACAGGCAGGTAATATGGCACACTCAATTTTTGCCTTTTATACTGCGGGGTTAGTTGTGGCAAAGCAGGTTAGTAAGTCGATGAACAGGGAAGGTGACGGGCCTGTCCGGGCAGGATTTTTCCGCCGCCTGGCGGCGCTGATTTACGATACTCTGGTGGCAGTTGCGGTGGCGATGTGTGCTGCCATGGTCTTGATTGTAGTATTACTCATTGCGTTGTCTAATCAATGGCTGAGCCTGCAAGGGTACAGTGATCCCGCCAGTCTTATTCAGCATTCGTGGCAGTACAAGCTGCTCATTCAAAGCTGGGTGGGCGCCTGGGTGATCGGCTTTTTTCTGTGGTTCTGGAGAAATGGCGGGCAAACCATTGGCATGCGGGCCTGGCGGTTACGAATCTTTTCTACCCTTGATGAGCCGGTCACATGGAAGCGATTGATAATACGGTTGGTTTTTTCTTTCGGCGGACTGGGAACGCTATTGGTTCTGCTAGACACAAAGCAGCGGCAATCTCTGCAGGATCGCATCGCACATACTGAAGTGCTGTTTTTAAGCAAACAGGCCAACGACCATAAAAGCTGGTAGCCGGGCTACCAGCTTTGTTGTCATTAACGTTTTAACATCACTCCGGCTGCTGCGGCAAACAACAGGCTGGGCAGTATGGCACCGGCCACCGGCGGGAAGTTATACACCAGGCTGAGCGGGCCGAATACTTCATTGGTAATAAAGAAACCAAATCCGGTCAGAACACCCATAATGACTCGCGCGCCCATGGTCACGCTACGTAGCGGACCAAAGATAAACGACAGAGCGGTGAGCAGCATAACGCTGATAGACACGGGCTGTAAGATCTTGCGCCACAAGGCCAGCTGGTATCGGCTGCTGTCCTGGGCGTTATTATCCAGATATGCCACATAATCGAATAAACCGCGAATCGACAAGGCTTCGGGCTTAACTGTAACAATGCCTAATTTGTCAGGGGTCAGGGTGGAGTCCCATTTTTGGCGCTCCTGCATTTCTACCGAGACCTGTTTATCAGTAAACTCGGTCACTGATACCTCTTCCAGCCACCAGACCTGACCGTCAAACGAACCGGATTGTGCGTAGGTGATATTGTCCAGCGACAGATCGTCGTTAAAGTCAAAGATACTGATATCACGTAGTTTTTCGCGAGTGATGACCTGACCGATACTGACAAAGTGCTCGCCATCTTTGGCCCATACAAACTGGTCAGCGGAAAACAGGGATCCACCTGAAATCGCTTCGGTGCGTACTTCCTTGGCCTTGGCTTCTGCCCACGGCGTAACCCATTCACCCAACGCCATGACAAACAGAATCATCACGACCGCGGATTTCATGGCTGACCCAATAATATTCCAGCGGCTGAGCCCGCTGGCCTGCATTACAACCAGTTCGCTGTTACTGGCCAGCACTCCCATCCCGACCAGGCCTCCCAGCAGAGTCGCCATGGGAAAGAACTCTTCCAGATCACGGGGAAGTGACAACACCACGTATAACGCAGCGTGCAAAATATCATAGTCACCTTCGCCCAGTTTACGCAGCTGCTCCACAAATTTGATCAGCGCACTCAGGCCAACCAGAACAGACAAGGTCACCGAAATGGTGCCCAGCAGAGTTCTGGCAATATAAAGGTCAAGAATTTTAAACATCATTTCTTCCTTTTAAGCCAGGCACGCAGTTCGGTACCCATTTTCCTGTCTCTGGCAATCAGCACCACGCCGATAATCGCCATGGTAATGTGTACCCACCATAAACCCAGTTCAATGGGCAGCTTGCCATCAGCCAGCACCCGCCGGCTGGCCAGCAGCAACAGGAAGTAACCCAGATACAGCAAAATCGCCGGGAACATTTTACCAAACCGGCCCTGGCGGGGGTCGACGGCGCTGAGCGGTACGGCTATCAGAGTCAAAAATGGAATAGATAACGGGATGGCCAGACGCCACTGCAGTTCAGCCCTGGCCTCGGTGGAATTATCATCCCACAGTTCTTCGGTAGGCAGGGTACTGACTTTACGCCGCGGTTCCTCATTCGACTCATCAGCAATCTGAATCTGGTATTCATCAAATTCAACTTTGCGATAATCTTTTTGTGTTTGCACCCCTTCATACTGCACACCGTCCTGTAACACCAGGTTACGGGTGCCATCCGGATTATTGCGAATATAGCCTTCATCCGCGTATACCACACGTACCTCAGCCTGATTATCTTCAGGGTGATTCTGCGACAAAAATACCCGCTTCAGCCGCTCATTCTGGTTATCAATATCATGAACAAATATCACCGCTTTTTCATTACCAGTCTGTTGAAAGCGTCCAGGGATCAGCGCTGTCAGGCCAGCTTCACTGCGAGCTTTTTCGCGTAGTTGGTACTCACTATCGGCGGCAGTGGGCGCAAGATAAAGTGTAATGAATCCGGTTATTACCATAATGAACAGCGATAAAAACAGCATGACCCGGGTGATGTACCATTCACTGATACCACAGGCCCGCATAACGGTCATTTCTGAGTCAACATAAAACCGGCCGTGCGCCAGCATAATTCCCAGATAGGCACTGATTGGCATAACCAGGGAAGCAAGAATGGGGGCATATAAGCCAAGAAAACCGAGCACCAGCCCGGCCGGGATATCACCATCTGATGCATCACCCAGTACACGCACAAAACGTAAGGTGACAAAAATTGCCATCAGTATGAGAAAAATCGCCAGTTGTGACTTCAGCGTTTCCTTTATCAGGTAGCGAAATATCAGCATGTCAGCCCTACTGGAAAGTTTGGAATTATAGTGAAAGAACGCACAATTTTGAGTAAACTAATCGTTTTTACAAGTTTTGCCTGCGGCAACATGTTTGTTTGCATGGAAATTAGTCATAATGCTGTTAAATATAGCGGTCATTGACTGCAATTAGTACAGTATTACGAACTTTGTGTTTCTGCGAAGTTCCATACAATGTATGGCTGCGTATTAAAACATAAAAGCAGTGCAAAACGTTATGTGATTTTGTATTTCTGCAAACACAAAATGGATAAAAGCGAGGTGTCATCGTGGAGTTTAGTGTAAAAAGTGGTAGCCCTGAGAAACAACGTAGTGCATGCATCGTGGTCGGGGTGTTCGAGCCACGACGCTTAACTGCAGTTGCCGAACAGCTGGATGAAATCAGCGATGGTTATATCAGTAACCTGCTGCGCCGTGGCGACCTGGAAGGTAAAGCCGGCCAAATGTTGCTGTTGCACCATGTACCCAACGTACTGAGCGAACGCGTTCTGCTGGTGGGCTGCGGTAAAGAGCGAGAACTGGATGAACGCCAGTACAAGCAGATTATTGCCAAGACCATCAAAACCCTGAATGAAACCGGTTCAATGGAAGCGGTGTGCTTTTTAACTGAACTGCATGTGAAAGGCCGTGACACTTACTGGAAAGTACGCCAGGCGGTGGAAGCCACACAGGACTCCCTGTACACCTTCCTGCATCTGAAAACCAAAAAAGGCGAGCCGCGCCGTCCGCTGCGTAAAATTGTATTCAATGTTCCGACCCGTCGTGAACTGACTGTTGGCGAGCGCGCCATTGATCACGGTCTGGCTGTCAGTGCCGGGGCTAAAGTAACCCGTGACGTTGCCAACATGCCGCCAAATATCTGCAATCCGGCTTACCTGTGGGAGCAGGCGCAAAAACTGGCGGCTGATTACGAGAGTATTTCTGCCGAAGTGGTGGATGAAGCGCAAATGGCTGAGCTGGGCATGCAAGCCTATCTGGCCGTAGGTCGGGGTTCCGACAACGAATCGATGATGAGTATTATGCATCACCGTGGTGGTCCGGCTGATCAGGCACCCATTGTGCTGGTGGGTAAAGGGCTGACCTTTGATGCAGGCGGTATTTCCCTGAAGCCAGGCGATGGCATGGATGAAATGAAGTACGACATGGGCGGCGCTGCCGGCGTGTTAGGTACGATGCATACCGTAGCGCAGCTAAATCTGCCAATCAATATCATCGGTATTCTGGCAGGTTGTGAGAATATGCCAGATGGCAAAGCATATCGCCCGGGCGATATCCTGACCACTATGTCAGGTCAGACGGTTGAGGTATTAAATACAGACGCCGAAGGCCGCCTGGTGTTGTGTGATGCGCTGACGTACGTCGAGCGTTATGACCCTGAACTGGTTATCGATATTGCTACGCTGACCGGCGCTTGTATTATTGCGCTGGGTCACCATGCTACGGGCGTGATGAGTCAGCACAATCCGCTGGCGCATGAGCTGATTAATGCCTCTGAGCAAAGCTCTGATCGTGCATGGCGCTTACCACTGTGGGATGAGTATCAGGAACAGCTGGAAAGCCCGTTTGCTGATATGACCAACCTGGGCGGACGCCCAGCCGGATCCATCACCGCTGGTTGCTTCTTGTCCCGTTTCACTAAAAAATATACCTGGGCGCACATGGATATTGCCGGCACTGCGTGGCGCAGCGGCAAAAACAAAGGCGCAACAGGCCGTCCTGTTCCGATGTTGTCACAGTTTCTGATGAATCGTGCAGGCATCAATCAGGAGGATTGATCGGGCATGTCACAGGTAACTTTTTACCAACTGTCCGACGAGCAGGATGCCGGGCCAAATCTGGCCTGCGCCCTGATTGCTGATGCGTACAGCACCAAGCGTAAGTGTACGGTGCTATGTGCGTCAAAAGCGCAGGCTGAGGCGCTGGATGATTTACTGTGGCAGCTACCGTCGAACCGGTTTGTGCCTCACAATATGGCTGGCGAAGGGCCGGCAGCAGGTACGCCGGTTGAAATCTGCTGGCAGGCTGGCCAGTTGAGCCGCCGCCCGGTGCTGGTTAACCTAAGTGATACCATGCCGGATAACAGCCAGCGTTTTCAGCAAATATTTGATTTTGTGCCGGTCGCCGAAGAGGCCAAAAAAGCCGCGCGCATTCGTTATAAACAATTTCAGCAAGCTGGCTGCCATATGCAGTTTAAGTCAGCTTAATTTTGAGAGTATGTATGGAAAAAACCTTCGAACCGAAATCTATTGAACAGCAGTGTTACCAGAAGTGGGAAGCTTCAGGAATGTTCAAAGCATCCGGGCACGGAGACCCTTATTGCATTTTACTGCCGCCGCCTAATGTCACCGGCAGTCTGCACATGGGCCATGGCTTCCAGCAAAGCATTATGGATGCACTGACCCGTTATCACCGCATGAAAGGCGACAATACGCTGTGGCAGGTGGGTACAGACCATGCCGGTATTGCCACGCAGATGGTGGTTGAACGTCAGCTAAATGCACAGGGCAAAACCCGCCACGATCTTGGCCGCGAAGATTTTGTGAAAAAAATCTGGGAATGGAAAGAGCAAAGCGGTGGCACAATCACCGGTCAGATGCGTCGTCTGGGCACATCACCTGACTGGGGTCGTGAAGTCTTCACCATGGACGATAATCTGTCTGATGCGGTTACCGAAGTCTTTGTTAAGCTACACGAAGAAGGCCTGATTTATCGGGGCAAACGCCTGGTGAACTGGGATCCGGTACTGCATACCGCGGTATCCGATCTGGAAGTGCTGAACGAAGAAGAAGCCGGCCACATGTGGCACATGCGGTATCCGCTGGCCGACGGCTCAGGTGAGCTGGTGGTGGCGACTACCCGTCCTGAAACCATGCTGGGCGATACGGCTGTGGCGGTACACCCGGATGATGAACGTTACCAGAGCCTGATCGGTAAAGAGATTAAACTGCCCATTACCGGCCGTTTGATTCCGGTGATTGCCGATGACTATGTCGACCCTGAATTTGGTACCGGTTGTGTGAAGATCACGCCTGCGCACGACTTTAACGACTATGACATGGGCAAGCGTCATGACCTGCCGATGATCAATGTGCTGACGGCAGATGCCAAAATTAATGACGAAGCGCCTGAAGCCTACCGCGGCCTGGATCGCTTTGATGCCCGCAAGCAGATTGTGTCAGATCTCGATGACGCAGGCTTTCTGGTTAAAATTGAAGATCACAAACTGAAAGTTCCCCGCGGCGATCGCACCGGTGCGGTTATCGAACCATTTTTGACTGATCAGTGGTACGTAGCGGTTGAATCACTGGCAAAGCCGGCGATTGAAGCGGTAGAGTCAGGCGAGATTCGCTTTATTCCGGAAAACTGGAATAAAACTTACTACCAGTGGATGCACAACATTCAGGACTGGTGTATTTCCCGTCAGTTGTGGTGGGGTCACCGTATTCCGGCGTGGTATGACGATAGCGGCAATATTTACGTAGGCCGTGACGAAGCAGAAGTTCGCGCGAAACACAGCCTGGCCGACGATGTGTCGTTGTCACAGGATGAAGACGTACTGGATACCTGGTTCTCCTCAGCGCTGTGGCCATTTGCCACCATGGGCTGGCCGGAAAAAACACCGGAGCTGGAAACCTTCCTGCCATCGTCTGTGCTGGTCACCGGCTTTGACATTATTTTCTTCTGGGTTGCCAGAATGATCATGATGACCAAAAAGTTCACCGGCCAGATTCCGTTTAAGGATATTTATATCACCGGTCTTATTCGCGATGAAAATGGCGATAAAATGTCGAAGTCCAAAGGTAACGTGCTGGACCCGATTGACCTGATTGACGGCATTGATCTTGATGCGCTGGTCGAAAAGCGTACCGCGGGCATGATGCAGCCACAACTGGCTGAGAAAATCAGCAAGCGTACTCGTAAGCAGTTTCCGGATGGTATTCAGGCCTACGGCACTGACGCCCTGCGCTTTACCTTTGCCGCCATGGCATCAACCAGCCGTGATATCAACTTTGATATGGGCCGGGTGGAAGGTTACCGCAACTTCTGTAACAAGATTTGGAATGCGTCACGGTTTGTGCTGATGAACACCGAAGGGCTGGACACTGGCCGGGATGGTGGTGATATGGAACTGAGCCTGGCGGATCACTGGATCTTAGCCAAGTTTCAGGAAACCCTGAAAGAGTTTGAGCAGGCTTTGGCCGACTACCGTTTCGACATTGCTGCCCAGACAGCGTATGAGTTTACCTGGAATCAGTTCTGCGACTGGTATCTGGAATTAACCAAGCCGGTGTTAAACAGTGACGCCAGCAGCGAAGCGCAAAAGCGTGGTACCCGCCATACACTGATTAACATGCTTGAAAGCGTACTGCGTCTGCTACACCCACTGATGCCATTTATTACCGAAGAAATCTGGCAGAAAGTCGCGCCGCTAAGTGCTGTAAAAGATGATACTACCAGTATTATGGTACAGCCATTCCCGCAGCAGATTTCTGCCCAGCAGGATGAGCAGGTACTGTCTGATATTGAGTGGGTGAAGCGCTTTATCGTGGGGATCCGGAATATTCGTGGTGAGATGGATATTTCTCCCAACAAACCACTGGATGCCAAGCTGCGCTTCGTGTCTCAGGAAGATAACCGGCGTATCGATCTGGCCCGGGTGTTTATCGATAAACTGGCTAAGCTGGACAGCATCACGATTTTAGCAGAAGGCGAGCAGGCACCACCTAGTGCAACTGCTATTGTCGGGGATATGGAAATACTAATTCCAATGGCGGGCCTTATCGATAAAGATGCTGAGCTGGCACGCCTGAATAAGGCCATCGAAAAGACTGAAAAGGATCTGGCACGGGTTCAGGGCAAACTGTCTAACGAGAAGTTTGTCAGTAATGCACCTGACGCTGTGATCGATAAAGAACGTAGCAAGCTGGATGAAGCTGAAAAGCAACTTGCTAAGTTGCGTGAGCAGCACAGCACGATTAGCGCGCTGTAAACGGTCACCATGAGAAAAAAGCCTCGCAGGTTTTGGCCTGCGGGGCTTTTTTTATGCTTTTTAACTCATTGCTTTATTCACAATTTGGTTGGTCAGCCTGCCCACCCCAGGACCAAATAAAAAGGCGCATACGGCGGCTGCCGGCCACGCCAGAATCCAGGCTTCGAGCCATTTTGCGATAAAATCAGATGTCAGCCCCAGGTTCAGGTAGGTCACCCAGGCCGACATAATAATACTGAGCACAAGCGACATAAAAAATGCAAATACACTACGGTGCAACATACTCATCTCTTTGGTTGGTAAGTAAACAAGGTATTTTACACAGTTGCAAAAAAGCTGTGTATAGCAAAAAATGAAAGCTTAAATTGCAAATATGGGAATTGCTAATGTTGGACAATATCCGGCTATTTGCCCTTGCCGTTGAATCTGGCAGTATCAGCCAGGCAGCGATCAAGGCAAACCTGACCCTGACTACGGCCTCCAGAAAGCTGAAGTTGCTTGAGCAGGAGGTCGGTGGGGTGTTATTTCATCGCTCAAAAAAAGGGCTTAAATTAACACCGCTCGGTGATACTTATTACCATGAGTGTGCTGCGCTGGTGCACGCCCTTGATGAGCGGTTGGTTTACCTGGAGCAGGATATGAATAGGTGTACGGGCCCGCTAAGCGTGCTGGTACCGACTAATTTAGCTGCAGGACCACTGGATTTGTTTTGGCAACAGTTTACTCAGCGTTATCCTGATATTCGGTTAAATGTCAGAACAGCCGACCCTGACAGTGACATGCTGACCAGCGGTGCTGATATTGCGTTACGTTACGTTCCGGTAAGCAGGTTAACAGCTCATTAAGGCAAAGTATGCTTGGGGGGATTCGCGTATTGCTCGTGTGTGCGGCAGATTATCCTTACCCACCACAATCGATTGATGAACTGGAAACCCATCCACACATCATGGCAGATATGTTTAGCCCGTGGCAGTTGTGTAAGGGCGCTGAACAAGTGCTCTTCGATAGCGCTGCCTATCGTAGCAATGATTTGAGTGTTGTCAGAAATATTGCCCTGGCAGGGCAGGGTATTGCGCTACTGCCAATGGGGCTGGCTTATCCTGATCTGAAGGCCGGCAGACTGATTCAGATATTGCCACAATGGCAGGCGCCCATGCGTGAAATCTCGATGGTCTGGCCTTATCAGCACAGTCTTTCAGCCAGAGCGTCGTTATTTAAAAATGAGCTGAGAGACTACCTCACGGCCCAACCCTGGTTTGAAGCGGGGATGTCAGTGCAGGTAACGGGTTAACATAGCCACCAGAGCTTCCCGTTTTATTGGCTTGGTGAGGTAATTATCCATGCCAGCATCCATTGCCTGCGCCTTATCCTCTTTCATGGCATTGGCCGACAAACCAATGATAGGCAGGTTTTTAAAGCCTTTACTGCGCAGCATCCGGGTGGCTTCATAGCCATCCATTACCGGCATTTGCACATCCATCAGTACCAGATCATACTGTGGCGAGTTCTCTGTTTTTGTGACTGCCTGCTGTCCGTCCTCAGCGATATCAAAGCTGATTCCCAGCGAGCTTAGCATTTCACCGGTGACCAGCTGGTTGATATTGTTATCTTCTACTAACAGCACATGGCCTTCGAGTCTGGCAGCCTCGGTATCACTGACCTGCTCAGCATTACTGGTCTGGTTGTCAGCCGAGCCGGAAAGTGCGGAGGCAAAGTTAATGAACTGCTGCGGCGTAAACGGGTGGACCAGCATGGGATGCGGCCAGCGGGCCAGCATTTTTTCTACCAGTTGCCCGGTTTGGGTGTTGACCACAAGACCGGCCTTCACCCCACGTTTAACCAAAATGTCGAGCTGTTCAATGTGTTCACGAAAATGGCTGTAGGTGTCAATATCCACCACCACGCAGGGCGGCGCACCAATATCATTGTGCAAATGCGACAGCGGCTCATTCAGGCTTTGAATATGCAGCAGGTCGCGATATTTGTCACACAATTGCGGGTTGTCTGAAAAATACAGTGTGCCAAAGGGCAGGGACGGTGTTCCTTCAAGCATCCCCGGCTGATTTTTAAAAACTTTGAGGGGCAGCGAGACATTAAATACTGAGCCGTTGGCAGTGCGTGAACTGGCCGCCAGTTCCCCGCCCATCATCTCGATCAGCTGCTTTACAATGGTCAGACCCAACCCGGAGCCGCCGTATTTTCGATTGGTGGCTTCATCAGCCTGAGTGAAAGGCTGAAATATCCGGCTTAGCTGTTCTTCACTCATCCCAATACCGGTATCTTCAATTGCCACATTCAGCATCAGACGATTACCCTTGTCATTGTATTCACCGTCAAAGCGAATGGTGATTTCGCCCTGCTCGGTAAATTTCACGGCATTGGTACCCAGATTGAGCAAAACCTGGGATATACGTAGCGGGTCGCCGATGGCTTTGGCCGGCAGGTGAGGGGATACCAGAAGCTTTACACTCAGGTTTTTTTCCTGGGCGCGTAGCGAAATGACAGCCAGTAAATTGTCAAACACCGAGTCCATGGAAAAAGCAATTTCTTCGAGTTCCAGCTTACCGGCCTCAATCTTTGAAAAGTCCAGAATATCGTTAATCACACTCATGAGGATTTGACCGGAAAAAGCAGCTTTATCCAGATAGTTTTTAAGCAGTGCTGTCATCGGTTGCTTCTGAGCAAGATCAAGCAGGCCGATAATCCCGTTCATGGGCGTTCTGATTTCGTGGCTCATGTTGGCCAGAAAGATACTTTTAGATGCGGTAGCCTGTTCAGCTTTTTTCTTCGAAGCCGCCAGTTCACGGTTCAGGGCCTCCTGCTGAGCATTAAGCAAAGTAGCATCTTCCAGCAGTTGATTCGTCTGGGCATTTTTATCACTGAATACCCGGGCTGCTTCTGCCAGCTGGCCAATTTCGTCCTGCCGGTGCTGACCCGGGATCTCAGCAATTTTTTTGCCGTCTGTCAGTTGCCGGAAAACATCGGTAATGGAGCGGATAGGACCCAGTATGCGGTAAAAGGTATAAGCGGCAGCGATAATCGCCAGCAAAATGACAAACAGTGTGGCAATGTCCAGATTACGGCGGGCATCAATGGAGCTTTGCTCTGCTTTGTTTTTAAGGGCGATATACTGCTCGTTAACCTGAGTGTTCATCTCGCCGCTTAAGTATAAAAATTCATTGGCTGAGCCGGCCATGACCACATTAACCAAAAACAAATTGCCCTGAATGATGCGCGTCAGGCGCATAAACTGCGCCTCGATGGTCGCCAGCTGCTCGCCGATTTGCGCACTATTAGCCCAGTTGACTGAAGAAAGCACAGCTTGTGCCTGGGTCAGCTCCTGACTAAATACTATGATCTGACCGGAGTCTGGTTGCTGCAAATACTGCAATGCGGCATTTTCTGCCTTACTCAGATGCAGACGCAGCAAGATGACCTGCCGCGAGTCAGGAGCGGCCTGAGAGGCGTTAAGCAAATTGTCCACATCAAACGCTGCGGTCAGTTTACCGGATGAAAGAATTTGCTCCCGTTGCTGACGTGCTGCCACGACTTCCGCGAAGTTATCCTGATAGCTGAGCAGATGGCTGCGCATGCGCTCCAGTGTATTGTCGGCCTGATACTGGGCCTGCGTGGACAATTTTGAGCTTTCCAGACTATCCAGCTTGATTTTAATAGCCTGCATCAGGCGTTCAAACCGGGTCACCGCTGAGGGACTGGCGGTTTCTTTGAAAATCAGTACATTACGTTGCAGGTCCAGCACATCTCGTTGTAGTTCACCTACCAGGCCAACATCGATCACCGCCTGACCAGACGCATTGATAGCTTCAGCCAGCGATGACTGATTGGCTCTGGCGATAATACCCTGTAATAGCAACAAGCTAACCAGTGCCACTAACACCAAAATGAGCTGAGTTCGGATAGACCTGAACATAAATCTGAAGATCACTCCATGATTAAGAGGTTATAAATTCGTACCACTTCTGCAAACTGTACTCGTACGTCGGCATAACCGTATTCCATACGGCTACATTGCTGAAGCGATCTTCATAGCTGCCGCCGGTACGCTGCTCCCCCTGTTGCACTGAAATATTACCGTCAGTGCCACGCAATGGTTCTGAGGCGGGTAGTCCCTTATACCAGTAATTCCATTCCGCTTCACTTAAATACTGCGCAGAGCGCTGCGGGTTAGAAATGTAGTAGCCTTGCCGGGCGATAAATGCCCCGGGCCAGCCCGATAACCACCAGTTCATATAGTCATACGCGGCATCGCGCACCCGGCCGGTGGTTTTGGAAGACAGACACATAACCCCGTGCCAGCCGCGATAGCCCTCCTGGGGAGCGGCAAAGCGTACCGGAATATTCTGACCGTTCAGCGCCGACACCGCAGGGGAAAACATACTCTCAATGTGCACCCGGCGACTACGCATAAACTGCACCGACTCAGGCACCGAATTCCAGAAGCCGGCAAAGTGATCTGACTGTTTCAGTTCAATTAACAGTTTAAATAGTTCATCAAGCTCCTGATGCGTGATGGAGCCTATATCGTTAAACTTCACAAAACCTTTAGCCTGAGCGGCCAGTGCCAGATCAAATAAACCAATGGTCGGGTCATTAACAATCGCAACATGGCCGGAAAAACGTGAATCAAGCAGCCAGCCCCAGCTTTCCTGCTCAGGCTTAAACGACGGGTCCAGCACATCCAGGTTATAGCCAAAGGAGTCAACATTGTGCACGTAGGGTAAAAAGCTGATATAACCGGTTTGCCGGCTACCCAGGGTATGGTCGGGCTGCACGTTGATAATTTTGTGCGGGGCATCGCCGGCCCCCGTTCGGGCACTGGCGGTAATTTTACCGGTTTTGGACAGACTATTAATTTCATCCCAGTAGGTCAGGCGCTTTACATCAATCGGCGCAATGGCCCCGGCCCGCCACAGCACATTGATGCTGTTTGACCACTGTTCGTATAAATCAAACCCGGCTGGATTCATAGACGCTTTTTGCAACACGGAGGCTGAGCCACCGGGAGAAAACGACAGCCGTATGCCTAAGTCCTGCATAGCTTGCTGGCGCAAGGCTTCCTGCAGAGTGACGTGGGTCCCCATAACCCTGACCAGGGGCTTTTCTTTGCCTATCGCAAAGGGCGTAACACCGGCGGTCGCCAGGGTAGTCAGCGTCCCTGCAATAAACCGTCGCCGTCCGGTTGATGCAACGTACTTACTCATAGCTCACGTGTCTTATTTTTTTTACTGCCTGAATTCATTGTGGCAGCTTTTCAGCAGACTACCAAAGAGAAGTATAACTAAACCGTTTAGTTTTTAATGTGTTGCCACCGGCGTACCCCGGCAACCAGCGCCAGAATAGCCAGGCTCCAGACGGTGCTGCTGCCACCATGCTCTTCCACGACTACCACGGTTTGTTCTGTCTGCGGGGTATCATAATCATTACTTTCCAGGCTCAGCAGGCTTAAATCCGCGTCATCCAGTGCATCAGAAAACGCCACCAGCTCGTCATTGGTCGCATCATACAGTTCAATGAGCACATCATAATCGTAGGGGCGAAAGCCACTAACCAGGTCAATGTCGATAGTCAGGCTATCGCTGCTGTCATCGCCGTAAATGGTGAAAACGGATGAAACATGCACAGAGTTATATTCTGTCTCATCGCCCAGATAAACAACCGCATAGACCGGGGCTTCGCTGTACACCGTATCTGCATCTAAGGTGATGCTTAGTGTTGAGTAATAGTTGTCGTAATCCAGATCGTCATACAAGGTAGTGTAGGTATCAAAAATCCAGAATGTGCCATCATCAACAGATGTGGTACGGGTTTTCTGACGGCTGGAAAACGCACTGACCTGCCGTTTAGCAGAAAATTTTCCGTCAGCGTTTGCCACTGTGGTTTGGGTCAGTGGCGCGTCAAACTGGGTTTCTTTTACCGATACTTCAAAAGTATCAGCCAGCGTCAGTGGTGTTGCCAGCAACAAGCCAGCGGCCAGAAAAGTTGGTCTGATAGGCATAATATGCACCTGCAATGTCATGGTTAATACAATTACCATGCAACAGTTTTGCTGAACAAAAACTGAAAGTAAGCTTAACTGTGCGGGGGAGTCGGGTGGAAAAAGAACAAAGCGGAGAAAAAAAGCGGCACTGTGCTGATACAGTGCCGGAGGATGTATTATTCGTCGTCGAAATCGCCTTCATCATAAGGCGTTGCCGCGTCCCGGGGCATAAAAAAAGTGCCCCAGCCATCATACTGTACATCCTGTTTGTCAGCGATCAGCAGCAGGGTTTCAACGTCTTTGTCCAGGGCAGCGCGTTCCAGTTTGCGCTCGATAGTCGCGTCAAAGCAAAAAACCAGAGCGCCGTCGTCCAGTTCCAGTTCTTCAGCATCAGTGACTTCAAAACCGGCTTTAAACGCATCCACCGCGGCTTTTTCCAGTTTATCAAAATCTGTACTGGCAAGATGATGCTCAATGAAATAGTCAGCGTCTGCCTGACTACCGTCTTCAAGCAGTGCATCGATGGTTTCCTGATTAAAATCCTGCCATTCGGCTAGTTCGTCTATTTGTTTCATGCCTGTATCTATCGCTGAATGTCAGTGTGTAGTTTACCGTGTTTTTTCCAGTTCAGCGACTTCTGCATCCAGCTCTTTCGCTTTTTGCTGCATTTGCTGCTGAAAATAATCCGTCCACTCGCGCATAGTTTTGTCGTCAGTCAGGGCGACCGGCGCAGTAATATCGACCAGCACCGTGCCGTTATCCCAGCGATTCCAGTTCACTTTTTTATGCAGGTTGCTGGCAGTGACCATCACCACCGGTTCATTGACGGCTTTGGCCATACGAAATGCACCGGATTTAAACGGCAAGATGCCGCGGCCATAGCTACGCGTACCTTCCGGGAAAACCCACACAGATGTCCGTCTTTCTTTTATCTTTTTACCGGCCACCATCAGGGTATCGCGGGCTTTACCACTGTTTTTGCGGTCAATCATGATATTACCCGACAACCAGTAAATCTGACCGAACATGGGGATCCACTTCAGACTCTTTTTACCAATGGTTACCACGCCGGGCAGGGCGGCCTTGCAGATGGTAATGATATCGTAGCTATTCTGGTGATTAGCGATAAATACATACGGGGTGGATGCGGACACATCAGGGTGACGTCGCACCACTACTTTCAGCCCGAGAATTTTCGCCATTTGTGAATAGGCCTGTCCGGCAAAGTGAACATTATTTCTGTGAAACGGCCGACAGATGCAGACCATAAACACAATCAGGTTTATGAGAATGAAGGCGACAAACATGATGGGGATTCGAATTACCGCTAACACTGAGTATCCTTTTGCTTAATTTGGCGCGAAGTATAAAATATTGCAGGCCTTTCACATGTCCGATCAGTCTTTTTGTCTATAATTATGCTAAAGAACTAAAGAAGCTGGCGGTGAAAACCGATAGTTTTACTACACTGATTACGTTTTACGACATCTATTCCACAGGTAACCATGGCTATGCAAACTTTCGCTCCTGAAGAACTTGAAGAAGACATCCTCACTGACCTGATGGAAGAAATCAATGAGCTATACGAAGCCAGCGAACAAACCCTGATTGAGCTGGAGCTACGTCCACAGGATAATGAATTGCAGCGAGCGCTTTTTCGCTCTATTCATACCATTAAAGGCGATCTGGGGCTGGTAAACTTTTCCCCCATGATTCCGTTATTGCAGCATGTGGAAGATCTTCTCGATTACTTGCGCAAAGGCGAAGTGGATTATACCAGCACCATGAGTGACTTGGTATTGCTGACGATGGATCGGGTGAAAGGGTTTGTTGAAGAGGTCATGAGCAGTGGTCGGGCGGCCTATGACGATGTGTTGCACGAACAGCTGATTCTGGCCATTACCCGGGTGACCCCACAAAACAAACCAGAGCATGAGCGACTATTAGGCGAAGCCGCGTTATTGCTCAATCCGGCGCTGGATATTAACGCCGCTGGTGAGCCCGGTGGCACCGACAGCGCCGCGCCGGTTACCGATATAAAACGCCCCCCCGCCACCCTGGCTAATACCGGCATTCCTAAAGCAGTCAGCGCGGAAAAGCAGGCCGATATGCTGTTTTTCCGGGAAATGATGCGGACTATCGAGCATCGCTCTAATTACTGGGCCGGTCGGGGCGACCGGATTGCCAAACTGGCGCTGTATATAAATCATCTGGCTGGCAACCCGGTTGATGATGATCAGTTGTCTGTTGCCTGTTATGTGCATGATTTTGGTATGGCATTTATGCCGTTGCCGCTACTGAATAAAAATCAGCCCTATACGGATCAGGAGTTTAATCTGATGCGCTCCCATGTGTATAAAAGTGCCCGATTACTGGAGCATCTTGACCAGTGGGATCATGCCCGTAAAATTGTGATGCAGCATCATGAGCGTCCGGATGGCAGCGGTTATCCGCTGGGTCTGAAAGAAGATGATATCTGTGACGGGGCCAAACTACTGGCGATTCTCGATACCTACGATGCGATGACCCATTCCAGAGCCCACAACAAAGACACTCAGATGGCCAAGAAGCAGGCGGTGATTGAGATGAACCGACAGGCCAAAGGGCAGTTTAGTGTGGTGTGGATGCGCCATTTCAATCACGCCATGACCGTGCTGCTAACCAAGCAAGCCGGTTAGCTTACTGGTGGGCCAGCAGGGTGCTGGCCTGATTAATAATTTCTTTGATAACCGGTTGTTCGGCCTGATTTTGTCGGGTCAGTGCATAAAATTGCTCGGTCAGACCGGGAATTGACGCGATATGCTGAACACTGTATTGCTGCTCTACATGCGTTGCAATACAGGAGGGCGCGCAAAACACGCCAAATCCTTCTGCGCCAAACAGTTTGAGCAGCGCACTGTCATCAAACTCGGCGACCCGCCGGGGCGTGAGTTGCTCGCTTTCCAGCCAGTTGGCCAGAGCCATCGCAATGCCTGAACGTATGCCTGGCATCAGAATGTCAGCCCGGTTCAGTGACGCCGGAAAGTCAGTTGCCAGCTCACTGGCAATATCCGCGCGGGCAAAAAAGCTGACCGCGGAATGCCCCAGCAACTGACTGGTTACTTTTACTGAGGTGCCTGGCGCCGCACCCCGATCAGCCAGCACCATATCAATATGATTGATCGCCATTTCGCTAAGCAGGGTATCAAATCGTTCTTCCTTAAAAACAAACCGGACTTCGGGGTGCGCCCGCATGACCTGATGCATAAAATCATAAGCCAGCACTTTGGGAATCGCATCGGTCAGGCCAACCACAAATTCAGTGGCCTGGTGGGGCGAGTCGGCTTGGAGTAATGTCAGTAGCTGATGACCTTTTTGAAATATTTCTTCGGCATACTGATAAACCTGTTTACCCTGACCATTGAGATGCAATCGTTTGCCGACCCGATCAAACAGTGGCTGGCCCAGCTGTGATTCAAAGGTGGTTAGCTGTCCGCTCACGGTTTGTGGGGTAACATGTAATAAACGGGCTGCCTGGGCAATACTGCCCTGACGGGCTACCAGATAAAAATAGTAAAGGTGATGATAGTTTAACTGTTTCATATCAGGTTTTTTCGATGTTCGTAAAAGATATTATCAGCTTTATACTGATTTAAGCATAGGCTAGACTGCGTAATGATTCAACGACTCCCGGTAAGTAGGTTATGGCGGAAAAAATAAATCTCAGAGAAACCCGTTCGATGCTGTTTTCGTTGCTACAGCCTGACCGGCGCTTTTTTGGTGCAGCGGTGGTGTATGGCATTGCGATCAGTTTACTGACCCTGGCGGTGCCTCTGGCTGTACAGACTCTTATCAACAGCGTGGTTAATACCGCATCGGTGCGGGCCGTGGTGACACTGGCCGTAGTGCTGATGATTATCCTGCTTATTTCCGGGCTGTTCAGTGCCCTGCGAATGCGGGTAATGGAATATTACGAAAGAAAAATCTATGCCCGCTTAACCAGTCAGGTCAGCCTGAAAACCCTGTTCGCGCCGCACAGTTTTTTTGAGGGCCGGCGTAACACTACGATTACCCAGCGCTATTTTGACATCATGACACTGCAAAAAAATGTCCCGTCTTTGATGATTGACGGGTTTGCCCTGGTCTTGCAGATGCTGGTCGGCTTCACCCTGGTATCGTTTTATCACCCGGCCTTTTTTGCTTTTAACGTGTGCATTCTGCTGGCCATGTTTGCGGTTTGGAAAATCTGGGGTAATAAAGCCAAAGCCTCGGCTATCCGGTTGTCCCAGAGTAAGTATGACGGGGCCAAGTGGCTGACCGATATTTCCAGTGCTCATGAATTTTTCAAATCCAGTCGCCATCAGGATTACGCCGCTACCCAGACCCAGCAGCGCATTGAGGATTATCTCAAGCACCATCGGGCACATTTTCGTTATACCTTTACCCAGTCGATTATGTTTCTGGTGATTTATGCGCTGGCCAGCGCGCTGTTACTGGGGCTGGGCGGCTACCTGGTTGTGCTGGGTCAGTTGTCTATCGGTCAGCTGGTGGCGGCTGAGCTGATCATGTCGGCCGTATTTGTGGGGATTGCCCGCTTTTCAATGTATCTGAAATTGTATTACGAGTTGTATGGTGCGGCTGAAAAACTGGGCGGCGCGCTGACCATTCCTCAGGAACCCGAGCCGCAGGCCAAGGTTTGTGTACCGACAGCTCCGGATCTGGGCTTTGAGCATGTTGTGGTCAGCCATCAGCAGCAAAGCTGTAAGCTGGATTTTACCATCCCTGCCGGTACCAAGTGTTATATCTTCAGCGATAAAAGCTGGTTACAGCGTCAGCTGACCGCACTTATCAAGCGTTACGATAAGCCTGCCCAGGGTATTGTGACTCTGGCTGATCAGGCGCTGTTTGATTACGATCCCCTGGAGCTGCGTCAGGCGGTCGCGCTGGTCGACCGCTCCATCGTAGTGGAGTGCACCATTGAAGAGTACCTGCTGATGGCAGCGCCTGAAGCCACGCATGTAGAAGTGGATCGGGTACTGGAGATGGTTCAGCTGACCGATGTTATTAATAACTTCGAAGAAGGACTTAACAGCAAGCTATCAGCGCTTGGTGGCCCCCTACAGCCCCTGGAGTTTCTGCTATTGAAACTGGCAGCGGCAATTCTGGCCAAGGCGCCGGTTATTATTATTAACCAGCATTTTGATGCGATTCCTCAGGCGGTGCGCCATACCTTACTGAGTCAGATTGACGCATTGCCTGCCACCGTGCTGTATTTTACCAATACACCGGAAAGCCAGTGGTTTAACGCAGTCATGACATTTGATGATGAAGCGCGGCTTGATTTTCACCGTCCGCTGAGTACCCCGTCTGCTTCGGAGTTCACTGATGCCGAATAATGAACAACACTACTTAAGTAAGATTCCGTCAGCCGATGCCATCAGGCTGCCCAAAGTGTATAAAATTGCCTGCTTTTTAATTATTTTTATGATTGTGGCGTCCGGCTTGCTGCTGTGGTTTACCCCCTGGGTACAAACCGCAATGGGACAGGGCGCGGTTGATTCACTGAATCCTTCTGACCGGACGCAGGCCATCTCGGCGCTGGTTCCCGGTCAGATAAAACAGTGGCATGTTCAGGAAGGCGCTGAGGTTAAAAAAGGGGACCCGATAGTGACCCTGATAGACGTGGATGAAGAACTGGTGGATAAACTGGAAGGCCAGCTTGAAGCAGCCAGAGCCATTCAACAGGCTAATCTCAGTGCGCTGGAAAATGCCCGCAATAATCTCCAGCGTCAGCAGGGCCTGCTGGAAGATGGCGTGGCGTCAGCAAAAACCGTGGAAATTGCGCAGATAAAGCTGCAGGAAATGAATGCGAAAGTGGCTAAGAGCTCGTCAGACATTAATGCTGCCAGTATGTCGTTGTCGCGGCAGCGCACACAGACCAAAGTCGCCCCTTCTGACGGGATTGTGGTACGGCTGTTTTCCGGCGGTCCGTCAACGTATGTGAAAGCCGGCGATGTACTGGGCCAGTTTATCCCCACCGGGGTCGACCGGACGGTACGTATTTCGGTTGCCGGCATGGATGCGCCGCTGATCAAAGCCGGCGACAAGGCTCGTCTGCAATTTGATGGCTGGCCTGTTTTTCAGTTCAGTGGCTGGCCGGAGGCGGCTATTGGTACCTTTGGTGGCCAGGTCATGTATGTAGAGCCGGTGGCAGACCAGAACGGCCAGTTCAATGTGTGGCTTAAGCCGGATCCCAACGAAGGCGGCTGGCCTGATGAACGGGTGATTCGCTTTGGTAGCCGGGTAAAGGCCTGGGTGTTGTTAGATGAAGTTCGGCTTGGCTTTGAAATGTGGCGTCAGCTGAATAACTTCCCGCCCAAACCGGCAGCAGATTTACGTACCCAGGAGAACACCAATGGCAAGTAAACGGCTGATTGCCCTGTTTACCGGTATGATGCTGGGGCAGCAGGCCGGGGCGGCTGAATTACAGCTTTCAGATGTACTGGCGCAGATTATCACCGCCCATCCAAAAGTCATGGCCATGCGCGAGCAGGGCGCACAGGCGCAGGCTAAAATCGATAAAGCCGATGCCGCGTTTGACCCTTATTTCAGCCAGAAAGTTTCCAGCCGGGTCTCCGGTTATTACAGTGGTGATGTACTGACCACCGGGGTGTCCAAGCCGCTGGCATTCATGAATGGGGAAGTGTTTACCCAGTATCAGCTCGCTGATGGTGATTTTCCGGTGTATGAGGCTGAATACGAAACCTTGTCGGCAGGTGAGTTCCGGGTGGGAATCAGCCTGTCTTTACTGCAGGGGCGGGATACCGATGCCCGTCGCACCGGCTTGCAGACCGCGCGCCTGTCGCTGCAGGAGTGGCAGGCCCGGTATAATGCCTCTGTCAACGATCAGCTGTATGTGGCAACCAGCACCTACCTGAAATGGTATGAAAGCTCGCTGAAGCTTAAAGCGCTGGGTGAGATGACCACCGCCCTTAAAGCCGGTGAAACAGCCTTAAAACGGCGGGTAGAGCAGGGCGATGCCGCCCGGATTGCGCTGGATGATTATCAGAACAGTTTGCTGGAAGTGGAATTGCTTAAAGCGGATACCGAACAGGCGCAGGCGATTGCGCTGGCCAAACTGCGCTATTTTATGACTTCACCCGGTACGCTGGCAGCCCCAGGAGAACACCGACCTGACTGGCCGTTTTTGTTAAATGAAACCCGGATTGGTGATTTGCGCCGGGCCCTGAATGGCCACCCTTTGCAAGTGTCGATGCAGGCTGGTCTGAACAAGCAGCAGGCCGAATACGATCTGGCGCGTAATAACTTGCTTCCCAAGCTGGATATGCAGGCTTCTGTAGGGCGGGACGTTGGCAGTGGCGTGAAATCTCTGGAAGGTACCGAAACCAAAGTTGGCTTAAGTTTTTCCTATCCACTAGGCAACCGTAAAGCCCGGGCCGAAGAATCGGCGCTTGCTGCTAAAGTACGTGAAGTGCAGTTTAAAATAGAGGATTTACGGCAAAAACTGATTCAGCAGTTTGATGCTAACGTGGCTAACTGGCAGCAAAGCAAGAAGGTGCTGGACTTACGCCAGCAGGCCAGAGCCTTGGCTGAGCGGCTACAAAATGCCGAGCGCACCCGTTTTAATGCCGGTGATGCTGACATGTTTATACTTAACGCCCGGCAGACCAAGCTGATTAAAGCGCGCATGGACGCCATCAAAGCACATGTGGCCAGGCGACAGGCAGAACTGGATTTATACTATGCCGCTGCGGCGCTGGACAGTGCGCTGGCTACCCATGACACCTCGATGCACACGCCGGGTCTGCCCATAGATCTTTCTGGCGCTGAAAGTTAAGCAAGCAGCCGTTAAAAAATGCGGGCAGATCATGTTCGCTCAGCATATCGCCGGTGCCCGGCTGGTTTGCGGCCGGAGGCGGGAAAATACCATAGCCGGCCAGCAGGCATAGCCATGATGTGGAAGTGAAATGGCTGGGCGATTGTTGGCGGGCCAGTACATCGCCAATATCCTGTTTTCGATACCAGGCGTCCAGTACTTCCAGTAACGGAGTGGACAGCTGCCGATTGTTACGATTATCCCGCCAGTAGGCCGTATCCTGGCGAGTATTCAGTTTATAGTGCGCCTGAATATAGTCTTTAACCGCCAGAAACTGGCGGCGCAGCAAGGTATTGTAATTGTCTTGCTGAGCCGTGGTGAAATTGCCTTTTTGCCACATCTGGCAAAACTGCATAATGGTTTGCTGAACCAGATGCAGGGCTGTGGCTTCCAGCGGCTCAATGAATCCCTGGGACAACCCCACTGCCAGGCAGTTCGCCGCCCAGTGCTGACGAACCTGGCCGACCTTCATGCTCAGATGTCTGACATTCACCGGCTGACCGGTCAGCCCCAGATGCGCTTTAAGTTCTTCTTCAGCCTGTTCGGCAGTAGTGTAGGCATCACTGTATACATAACCGTTGCCGGTGCGATGTTGTAACGGTATGCGCCAGGCCCAGCCGTGTTTTAGTGCGGTAGAGCGGGTTTCTACCGGCGCAGACGGATCAGCCTCGGTGGCAATTACCACCGCCCGGTTATTAAATAACGCATCAGCAAAAGACTCAAACTCAACGCCAAGGGCCTGCTGTAACAGCAGGCTTTGAAAGCCGGTACAGTCAACAAACAAATCTGCCTGTAACCGGCGATGCTGACTGGTTTCCAGATGACTGATGTCGCCCTGGCTGCTGATAGCCACATCAGATACGGTATCGCACAGTCGGGTCACGCCCAGTGCTGCAGCATGCTCACTGAGAAAGATGCCGAGCAAGGCAGAATCAAAGTGATACCCGTATTCTATCCGAAACGGAAAGTGTGCCGGTGTAATCGGCGCTTTACCGGCTTTACCCAGATACCCGTTAAACAAAAATGCTTCAGGCTGCGTGCAGACATCCAGGCCAAGCCGGCGGGTCTGGCAGTTGACCTGAAACGGCCGTTCGCTGAATGAATCGAGCTGAGAAATAAAGGGATGCCGATAACTATCCGGGCCGGACTGGGGACTCCAGCCGGTAAATTCAATGCCAACTTTGTAAGTGGCCTGGCAACGGGGCATCCAGTCAGCATCGGTGATCCCCAGCTCAGCAAAAAAGTGACGCAGGGACGGAGTGGAACCTTCACCCACACCGACTGTCGGTACATCCGGTGACTCGATCACCGTGATATCGACATTGTCAGCCAGGCGTTTTGCCATCAGACAGGCGGTCATCCATCCGGCTGTGCCGCCGCCTACAATGATCACTTTTTTACGCATATTATGAGCCTGTGTAACGGGCCAGAAAGTCGTCGTGGCCGAGCATCTGGGCCAGCGGCTGTTGTTTGGCCGTATGAATTTTTTGCATGACATCCAGAATTTGTGCATCGCTGTGTACATTGGCCGAGGGATGGTAATCAGCAGGCATGATGCCCTGGCCCATCATCACCTGAACCCAGGACGCGTCGCGGAAAATATCATTTTGTTCATTAAAAATAGTCGCGGTATCTTTAAAGGCGGCAATTTTTTGCGCCAGCCGGTCCGGTAGGGTCAGTCGTTGCATATCTTGCCAGAAATCCGAGTCGGTTCGCTCGTTTAGATAATAATGCAAAATAATGAAGTCCCGGATGGTTTCAAACTCCTGTTCGGACTCCCTGTTATACAGCGCTTCCATGGATGGTGTAATGGCCTGATTAGGAAACATTTTAAGCAACCGGATAATGCCCGACTGAATCAGATGAATGCTGGTGGACTCAAGCGGCTCCAGAAATCCGCTGGATAAACCAATGCCCACAACATTTTTATGCCACTGTCTGGTGGTTCGGCCGGTGGTAAAGCTGATTTTTCTGGGCTCATCCAGAGCCGGTGAATCTAAGTTACTCATCAGCATTTCAGCCGCTTTCTCATCACTAAGATAAGCGGAGCTGTAGACCAGTCCGTTGCCGTTTCGGTGTGTCAGGGGAATCCGCCATTGCCAGCCGGTTTGCCGGGCGATACTGCGGGTGTAGGGTAGGGTCTGCTGATGCCGCTCAGACGGCACAGCCAGCGCTGAGTCTGCGCATAGCCAGTGCGACCAGTCATCAAACTCAACCCCGAGAGCCTGCTTCAAAAGCAGGCCGCGCATGCCCGTACAGTCAATAAACAGATCACCGTGAATCTCGCGGCCATCACGCAGTTGCAGGGCTTCTACAAAGCCGGTCTGCAGATGTTGTTTAACATGCTCAATAGTGCCTTCGGTGCGTCTGACCCCGGCCTGCTCGGCCAGGCGGCGTAAAAACTGTCCGTACAGGGCAGAATCAAAATGATAAGCATATCCGAGTTGGTAAACCGGATTATCAGACTGAATTTTATTAAATTTGGCCTGTTCACAGCATAAGGCGTTGAGATCAAAATCCCACAGTGACTGAGTCAGCCCGGCCTGACGGGCTCTTAGCCAGTAGTGATGAAAGCCGGTAAAGCCCAGGGTTGCACCAGGAGCGCCAAAGGTGTGCAGGTAGCTTTCGCCTTCCTTGCGCCAGTTTTCAAATGAAATTGCCAGTTTAATGGTGCCGTGGGCTTCTTTTAAAAACGCTTTTTCATCCAGGCCGAGGAACTGATTGAATGTCTGAATAGGAGGAATGGTGGCCTCGCCCACACCAATTATGCCAATGTCGGCAGATTCCACCAGTTCAATATCGATTTGATTCTGTAATACTTTTTTTAACAGTGCCGCGGCCATCCAGCCTGCGGTCCCGCCGCCAGCAATAACCACTTTTTTTACCGGGTGGGACATGAGGAAATCCTGCTTGCTTTCTAATTATTCACTATGCCTCTGACTGTATTGAAATTTTATGTAAAAGCAAAGTGAATAATTAGAAATATAGCGGCCCCGAAATTGGTATCCGGGGCCTGATGTATGGTTAGTAGAACGAGTAGTTCAGGTTAAGCAGATACGAAGGACCAAACTCACGGCGCAGGGTGACCAGGCCGTTACCGTCGCGGGTTTCCTCTGCCTCGTCGGTCAGGTTGGTGCCTTGCAGTGAAACACGCAGACCTTCTAAATATTCAATGCCACTATCGGCAAAGTCATAGCTGATTTGCGCATCAACCTGTGTAATCGCATCTCGGGTTGACCCCTCAATTTTATTCGAGCCACCACGCTGATAGGTGAAGAACTCAGAGCGATCGGTTGCTGCCACCCTAAACTCAAATCCTTCCATCTCGTAATAGGCGGTCACAGAGTACACCCGATCAGACTGCCCCGGGATGGGGGTGCCATCTTCCAGTTCAGCATCAATGAAGGTGGCTGATGCTGCCAGACCGAAACCATCCAGCGCATCAGCAAGCATGCGCAGTGGAACCTGGGCAGTAACCTCAGCCCCCTTGACTTCTCCGGTCAGGCCATCTTCAAAGAATGCAAAAGTGCCTAAATCAGGTGGTGTCAGGTAGGTACCCGGCGCATAGACTGTACCATCCGGGCCGACCAGGCCGTCGGCACCCACGGTACGGTCATGGAAGCCAGGGATAAAGTAATTGGCACCACCATTGGTCGGGTCGTTGGTAAAATCGATGGTCTGGTTACCGTCACGGGTCCAGTTAACCAGGTCTTTGTAGAACACCGCCACCGACAGGTAACCTTCATCCTCAAAATAGTTCTCAAATGACAGGTCGTAGTTGTTGGCTTCCAGCGGGCGCAGGTTCGGATTACCCTGGTTTTTCGACCATGGTGTACCGTATTCATCCACGGCAGCCTGCGTATTAGGGATCGCAATCAGGTTAATATTCTGGTCAAATTTCACAAAACCAGACGCTTTCATCTGATCGATTCTTGCCCGGCTGATGGTCTTGGATGCGGCAAACCGGACAAAGCGGTTTTCAGCAATCTCAGCACTTAAGTTCAGGCTGGGCAGGAAGTGTGAATAATCATCCTCAACGGTAATCCGGCAATCGGCATCGATTTCGCCGTCATCATCGGCGTCACAGACTTTAAAGTTGGGGCCCACAATACCAATGAAGCCCGATGAGCTTTGATCGGTCTGAACATACTGGGCACCAATATTACCGGTAACCAGAATATCGCCAACCTCTGTTTCAAAGTCGAATTTGGCAAACAGGGTGGTGACCTCCTCCTTCACGGTGAAGGTATCGCCTAACCGATCCGGCTCAAGTAAACCAGCATCATTCAGGGTGTATTCGCCATCGTTGTACGGCGCAAACCCATCATAGGCAACCACGTAACCCATACCGGCCCAGGTCAGATCGGCCAACCCGTTATACAGATATTCGCTGGGAATCGCTTCTGACTGTGGATAAGACGATGAGGTAGCAAAGAATCCTTTGTTCACTTTGCTCTTATCACGATCACTGTAGGCTATACCCACATTCACCTTGTTAACCATACCCCAGTCCACCAGGCCGCTGGTTTCAAGGCGCCAGGTCGTCAACTCTTCTTCAAAGTCGGCAAAGTTCAGAAAGCCGTCCTGCGCGTTAATAAAGTTGTAGGGTTCGCCGTCGGCCCGCAGCACGTCTGTTTCAAACTGTTCAGCCAGGTTAGCCATACCGCCGCCCCAGGGTTGCGGACCGGTCAGTTGTAGCAGCGCAGGGTCGGCAAACGCATCAAGACCGCTGGAATCGGTAAAGAAAATGCCATCCGGGCTCATGGTAAAGTCCCGGGTACGGGCACTGGCGTCAGCCAGCTGAGCGCCGTTTCTGGCCAGACCTGCATAGGACTCGCCGCGCAGATCCCGTTTATCAGACTCACTGCTGGCGACATCCAGTTCTACTGACCAGTTGTCGTTCAGGTGGTAGTTCAGGTTCAGGCCAATAGTTGTCAGTGAACCATCTTTTTGGGCCGGGTCAGTACGCAGTACCGGGTTAGCATTTCGCTGGGTGCCGGTGGAGTTGGCTCCGCTACCATTAAGGGAGTCGGCATCCAGTTCAAATGGTTCGATAAAACCACGAATAACCCCTGAATCCGAGTAATCGATATCCAGAACATCCACCACAATGTCCAGATCATCATTGGGGCGCCACTGGAAAATACCGGAGATAGTGTCACGTTCCAGCACCCGGCTAATAGCCTGCGTATCCAGACCAAATGGCAGCAATGCGCCATTGTTGTCGCCGTAGCCCCATACGCCGTATTTTCTTTCGTTACGGGGGGATTCTGTGGAAGCCAGCGCCAGCGCAATACCAATGGTATCGTCGGCAAATTTTTCAACAAATGACAAGGCGTAGCGATGGCCGTCTGCGTCAAATTCAGGGTTGTCTGAATCATTGCCACCACGCTCCAGCACACCGGTCAGTGTCAGGGTTTCCTGGGCTGATAAAGGACGAACCGTTTGCAAATCGACCGTACCGCCGATGCCCTGTACCAGCAGCGTGGCGTCGGTTGTTTTATAAATGGTTGCCCCGGTCATAATTTCGGCCGGATACAGATCGTATTCAACGCCCCGGTTATCACCAATACCAATCAGTTCCCGGCCATTGAGCGATGTACCGGTAAAGTCTTCTTTAAAACCACGAACAGAAATGCCTGATGTACGGCCACCGACACGCTCACCTGCCATACCCGGCAAACGTGCCAGAGACTCAGCAATGGAGGAGTCGGGAAGTTTACCGATATCTTCAGCGGAAATTGCTTCAACAATGGATGAGTTATCCATCTTGACGGCCTGCGCACGAATCAAAGAACCCCGAATGCCTTTTACAGCGATAACTTCGACGTCTTGTGCGTCGTCAGCGGCTGGAGTCTGTTGAGAAAAAGCATGCCCTGTGTACATAGCCGAACTCACGGCAAGTGACAGCAAAGCAGGTTTAAATAGTTGTTTTCTCATCATTATTTTGCCTTAGTAGTGTGTGTTTCAATTGTAATTATGGTTTACAACTAGTTAACAATAGATGGCTTGAAGCAATAGCTCAAGAAATATTCAAAAAAAACTTAATGCTTTAAGTGCTGAAACACTTATTAATTTTTTTGCATCAAAATGGGGCGGGTTAAGCTGTTAAGCGAAAAAGTTATCGGTGTATGCGATAAGCAAAAGTGCGGAAAATGAAAAATACAAAAAAAGGCAGCGAATGCTGCCTTTGTAAAATCAGTGGTTTATGTCGAGCTCTTTGAGCTTGCGGGTAAGTGTATTGCGTCCCCAGCCAAGCCGTTTTGCGGCGTCCTGTTTATGCCCGTGAGTAAATGCCAGGGCCCGCTCCAGCATCACTTTTTCAAAAGTGAGCATGGCATCATTTAAAATATCAAAGTGTCCGGCGCGCAGCTGAGCATCTGTCCATCGAGCCAGCAGCTGAGGCCAGTCCGTGCTTTGAACCTGACCTTGTTCGACAGTATTCTCGCTGTGAATCTCCGGCGGCAGATCACTGGGCAGCACTTCCTGACCACTGGCCATGACGGTAAGCCAGCGACACACATTTTCCAGCTGACGCACATTACCGGGCCAGGCCAGTTGGGTCATCAGCTTTTCAGCTTCTTTGCTTAGTCCCTTGGTCTCTACGTTCAGCTCTTTGCCCGCCTCACGCAAAAAATGGGCAGCCAGCAACGGAATATCTTCCCGGCGCTCTGATAATGATGGAATATGAATACGAATGACATTGAGGCGGTGAAATAAATCTTCCCGGAACTTACCTTCGGCTACACGTTTTTCCAGGTTTTGGTGGGTTGCAGCAATAATTCTTACATCAACGGTAACCGACTGATGGCCTCCCACCCGATAAAACTGACCATCGGCCAGCACGCGCAGTAACCGGGTTTGTACATCCAGCGGCATATCCCCGATTTCATCCAGAAACAGGGTACCGCCGTCAGCCTGCTCAAAGCGTCCCTGACGGGCGTTCTGTGCGCCGGTGAACGCGCCTTTTTCATGACCGAATAACTCCGACTCGACCAGGTCCGCCGGGATAGCAGCCATGTTAAGCGCGATAAACGGATTTGCCGCACGCGGACTATGCCGGTGCAGCGCGTGGGCAACCAGCTCTTTACCGGTGCCAGACTGACCATTAATCAGCACTGAAATTGAGGAGCGGGAAAGCCGGCCGATGGCCCGGAAAACTTCCTGCATCGCCGGGGCTTCACCAATGATTTCAGTGGCCGACTCTACCGCCGGTACCTTGCTGTGACGGGACTGCTCGCGGGCATGTGCCAGGGCTCGCTGTGACAGACTGATGGCTTCATCAATATCAAACGGTTTGGGTAAATACTCAAATGCACCACTTTGGTACGCATTCACCGCACTGTCTAAATCAGAATGGGCGGTCATGATGATGACCGGAATCATCTGATTAATCTGATGCACTTCCTGAAGCAGTGTCATCCCGTCCATCTGCGGCATTCGAATGTCTGAGATAACGACTTCCGGTGCCTCTCCTGACTGCAGTTGTAACAGTAAATCTTCTGGATTTTCAAAACTGAGGCAACTGATATTAGACGCCTGAAGCGCTTTTTGCAGTACCCATCGGATGGAGCTGTCATCGTCTACAATCCAGACTGATTCATTGTTCATTCAAAGACTCCTTACGATCGATAGGAAGATATAACACAAATTCGGTATGGCCCGGATGACTGTCTACATCAATCCGGCCTCCATGATGGTTGATCAGCGTCTGGGCGATAGATAAGCCCAGTCCGCTGCCGTTTTGCTTGCTGCTGACCATGGGGTAAAACAGGGTATCGCGGATAGTCGGGGGAATACCCGGACCGTTGTCCACAATTTTAAGTTTTGCGACCAGCGGGTGACGCTTGCCCTGAATGGTCATCTGGCGCTCAACCCGGGTAACCAGACGAATTTCGGGGGAGGGAGTGTGCGCTTCGCTGAGCGCCTGAATACTATTGCGGACGATGTTCAGTACAGCTTGCTGAATCATGTCCTGGTCGATATGAACATCCGGGATACTGGGGTCGTAATCGCGCACCATCGTCACTGGGGTCTCCGAGTCCACCCGCATCAGTGTACGAACCTTTTCCAGCGCCTGGTGCAGATTGCTCCACTGAAGGCGGGGCAGGGAGTTGGGACCTAAAAGGCGGTCAACCAGATTCCGCAGGCGGTCAGACTGCTCGATGATCATCTGAGTAAACTCCTGATGCTCCTTGTTCTCCAGCACTTTTTCCAGTAACTGGGCAGCACCGCGAATACCGCCCAGCGGGTTTTTTATTTCATGAGCCAGACCGCGAATCAGTTCGCGGGCAGCATAATGCTGTGCATTTTGCTGGTTTTCACGGGAAATTCTTTTTTGCTGATCAATTTTACGCAACTCAAATAACAGCCGTGGGCCGTCTTCGGTCTGCAGATTGGTGACAGTCAAATCTGCCTGTACAAAGCGGTTTTCCCTGAAGCACAGACGAATTTCGTTTTCCGTAAAATCTTCGCCTTTACGTAAGGCGGCTTTCAGGCGGGACCCTTTAATGCTGCCGGGCATAAAGAATTCATACAGCGAATGCCCGTAAAGTTGCTTGGTGCCGGTCTCAAACAGTGCCTCGCCCGCATGATTGGCATACACAATATTCAGGTGCTCATCAACCATCACCAGAGCTGTGTTGAGGTTATTGATCAATGTTGTTGTTGCGGAATCCGGGCTTTGCATTCCTGGAAAGTCTCCTTGCACTTATTTGGTGCATTGTAACCTGCCAGGTCTGTTTTCAGCCAGATAATCTGCACCGCATTAGAATTTCCTATCCCTTGTGGTGCGTAGCCTTTGGCGTATTATTGTGCGCCCTGTGCGTTAATCAGTGCTGAAGCCTGGTGCAGGTAAAGTGTCTGCTGATCAGACGATGCAAGAGTCTTGCCCTTATTATCCAAAAGAATAACTTTGTAAGTATGTGCACCACGCTCGATATTTTCCAGGTTGAATACACCGGAACTGTTGCGCTGAATTGGTTCATTATCAAAAACAAGCTCAAAGCGATGGGCTTTCGCGGGCGTCGCACGTGCCCGAATGGTGAGGTTGCCCTGATTATTACGAATGGTGGCTTCTGGGGCGGGGGTAACAATCGATACCTGATACTGAATCTGGTCCTGGCGGTTGGGATTAACTCCAGGGGAGGTGGGTGTGGGAGTTGCGATGGACTGACTGACATTATTAGTAATGCCGCCAAAGTTAATTTGCTCGCTGCCGGGACCTGGGGTGTCACTGAACAGTACTGTGCCATCCTGCTGGACCACTTTATACACCGGCTTATCCTGCGCCAGAAGCCCGCCGGAAGCCAAACACACACCCATCATCAGGCTGAGTTTTTTCATTACTGTTTATCCATAGAAGTAAAGCTGCAAGTGTGCAGATTCAGGTATCCTGACAAAAGTATAAGCGGATGATTAGAAACAAAAAAGCCCGCAGAAGCGGGCTTAGGTATAAATATGTAGTAATGCTTATACGCTGTAGTACATATCAAACTCAACAGGGTGAGTTGACATGCGCAGTGTCGTTACTTCGTCCGATTTCAGGTCGATGTAAGCATCGATCATATCGTCAGTAAATACACCGCCCTGAGTCAGGAACTCGCGGTCGTTATCCAGTGCTTCCAGAGCCATTTCAAACGAACTTGCCACAGTCGGGATATCTTTGGCTTCTTCTGCTGGCAGATCGTACAGATCTTTGTCCATGGCATCGCCAGGGTGGATCTTATTCTTAATACCGTCAATACCAGCCATCAGCATGGCAGCAAATGCCAGATAAGGGTTGGCAGTCGGGTCAGGGAAGCGCACTTCGATACGGCGAGCCTTGTCGCTGGTCACGTAAGGAATACGAATTGATGCAGAACGGTTGCGCGCTGAGTAAGCCAGCATAACCGGTGCTTCAAATCCAGGCACCAGGCGCTTGTATGAGTTAGTCGATGCGTTGGCAAATGCATTGATTGCGCGAGCGTGCTTGATGATACCACCGATGTAGTACAGCGCTTCTTCAGACAGTCCCGCGTACTTGTCGCCCGCAAAGATATTCTTACCATCTTTAGAGATAGACTGGTGCACGTGCATACCAGAACCATTGTCACCTACCAGCGGCTTAGGCATGAAGGTAGCTGTCTGACCGTAAGCATTGGCAACGTTGTGAACCACATACTTGTAGATCTGAATTTCGTCAGCTTTCTTAACCAGCGTGTTGAACTCGCAGGCAATTTCGTTCTGGCCAGCCGTGGCCACTTCATGGTGGTGCGCTTCGATACGCAGACCCATCTCTTCCATAACCAGACACATCGCAGCACGGGTGTCGTGTGCAGAGTCAACCGGTGGTACCGGGAAGTAGCCGCCTTTTACGCCTGGACGGTGAGCCAGGTTGCCGCCTTCAAAGTCTTCGCCTGAATTCCATTTGGCTTCAGAAGAATCGATTTTGTAGAAAGAACCACTCATGTCCGTATGGAATTTAACATCGTCGAACAGGAAGAACTCTGGCTCAGGACCAAAGAACGCCGTATCACCGATACCGGTAGATTTCAGGAACTCTTCGGCGCGGCGCGCAACAGAACGTGGGTCACGCTCGTAACCTTCCATAGATGAAGGATCAACGATGTCACAACGAATGTTAACCTGTGTTTCTTCAGCAAATGGGTCCAGTACGGCTGAAGAAGAGTCTGGCATCAGGATCATGTCTGATTCGTTAATACCTTTCCAACCAGCAATTGATGACCCGTCGAACATTTTACCTTCTTCGAAGAACTCTTCGTCGACCAGTGCTGCCGGAATAGATACATGCTGTTCTTTACCTTTTGTATCGGTAAAGCGCAGATCAACAAATTTTGCTTCACTTTCTTTAATCAGCTCTAATGCCTTATCAATTGACATTGTGTCCTCCAGGTATTGATGAGAATTGCAAGGGATCTAACAGCCCCTTGTCAGTATTAGACAAATGGAAAGCGATATTCATGCCATCTGGCTTAGCGCGTTGTTTCGCGGCATAGACGGGCACAATAACGGCTGAAACACATCTTTCTGCACCAACTTGGTTCATCAATGCTTCAATATCGTGCAATCCTGCACATCGCTGTCGCTTAAGACTAATGCAAAGTTGTGGTGCATGCCACCGCTAATGCACTTAAAAAGCGCCTTCAATTTGTTCCACACTGGTGTGACAGAATGATGGCAAAATGGTTTGGCTATTCTTCTAAATAAATGCAAAAAAATGACGCAAAGCGCTGAGAAATTCTGTACAATCCGCGCACATTTTTTCCTCTGCATGAAAAATACTCATCTTTTCATCGGGCTTTTGCAGCGCCCGGGCAGATAAACAGGCTTTACTTAATGAACACTTACGATATTTCAAAGTTGAGAAACATTGCGATCATCGCGCACGTTGACCACGGCAAAACCACCCTGGTCGACAAACTGCTACAGCAATCCGGTACGCTGGAGAGCCGTGGTGAGGCCGAAGAGCGCATCATGGATTCCAACGACATCGAAAAAGAACGTGGTATTACCATCCTGGCGAAAAACACCGCCATCAACTGGAAAGATTACCACATTAATATCGTAGATACTCCGGGACACGCTGACTTCGGTGGTGAAGTTGAGCGGGTTATGTCAATGGCTGACTCTGTACTGCTGCTGGTTGATGCGCAGGAAGGCCCGATGCCACAAACACGCTTCGTGACTCAAAAAGCATTTGCTCAGGGTCTGAAACCTATCGTGGTTATTAACAAAATTGACAAGCCGGGCGCACGTCCTGACTGGGTAATGGATCAGGTATTTGACCTGTTCGACAACCTGGGCGCAACCGACGAGCAGCTAGACTTTGACGTTGTATACGCATCTGCCATCAATGGCTGGGCGTCACTGGATGCCGATACGGTGGGTACTGACATGAACCCGCTGTTTGAAACCATCATTGAAAAAGTGAATGCACCTAATACTGACCCTGACGGTCCGTTCCAGATGCAGATTTCACAGCTGGACTACAACTCTTATGTTGGTGTTGTTGGCGTGGGTCGGATTAAGCGTGGCTCAGTTAAACTGAACCAGCAGGTAACGATTGTTGATAAAGAAGGCAACAAGCGTAACGGTAAAGTCGGCCAGGTTCTGACTTACCTGGGTCTGCAGCGTTTTGAAGCAGAAAAAGCCAGTGCCGGTGATATCATCGCGGTAACCGGTCTGGGCGAGCTGAAAATCTCTGATACCATTTGTGACCAGAACGTTGTTGAAGCCTTGCCTGCGCTGACGGTTGATGAGCCAACCGTCACGATGACTTTCCAGGTTAACACGTCGCCGTTCTCTGGCCGTGAAGGTAAATACGTGACGTCACGTAACATCCTTGATCGTCTGAATGATGAACTGGTACACAACGTTGCCCTGCGCGTTGAAGAAACAGAGAACCCGGATAAATTCCGCGTATCAGGCCGTGGTGAACTGCACCTGGGCATCCTGATTGAAAACATGCGTCGTGAAGGTTACGAGCTGGCGGTATCACGCCCTGAAGTAATCCTGAAAGAAGACGAAGCGGGTAACATTGAAGAGCCGTTTGAAACACTGACTATCGACTGTGAAGAAGAAGATCAGGGTTCAATCATGGAACAGCTGGGCTACCGTAAAGCTGAGCTGACGGATATGTCTCCGGATGGTAAAGGTCGCGTGCGTATGGACTTTATCATTCCAAGCCGTGGCCTGATTGGTTTCCAGACTGAATTTATGACACTGACGTCAGGTTCAGGCCTGCTGTATCATACATTTGACCATTACGGCCCGCACAAAGGCGGTAAGATTGGCCAGCGTAAAAACGGTGTTCTGATTGCCAACGCACCAGGTAAAGCACTGACTAACGCGCTGTTCAACCTGCAGGAACGTGGTCGTCTGTTCATTGGTCACGGTGTTGAAGTATACGAAGGCATGGTTATCGGTATTCACAGCCGCGAAAATGACCTGACAGTAAACGCTTTGAAAGGTAAGCAGCTGACGAACGTACGTGCATCAGGTACCGATGAAGCGCAGAACCTGGTTCCGCCAGTTCGCATGACACTGGAGCAGGCACTTGAGTTTATCGATGATGATGAGCTGGTAGAAGTTACGCCGCAAAGCATCCGTATTCGTAAGCGTTTCCTGACTGAAAACGAACGTAAGCGTGCTTCTCGTTCAGCTAAAGAGTAATCACTTACTTAGCGTAGTCGAATATAAATGAAAAACGCCGGCCTTGTTGCCGGCGTTTTTGTTTCTACAACTTACGAATAATAGCAATTGCATGATGATGACGTATGCTTACACTGAACTTGCACAAAAAGCAGCCGGTGCAAGCGGCGATGAATCAACCGCAGGATAATAAGATGTCTGTACAGTCTGTGGTGGTGATCGATGATGACCGGATCACTGCCGAACTGATTACCGATGCGCTGGAGCAGCAACTTGGCGTGGATGTATATAGCTTTAACCGCAGTAAGCAGGCGCGGGATTTTTTGCTGCAGCAAACCAATGCCACGGTGTCACTTATTATCAGCGATCAGATGATGCCAGATTTCAACGGGCTCGATCTGCTGCAAGCCTGCCGGCAGGCCGGACTGACCGTGCCGTTTTTATTACTGACCTCTGATGCTACCCGGGATACTGTAATAAAAGCCCGTCAGCACGGCGCCAGTCAGTTTGTTGCCAAACCCTTCGCAGTTAACAACCTGCTGGATAAGGTCCGGGCTTTGCTGCCCCAGACAGCCTGACGTCTGTATCCATCTCATTCCTAAATCTTCTAACAAGGCACTGGATAGCGCTGACCGGTGTTGGGTACACTGATGTGACAATTCGCTAATAATTAAGGATTTGCATCCGTGCCATATAATTTTGATCAGACGCCTTCCCGCGAAGGAACTTATTCTTTTAAATGGGAAAAGTACAAAGGACAGGACATTGTACCGGCCTGGGTGGCCGATACAGAATTTCGCTGTGCAGATCCCATCCTCGACGCTATTCATCAGCGTGCTGATCACGGTAATTTAGGCTACGTACTGCCAAACCACTATCAGCCAGCCATTGACGCTGTGGCCCGCTGGCTTAAAGACAAGCATAACTGGCACATTGATAAGCAGTGGCTGGTCTGGATGCCGGGCGTGGTGCCGGCGTTTAATGCAGCCTGTAAAGCCTACTGCGAGGCCGGCGATAAGGTAATGGTTCAGGTACCTAACTATCCACCATTACTGGCAGCGCCCAAACTGAACAACCTGGAGCGGGTTGATATTGATACCATTGAGGTTGACGGACGGTTTACACTGGATCTGGACCAGCTGGCGCAGGCTGCACAGGATCCGGCCTGCAAACTGCTTGTTCTATGTAACCCAATGAACCCGGTGGGCTCTGTGTTAAATGCAGACGAGCTGGCCCGGATTGCTGAGATCTGTAATACCAATGATGTGGTGCTGTGCTCAGATGAAATTCATTGTGATCTGATTCTTGACGATAACGCGACGCATATTCCGGCAGGTCGTGAAGCCGCCCTCAAAGACAATTCGGTGACCCTGATGGCAGCTAGCAAAACATTTAATATTGCAGGCTTAGGCGCATCGTTTGCCATTATTCCAAATGCCACCCTACGTCAGCAGTTTGTCAGCGCGGCAGCGGGCATGGTGCCCTGGGTAAACCAGCTCGGCCTGCTGGCCACAGAAGCGGCCTTTACCCAGTGTGATGACTGGCATCAGGCGCAGCTGGCCTATCTGCGTGATAACCGGGATCTCCTGGTCTCACGGATTAATGCGATTGAGGGATTGTCGGTGAAAAGCCAGGAAGCGACATTTCTGGCCTGGGTCGATGCGTCGGGCTTAGGTGTGGATGATGTACAAAAATGGGCCGAACAGCGCGGTGTCGGCCCATCTGCGGGTGTGGATTTTGGTGCGCCGGATCATTTTCGGATTAACTTTGGCTGCAGTCGCGCCATGTTAACGGAGATCCTTGACCGACTGGCTTCAGAATAACGAAGCCAGTTTATACAGCCCAAGACATACCACAAACGCGACAACCAGCAGCCCCAGCAGGTTGCTGGCGGTCGCGTTTTTAAATTGTCCCAGAGTGTTATTACGATTCATCACAACCAGCAGGAAAATGGCTACAATCGGTAGCAACAGTCCATTAGCGGCCTGGGCGAACAAAATGGCAGACAGCGGCTTAAATCCAACACCTGCGATAATCACCCCAATGGTAATAATGCTCATCCATACGGCTTTAAAGGGTCTGCTATGCATGTCCTGACTCAGGCCCAGCGCGCCGCACACGGCATAACTTGCTGCCAGAGGCGCTGTAATGGAGCTGGTTAGTCCGGCGGCAAATAAGCCCGCAGCGAAAAACCACTGGGCGCTTTCTCCAAGCACCGGCTCAAGTTGCTTACCCATATTCCCGGCATCCATCGTGGCTGACTGACCAAAAAAGGCCATCATTGCGGTCGCCATCACCACCAGAGTAATCAGTCCGCCAAAGCCGATGGCAAACACAGACTGCTTACGCGATGCATCAATAGAGCGGGCCTTATCTTCACCGGCATAGTTTTGCGCTGTCAGGCTGGCGTGCAGAAACAGGTTGTAAGGCACTATGGTGGTGCCCACCAGGGCCAGAATCATGGTGATAGACTCTGTATCCAGTTGTGGTGCACTTAATTGGGCAAACATGGCTGTCCAGTCGGGGCCGGCAGCGAATAAGGTAACAAAAAACACAATAGCCATAGCGATGACCAGTACGACCAGCACCGACTCAATCATTTTGTATTTACCGGACCATAACAGGGCAGCTGAAATGGCCCCCAGAATGATTGCCCAGTTACCGGTGCCAATGCCCATAAACGCATCGAGTCCGATAGCCGCTCCGGTAAGGTTGCCCGACTCGTAAGCCGCATTACCTATGCCAACCGCTGCGACAATCAGCCCTGAGAACAAAAAGCGCAGAGTCTTGTTGCTGCTGATATCCTTAAGATTGGTAGCCAGTCCCTGACCGGTGGCGATACCCAGGCGCGCAGCCATATCCTGCAGCACCATGGTCGCCACAATAGAAAACAATAAGGCCCATACCAGATGAAAGCCGAAATTGGCTCCAGCAATACTGGCGGTGGTCACTGTACCCGGGCCAATGAAGGCCGCGGCAATAATATATCCGGATTTATCTTTTGCCATGTTCGGTCTGCCTGTTAAACATGCGGTGTATTTTCACCTGAAGCTGTAATCATTCCGGTCGATTCAGGTGCCATTTTTTAAAGGGTGCGGATGGTAAAGAAAACTTTCTCATCAACCAAGAGGGATCGCTAACTTTTTTATACTTAAATTGATAAGTTGCTAAAAAATAGAAAAACTCTTTAAAACGATAAGCTTTTTGTTGAAGCCATTGTTAAACATACGCTTTGTTTGTTTATAGGTACAATGAAACGCGTTTTGCAGCACGCAGAGTCTGAAAAAGAAAGTCAGGTTTACAGGCTTATATTCAAAAAAACACTGTTGGGCCTATAAATGGCAAAGTGTTGAAAAATAAAACGGTTTATTAAATTGGCCGGGCGGTGGCGTGAAAGTGGCCGGGTTTTCGCGTAATCTGAACAGACACCCAATCTATGATGCCGGAACAGAATAACCGTGACGACCGATGCGATTAGTACGCTTTACCAAATGCCTGCAGCCCGGCAATGCCTGCTTGAGGAGTACCAGACCCGGGGGGTGATATTTGCCATGGCTGCTGCGCCGGAAATTCCTTTACCTGAGACCTGGATGCCCTGGGTGATAGGCAATACCACTGAGCATTTACCCAGTGATGTGGTGGATGAGATTGCGCAGTATCTGATGGCAGGTCTGCGCGACACTCTGGATATGATGCGCCAGGACAAGCGGTTGTTGCCGTTAGGTTGTAGCTGGCAGGAAGAAGCAGGAGAGCGAGCCCGGTTACAGAACTGGCTGACCGGTGTACTGCACGGACATCAGCAACTGGAGCCAGTGTGGCAACAAGCGTGGGATAATGCACCTGCTGAGGCATTTACGGAGGCGCCGGATAAGCGCTTATCGCGGTGCCTGAAGCTTTTCAGTACGCTGGCCCGGCCACAACTGGCTCTACACAATCGCAGCGCCGGGCAGGCAAAGCAGTTGGCTCAGAATTTTGCGGTGCTGGCCAGACAACTGCCGGCTATTTTACACGATTATGTTGAGTTGGCCGGGTTACTTGCAGCACAGTTGCCCAATCAGTTTGAGACGTTTGTTAAACACCCTGAGGATTAACGGTTACTCAGGTTTTTTTGGTCAGTGACTCGCGCATGAGCGAAATATGCTGACTCAGTTCATTCTTCGCCGCTTCGTAAGCCTGACTCAGCTCCGCTGAGTCAGGCTCTTTCATTAACTGACGAAAAGCTTCGTCAGTTTTCGCCAGTAATACTTTCAGGCGCTGGTTGGTTACGTCCATGCTACTTTTTTCCGTATCGCCCACAGCCTGCCGGGCTACCGACGTGCTGATGATTTAATGAACAATCAGTATAGCAAAGAAAGCATGTGCATATACGCAACTTAGGTATTAAAACGGTTTTACCACCGCAAGAATCACAATACCGAGTAAAACCAGTACAGGTGCCTCATTTAAAATACGATAAAACTTGTCTGAACGGGTGTTCTCATCCCGGGCAAACTGCTTAAGCAGCTTTAGTAAATAAAAATGGTAAGCGTACAGGCCAACCAGCAGCGTAAGCTTGGCATGCAGCCAGCCTGAATGTTTCAGCCAGTCCAGGCCATAGGTAACAATGAGGGCAACGCCGAAAAACAGGGTCAGGAACGCAAACGGGGTGACAAACAGCCATAACCGGCGCTCCATAATCTTAAATTGGTCCCTGACGGCCTGGTCGGTGGTCTGGGCATGGTAAACAAACAGCCTTGGCAGATAAAAAATGCCTGCCATCCAGGCGACCATAAAAAAAATATGCAGGGCTTTTAGCCACAGAATTGTCATTGGTTTACCTCGTTAATACTGGGTGCGCTGAAGAAAGCTCTGTAATGTGTTCCAGGTAATAACACCTATCACTTCACGGGGTGAGGTATCATAAATGTATACCGCACCGGCCCGGGCATTTTTCAGCTTTTCGTATACTTCATACAGAGTACACTGACTGCTCAGCCCTTCAATTTTGACATAGTTCAGGGCTTTGGCGTCATGTTCAAGACTGACATCAAACTGAATAAGACGAAACCGGGTTTCCTGTTCCAGGGTGTGTTGCTGCAATACCAGAGCCCGTGGCTGGTCATCCAGATATTGTTCAATGATCGTATCCGGCGCATCCTTGAATATTTTGAATTCTTTGACCATGGCCGCCAGCACACCGGTTTTTTCCAGAGCTTCGCGAGTGGACGTGATGGCATAGGGCAGGTTTTGATAATCCAGTTGGCGGATAAAAATAGACCGGTTGCCCAGAAACTGAGTCGAGGTAACATAGGCAGGCACAATCACCAGCATGGCCGGCAGAATAATCTGCGGGCTGTAAGACAGCTCCATCACTGCCGATAGGGCAGCCAGCGGTGCGTGCAGCACTGCGGTGAGCATGCCGGCCACCCCCAGCAGAGCAAAGCTGCTGGTATAATCTGCCACATCAATAATGCCGCTCAGGGGCAATAATAAAATTGCCCCGGCCAGCATGCCGATTATCATGACCGGACCCATGATGCCACCAGGAATGCCCAGACCAATAGCAAAAACAGCCAGAACAAACTTGGCCAGCAACAGCGCGACCAGAAAACCGGTGCCTGGCTGAGCGGTGAACAGAGTTTCGATACTTTCAAAACTGGCACCACTGGCTTCGGGTAAAAAGACGGTCACCAGCCCGGTGATGACACCTGCCAGAATCAGTCGCCAAATCATATTGACGTGACGAAACAGGGTCATGACCCGCATCAGCTGGTTATTAAACAGGGCGGCCAGCGCACCTAGGCAAATGCCAAGTAACACCAGATAAAAGTACATCCATTCACTAAATACCGCGAAGGATAAAAACGACAGCTCGTTGAATTCGCCAAATACCATGCGGGTCAGCACCGAGCCGCAGGCTGCTGCCAGCATCACAGGCACAAAAATATGGATTTTGTATTCGCGCAGCACCACTTCCATCACAAAAATAACAGCCGCAAATGGCGTGTTGAACGAAGCAGAAATACCGGCGGCTATGCCACAGCCGGCAAGAATACGAATACTGTTGTAGGGGAGTCTGAGCCACTGACCCAGGTAGCTGCTGCCAGAAGCGCCCAAATGTACACTGGGACCTTCGCGACCCACCACAAAGCCGCCGGCCAGCGCAAACATACCGCCAAAAAACTGATTGATGGTAGTGCGAAAAGGGACATAACCGTAAAACATCTTGACCCGGTGGATAACAAACGGAATGCCCATGCGGTAGTGTTTAAACCCAGTCAGGTAAGCAACCAGCAGGATCATCAGTACTGCGGCAACCGGGAGAATGAAACGGGCCAGGGCAGCATTATTAAGCCACAGAGTTAAACTGTGTAGTACACTGTTGTGAAGCCATTCATAACACAGCCGGAACAGGATAATCAGCCCTGCTGCAATCAGACCACCGGCAATGCCAAGTAAACACACCAGCACTGAGGTGCGGGGATGGGCAAGTTCTTGACGAAGTCCGTTCAGCTGCATGAAATGGCCCGACAACGGGGGGTAACCATAGTATGCTGTCAGCTTATCACAACTACTTACTTTTCCTAAGTTTAACGTGAAATCAACCAGTACAGGGAAGACGCGCGTGCGACCACCAAAAATAATAACAACAGCAATGGTATGTTTAGTGGTAGGTCTTATTATCGGGGCTTTGATGCATCACGGATTTCAGGGAAACCTGCCGTATCAGCTTGAAAAAGCCCGCGCTACCCAGACATTACTGAACAGGGAAAATGCCCGGCTGACCACACACAATGCAACACTGGAAGCGCGGTTGCTGCTCAGTCATGAAGAATTGTCTCAGGCGCTGACGCGAGAGAAAACCCTGCGTGCAGAGCTGCACAAAGCCAGTGAAACGGTGGCTTTTTATAAAAATGTGATGGCCCCAGAGCAAGTGACCGACGGATTTATTATCGATGGCCTGCAAATTATCCCTGCCGGGCAAGCAACGGACGATGGTCGCAGGCTCTTTCAGGCTGACTTTGTACTGTTGCAGCAAATTAACCGGCGGGCGGTTATCAAGGGGTTTTTAAATATGTGTGTGGTAGGGCAGAGCGAGGGAAAAGCGCACAGTGTGTGTGCTGGCAGCCCAGAGTTGCTGCCGGACGGGCCGCTGAAATACCGGTTTAAGTTTTTTCAGGCAGTGTCGTTTGAGTTTGTACTGCCGGCCAGCTTTTCGCCTGAGTACATCGACTTTGTCTCCGATGTATACCAGTACACCACCAAACGCCAGGATTTTTTCTGGCAGGCAGACTGGCAGTCGGTGTTACAGACACCTGACGATGTGGCCAGTGAACATGCTGACGGGCATTGATCGCACCGTCAGAGTGTAAGATAATTTGCATAGTGGTAGTTGGCTGCCGCTATGATTTTCGCAAAGAGGTTAATATGTCAGTAGAAACAGCTTTGCCCATCGAATTTTCGGATGCGGCAGCGCGCAAGGTAAAAGAACTGGTCACTGAAGAAGAAAATCCGGAGCTGAAACTTCGGGTGTATGTTACCGGTGGCGGCTGCTCAGGTTTCCAGTATGGTTTCACCTTTGATGAAAAAGTGAATGAAGGTGATATGACCATCGATAAAGACGAGGTGACCCTGGTGGTGGACCCCATGAGTCTGCAATATCTGGTCGGTGGTGTAGTGGACTATGTAGAAGGCCTGGAAGGCTCACGTTTTTTAGTTAATAACCCGAATGCCACAACAACCTGTGGTTGCGGAGCCAGCTTCAGCGTGTAACCCCGCGTGCAGCGAACATATCCTGTTATTCGTTTTGCAAAGCCTCGTCTGTGACGGGGCTTTTTTCTTGTTATTCCGGTTATCCTGCACACTGGCAATTTGAACGAATTTTCTTCGCTGGTGACTATCGGCGGTTATCGCTTATCGCTACTATCGAACACATCGCATCTGGACTGTGAGCGCCATCATCATCGCAGTCCGCTTAGCTAAGGAAGATTTATGCAACTGTATGGTTCTACCACTTCACCGTATGTTCGCCGGATTCGTATTCTGCTAGCTCAGGTACAGCATGAGTTTATCAACCTGGATATTTACCAGGGGGCGGGCCGGGACACACTGGCCGCCAAAACACCGACAATGCGCGTGCCCTGCCTGGATGATGATGGCCAGATGATTTACGACTCGCGGATTATCTATCGGTATCTGGCTGAAAAATATCGTTATACGCCTTTAACCTGGGATCAGGAAAATCAGCTCACGCTGGTGGATGAAATCAATGATTCTTTTGTGGCGCTGTTTCAGTTATCAAAATCCGGTATTGAGGCCAGTGAGGATGCACTGTTTATCCGCATCCAGAAAGAGCGGATTCAGGCATCATTTAAAGCTTTGGATGAACAGGTTAAAGCCGGTCATTTTGACACCTGGAATTATCCGGCGATTTGTTTGTATGCCCTGATTGACTGGGTGGAGTTTCGCGAACTGCACAAGCTATCCGGCCTAAACCAGCTTAAAGCTTTTCGCGAAAAGCATGTCGATCGTATTGAGGTTACTGCGACGGACCCCCGTCAGTAACCCTTTTCAAAATCAATGATATAGTGCAGTGACTGGCCGGTTTGATAGCGCTTTAGATTGTCCGTAAAGACACTGATAATGTCCTGTGGTCTGGATGCCGCAGCAGTATGCTGGGTAACCAGAATAGCCGGATGAGACCAGAAGGGATGATCGTCGGCCAGCGGTTCCTGCTCAAAAACATCCAGCACAGCGGCGCGCAGATGGCCGGTGTCCAGCGCGTCCAGCAGAGCGCTTTGCACTATTGCAGAGCCGCGGCCTGCATTGATTAGCACCGCCTGCGCAGGTAGGGCTGCCAGCAGGGTCTCATCAATAAATTGGCTAGTCTGTGGGGTATCGGGCATCAGGCTGACCAGAAAATCACACTGACTGGCAAAGGCGGTTTTATCCTTCGCGGTATACATGGCGGCGAATCCCGCTTTGGGCTGGCCGCTGCGACTTAAGCCGATTACCTGCATCCCGAATGCGTGCGCTACCGGTACCAGCGCCTCGGCGATACTGCCGGCACCACAGATCCCCAGCGTTTTACCGGCCAGGTAGTAAAAATCCGGTTTATGCCATTTTTGCTGTAAGCGGCCCGCAGCCTGAGTAAAGCCGGCAATATTGCGTGAAAAATACAACAGGTGAGCAAATACATATTCGCGCATCTGCATGGCAAAGACGCCTTTTACCCCGGTCAGTATGTAATCTTGCCGGGTATGGTTAATTAAGGGCGCATTACCGGCCCAGCCTGACTGAACCCAGCGCAGTTTCGGACAGTCACCGATAACCTGTGCAACCAAATCCGGGTCGCCCAGTAACACTTCAACCCCCTCGGTTGGCACCGTATCAGGCCTGTCTGTGGCCGCGACTACATTGACCGGCGCGTCACTGCGGTTTTTCAGTTCACGGGCATAATCGCGGTACTCATGGCTTAAAATAACGATATCGACAGGCGTAGGAGTGGTCATAGTAAAGTTTTCTTTCCTTGCAGTGGGGTGATGGGTTTTATGTTAAGTGTTTAATGGTTGTTAATTTTTCGTTTACAGTTTGTTCGTTAATTAATTGATGAGACCGATGTAATGACCCTGAATATTGAACATGCCAAAGTCCTTTCGCCGCGCCGAAATACCAGTGAAGCGAATGATGTCAACACGCTGGTACACGAACAGCTGAATCATTTTGGAATCGATCCGTCCAGTGAATATGGACAGGCACTGTCTGATACTGCCACTCATCTTTATCATGCGCAAAGTGATGTACACCGATTATGGGACATTACCAATAACACGCTGCAAACGCTGGACAAAGAAGACAAAATAGCCTGGTTTAACGCCAAAAAGTTTTTGTCGTTTCAGCTGGCTAAAATCCTCGATACCCTGCAAAACCCGTTTCGCAAAACCTGGCAAAGCCTGAATAATGCTCCTGGGTATCAGCACCACTATCCTCTGTTTGACAATGTGACGGCTTTATTTTCAGCCACGCCGGTGGTTGTGCGAACCGCGACCTATGTGTACGCCTGTACCGAGTGGGTGGATGATGCGTTTCAGGGCAAAGAGTTTACGCATCAGATTTACTCGCGCTTACTCAACCCAACCAATATTTCTCTGGCTAACGCCATTGTGGATATGGAGGCGGGCCCTTATTCGGCAGAGTACCTGGCGTGGAACTTTAACTCCGGGATGGCAGCCATTGATGCACTGTTGGCCAATGTCCTCACTCACGGGGATATTCTGGTGGTATCGCGTAATGTTTACGGCGGGGTGTATCAGTTGCTGCATGATTACTATGCCCGGCAGAACCGGCTTGATATTCAACTGGTGTGGTTTGACGGTTATACGCGGCAAGAGTTTGAAACATGCTGGAATGATGCCCGTCAGACACACGCAAAAGCACTACAAAATGGTGCGCAGATGCATGTGTATATAGAGTCGCCCTGTAACCCGCATGGCTACGTGCTGGATGTTCCGGGCATCTGCGATTTTGCCCATCGCCAGCAAGCGCTGGTCATGCTGGACTCCACCCTGGCTACCCCGGTGCTGCATCAGCCGTTACAACACGCCAGTGAAGCGTGCCGGCCGGATTATCTGGTGCACAGCTACACTAAGGATTTATGCGGTAGCGGGGCCACCACTGCCGGGGTGGTGATTGGAAAAGGCCACCGGATGTTTCAGCCCAAAGGCAGCAGTGTTGATGGAGTGGACTGGTCACAAACCCTGTTCTGGGATGTGTATTACATAAAAGGGGCCTTTCTTGACTCTGAAAAAGCTTTTGATGTGTTAAACGGTATGAAAACACTGGAGTTACGGATGATGACCAAGGTCATCAATACCCAGGTGTTCAGTGCGTTTCTGGCCCATCATCCGGCTATCAGGGTGAACAGTCACGCCGTGCCGGGTCATGCCAATGCCGGATTAAAAGAAAAACAGCATAATCATGGCTGGCCCTGCGCTTTGTTTACCATCGACATGGCGGCCGCGAATCTGGAGCGTGCTGTTTTTACACGCTTTTTTGATGCGCTGGAGCCGGCTTTCAGTCATCAGGTCAGTATCGGGCAGAATAACACCATTGTGCTGTGTCCGGCGCTAACCAGCCATTCCGAGCTAAGCCATGAAGAGCAGAAAAAAGCGGGTATTGAGCTGACCACGATGCGCATTGCGATGGGCACAGATAACGTTAAGCAACTGATCGCCCAGTTTATTCTGGCGGCGCGGCATTTTATAGAGCCTGCCAGTCCCGGCTTCTGCAAAGCGTTTATGGACCCGGCGCAGGTGGATAGCCTGTACGATCGTATCAGTCAGGAGGTTAGCCGGCAGCACTATCAGACAGTACCGGCACTGGCTGATTTGCTGTCTGCCAACGTCGAATAAGCCCTCGAATTGGTTTACACTGAATGTACAGGCAGCCATTATGTTGACCACCATGTACGAGTATTCAGAGTATTATCAGTTCCACATGCCGGTAAAACGGCTTTACCAGTGTTTTTATAAAACTGAACTGCTGGTGCAGTGGTTTGTCAGCCAGGACCTGGCCCTGCACCAGATAGTCATGAGCCTGCAAAAAGGGGCGGAGTTTGAGTGGGTATTTAAAGATGCCCAGGGACAGCAAACCACCTATACCGGCCAGTTCGCAGAAATTTTTCCTGAAGAGCAACTGATCTTCACGCTAAAACCAGAGCAGGAGTATGAAACTGCACTGGATATTCGCTTTGAGCGCACCGACGAAGGCAGCCAGCTGCACGTCATTCAAAGCCATCTGGTAGATGACGCTGCCTATGATCAGGCGGTGTACGACTGGCAACAACGCACCCGGCGCCTTGCGCTACTCACGGATACTGCCCGGGTCTGAGTTAATCAGGCAGGTACAACCCGCCTAAAACCGCCGGCCGGCTTGCGCCGGTGACCGCCGGAATATTGCCAGGCTGCTTATTGAAATAAGCGTGCGCCAGCCAGGCAAATGCCGCTCCCTCAACCTGCTGTGGATGTACTCCCAGCGCCTGGGTTGTTGCCACTGTACAGGCCGGCAGCAGTGCCTGAATCTGTTTTATCAGATGACGATTAAACGCGCCGCCACCACACACATAGACCTCACGCATATCACATTCGGCTTTTTTAACTGCATCGGCAATGTGGGTTGCTGTGAACTGACATAATGTGGCCTGTACCTGAGCAGGGCAGAGGGAGTCAAACTCTGTCAGACAGTGTTGCAGCCAGTCGGCATGAAAATATTCCCGCCCGGTGCTTTTGGGCGCAGGCAGGCTGAAATAAGGATCGTCAAGCAATCGGGTCAGCAAAGGCTGACTGATCCCGGCCGATGCTGCCCACTGTCCGTTTGTATCGAAAGGCAACTGCAGATGTGCTGCTATCCATTGGTCCATCAGGGTGTTGCCCGGACCAGTATCATAACCCTGCGGGGTTGCACCGGCTGATGACAGAATACTGATATTGGCAATGCCCCCGATGTTGACGATAGCCCGTGCCTCATCGGCGGCAAATACCGCCTGGTGAAAGCCCGGCGCCAGCGGCGCGCCCTGGCCCCCTAAGGCGATGTCCTTTCTTCTGAAATCAGCGACTACCGGAATACCGGTCAGTACGGCCAGCGTGGCCGGATCGCCAATCTGCAGGGTAAAGCCCGGCCCGGCATCAGGAAAGTGACGAATAGTCTGACCATGCGAGCCAATCGCGCTGATATCGCAGGCACGCAGCCCGGTTTTATCAAGCAGGGCATTCACTGCCCGGGCAAATTCAACGGCAACCTGTACATCGGCCTGACCGGTGCGGTTCAGCTCATTTTCACAGGTGCAACACAGTGCGTTAAGCTCGCCAAGCAGCGAGGCGGGATAATCGATGCTAATGGCATCAAGGGTGGTAAAGGTGGTTTCCTGAGTCTGGCACAGCACAGCGTCAACACCGTCCATGCTGGTGCCCGACATCAGCCCGATGTAGTAGCTCACCGCTACTGCATCGCCAGCATAATGCGTTTATTGTTTTTCATCTGTGTCAGGCGGTTTTTCGCCAGCTTCATGAACGCGTTACGCTCGGCTTTATCAATAGGCCGGGCTTCCGGCAGTTCCACGGTGCGCGGGTTACGGTGCACGCCGTTAACCAGAAACTCATAATGCAGATGCGGGCCGGTTGCCATACCCGTGCTACCTAGGTAACCAATAACCTGACCCTGCTTGACGGTCTCGCCCGCTTTGACAGCCCGCTTTTTAAAATGCAGGTATTTGGTCACGTATTGATCGCCGTGCTGAATAAACACATAGTTGCCATTAAAACGATTGTAAGTGGACTTGATCACCCGACCATCACCGGCAGCCATCACTGGTGTGCCGACTTTGGCAACATAATCGGTACCATTATGTGATTTCCAGCGTTTTTGCACCGGATGAAACCGTTTTTTGGTAAAGTTTGAGCTAACATACTTAAAGTTAATCGGCGCGCGTAAAAAACTCTTACGCATGCTGCGACCTTCCGGCGTGTAGTAGTTGCCGTCGGTGTATTTGATGGCCGCAAACTTATCGCCGCGGTTCACAAATTCCGCGGCCACAATATCGCCATAACCCACAAACTCACCGGCAATATAATGCTCTTCAAACACAATACTAAAGCTGTCGCCCTTGCGGATACCCACCGCAAAATCCACGTCCCAGCCAAAAATACCGGCCAGATTCATGATTTGGTTACTGGTTAATCCGGCACTGACACCGGCATTCCAGAAACTGCTGTTAATTTCACCCTGAGCAAAGTTATAGCGGGTTTCCACTTCCTTGGTTTCAAGGTCAGCAGTCATGGTGCCATTGTCATCCTGCGGCTTAATCAACAGCGTTTCACGGGATGATATATCGTACTTCAGCCCGGCAAAGTTTCCCTGTTTGTCAGCTTTCAGCCACAGTTTATCCCCCGGCACCAGAGTAACCAACGCTTTGGCCAGTTCACCGGCCTGGGTAACATTATAAGTATCACGGGCAGAAAAACCGGCGCGCTTGAAAATCATCGCCAGGGTGTCACCGTTACCGACTTTGTGTAGAGTCCATGTGGTTTCGTCTTCACCAAAATCAATCGCCGGGGCATCGGCCACTGACAACTCCAGTGGATAACGCACCCCAGCATCGAGGATCAAAGACTCACTGTTTCGGCTTGCTTCTACCTGATCAGACGGCAGTAGCATTAACCCGCACAATAAGGTAATGCCTGCAGCCAGTCCGGCCCGGTGGGCCCGGGGCAATTCGCGGATACGCGCGAATAACTGAGTGTTTTTCAAATTCATTCTCACCATACAACCAAACCAGAGAATAATCGTTTCATCATGTGTTTTCCATTATAGCTGCTTAAAAAAGCAACGCTTTGGTTTTTCAAGGGCAGGTTTATCCTGATTTTGATGCGTAAACCTTTTAATGGTTCACTCTCATGCGTAAAATGCTGCCCCTGATTTAAATCTGATTGACAACTTTTGTGGGTAACAACCGATGAGTGACTGGCAAACCGCGCTAGCTGAAATAAAACGTGGCACAGACGAAATACTTCCTGAAGACGATCTTATTGAAAAGCTCAAATCGGGCAAACAGCTAACCATCAAGGCGGGGTTTGATCCAACCGCACCAGATCTACATCTGGGCCACACCGTGCTGATTAACAAGCTGCGTATTTTCCAGAAATTTGGTCACAAAGTCGTGTTTCTTATCGGTGATTTTACCGGTTCTATCGGTGATCCTACAGGTAAAAATGTTACTCGCAAGCCTTTAAGCAGTGAAGAGGTATTGGAAAACGCTAAAACGTATAAGGAACAGGTATTTAAAATTCTGGACCCGGAACAGACCGAAGTACGTTTTAATTCAGAGTGGATGGACAAGCTGGGCGCCGCGGGAATGATCAAGCTGGCTGCCAGCCAGACTGTTGCCCGGATGCTTGAGCGGGACGACTTCAAAAAGCGTTATAATGCCAATCAGCCGATCGCTATTCATGAGTTTTTGTATCCGCTGGTACAGGGTTGGGATTCAGTCGCCCTGAAAGCTGACGTGGAACTGGGCGGAACCGATCAGCGTTTTAATCTGCTGATGGGACGCGAGCTGCAAAAGGAAAATGGTCAGAAGCCTCAGACTACGATCATGGTGCCGTTGCTGGAAGGACTTGATGGTGTGCAGAAGATGTCAAAATCTCTGAACAACTATGTCGGTATTACTGAAGCGCCGAATGACATGTTTGGTAAGATCATGTCAGTGTCTGATGAGCTGATGTGGCGTTACTTTGAGCTATTGAGCTTCCGTCCACTGGACGAGGTGGCTGAGTTGAAAGCGGGTGTTGAAGCCGGTGCTAACCCGCGGGATATCAAAATTGAACTAGCCCGTGAAATTATCACCCGTTTCCACGATGAGGCAGCGGCTGAGTCAGCCTATCAGGATTTTGTTCAGCGTTTTCAGAAAAATGCCATTCCAGATGAAATGCCTGAAGTGACAGTGGCTCGTGAAGACGGCACCATTGCCATTGGTAACCTGCTTAAGCAGGCTGAGCTGGTTGGCTCGACCTCCGATGCCATGCGCATGATAAAACAGGGCGCGGTAAAAATTGATGGTGAGAAAGTAACCGACACCCGTTTACTCATCAGCGAGCCGGGCGAGGCGGTGTATCAGGTAGGCAAGCGTAAGTTTGCCCGGGTGACTATTTCCTAACCCGGGAACTGTTTAAACCAGAGGCCGTCATGCTGACGTGATATGAAATAAAAAAAGCCCGAGTTGCCAGCTTCTCGGGCTTTTTTGTTGGTACAACAGATACAAATGCTAAAAACGAAGAAGCATTTCTCCACCTTCACAGCGGCACAGCCCGATACAGACCGGACAGTCATACCCGTCGTAAATGGCAGCCTCGCGCCATTTATCGGGGTGTACATGAATTAATTTGCCGCCATTTTTACTGAAATATTTAAATGCACTGTTGCCCGGGCTGGCCAGCCAGATATGAGCAAGCCCGGCCACGGCGCCCTGTTTTGTTGATGCTTCGATTGATTTTGCCAGTAAGGTGCTGCCAATGCCCAAGCCTTGCTTGTCCGGGGCCACTGTGTTGCATTTAAAATAACAGACCTGGTCTGCCGGTACTCCCCATTGCCCCGGCGTACACCATTTGTCGATGTCCCAGTGAGAAGGCGCATACGTCAGTCTGAAGCCGGCAATCTGGTCGTCTATCAGTGCCACAAGACTGGCGTTAATATTATTGTGCTGACCTTTTTCATACATTGCACTAAGGCTATCCTGACTCAGATAGTTTTCCCCCTGAACCTGATTTCCCAGTGCAATAACCGCCTCAAAGTGTTGCGGAGTTAATGCGGTGTACACAACAGATGTTCTGGTCATTTTGTTTTAATTCCATCCAGATGAACATCCAGTGCTTCGACTGAAATTAAAATCTCGCGCACAGACATCCACAGTGAGTACAACAGACACACAAGGCTTAATGCAAAAATCCAGCTACCCACAATCTGATAGCCCAGATAAATGGCCAGCATGGATACCACACATAAAAAGAAGCTGACCACGCCAGCAATTTGCATGCGTTTGATAAACAAAATACGCTGACGCAAATTGCGGATCTGCGCTTCGGTACTCTGATCCCACTTTTCTTTGGAAAAATTCCTGATAATGGTGGCTAGCGTCAAAAACCGATTGGTATAAGCCAGTAGCAGCAATGAAATGGCCGGAAACAGCATGGCGGGTGTTGCAATGTCTATAGTCATAATGCCCTTGGTATACTGGCGTTTAAAACCTTAGTATACCAAAAGGCTGCTTAAAAAACGTAGAAGAGTAGGCGACCTCGAAATGGCTGATTTACATCCTGGCCACAGGCAGGCCTGCGCCGTTCCAGCCCATCATGTCACCTTCAAGGTGGCTCACGTCAGCAAAAGAGCGGGCTTTTAAGTCTTCCAGAGCCAGTCTGGCCCGGCGACCGGAGCGGCAATAAATAAGAATAGGCTTGTCGCGAATATCATCTAGCTGACTGACGTACTGCTCAATCTGATCATGGGGCATATTGATTGCACCGGGAATATGGCCTTCGGCATATTCTTCAGGCGAACGTACATCGATTAACACCAGATCCTGATTTTTTACTTTTTCCAGCATGGCTGTGGCGGTTTCAATAGACACCGCTGTTGGCGCCGGAGCAGCCTTTAGCTGTGGTTCGCAGTCTGCCAGCAGGCTGTAAGACAATCCGCCGGCCAGTAATACTGCGACAACGTAATAACGCACGAGTGTTTACTCCTCACCTGTTTTTCAGTTATTTCACTCAACAAGACCGGCCCTAAAGCCGATATTCCCCGCCAGTAAAAATTCATCTGGCAAAGGGTTCATGAAGCCGGTGACAAAGCTGCTCAAGTTTAGCTGGCAGACGAAGGGTGAAGCGACTAAAAACATCCGGGTCAACGCTATAAACCGGCGCTCCTAATACAGTACGGTGAGGCTGCCAAAAAGTTTGCTCTGCCTCAACCGGGCGGTCAGTCGCTGCAATCAGTACCTGAGGCTGCCGGCGCAATACCTCCTGGACAGTCACTTCCGGGTAAGCCGTGGGCGCATCATCAAAAATGCCGTACACATTGCACTGTTCCAATAACTCACTGGCCCAGGCATCAGGGCCGATGCTCATTAGCGGTTGTGACCAGACATAATAAAATGCACTGATAGCCGGCTGGCCGGCATACTGGTGATGCAAAGCCTTTAGTTGCCGGGAAAAGGTCGTGGTGAGTGCTGTCGCCAGTGTTTCGCGGTCCAACAGTTTACCCAGCTGATTGATCTCACGAGCTATATCACCGACCTCATGGGGGCTGGATAAAAACACCTCAAAACCCAGCGACCTGAGCCGGGCGATATCCTGTGGCTTGTTGCCCCCCTGCCAGGCCAGCACAACATCCGGGTTTAGCTGCATGATGGCTTTAAAATCTACACCATGGTAGTCGGCCACCACCGGCAGATTTTGCGCTTCAGTAGGAAAGTCGCTGTAGGCACTCACCGCTAACAGACTTTCCTGCGCGTTGAGACTGTAAACCCACTCGGTGAGGTGAGGGGCCAGTGTGACGACCGATTTGGCCCACGTCTTGCCCGTCATGCTGGCAAGCAGCATCAGTAACCACAGTGTGAGTGCCCTGCCTGTCAGGCGTGTAAATTGACGGACCATATCAGTAATAACAAAAGACTCAGAAAAGTAACCAGTAAAATACGGGCCCGGCTAATTGCCCTGGCTGCGTAGGTCATATCGGAAAAGCGTACCTGGCGCTGTGCCCCGACCCTGGGGTAGCGCACTTTTTGATTGGCATAAATAGCCGGGCCGCCTAACTGGATGCCCAGACCAGCGCCAAAGGCGGCCAGTATCAGCGATGCTCTGTCTTTAGCCGGACTGGCCAGCATTCCCCTAAACGCCGCGATGGGGTGGGTCACTATCATTACAAACATAATACCGGGTAGTGCTCCCGCCAGTTTTAACAGGTTAGCCAGTAAAGCCACCGGTCGGCCAAACCAGTGGTAACCCGCCAGGCGAGGGTTCCACTGCCAGTTAATTTGTATAATCAGCCGGTAACATAAGGCGGCGACCGGTCCCAGTAACACAAACCATACCAGCACTCCGCAGTAAAGATACATAAAGCGAAGCAGCAAAGACTCTATGGCGGCTTTAGCTATGCCGATATCTGATAATGAGGCGGTTTGCCGGGCAACCTGTGTACTTAATGCCTCCCGGGCCAGAATCTTTTTTTGCTGACCGGTTGCCTTAATAATCTGTTGATAGCGATACCGGTCGTGCCCGAAATCAAGCAGACACAGCATCAAAACAGATTCAAAAAACCAGGGGTATTCTGCCATATACAGCAGCGCTGCGGTGAGCCCTGCAAAAGGAACAAGCAAAACTACCGCGCCCAGCGCGCCTGAAATATAATGCTGTGGTTTACCATGACCAGCTCCCGGGCAGACCCGCCGGGCCATACCATCACTTAACAGCTGAAACAGGGTCAGTGGATGATAGGCCTTAGGCCATCGCCACAGAGTGTCAGCCACAGCGGCCAGCAGCAGACTGGCCAGCGCCAGCAGACTCGTGTGTGTATACCAGGCTTCCATGCGACAGGGAGATTACTTTGCCAGTTCGGCAACCATGCCCATAACCAGTTCCGCCGAGTTTTTGGCGGCGGTTTCCAGGTACTCCTGAAATGACACCGAGGATGTTTTACCGGCGATATCGGATAATGAACGAATTACCAGAAACGGCGTGTTCAGGATATGGCAGGTTTGTGCAATAGCAGCCCCTTCCATTTCACAGGCTTTCATGTCCGGAAACGTCGCCCGAATTTTATTAGCGGCTTCATCACTACCGATAAACGCATCGCCGGTGCAAATCAGGCCGGTACGGTAGGTGATACCCTGAATACTTTCAGTGGCTGTTTGGGCTGCCTTGATCAGCGCCTCATTGCCCTGATAAGCGGCGGGCATATCGCCGGCACACTGACCAGGCGCATAACCAAAGTGGGTCAAATCAACATCATGGTGCTTTACTTCACTCCCAATAACCACATCGCCGATATTCAGGTCAGCATCAAAACCGCCGGCCGAACCAGTATTCACTACATAATCCGGTGCGTACAGTTCAATTAAAGCCGTGGTGGCCAGCGCCGAAGCCACTTTGCCAATACCGCATTTAACCAGCACAATTTGCTGGCCATGCAAGCTGCCTTCAAAAAAGGTCAGGTGGTGCCAGGTGCGGCTGGTCAGATTATCTAAAGATGCTTTTAGCAGTGCTACTTCCTGATCCATAGCACCGAGAATTCCAATTTTTAACATAGTGATTTTTTACTGAAGGGGCGTAGCAGCGTACGCATTAAACATATACCGCTAATGGTAATACGAAATGGATGAAACTGACAGGACAGGCGTGCAGAAGAAATCGGCCGGGGCCGCTTTCTTCTGTTAACCGATCAGGCTGCTGCGCGACTGGAGCGTACCGGGCGAGTGGGGCGCTTAGGCGGCTGTGGGTTATGCGCCGGTGCTTGGGCCAGTTTTTGCTGACGCCGACGGTAAGGTATCAGTTTGGTTTCCAGACATTCACGAATCTCTTCCACCGTATAGCCTGATTTTACCTTGATACGTGCATGAGGGATTCCGGCGGCATCTAAAGACCCTGAAACAAACCAGTCTCGCTGAGTTTTATAACCTTCTTTACCGTTACTGTGTACCAGATCCACCGCCAGCACAGGGGACATATCCTGTTTGTCGCACAGAACAAAGTCCAGTTGTCGGGAAGAGGCGCGGGACAACGCCGCCGAAGCTTGCTTTTTGCCGGTGCTGGCTCTGACCTGAAGAAGATCGTTCAGGCGTACCCGGCAAACAATACGAAACTCTCGTCCCATGGATTGTTCAATCAGGCTCAAAAAAGAGTGTTCGACTGGGGTGAACAGCTGTGTTTTTCGCTTAAACGGAAAAGTCACGCCTCCATCTGACAGTTTTATGGCGCCCAGTGCAACCACAATCAGCAACATCATGAGAATAATAGCCAGTTCCATAATGATTCCTCAACAGACCTATTGTAAAACGTCAGTTTTCTGACGAATTGAGCTAAAAAGCAGAGTGTTAGTAAAGAAATAGCAAAGGCAGTGCCAGCTTAGTTAAGCCGCATAGACTGAGTATGTTTGGGACAGGGTAAATAAAGGCCAGAGAAGCGTTGTGTGAAAGTGGTGAGGGTTAAAATAATATGAAAAAGAGAAAGCGGATAGACAGTGCTACCCGCATACGCGTTTACTGCTGAGCAAGCAGGCTGTCAATTATCAGTAGGTCCACCTGCGCCCCCTGGTTATCGGGTGATACCACAACGCGAACATTGTCACTGGCACCGCTTAGTACGGTTCGACCATTATACTGACTGATCACGGTCAGATCAGGCATGGCATTTTGATACCAAGCTATCAGCTGTTGTTGATTTTTGGGTGAATGAAATACCAGAGACGCCGGCATCTCGTCATCAAATTTCTGACACTGCATGGCATCGCCAGGCATGGCAACGGAATAAAAATCAGCAGGACAGGGTGTAAGATCGGGTTGAGACTTATCCGTGTCTGCCACTGCGGCTGTGCTTAGTGCCAGCGCTCCTGCACAGGCTAAGCGAGTTAAAAACGTCATAGTGGGCCCAGTTATCAGCATGTTTAATGTACACACTTACTATATGAAGATGAGATAAGCATCTCAACTCTCCAAAAGATGTAAAGGGTATACCTGTTTATTACAGCGTATCAGCCCACACCGCGCATTGACTCCTTTTAGCTAGACACCCATGCCATTGCAACTCACAAAGTCCCTTAACAAGACACCCATACCATTGCAGCTCAAAGCTCCTTAACAAGACACCCATACCATTGCAGCTCACAAAGCTCCTTAACAAGACATTCATGAATAGCGTCCCATATAAAATAATCAACGTACACGTGACAGAAGCACCGGTATGAAGCCATTCAACGCAACAGCCTTGCCTTCTTCAACAATGTGATAGTTAAGGTATCTATACCGCTGCGTTGAATAGTGCTGCACCTCCATAGGACATGAAAAAAGGGGCAGCGACTTTGCTTAGACACCCACCAAGCCAAATAATGTGTCATCCACCATTGGTAGCAGAGCAGACCGGCTTAACGATAGGTGACTTGTAAAGAGCGAGGGTGGTCATGAGTCAACCAATTAGCATGGGTGTCTTGTTAATGGAGAAGGTGGCTATGAGTTGAGCAATTAGCATGGGTGTCTTTATGTCATTTCTATAGGACATGACAAAAGGGCTACGACTTGCTTAGACACCCACCAGACCAAATACTGTGTCATCCACCATTGGTAGCAGAGCAGACCGGCTTAACCATAGGTGACTTGTTAAGGGCGAGGGTGGTCATGAGTCAACCAATTAGCATGGGTGTCTTGTTAATGGAGAAGGTGGCTATGAGTGGATTAATTAGCATGGGTGTCTTGTTAAGGGCATGAGTGGATTAATTAGCATGGGTGTCTTGTTAAGGGCATGGGTGTCTTGTTAATGGAGAAGGTGGCTATGAGTGGATTAATTAGCATGGGTGTCTTGATATCATTGTAATAGCTAGATGAATCTGGCTGGGAAGAATGGAGAATGGCAGGCATAAAAAAACGGACCCGAAAGTCCGTTTTTATAATACATGTATTAGTCACTACACGTTCAGGTAGTCCAGAATTCCGCCTGCAGCTTTACGCCCTTCGTCAATGGCGGTAACCACAAGATCAGAGCCGCGAACCATATCGCCGCCCGCAAAGATTTTGGGGTTGGCAGTCTGATACGCAAACTTTCCGGCTGATGGAGCCCGTACACGACCTTTTTCATCCAGAATAATACCGTAGTCTGCAAACCAGGGGGCGGGACTAGGCTGGAAACCAAAGGCAATAATGACAACATCCGCCTCCAGCACATGTTCAGAGCCTTCAACCTCAACCGGCCGGCGTCGTCCATTTACATCGGGCTGGCCCATTTCAGTTTTAACCAGCTTAACACCAGCTGCCTGGCCATTTTCAGTCAGCGCAATGTCCAGCGGCTGCAGATTAAAGCGAAATTCAACGCCTTCTTCTTTGGCATTAATCACTTCTTTACGGGAGCCAGGCATACTTTCTTCATCACGGCGATAAGCGCAAATCACGTGCTTGGCGCCCTGGCGAATTGATGTCCGGACACAGTCCATGGTGGTATCACCACCGCCTAAAACCACCACGGTTTTATCTTTCATGTCGATAAAATCAGCGGGATCTTTTTCTATACCCATCACCCGGTTTGTGTTCGCAATCAGAAACGGCAGAGCTTCATGAACGCCTTCAACATGTTCATGCTCAAAGCCACCCTGCATGGATTTATAAGTGCCCATGCCAAGGAAGACAGAATCGTACTGCTGCATTAGCTCATCAAAATCAATATCCTTACCGATTTCGGTGTTGAGTCTGAACTCTATACCCATTTCGGTAAAGATCTCGCGCCGCAGCTTAATGACGTCTTTTTCCAGCTTGAAGGACGGGATGCCGAAGGTCAGCAGTCCGCCAATTTCTTCATACTTGTCGTAAACGACCGGTTTTACGCCGTTTCTGACCAGGACGTCCGCACAGGCCAGCCCGGCAGGTCCGGCCCCCACGATAGCTACCTTTTTGTCAGTCCACTCTACATCTGACATGTCCGGGCGCCAGCCCATTTTAAATGCCGTGTCAGTAATATATTTTTCAATACTGCCAATGGTCACAGCACCAAAATCATCATTAAGCGTACAGTCGCCTTCACACAACCGATCCTGAGGACAGACGCGGCCACACACCTCCGGCAGGCTATTTGTTTTATGCGATAACTCAGCCGCTTCCATAATGCGGCCCTGATTCGCCAAATCCAGCCATTGCGGAATATAGTTGTGCACCGGGCATTTGAATTCGCAATATGGATTACCGCAGTCCAGGCAACGATCTGCCTGGCCTTCGGTTTGCGATTGCGTCATCGGCTGATAGATTTCAGCAAACTCTTCCTTACGCACCTGAATCGGCTTTTTAGGCGGATCGATCCGTTCTACGTCAACAAATTGATAGACATTTTTAGCCATAAATCACACCTCCTACTGAGCCTGAATGCGAAGTTCATCGCTGGAACGACTAATGTGGCCCAACAGGTTTTTCACATCACTGGTCTTGGGTTTAATCAGTTTGAATTTTTTCAAGGTATTGGCAAAATCTGTTAGCAGATTCAATGAATGCTCACTACCTGTTTCTTCATAATGCTGATTAATCAGCCCACGCAGGTGTTCAACAAGAATATTCTTATCTTCAACCGGCATGATCTCAACCAGATCTTCATTAACACGGTCTGCCAGATCATCTTCACTATCATAAAGATATGCAAAGCCGCCTGTCATACCCGCACCAAAGTTAACACCAACCTTACCAAGTACAGCAACAATGCCTCCGGTCATGTATTCGCAACCGTTATCTCCAATGCCTTCTACTACCGCAATAGCCCCTGAGTTACGTACGGCGAAACGTTCACCGGCACGGCCTGCAGCAAACAGCTTGCCGCCGGTGGCGCCATACAAACAGGTATTTCCCATGATGGCGCTGTTTGGTGCATCAAAACTGATGTTGCGAGGCGGATAAATAACCAGCTTACCGCCAGTCATGCCTTTGCCGACATAATCGTTGGCATCACCTTCAATTCGCATGTGCAGGCCTCCGGCGTTCCATACGCCGAAGCTTTGCCCGGCAGTACCGGTAAATTGCACCTCAACCGGGTTATCTTCCATGTCATGGTTACCATGATGTTTGGCTATTTCACCTGATACCAGTGCGCCAACAGAGCGATCTGTATTGCGAATCGGGTAGCTCAGTCTGATACCCGTTGCGGAGCGGACAGCCTGCTGGCAATCCGACAGCAGCTGCGCATTAAGCTCACCCTTGTCCATCGGCTCGTTAGTGGTTTGCGAACAGAACAACCGGGTATGCTCGCCTTCTTTTGGCTTGTGCAGCAGCGGCGATAAGTCCAGACGATTCTGTCGGGCAGTCATGCCGTCAATAACTTTTAACAGGTCGGTTCGACCAACTAAGTCGTCAAACTTACGCACACCCAGCGAGGCCATAATTTCGCGAACTTCTCTGGCAATGAACTTAAAGTAGTTCATCACCATTTCCGGTAAACCGATGAAGTGCTCATCACGCAGTTTCTCGTCCTGAGTTGCAACACCAGTTGCACAGTTGTTCAGATGGCAGATTCGCAGGTATTTGCAGCCTAAAGCGACCATTGGTCCGGTACCAAAGCCAAAGCTCTCAGCCCCCAGACAAGCTGCTTTTATTACATCTAAACCGGTTTTCAGACCACCATCTGTCTGCACCCGCACTTTGTGACGTAATCCATTTTCGATCAGTGCCTGCTGCGTCTCAGCCAGACCAAGTTCAAACGGACTACCGGCATATTTAACCGAGGTCAGCGGGCTGGCACCGGTACCGCCATCATAGCCAGAAACCGTGATCAGATCGGCATAGGCTTTGGCTACGCCGGTGGCAATCGTGCCCACACCAGGTTCTGACACCAGCTTCACTGAAATCAGTGCTGACGGATTGACCTGTTTGAGATCAAAAATCAGCTGCGCCAAATCCTCGATGGAGTAAATATCGTGATGCGGTGGAGGTGAAATCAGGGTTACTCCAGGCACAGAAAAGCGTAGCGTGGCGATATAGCGATTCACTTTATCACCAGGCAACTGCCCACCTTCACCAGGTTTTGCGCCCTGCGCAACTTTGATTTGAATCACATTGGCATTCACCAGATAGTGCGGTGTTACGCCAAAACGCCCTGATGCGACCTGCTTAATTTTTGAGTTTTTCTCAGTACCAAAACGTGACGGATGCTCACCACCTTCGCCCGAGTTAGACTGACCACCCAAACGGTTCATAGCAATTGCCAGCGCTTCGTGAGCCTCAGGGCTCAGTGCGCCGATTGACATGGCAGCGGTGTCAAACCGTGGGAACAGCTTTTCATCCCCTTCAACTTCGCTGATATCAATTGCATCGGTTTCGCTACTTAGCGCAAGAAGATCGCGCAGGTGCGCCGGGGCGCGTTCATTAACTTGTTTGGCATATTCCTGATAATCATTATACTCACCGCTGACCACGGCTTTTTGTAATGACTTCACTACGCCCGGGTTGTACGCATGGTACTCGCCGTCATGAACATATTTAAGCAGCCCACCGTGCGACAGCGGCTTACGTTTAAGCCAGGCCACCTTAGATTGCTGCATGATGTCCTGTTCAAAGTCGTGGAAGCCGGCGCCCTGGATACGAGAGGTAACCCCTTTAAAGCACAGATCCATAACATCACGGCTAATGCCAATGGCTTCGAACAGCTTCGCCGAACGATAGCTGGCCACTGTACTGATGCCCATCTTAGACATAATTTTGTACAGGCCTTTGTTAATCCCTTTGCGATAATTAAGGGTGGCTTCCATGACACTGACTGGCAATTCACCATTTTCACATAGCTGCTCAATGGTTTCATAAGCCAGGAACGGGTAAATCGCCGTGGCACCTAAACCGATGAGTACCGCATAATGGTGCGGATCCCGTGTAGTGGCAGTTTCTACTACAATATTGGCATCACAGCGCAGCTCTTTTTCAATCAGGCGGCGTTGTACTGCCCCCACGGCCATTGCAGCAGGAACCGGGAAGCGGTTTTTGCGAATATTGCGGTCAGACAGAACCACAAAGGCCGCCCGTTTTTGCTTGACCAGATATTCTACCTCGTTGCAGATCCGCTCAATGGCTTTGCGTAATCCTTCTTCCTGGGTGTACTGCAGTTCAACCATTTCTGAATAGTAGTTATCAGGATTAAACTCACGCAGCTGTTTTAAATCGGTATACATCAGTATTGGCGACTGGAACAGTACCCGGTCTGCATAGCCTGAGGTTTCGCTGAACACGTTCTGCTCGCGGCCAATACAGGTAGCCAAAGACATCACATGGTTTTCACGTAAAGGATCGATAGGCGGGTTGGTGACCTGAGCAAACTGCTGACGGAAATAATCATAGATAGTCCGGGTTTTAGCGGACATCACAGCCATGGGGGTATCATCGCCCATAGATCCGACTGCTTCCTGACCATCTTTAGCCAGTACCTTGATGACCTGCTGAATTTCCTCATAGCTGTAGTTAAACATCTTATGATAGATAGCCATCATGTCGTCATCAAATACGCGCTGTCCGATTTGAGAGTGGTCACACTGCTCAACCGGCGTCAACCGACGAATATGTTTATCCAGCCATTCACGGTACGGGTGACGATCTTTCAGTTCATCGTCAATCTCGTTAGAGCGCCAGATTTTGCCTGTGTAAGTATCCACTGCGAGCATTTCGCCAGGACCAACACGGCCTTTTTCCAGTACATCCTGTTCGTTGTAATCCCAGATGCCGACCTCTGAAGCCAGCGTGATAAATCCATTTTTGGTAATGACATAGCGGGCCGGACGCAGACCGTTACGATCCAGATTACAGGCAACATGACGGCCGTTTGTTAATACGATACCGGCCGGACCATCCCAAGGTTCCATGTGCATTGAGTTAAACTCGTAAAATGCTCGCAGACTGTCATCCATGGTTTTATTATTTTGATAGGCAGGCGGAACCAGCAGACGCATGGCACGGAACAAATCCATACCGCCAGCCAGGAATAATTCCAGCATGTTATCCAGAGAAGACGAGTCTGAACCGTCTGTATTAACATAAGGCGCAGCATCTTTGAGATCAGGAATTAATGGTGTTGCAAACTTACCGGTACGGGCCATCGACCAGTCTCGGTTACCCTTGATGGTATTGATTTCACCATTGTGAGCCAAAAAGCGAAATGGCTGGGCTAACGGCCAGCGAGGCAATGTATTGGTAGAAAAACGCTGGTGAAATACACAGATAGCGCTTTGCATGCGCTCATCAGCAAGATCGGCATAAAAGGCCGGCAGGTCTTTTGGCATGACCAGGCCTTTATAGATGGTCACCAGACCGGATAAACAGGCCACATAGAAATCGGGATCAGCTTCAAGGCGCTTTTCGGCCCGGCGACGCACCATATATAAGCGGCGTTCCAGATCCCGCTTACGCCAGCCGGCAGGGGCGTTGACAAAAACCTGCTCAATTTGAGGCACACCGGTTAGTGCCAGGTCGCCTAATACACTGTGGTCCACCGGCACTTCGCGCCAGCCCACAACACCCAGTGTTTCTTTTTCAAGTTCTTCGTTAAGTACTTCTCTGGCCTGCTGGGCCAGCGCGTTGTCCTGACTTAAAAAAATCATCCCAACAGCGTACTTTTTGCTCAGTTTCCAACCATTTTCCTGAGCTATGGACTGAAACAGAGCGTCTGGTTTTTGCAATAACAGGCCACATCCATCGCCGGTTTTACCATCCGCGGCAATACCACCTCGGTGCTGCATCCGGTCCAAACCATGAATTGCTGTTGTCACCAGTTCGTGACTGGGTTCCCCGTGAGTGTGGGCTATCAGGCCGAAGCCACAGTTATCCCGGGAATCATTGGGATTGTATAAACTCATCTCTTAACTCCTTCAACCTTCGACTGGGCAAGGTACGCGCTGCGGCTCAGCGAGAGGTTCGCTACCTACAGCTATATCAGGCATCTTATTATCTGCCGGGTTATCCGGCATGCTGTGCCTGTTTCGTCGTTATTTATTATTAGAGGATACCAGCCATTTGCTCCGCATTTTTATGCATTATTGCTAAGCGGGCCGTACAAAATACCCACATTGGGATATAAAATCAATTGGTAAACAGGCGTAGCTTTCAAAGAAAAAAATTAAAAAAATAAAAACTATTTAAAATCAGTGTGGTAGGTGTTTAGTTCATCGTTGTAACTGAGAGGGGTAGGGGGCGTACTGTACCGCCATTAGTATAAACATCCTAGATTAGCGCTGTCCATAACTTGCCTTTAGTGAATAAAAAGCTATTTATATCGATTTTTTATGTTAATTTTTGGGGGCTTAGTGCATGATTATTGTCTTTGCTTTCAATTTCATTAAATGCTCACAAAATTTTCATGTTGGCGCAGAGTTTGCTCTGTTTATAGATAAGTGCAAATGGTTGGTCTGTACATGTCTGCCAGGCACGCAGGGTTAAGGTGAATTAGTGCCTTAACCGTTTTCTCGGATGGCAAAAGTTAACAGGTGATGATGATGAATAATGTTTTTGTATTTGATGATGAAGAAATGGATCGTGTAGCTGTTCCAGGCTATAACTAATTGTTTTTTAGTTGTTTTAACCTACTTTGTTATAGCGATTGTCGGTAGTTTTATTACTCAGCATCCTCAGCTGTATACCGACATCGCTCCCGCTTCCCCCGTACTTTTCTTTTGTTAATGCGCTTTACTTAAGTTTCGACTACCTATTGCAACGTCATCATGCTCCCTCCTGATGGTTAAAAAGAGTGCAATCTGTCGCTAAATTGGTGCATGACAAACCTCTGTCACCGCGCTTAGATAAATTTTTTGGCGAGCCAGAGTAGTGAGAGCAAACGATGAGACACCCATCCCATTTTTCGACGCTAGCAAATAACAAGACACCCATCACATCCAACGTCCACAGATAAATCGTGCGTTCGTAAATAGTGAGACATCTACGCATCCAGTTTCGACAGTGACAAAGTGCAACTGATGAATAACAAGACACCCATCATATCCAATGTCGATAGGTAAATAGTGAGTTAGTGAATCGCTAGACACCCATGCTACGACCAAAAGCATGAAACAGCATAAATGAAGCCTGAAGCTACCTGTAGTAGGTTGCAGTGATCGTTACTCCATTTCATCGGGGGATTTTATGATTCAGAGTAAGCAGCTAGACGGTGTATATCTATGGACAGGACATAAACTTGGCGTCCAATCTGTGAATTAAGCAGACTGAATCCTCAGTATTATTTGCCCAACCCGGCAGACCTGCTAGGATAACGACAATTTTGTTTGTTAATGAAGTATTATGCATCAGGACTCACCTAACGATTCCTGGGCGATAAAGATCGCTCAATTTGTAAAGCGCTTTGGCACCTTCAAGCTCAGCATTCTGTTTGTACTCATCACACTGGTGTTCACGCTAGGGGGCTCTTATGTGGTCAGGCTAAGCCTTGGCCGCACGGTACAGCCGGATGATTTTATCATTGCAGTCATCATCACGTTGCTGTCGGCGCCCTGGGTATTGTACTTTTTCAGTGAGTTGGTCAAACAGCTCGAGAACTCCAGAACCAATCTGAAAGATGTTGTTAGCCAGCTGGAGCGCTTGCGTGAGGAAGATGTTTTTCTTAACCGCGAGCTGCAAAGTAATATTCGTCAGCTTAATCATGAAATAGAACAGCGCAAGCGGGCTCAGGAAGAACGCGAAGCGGTGTTCAAAGAGCTAGAAAAAGAAATTGAAGACAAATCCAGTTCGGAAGGTCAGGCACGCAGATTATCGACCTTACTTCGCTCTATCATTGATGCATCACCGGATTTAATTTATTACCGAAATGAAGAAGGGCGGTTTGCCGGCTGTAACCGGATTGCAGAACTATTGACGGGAAAAACCGAAGAAGAGTTGCTTGGCCTGACGCTGCACGATGTATTTGAAGAAGAAATTGCCGCGCAAATTCTTGCCAGTGATCGGGAGGTTCTGGAAACCAACGCCAGTATGACAGAAGACCTGTGGCTACGCTTTGCAGATGGACGCCGGCGTTACTTTGAAATGAAACGGGTACCGTTTTTTGATAACGCAGGTAATCGATTAGGTCTGCTGGCATTTGGCCGTGATATGACGGAAAGAAAACAGGCTGAAAGCGCGGCTGAAAAAGCTAGCACCGACAAAACCCGCTTTATTGCAACCATCTCACACGAACTGCGAACCCCGCTCAATGGAATTGTGGGGCTAAGTCGTATGTTACGAGATACCGAACTGTCAGAAGAACAATTTAACTGGGTCAGTACTATTTATGCCAGTGCGATTACCCTGGGAAACATTTTTAACGATATTATTGATCTGGATAAACTTGACCGGGATAAGCTGGAACTTAGTCTGAAAACCGTTTCTTTACGCGATTTCACCGAGGAATTGTCCAGTATTATCCGACTACTGGCTTCAGATAAGGGGCTGGAGCTGAAAACCAACATCATTGACCCGCTTCCGCAATTGGTGGAAGTGGACGGCACCCGTTTACGACAGATTTTGTGGAACCTGCTGTTTAACGCGGTCAAGTTTACCCAAAAAGGTGAGGTACGATTGTCCATATCAGCTACCCCGCCGGCCAATGAGACCAGTGTAGTAACCTTTGTGGTGGAGGATACCGGAGTCGGGATCCCTGATTCTGAAATAGAGAAAATTTTTGCGATGTATTATCAGGTTGATCACCCTGATCATCAGTCTGCGACCGGTACTGGAATTGGTCTGGCAATTTGTAAGCAAATGGTCGATTTAATGAGTGGCGATATCCGTGTGTCCAGTGAAGTTAACAATGGCACCCGCTTTGAAATCGAATTGCCGCTGCAGGTCACTGAGCGTCAGATGCAGGCTTCGAAGTTACTGGTTACCGACTTAAATATTCTGCTGGTTGAGGATATTGAGCTTAACGTGATGGTTGCCAAGGCGCTGTTGGAAAAGCTTGGCCAGCATGTGGATGTGGCTATGACCGGGCAAGAGGCGATAGACAAAATCAGACAAACACAGTATGACCTGATTTTACTTGATATCCAACTGCCTGATATGACCGGTTTTGATGTGGCTAACGTGATTCGCGAAGAAGACCTTGTGATGCAGACGCCTATTGTTGCCCTTACCGCTAATGTCATTAAAAAGCGCGAAGAGTACCTGCAAAATGGAATGGACGATATCATCGCCAAGCCGATTAAGAAAAGCCGGGTTGTTCAGGTATTTAACGATCTGTTTGTTGAGCCAGCTGCCCCCGCTGAGCTCACCGCGCCTGTAAGCCAGCCAAGAAAGTCAAAGCAGGATAGCAGTAAATCACTGAACAATATTCTGGATATGGATCTGCTTCAGATGCTGGTTGATACCATTGGGGAGGATATGGTGCGGGCCAGTGTGAAAGTATTCCAGGATAAAATGCCCGAATATATGGAAATACTGCAGTTAAGTCTTAGTGCAGATGAAAAGTCGGAAGTATGCTCGCAGGCACATAAAATAAAAGGCGCGGCAGGCTCAGTTGGTCTGTCCCGGGTCCAGCGCATTGCCAACCAGATTCAGCAAGGAGACCATCCTGCCTGGTGGCAAAATGTGCATGACTGGGTAGAAGAGCTGCAAATGGCGGTGGAGCATGACATGAAAGCACTTCATGAGTGGCTTAACGAGCAGATGATTGATGATTAACAGGTGTCGTCACAGTGGCTGACTCTTTTTTTTCAAATAATCAGATAGAAACAGCCTCTTTGCCGGCTATTCAAAATATTGCACTGGAGCCTGTTTCAGCGCGCTACCGGATGCTTAACCTGTGTGTATGTAGCAGCGTCACTGTAGCCATACTGCTTATGTTGGGGCTGCTTCTTTATCAACCCATTGTCAGGTTACCTGAAGATGTCCGTGTGCTACTTCCGCTTTTGATGATTCTGACTGGGGGCGTAGGTGGCGCGCGCTTTGTTTATCATCTGATTGCAGATTCCAAGGTGCGCTTTGCGCTGCGAGAGAATGACCTGGTGTTGGAGCAGGGTTTATTTTTTAGCACATTACTATGCCAACCGATATTGCGAATCCAGCATGTTGAACTCTCGCGTGGTCTGTTACAGCGATGGGCGGGACTAGCGAGTTTGAAAGTTTACTCTGCCGGTGGCGCGGGACATACATTTGAAATCCCCGGGCTTGAACGAGACGTTGCTCAGAAACTAAGACATTTTATTGTTCATCACAGTGCACTTGATGCGAAATAATTATTTATGAAAGATTCGAGGCCGGCACGCTGGGCACGACTTGCACCATGGGCACTTATCTATTTCTTTGTACGACAACTCAAAGAGCTTGCCCAGGGGATGATTTATGCCATTCCCGCACTGGCTGTTAGCGTGTCTGTTTCTGATTTGTTTAATAATACCTGGCTGATGGCAGGTATAGCCCTGCTGATAATCAGCACATTGACTACCGCTTTTTTGCGTTTCTGGTTTTTCCGATACAGGGTTTATGAAGAGCAAATTGAAATTCAAAGCGGAGTCGTTGCAAAAACGCATATCAATCTGCCGTTCTGGCGAATTCAAAATATAAAAATAGAGCGGCCCTGGTATTACCGATTATCGACTTACGCTGTTCTTATTATAGATACCGCAGGTTCAGCCACGGAAGAAGCTACCATAGTTGCCATACCGCAGGCATCTGCGATAGCGCTGCGTGATACGGTATCTGCTGTTAAAGCGCAGCATAGCGAAGTGTCTGATTCGCGTTCGACGGACAAAGACACCCATCGCAACATATACTCAAACCAAGACCAAGACCAAGACCAAGACCAAAACACGCACGCCAACACTAGCCCAGAGCCCCACATTGCCAATACCGCAGACGTCTTAAATTCACGTACTCTGTCTGACCTCGTACTGCACGGCATGACAAACAACAGAATTTGGATTTTGTTGGGTGTACTAACGCCATTTTTAGATGACCTTAGCCAGTGGGGAGTCAACTGGTTGTCACAACATGGCATAGAGCCTGAACAGCTGATACAGAATATGTCGTTGCCCTGGTGGCAATGGGCGGCACTGGTACTTACCGGCGCAAGTTTTATTATTGCCCTTCTGATGCTGTTTTCTGTGTGCGGAGCCATACTTACCTATTACGGCTTTACGCTAACCCGTGAAGGAGGGCGGTATATCCGGCGCAGTGGCTTACTTTCTCAACAGGAAGTGAGCATTCAACGAAGCCGTGTGCAGCGCATAACCATCAGGCAAAGTGCTCTGGATGTTTTGGTAAAAAGAGCGAATGTGAGTTTTGAGCAAAACAGAAATGGTCAGCGGGATAATAACGAAGGTAGTGCAGCCAGACTCCTGATCCCATCTGTTACATTAGAACAAGCTGCCAGTCTGACGACGGATGTCTTAAGCCATGCTCACTCTCTTTATGCATCTTTTTGGAAAATCCATACCGCATTTTTGTTTCACCACTTGCTGATCAGGTTATTTCCGTTAGCAATTGTTGTGGGTGTCTTGCTAAACGTCAAGCTGCAAAGCTTTCCTACGGCAAGTTTTGTCGTCGGTATTGCCCTGTGTGCCATTCTTATACTGATGCGCTTTTTGCGATGGGGATATGCGCTTGACCAAGAGTACCTTTACATTCGCAAGGGGTTAATAGGAAAAACCTACCACACTATTCCTTTGTTTAAATTACAGCAGGTGGCAATGCAGCAAAGCGTCATGATGCGCCGAAAAGGACTGGTTCACTTAAAAATCATTCTTGCCAGTGGTGCCGCCCATATTCCATTTATGGAACATCGCCATGCGCAGTACATCATGGACTATGCGCTTTTCAAGTGTGAATCTGATGCTCGGTCATGGATGTGATCGGATCTTCTTTTGGGTGGTCTGGCCGCTGAGTTTAGGTTTACCGCGTGCTTTAGCCCGTTTTTTCTCTACACGCTTTTTTTCTGCTTTTTTAACATGTTTGGCAATCCAGTGAGTCATCTTTTCCATCAGTACCGGCGGAAAATTATGCCCCATGCCTTCTATTACCTTTAACTTGGATTTACGTATTTGTTTGGCGGTGTCCATGCCCGCAGATACAGGAATAACAGGGTCGTGGCTACCATGAATAACCAGGGTGGGGGCTTTGATTTTTTTTAACATCCTATGCCGGTCGCCACTGACAGTGATGGCCACTAACTGACGTTTAAAGCCGGCCGGATTATAAGCCCGGTCAATGGTGTTAATTGCCTGCTCATATAGCAATTGTTCCTCAATGGGATAAGCCGGGCCACCAATCAGACGATTGAGCTTAACATTGTAACGGATTGCAGCTTCGCGATTGTCCCTACCGGGTCTTCGGGCAAGGCTAAGAAGCACCTTCAGGCTATCTTTATTATGAGAAACCAAGCCTGTACTCGACATAATAGATGTCAGGCTCAGTATTTTCTTTTTTTTCTTCGCTGCAATAATCTGTGCAATCATGCCTCCCATCGATGCGCCAACCAAATGGGCTTTTTTTATTTTCAAAAAAGCCATTAGTGCTAATACATCGTCTGCCATATCTTCAAGTTTGTAAGGAACTGATGAACGGATAGAAAGCTTTTTGCTCAGCCACGCTTTTAACAGGCTCGGGTTGCCTAAATCATCAAGCTGGGAAGACAGCCCGGTATCGCGATTGTCAAACCGGATGACTCGAAAATCTTTTTTTACTAAACCATAGTACAGCGCATCCGGCCATACGGTAAGTTGAGCACCCAGGCCCATAATTAAAATAATAGCAGGCGATGATGGATTACCCTCATCCTGATAATGCAGCGTTATTCCTGCATCGGTAGTCATTGCTTTTGTCTGCACCGCTATTCGACCTGATATGCCCGCTTGTTTCACTAAACGGTATGACAAAAGCGTGAAACTTTAATGAAGGGTAATCATCTTGCCTTTAATATTTAATAATCAGACACCCACGCTATTTTGAGTTGAAGCGATGGTGCTGCAAAATTGCAGCAAAACCCGCCTGTAGGCCAGTTTGATAACATTAAAAAGTTGCCTACCCTGACAGTTATCTTTTGTTATCAGGTGTTTGTTATGCCAGCCGCCCGCCATGCTTTTATCAATTTAACCCAGACGCCGTATTACCACTGCATGTCACGCTGTGTTCGGCGTGCGCATTTATGCGGAAAAGATACAGCCGTTGGGAAAGTCTATGAACATCGACGCGGCTGGGTTGAAAGGCGACTGTTACTTTTATCTGAGGTTTTTTCAATCCGGGTGATGACCTATGCCATTATGAGTAACCATTTTCATCTTGCAGTAAAAATAGAAGCGCATAGACCATCGGCGTGGGGAATTGACGAAGTGATTTCACGTTGGCATCGCTTGTTTAAAGGTACGTTATTAACCAGACGATACTGTAATCATCAACAGCGGGAGCAAATGAGCCAGGCCCAGAAGCAAACTGTTGAACACATTGCCGCTGTATGGCGGGCTCGTCTGGCAGATATAAGCTGGTTTATGCGGTCTCTCAATGAATATATTGCGCGCAAGGCAAACAAAGAGGATAAATGCACGGGGCGCTTCTGGGAAGGACGATTTAAATGCCAGCCTTTACTAAGTGACGCTGCGCTTATTGCCTGTATGGCCTATATTGACTTAAACCCGCTAAGGGCAAAAATGGTTCGCTACGCCAAACAGGCTAAATATACGGGTTTTTCACGACGTGCCGGCTGTTTCAAGCTTTGCAGAGCAACCACATTGCTCATGCCATTTTTTGAACGGGGTCGTGATAGGGCAAACACCATTCCCTGTCGATTCTCTGATTACCAACAGCTCATCAGTTTATTAGAAGCAAATACACTGGCGAGTGCATCTGTTGCCAAATTATCCGTGCCAGAGACAGTTAGTCATCTTGGTATAAAGCCACAGTGCTGGCAGCTTTTAACTTCACGTTTTGAAGAGTTGTTTAACGGCGCGGTAGGTGCAGAAGCTGAACTGGAAGGTTTTTGTAAGGCGCAGCGCAAACAAAAGGTAAGGTCGCGCAGCATAGCCAGGCAAATATTTAACCCGGCTACAGCCTGATTAGCACGTATTTCAGCGCTTTTTCATCCGACGGCTTTGAGCTTCACGCTTTTCATTGCGCTTTTCTTTTCTGTCGCGCTTATCTGGTGTTAACGAACCATCTTTAAATTTTTGTTTTCGCTTCGCTTTATCAGCTGCCTTTTTAGCGGCAGCCTCGGCCATTTCCTGCTTCTCATTGCTCACCATTTCCGGCGTTTCCAGCGAGATTCTCCCTAGTTTCCCAGACTGTAATTCTTTTAATAGTATTTCACATATTTTATGCAGGTTTACCCGGCCGCCTGCCATAATCGCACCACGCTTTTTGGCCGCAAGCTCCAGAAACTCCAGCTCGGTATCTGGTACTTCCTCGTCCAGCTTAAACCGCTCTTTTAATACTTCAGGGTACGCTTTAATCAGATAGTCGGCAGCAAAAAAGCCAACATCATCATACTCCATCGCGGTATTTTTTACCGCCCCTGAGGATGCCAGACGATAAATCGAATGCGGGTTTTCGACCTTGGGCCACAGTACGCCGGGGGTATCGTATAACACCACACCGCTACCCAGGTTAATACGCTGCTGCCCTTTGGTTACAGCCGGCTCATTACCGGTTTTGGCAATAATGCGGTCTGCCAGAATGTTAATCAGTGTTGATTTGCCAACATTGGGAATGCCGGTGATCATGGCATTGATGGATTTAACCTGGGTGTCTTTGTATCCGCAAATCGAGCGAATCAGATCGACGAGTTGCTTGCTGTTGCCTGGGTTGTCACTTGACGTAGTCAGGGTTTTCACTCCACGCTCGGATTCCAGATACTCCTGCCAGCGGGCTGTTATGTCAGGATCAGCCAAATCATATTTATTAAGAATTTTGATGCAGGGCTTATCGCCGCGAATTTTTGCTATTTCAGGATTTTCACTGGAGTAGGGGATACGGGCATCCAATACTTCAATAAGAATATCGACCTGACTTAAAGATTCTTTTATTTCTTTAAGTGCCTTGTGCATATGGCCTGGAAACCAGTGTAATGCCACGCTAATGTTCCTTAATACTAAATGAGTTTAACTGACAGAAAGCTGGTAGACACAGATGTTCACCGCACTGGCCAGATTTAAAGAGTCAATCTTACCACTACCGTTGATAGTAAATGGATCAGCTTGCATAGTTTCAAGCGCCCTGGTGGGAACGCCTCGTGCCTCATTACCAAACAGATAGCAATCATAATTTGAAAATGCAGGCTGACTGATAGATGCTCCATTCATATCCAGATAAGCAAACCGGGAAAATCTCTGCGCCAGGGTATCTAAAGGGACATCCGTTTCAACATCAACATGAAAGATGGCTCCCATACTGGCCCTGACTACCTTTGAATTATACGGGTCAACACTGTTAGGGCTTAGTAACAGTTTGAACGCGCCAAACCACGCCAGAGAGCGCAAAATAGTGCCCAGATTTCCTGGGTCTTGCACCTCATGCAAATAAATATAGTTTGTCGTTTGGGCAAAGGCTTGCGAGATGGGTAAATTAATAGGTACGCAGGCAACAATGCCCTGTGGCGACGTGGTGTCACTGAGCTGGCTCATCTGCCGGCTATTGATTTGTTTTACTGAAAAAGCAAATGGCAGCGATGCTACCCATTGCGTATGTTCATCGGTGACAAACAGAGTTATGCCCCGGGCCGATTGTTCGTCAATGACCTTACAAAGCTCAAGCACCAGGTGCTCACCTTCAACGAGGTAATACCCTGATTGTGTACGGTATTTCTTTTGATGCAGCTTTTTTACATCATCAAACTTCATGAATAGGCCTTTAAAAATCAGCGATGCGGTATGGTGAAAGTCGCGCTGATCTTACCTATTTACAAACACCGGAACAAACTTTTTGACAGGTGAAGGAAGGCAGGAGAACCAATGAACCTGCCTGAACAAGCTATTTATCGATGAAAGGCACTCGAATGTAGCCCTCCATTAATACTCTGGCGCTACGACTCATAATCGCTTTATCGACCTGCCAGCCTGTCGCTGCCAGAGAGGCTTTAGCACCGACTGTGAGGGTTCCGGAGGGATGCCCGAAAGTGACGGTTTCTCTGGGAACAGCACCTGCTGCTTCATATAGTAAGGTCCCTTCAATCGCCGCGGCAGTGCCGATGGCAACCGCAGCCGTTCCCATCATGGCGTGATGAAGTTTACCCATGGATAAAGCACGAACAAGTAAATCAATATCGTGCTGCTCAATCTGCTTTTTACTGGATGAGACGTATGCCGCAGCGGGCGCCACAAAAGCAATTTTAGGAGTGTGCTGACGTCCCGCTGCTTCGCCAATATCCGATATCAGGCCCATTTTAAGCGCGGCATGAGCCCGGATAGTTTCAAATGTTGCCAGTGCATCTGGATTCGTGTTTATCGCGTCCTGAAGTTCTGTTCCTGTATATCCGATATCTCTTGCGCGTAAGAAAACAGTTGGAATACCGGCCGTGATCATCGTGACGTCAAAAGAGCCTATATCCGGAACCGTAAGTGTATCTTTTGGGTTGCCGGTAGGAAATAGCGCCTGTGTGCTGTCTGCTGGATCCATAAACTCAATTTTTATTTCAGCCGCTGGAAAGGTCACACCATCAAGCTCAAAGTCACCGGTTTCCTGAACCTTATGATGGATAATGGGAACATGCGCCACAATGGCTTTTTGTATATTTGTCTGCCAGATATTAATCGTGGCTGTGCCGTTTTCTGGAATCTTCTGTCTATTGACCAGTCCACTTTCAATGGCGAATGCGCCTACTGCTGCGGTCAGATTTCCACAGTTTCCGCTCCAGTCTATAAAGGGTTTATCAATACTGACCTGGCCAAACAGATAATCGACATCATAATCTTTTCTGTTACTGGTCGACACGACCACAATTTTGCTGGTGCTCGATGTGGCGCCGCCCATGCCATCGGTGTGTTTTTCGTAAGGGTCTGGGCTGCCAATAACCCGAAGAAAGAAAGCATCACGTTGCGGGCCCGGTTGCTGCACGGCTTCGGGTAAATCCTGCAACCGAAAAAAGACCCCTTTACTGGTGCCGCCCCGCATATAGGTGGCAGCGATGCGAAGTTGTGGAGGGTGTTGCATAATTATGTCCTGGTACGACAGTTCCCTGATGCTGCTTAAGAAGACACCCATTCATTTATTCAATAAATGAGTGGGTGTCTGGTTATATCAATCAGACAGGGTGGGTGTCTTGTTATTGGGATTCATATGTCGAGGCTACTGGGCCGCCTCGGCTTCCAGAAAGTCCTGGGCAAAGCGCTGCAATACACCACCTGCACTATAGATAGACACTTCCTCAAATGTATCGAGTCGACAGGTGACCGGCACGTGCTCTTGTTTCCCGTCTTTTCTGCATACTTTTAACACAAGTTCAGCGCCGGGCGAGGGCGTGCCTTCCACATCGTAGGTTTCAGTGCCATCGAGCTTCAGGGTGATTCGGGTCGTACCGGGTTTGAATTCCAATGGTAAGACACCCATCCCAATAAGATTGGTCCGGTGTATCCGCTCAAACCCTTCTGCCACAATAACCTCAACACCAGCCAGTCTGACGCCCTTGGCCGCCCAGTCACGGGAGGAGCCCTGTCCGTAGTCCGCGCCAGCCACAATAATCAGTGGTTGTTTGCGCTTCATATAGGTTTCAATCGCATCCCACATACGCATTACTTTACCTTCCGGCTCCAGGCGTGCCAGTGAGCCTTGCTTAACTTCCCCGTCTTCTTTGACCATTTCATTGAAAATCTTAGGGTTTGCTAAAGTGGCTCGCTGAGCGGTGAGGTGATCCCCCCGGTGGGTGGCATACGAGTTGTAATCCTCTTCCGGTACGCCCATGCTACTCAGGTATTCACCTGCGGCGCTGGTGGCCATAATTGCGTTAGACGGAGACAGATGATCGGTGGTGATATTGTCAGGCAGAATGGCCAGCGGTCGCATTCCCTGCATAGTGCGTTCGGCCGCCAGAGCGCCTTCCCAGTAGGGAGGACGGCGAATATACGTGCTCATATCACGCCAGTCATACAGCGGATTAATATGCTCTCCGTAGTCCACTGACAAGTCGAACATAGGTTCATAAACTTTGGTGAAATGTTCTGGTTTGACAAAGTTGGCGACAATTTCATCAATTTCCTCATCGCTGGGCCATAAATCTTTCAGCGTCACAGGCTGGCCGTCGCTGTCATAACCCAGCGTGTCTTTTTCTATATCAAACCGGATTGTACCGGCGATAGCATAGGCTACGACCAGAGCCGGTGAGGCTAAAAATGCCTGCTTAGCAAAAGGATGAATACGTCCGTCAAAGTTGCGGTTGCCAGACAATACCGCTACCGAATAAAGGTCGCGCTCTTCCAGTTCTTTTTGGATAGCCGGGTCCAGCGCGCCGCTCATTCCGTTACAGGTTGTACAGGCAAATGCGACTATTCCGAAGCCCAGCTTTTCCAGTTCGGGTAGCAGGTTGGCCTCTTCCAGATACAGTTTCACGGCCTTCGAGCCTGGTGCCAGTGAGGTCTTTACCCATGGCTTTCTGACCAAGCCCAGTTCATTGGCTTTTTTGGCAAGTAAAGCGGCAGAAATCACATTGCGTGGATTACTGGTATTTGTGCAACTGGTAATGGCCGCAATAATGATAGCGCCATCCGGCATCTGGTCGTCATTATGTGATGTGTTACCCAGTAGCCCGTGCTGCGCAAGTTGATTGGTGGGTAAGCGGGCGTGCGGATTGGATGGTCCGGCCATGGTCCGCTCTACGCTGCTCAAATCAAACTCGAGCACACGCTCATACTGCACATTGTTTAGTGAATCAGCCCACAGGCCGGTATGTCTGGCGTAGTTTTCCACCAGTTCCACCTGCTTGGCATCCCGGCCTGTCAGTTTAAGATAGTCGATGGTCTGCTCATCGATATAAAACATGGCGGCCGTAGCCCCGTACTCGGGAGTCATATTAGAGATGGTGGCACGATCGCCCAATGTAAGGTGCGATGCTCCTTCACCAAAAAATTCCAGGTAGGCAGAAACAACCCGCTCTTTTCTTAAAAACTCGGTCAGACACAGCACGATATCGGTTGCCGTAACACCGGCAGCCGGTTTGCCAGTTAATCTGACACCCACAATGTCAGGCAGGCGCATGTAAGAGGCTCTGCCCAGCATAACGCTCTCAGCTTCAAGACCACCCACGCCAACCGCGATTACCCCCAGGGCATCAACGTGTGGCGTATGACTGTCGGTACCGACTAGCGTATCTGGAAAAGCAATACCGTCTTTGGCATGGACAACCGGCGACATACGTTCCAGGTTTATCTGATGCATGATGCCGTTACCCGGGCCGATGACATCTACATTTTTAAACGCGGTCTTGGTCCAGTTAATGAAATGAAATCGATCATCGTTGCGACGATCTTCAATGACGCGATTTTTTTCAAAAGCATCAGGCTCAAAGCCGGCGTGTTCCACTGCCAGAGAATGATCTACTATAAGCTGTGTGGGAACCACCGGATTGACCTTCGACGGATCGCCTCCTTTCGCCGCGATGGCATCGCGCAGGCCAGCCAGATCTACCAGCGCGGTTTGCCCCAGAATGTCGTGACAAACCACACGGGCAGGAAACCACGGAAAGTCATGCTCGCGCTTACGATACACAATCTGCTCGAGTGACTGGGTCAGTATTTCAGCAGGACATTTTCGCACGAGATTCTCAGCCAGAACCCGAGAGGTATAGGGCAGAGTGTCATAGCTGTCAGGGGCAATCGCCTCAATAGCTGCACGGGCATCATAAAACGCCAGCTCACTACCGGGCAGCATTTTTTTGTAATCGTTATTCATAGCACCTCCACTGTTATGCCTGTACCGGCCTATCTCTGGTCAATCGGTGGAACGGCCCGCAGAGCCTCACCAGTATATTCTGCCGACGGACGAATAATTCTGTTGTCAGCACGCTGTTCCATCACGTGAGCTGCCCAGCCGGTCAGACGAGACATAACAAAAATCGGAGTAAACAATTTGGTGGGGATGCCCATAAAATTGTACGCTGAGGCATGGAAAAAATCGGCGTTACAAAATAGCTTTTTCTCGCGCCACATAACCTCTTCACAACGCTCGGACACCGAATAGAGCACGGAATCTCCCACGTCCTGAGCGAGCTTTTTCGACCATTGCTTGATAATTTCATTGCGCGGATCGCTGGTGGAGTAAATGGCATGGCCGAAGCCCATGATTTTTTCCTTACGCTCAAGCTTACCGAGCATTTCCTGTTCTGCATGGTCGGCAGAGGTAAATCCTTCAATCATCTCCATTGCCGCTTCATTTGCTCCACCGTGAAGCGGGCCGCGTAAGGAGCCGATAGCGCCCGTGATGCACGAATGCATGTCAGACAGGGTGGAGGCACACACACGCGCCGTAAATGTAGAAGCATTAAACTCGTGTTCAGCGTACAAAATTAACGAAACATGCATGACTTTTTCATGCAGTTCTTTTGGCTGCTCATCATGCAACATATGTAGGAAGTGGCCACCGATAGAATCGTCGTGGGTTTCTGTTTCTATCCGCACACCATCATGACTGAATCGATACCAGTAACAGATGATACTGGCAAAGCAGGCCAGCATGCGCTCAGTAACCTGCTGCTGCTCATCAAAGGAAGACTCGCCTTCCAGATTTCCCAGCATCGAGCACCCCGTTCGGAGCACGTCCATTGGATGAGCGTCTTTAGGGATTCGCTCGAGCACCTCTTTTAGCGCGTCTGGTAAAGCCCGCATTGACTTTAGCTTGTTCTTATATTCGGATAGTTCATCGCGGTTGGGTAGCTTGCCCTGTAAAATCAGGTATGCGACTTCTTCAAACTGGCACTGTTCCGCCAGGTCTTTGACATCGTACCCTCGATAGGTCAGCCCGGAGCCAGACTGTCCAACGGTTGATAATGCTGTTTTTCCTGCTACCTGTCCACGCAAACCTGCGCCGCTAAGTGCTTTTGCCATGAGGTTCTCCCGTTTAAAATGTAGAATACAAAGGTTAATATTATTTTGGTTATTGTTTGTTTTTGGCCTGGGCGAATAGCTCATCAAGCTTCTTTTCATAGTCGTGATAACCCAGATAATCATAAAGCTCCATGCGGGTTTGCATGTTATCGACTACCGCTTTCTGATCGCCATTTTCCAGAATGCTCTGATATACCAGTTCAGCCGCCTTACTCATGGCCCTGAAAGCACTGAGTGGATAGAGCACCATCGCGACTCCCCAGTCCGCCAGTTGAGCTTTGTTCCATAATTCAGTCTTGCCAAATTCGGTAATATTAGCCAGTACCGGTACATTTAAAGCATCGCAGAATGCTTTATAGTGCGATTCAGTCTGAATTGCTTCAGCAAAAATGCCATCCGCGCCAGCTTCTACATAGGCTTGCGCCCGGGCAATAGCAGCTTCAAGGCCTTCCTGAGCAAATGCATCCGTTCGCGCCATGATAAAAAAGTCGGGATCGTTGCGGGCATCCACAGCTGATTTAATTCTGTCGACCATCTCTGCTGTCGACACGATTTCTTTATTGGGCCGGTGACCACAGCGCTTCTGGGCTACCTGGTCTTCCATATGAACAGCTGCTGCTCCGGCTTTTTCCATATCTTTTACTGTTTTAGCGATATTAAATGCGCCGCCCCAGCCAGTATCAATATCCACCAGTAATGGCAGGTCGCAGGCACTGGTGATACGCTGAACATCAGTCAGCACATCGTTTAACGATGTCATCCCAAGGTCGGGTAAACCATAAGATGCGTTGGCCACACCGCCGCCGGATAAATAAATGGCCTGATGACCAATCTGCTGAGCCATCATGGCTGAATAGGCGTTGATAGTGCCGACAATCTGAAGTGGCTGACTGGCTTTGAGTGCCATTCTGAATTTTTTGCCAGGGCTTAACGAGTGCATAAGATACCTTTCATCAATATAGGGTTAATTAGTTAGCTTTCGCTCAATATTGTTTTTCGAATAAAGGATGTGCCTGCGCATGAGCATTTCGGCCAGTTCGCCATCACGATTAGCAATCGCTTTTACAATATGCCGGTGTTCATCAAAAGCCGTTGTGACTCGCGGGCCCGCCATCCCCAGTTGTACTCTGTACATTCTGACCAGATGATAGATCCCCTCTACCAATACGCTGATCAGGTGACTGTTTTTGCTGCCCACGACAATCCGGTAGTGAAAGTCGACATCGCCGGCTTCCTGGTAATAAGACTCGCCCGGTTTGACCTTGTTATAGTGTGTATCCAGTAACTGTTCCATCGCCTTAATATCAGTGTCTTCCATGTTATATGCAGCCAGTCGTGCAGCCATACCCTCCAGCGCTTCTCTGACCTGGTATAACTGAATAAGCCCCTGTTGACTCAAGGTCACTACGCGGGCGCCGACGTTGGCTTTTCGCTCTACCAGATGGCAGCTGGCTAACCGGTTGATCGCTTCACGAATAACAGCCCGGCTGACTTCATATTTTGTCGACAGTTCTGTTTCGCTGAGTTTACTGCCAGCCAGGATCTCGCCCTCAACAATATCTGTGCGTAGTTTAAAAAACGTCTTATCAGCGCTGGTGACGGGGGCTTCTACCGGCAAAACCGAGATTTGTGATGACAAAGTTCGCTGTTTCCTAAAAATTTGTTGCCGACAATTTAGGCTTATTAGGCGGTTGAGTCAATCTTTAATCTTTGAATTGTCGACAATGTGTGAGCAGACATTGCTCCTCTACAGCTAACAAGTCGACCTTGAATGAGCGGGCAGTGATAAGCAAAACACAGAGAAATGGCATGGGTGTCTTGCTATTGTTTTATCATTGTGCGGCGGGCAGACAGTCAAAATGAGAAAAGAACTAACCTTCATATCATGGTATGACGTCAGGTAGATAAGTGACATGGGTGTCTTACTACTGACTAATCAAAAAACGGTTTGGCAAAAAGTGATGAGGTGACGGTTTTGTTATGTCGGGCCTATACAGGTTAACTCAGAAACAAGCAGCGTGGGTGTCTTGCTAATAAATAACATGGGTGTCTTTGCAAACAGGCCGGGATCAGCCGGCCTGGAAGGAGCGTTATTCAGCGTGGCTTAATCTGGTTAGCGTATCTGCCTCTACTTCAAAATCTTCGGTAAGATCGTCATCAAAGGTAGTGGTAATAGACACACGATCCCCTTGACTGAGCTGATAATAGCCTTCCTTATCCAGAGGGTTATTGTCCAGGTCATCTGTTTCTACCGTAATGCTGTTTTTTCCGGTAGAAAACTGGAAGGCATCTTCTGAAATCGCGGTGATGGTTCCGGTCAGTGTCATTGCGCCGGTTTCTCGATCGACAGCGTTACCAGTGATCGCGTCAGCCTGTTGCGGAGATACGTCCGGGCTGACAAATGCTGTTCCCAGTGACTGCACATACAAGCCGGTAGCGGAAAGCCGATGACTTGTCATAAACTCATCACTCATCTGCGCAGTAACGGTCACCTTGCTATCTTTCATCTGCGCAAAGGCCGGCTGGTCTAACTGCAACAGGCTGGTATCGACTGTCATACTACCATCGCCGGTATCAACAGTGATAAAATGTGAATCTACCTGCGTGACATCCCCCTGAATGGTGATCCAGGTTGCATCAGTAGCCATCGTACTGGCTGATGTTGCGGTTGTCTCAGCAAGCGCGGCTGCTGACAACAAAACAGAGCCCATCAGGCTGGCACCTACAAGCTTAACTGGTTGAAAACGTAGCTTTGTCATACTTTACACCTCACTATATGTGAATGATCCATTTTATTCGCATAAAGCAGATTGCAAACAGTGTGCCTGCTATATTTTTCAACAAGTTAGCGTGTTTTAAGATGCCCGTGGCTGTAAAAGTTGGCTACCCGTTTTGTAAAGCCTGCCGGCGCCACCCCCTTACTTCTGCGCAGATGACATGCGTATTTTTCGTTTATTGAGAATGGCTTCACCTGCACTTTGCTTCAAAGATAAGCTATCAATAATCGACAGCATGGTGATAGCGGCCATCATCCACATGGTCAACTGAAAATCGGCAATGTTTGGGTCGGTATTGCTACCTTCCAGAAAAATGGTTGCCAGCGCGAGGGCGAGTGCGCCGATGGTAATTCCCAATCCCCGGTTCATTTGCATTAACACTGCGCTGAGCGTGTTGGCATCACGCATCTTATACTGAGGAATGTCGGCAAAGCCCAGCGTATTTAATACCGTCAGGTGCATTGAGCGCGCCATACCACTGAAAAACAGAATCAGGCCCAGCACCAGGCCAGATGTACTCTTATCGCAGAAGGCCAGTGCGACAAAGCCGGCGGCAATGAGTATGGTGTTGCAAACCAGCACATTTTTAAATCCAAACTGATTCATGATCCAGGTAGTCGCCGGCTTGATTAGCAGGTTTCCGGCAAATAGCCATAAAAGTACTGTTCCGGCTTCCACCGCACTGTAGCCCATACCAAGCTGGAGCATAAGCGGAATTAAAAATGGCGTGGCAGAGAGCGAAATCCGGATTATTGATCCGCCCAGCATGGTTGTTCTGAATGTTTTAAACCGCAGCGCGTCAAGAGAGAATAAGGGAGCCGGCGCGCTGAGCATATGCCTGACCGTAATTATGAGCACCAGCAAGCCCGCAATAACCAGTACCGAGGGAAGGGTAATATCATCCGGTCGGCTACTAAAAGACTCCAGGCCAGCCATAAATAATCCGAATCCGGTCCCGCTTAACAAAAAGCCTTTCACGTCAAATTGCTGGTGTTCACCTTTTTGACTGTCCAGCAGCCAGAATGTAAAACCAAGTGCGACTAAGCCCAGCGGCACGTTCATATAAAATATCCATGACCAGTGCCAGTTCTCAGCAATCCAGCCTCCCAGCACCGGCCCAATCAATGGCGCAGACAACGCCGGCCAGGTCAGAATAGCCATGGATTTGACGATTTCTTCTTTGGGTAAGTTCCTCAGCACAACCAAACGGCCGACCGGAACCATCATTGCACCGCCGAGCCCCTGTAAAACTCTGGCTGCAGTAAATTCATTTAAGGTGGTACTGGCACCGCAAAGCACAGAAGCAAGAATAAATACAATAATAGCTAAGGCAAAAATGCGCCGGGCGCCAAAGCGGTCGGCAGCCCAGCCACTGATAGGTATAAAAATAGTTACCGCTACAAGATAGGCGCTGACGCCCACAGATAAATGCGCTGCAGGTACAGCAAAGTCCTGCGCCATCGCTGGTAACGCAGTCGTAATGATGGTGGAGTCTAAAATCTCCATAAACAAAGCAGCCGCAACCAGCAGTGCGGTTGCTGTTTTATGAGCAATTCTGGGCATGTATCAGTAACAACTTTTAAGAAGGGGAGATAACCAGGCCATCTGCTGGCCTGATTTATAGGCAGATGGCCATAGGCTAGATCAGTTTTTGAGCGGCATGGCTATTTATCAGATAATCTCAAAGGCTCTGACTACACGCTTAACACCGTCAATATTTCGGGCAATATCCACCGCGTAAGTTGCTTCCTGATTGTTCAGCCGGCCCATGAGGAATACTTCTGAATTCTGCACTACCACCCGCACCTGTAACGCCGGGACATCCTCATTGGCCAGCAGCTTAGCGCGTACTTTGTTGGCCAGCCAGATATCGTAGGCCTGACCTGAAGCACCAATTGGCTGGGCTACCCGAATCTGATTATGAATCTTGCGCACATAACCAACCTGTCTGACCTGCTCCTCAGCCTGGCTTATCAGTTGCTGATCAGGCGCCTGACCGGTTAGCAGGGCTACACCGTTATAGATATCAATTTCAATATTTGCATCGTCTTTCAGGCGTTCATTTTCAGCCCATCTGAAAGACACTTTTCCTTCTGCATTCTGGTCGTCTAGCTGCGTACCAACGGTCCGTCTGTCATTCGCCACTTTAGCCGCGGCGGCACCGGCACCAACCACAAATACCGCGCAGCCCTGCAGGCTGCCGGCGGCCAGAACCAGTGCTAAAGAGCAGGCTGTAAACCATCGTTTTGACATTGACTATACTTCTCCTTCGTCGGCCGGGAATAAACTGTCATCAATGCATTCACACAAATTGTGAATCACTAGTAGATGCACTTCCTGAATACGCGCAGTGCGGTTGGACGGTACACGAATTTCCACATCATGTTCGCTTAAGAACCCGGCCATTTCACCGCCGTCTTTGCCGGTCAGTGCCACAATCGTCATATCCCGGGAAAGCGCTGCTTCCATTGCCGCAATGACATTACGTGAATTACCACTGGTTGAGATGGCCAGCAGGATATCGCCGGACTGACCCAGTGCGCGTACCTGTTTGGCAAAAATCTCATCGTAACTGTAATCGTTAGCAATTGAGGTTAGGGTAGAGGTATCTGTACTCAGCGCAATCGCTGGCAGACTCGGGCGATCACGTTCATAACGGTTTAGCATTTCCGAGGAAAAGTGCTGCGCATCACCGGCTGAACCACCGTTGCCGCAACTCAGAATTTTATTACCGCGGATCAGCGCTTCTACCATCATGGACGCTGCTTTTTCAATCGCTTCGGGTAATACTTCAGACGCGGCGATTTTGGTCTGAATGCTTTCGGTGAAGTTTGCTTTAATTTTTTCAATCATCTGTTTTCTACCTTTGCAATGGGTGTTCAGGCAATGTTTTTAATCCATTGCATCTTATTATCGGTTAATGCTACCACATCTATGCGCATTGCGGTGTGGTAAGGGTTAATACCCTGAGCCAGAATATATTGTTCGAAGGTGACGTGTAACTTCTTAATTTTTGAAGCAGAAACCTGTTCTGCTGCGTTGCCATACCGGCTGTGCCGGCGCGCTTTGACTTCAACACAAACCCAGATGTCTGTGTCGCGCATCACCAGGTCGAGCTCACCAAAGCGGCTATGGTAATTCTGGCTGACAAAGGTCAGGCCCTGACCGACCAGCCAGTCCCGGACCTGTTCTTCTGCCTGCGCTCCGGCCTTACGCGACATACGATTTACTCTGCCGTGGACTTAACCCGCCCTCCACTAATAATGGCTTTGGGAAGTGTGCGTACCACCTCGCGCTTGTCATTCAGTGACAGGGCTCCGGTCAGGCCTGACAAAGAAGCCTGTGGTACCACGGCCATATTAGTGACATGAGGCAGCATGTGATAAGCATCTACACCAAATGCAAAAAAGCGCTGTTGCTGGGTACTGCGGTTGGGCCAGATTTGCGCTACCTCGTCACTTAGGGTGCTCCATTGATTGTCCGGCAGCATCCATGGCATATCAATAAATCGCACATTTTGCAGGTCTCGCCACTGATTTTTGCCACTGTCATATTCCATCGACCTGGAGGTGGCATAAACCGGAATGGTTTTGCCATCAAAGGGTGTCACACTGGCCTCAATCATGGGGTTGAGCAATTCGGTCTCCTGCGGAGAGGCAAATACCACAATAGCGTCAATGTCGTGTCTGCTGCGGGTAACGTTGTGTAGTTTTTCATTCACCATATACCGGATTTGGTCAATTCGGGTTTTGCTTTGCGCCACTCCCAGTGCACTGGTAATGCTGTCTTTAAGTGAGTTATTGTCAGTAAAACTGATATGAGTCAGGGTGTTATCGGCTGCGATACCGGTATCTTGCTGATGTTGCTGCCAGCGCAGTTGAAAGCTGTCTGACAGACGCTGATAAATGGAGGAACCGGCGGTAATAACAATAGGCGCGCGATAGCCTTTGGCAAAGATGTCGTCGGCCAGCTGATGCGCTTCATCTTCCGGTGCCAATGCAAACCAGGCTGCCGATGTGGTAGCTGAAAGGGTCGGTACACCTGGCTGTTCATCTATGGTGCTCGCCGCAACATTGAGTAGCGGTGATATTACCTCATCGCTGTCTGATGAAACCGGCGTCTGGACAAATTGTTCCGGGCGGTTCAGCGCCAGCATTTGCGTGGTGGCAGGTAACAATGGCGCCAGCGCCTCTACATTTTCTTTAAGTAGCGGGCCAACCACCCAGTGAAAATCCTGCAATGCTTCAGCCAGTTGGCTGGCAGATTTGTTATTGGTATCAATAAACACCAGCTGTTTGGCCGAGTTGCCTTGCGCGCCGGAAAGCTGCTGATAGTAGCCGGCCAGAATACCTTCTTTGATCGCTTTTCCGCTGGCGGCAAAGCGACCGCTTAGTGGTAACAACACCGCGGCTTTGGCAATCTGACCATGGCTGAGTAAATTTGCCTGCTGTACGCTGGTCGGTAGATTTTCTACTAATGGCGTGCCCCGGTATACCCGGGTAAACTGATTCAGTTCCTGCTGCAGTGACTGGGTTTGTAAACCGTATTGCTGCAAAATCTGCCGAAGGGCGATATAAGGTTCAAGCTCAGGATAGCTCCCCGTTGCTGCGGCCAGTTTATTGTCCGGCACTTTATTTACCCATTTCCACACTTGATTGACAGGATCTGCGCCGGGCTCCATCACCTGTGCCAGGGCGGAGGCGGCCTCAAGCCATTGTTGTTGCATAGGATAGAGTTGGGCCAGCACAGACAGCTGCAAACGCCGGGTTTCGCGATCTTCCGATAATGGGTGTAAAGAGGCAATCAGCGCTGGAGGATCAATATCATCATGGTTAAGGTAACTTTGGGCGATCAAAGCATGGGCTCTGGCCTGCAAAGAGCCGGTCAGAGTGGCTGGAGCCAGTGACACCAGAATTTGTTGCGCTGATGAGATATCGCCCTGTTGCAAAAAGGCAGCTGCAGCATCAAGGAGCAGGGTATCACGCTGGCCCGGGTCAGCACCGTGCTGCCAGGCTGCCTGCGCTTCACTGAGCAGATCCTGAGGCGATGCCTCAATCTGGGTTACCGGCATTGACTGGGAAGCTGACGTAACGGGGGCGTTGGTGGTGCGCTTTACCGCCGGCCCACTGCTACAGGCTGCCAGAGAAACAGCAACACCGATAACTGCAAATTTTGAAAGCCGGATAAATTGAGCTGCCAGTTGCACGCGTGATTCCTTATTGATTTAGTCGCTGCCAAGTTTATCTGAACATACAGGAAAATCTACGTTTGCATCGATAAACTGGCCTTTAGTCGTGTTACACTTTTTGTTTTTATATACGATAGTGCAGGTGAGCATGACAACGCACGACGGGCAACAAGATTTGCCACAGGGTACAGCGAATTCGATAGTGCCGGGAACCCTTTATATTGTTCCGACGCCCATCGGAAATCTGGATGATATAACTACCCGGGCCCTTAAAGTGCTTGAAGGGGCGGACTGGATTGCTGCTGAAGATACCCGGCATACCAATAAACTGTTACAGCATTATCATATTAAAACCCGCACGATGTCATTGCACGATCACAATGAAGACAAGCGGGCAGCCATGTTGGTACACCGGTTACAGGATGGGGCGTCAGTGGCGCTGGTCAGTGATGCTGGCACGCCGCTCATCAGCGATCCGGGCTTTGTGCTGGTCAGAAAGTGCCGCGAAAATAATATTAATGTGGTGCCATTACCAGGTGCCTGTGCGGCAATTACAGCGCTAAGTGCTGCAGGGCTGCCTACTGACCGATTTGTGTTTGAAGGCTTTTTACCGGCTAAAAGTCAGGCCCGGACCAATCAGCTGAAGTTACTGGCTGAACGCAGCTGTACAACCGTGTTTTATGAAGCGCCACGGCGTATAGTTGATACGGTGTCTGATATTCGCGAGATACTGGGAGCACAGCGCCAGCTGGTTATGGCCAAAGAGCTGACCAAAACCTTTGAACGGTTTATCAGTGGTACGCCGGATGAAGTACTGGCCTGGCTGAACGAAAATAATGCCCATCAAAAAGGCGAATTTGTGTTGATGGTAGCGGGCATTCAGCCCACATCAACGGCGTTACCTGCCGATGCCCTGGCATTACTGCAGGAACTGGCTGAGGTATTGCCGCTGAAAAAGGCCGCGGCCATTGTGGCCTCGCACTGTAACCTGAAAAAAAATGCGTTGTATCAGGCAGGGTTGTCATTTACTCAGGAGAAGTAGCCCGGCAGTAATCAATTTGGGTGTGATGGCCGTATGCACACTGAATTCATTAAATGGAGGTGAAGATGGTCACCAAGACATTAAAGCTGGATATCAGTGATGGCAACTGGATGGTAAACGTGATTCATGAAAATAATGATGACGGTAAATACGAGTTGCTACACCCCAATAAGGAAGCGAGTGTTGAGGTCACCGAGCAGATGCAGGGATTTGACTACAACATTATTGCTTCGGCCGGCACGCCGTTTAAACTGATGCTGGATGACATTGTTCTGGCTGAAGGGCAAACCGGAGATGATGGCGTGGCCCGCGGAAAAGGGATTATTTAACTGCTGTAAACAAAAAAGCCACGGGTAGTATGCACTGCGCCGTGGCTTTTTTATGTCTGGTAGTTGCCTATGACAACCGACCTTTAAAGTCTTCGTAGCTAAACTGGCGCACCAGCTCAAACTCGCCAGAGGCTCTTAAGATGCCAATGGATGGATGCTCCACGCCATTAAAAAACGTGGTTTTGACCATGGTATAATGCATCATGTCCTCAAACTGAAGACGGTCTCCAGCTTGTAAGGGGCGGTCAAATGAGTAGGTATCAATGACATCGCCAGCCAGACAGGAATTGCCTCCCAGTTTAACATCATGGGCTTTTACCCCGGGCATATCGGCATTCACTACCGCAGGGCGGTAAGGCATTTCAAGTACATCAGGCATGTGGGCAGTGGCTGAGATATCCAGAATCGCAATATCTCCGTCATTGTGCACCACATCAACCACTTCTGCGATGAGCGGTCCGGTTTGCCACGCCACAGCAGAGCCTGGCTCCAGAATCACATCTAAGTGCGGATACCGGGCCTTAAATGCTGACAGGGTGTTGATCAGGTGTTCCACATCATACCCCTCGCGGGTCATCAGATGTCCTCCGCCCAGGTTCAGCCATTTCAGCTGCCCAAGCCACTGACCAAATCTGGCTTCAATGGCTGCCAGGGTGCGTTCGGTGGCAAAGGAGTCGCATTCACACAAGTTGTGGCAGTGAAAACCCTCAATACCGGTCAGGTCGACCCCTTCAAGCTCACTGGCCCGGATCCCCAGACGTGAGCCGGGTGCGGCGGGATCATAAAGCGGAGTTTCAGCTTCCTGATGCTCAGGGTTAATTCTCAGTCCCACAGAGACGCCGTTTAAACTATCCTGATGTGCCTGCCACTGACTGAGGCTGTTGAATGACAAGTGCTGTACCAGCGTACTGAGCTCAGCAATGTCTGAAGCTTTGTAGGCCGGTGCATAGGCATGCACCTCTTTACCCATTTCACTGGCCAGTTTGGCTTCCCAGACAGAACTGGCGGTAGCACCGTGCAGATACTGCCCGATAATGTCGAAGCAAGACCACATTGAAAAGCCTTTCAGGGCCAGAATAATTCGTGCGCCTGACTCGTCCTGAACCCGCTTCATCAGCTCCAGATTACGAATAAGCTTTGCTTCTTCAAGCACGTAGCACGGCGACGGTATATCGCTACGCTGGGTTAAGTCAGTCAACGTTGGTCTCCTGATTACTTTTTGAACGGGCTGGCGTCGCACTCAAGCACATGCCATGGCAGGCCGTGCTGGTTCAGCTGTTCCATAAACGGATCCGGGTCAAACTGTTCCATGTTCCACACACCAGGCTTTTTCCATGTGCCATTGAGCATCAGCATCGCACCAATCATGGCAGGTACACCTGTGGTGTAAGAAACGGCCTGTGCACCCACTTCTTCATTGGTTTTAGCATGATCACAGTTGTTGTAAATGAAGATGGTTTTTTCCTGACCGTCTTTAATACCCGTGATATATGTACCGATACACGTCATGCCAGTATAACCTTCGGCCAGTGAGCCAGGGTTAGGCAGAACGGCTTTTAGGAACTCCAGAGGTACAATTTTCTGACCTTGATAATCGACAGGCTCGATGCTGGTCATGCCAATACCCTCAAGCACGCGCAGATGATTCAGATAGGCTTCACCGAAGGTCATCCAGAAACGGGCACGTTTAATGGTAGGGAAGTGCTTAACAATAGACTCAAGTTCTTCGTGATACATCAGGTAAGACGGGCGTACACCGATATTCTGATAATCCAGATCTTCGCGCACGCTTAGTGGATCCGTTTCTTTCCACTGGCCATCTTCAAAGAATTTACCGCGCTGGGTAATTTCACGAATATTGATTTCAGGGTTAAAGTTGGTGGCAAACGCCTGACCGTGGTCGCCGCCATTACAATCGACAATATCCAGATAATGAATTTCATCAAAGTAATGCTTTGCCGCATATGCTGTAAACACGTTGGTTACGCCCGGATCAAAACCTGAGCCCAGCAGCGCCATGATACCTGCATCGCGGAACTTGTCCTGGTAAGCCCACTGCCAGCTGTATTCAAATTTCGCCTCATCCTTCGGCTCATAGTTTGCAGTATCCAGATAATCAGTGTTGGTTGTCAGACATGCATCCATGATCGGCAAATCCTGGTAGGGCAGTGCAAGGTTGATAACCAGATCCGGTTTTACCTCATTGATAAGCTTTTCAACTTCGCTGGCATTGTCGGCATCTACCGCAAACACAGCTTTAACGCGGTCAGCACCCACTTCTTGCTGCAACGCTTCACATTTAGAAACAGTGCGGCTGGCCAGGTAAATCTCGTCAAAGAATTCTGGCAGACGAGCACATTTTTTAACGGTTACAGTAGAGACGCCACCGGCGCCAATAATTAAAACTCGAGACATAAGGTCGGTTCCCAAGGCGTTGAAATTTGCGCTGAATCCTAGCAGACATCATCAAATTGGCAAGCAAAGTTGCATCTGCCGGGCACGAATGTATTTAAACTACCTTATATGGAGCATATTCGCTCAACAAGGCTGATTATCGATTATACCGACAAGTTAATCGTCAGGTAAAAAATGACCAGCAGATGCTGGTCATTAATAATTAGGCTTTATTACTACTGTGCTCAGGTATTGAGCGGAGGAGACACCACAATTTTTTTGTTGATACGAAAATAAGGGTACAACAACATAGTTTCTTCACCGTTAGGCGCAGTGGCAGCAATCGCGATAGCATCGAGCTTTTTCAAATGCTCGGTCTGCACAGTGGCGGCATATACTAATACGCTATAGCCGTTCGTATCGGTGGTCGTATCGATAATACGCCATTGTAGTTGCTCAATCAGATAACTTTCATTGCTGGCTGACAGCATATCGTCGGAAAACAGACAATCTACTTCACCCTCATTATAAACCGCAGCAAAAGGATAGATGGCATCGCAATGTGGCAGCATTAACTCACACAGCTGTAAAGCCCGATCTATCAGTGTTTGTAACGGGGTTGCCAGTTTTGTTGGGCCATTTATCACAATTACTTCCTCCGGGTGCCTGGCAGGCATCAAACACCTCACACGGTTGCCGCCTGATCATTATCATGCGCCGCAACGATCAAAAAAACGTCGCCTGCCTGTCATAAAAACGTGATAACCGCCTTGGTAGATCATTTTCTGGCACCTTGCAAGCCGCCAGTGTGTAAAATTAACACATTACTGTTTGTAGAAAATACCTCCTGTTTAAGCATCTCCCTGATACCAAACAGTAACTTACCCGAGTAGACCGGCTCAATGGGCACCTGTAGCTCATCGGTAGTTTGCTGGCAAAACTGGTAAAGCTGCTCACAGACTTTGGCATAACCACCGCCGTGAAACGCATGCTTAATACGCCAGTTGGAGCGCGACTCTGGCATGAGTGAGCTCACCAGGTCTTCTAAATAGCCTTCACCTTTTAATACAGCCACGCCTAGTGCTATCGCCGGTGGTTTAATAGAAGTGGCAATACCGGCTAGAGTTGCGCCACTGGCCACCGGGCACACAATATAATCATAGGTTCGGCAGCATTCACTGATAATAGACTGGGTTCCTGTCAGGGCAGCAGATTCGCTGCCGCCTTCGGCGATGACGTGATAGCCCGGCCACTGTGAGGAAAGCGAGTTGATATAGTCAGGGTCGGTACGCTGTTTATAGGTGATACGGTTAACATAATGCACGGTCGCACCCCACGAGTGCAGGTCTCTTAACATGGGTGTCTTGTTATTGTGGTAGTTTCCTCTGACCACAGCAACAAAGGGAAGGTTGAGTTGATGGCACAGATAGCCAAGAGCATGCAGATGGTTTGAGTACCCGCCACCAAAGCTGATAATACCCTTCGGCAAAGACGTCCACTGGCTGAATATGCCAGACAATTTGCGCCACTTGTTGCCTGAAATTACAGGGTGAATCAGATCATCTCGCTTTATCCACATTTTTACCCGCTCAGCACCTGGCCATGGGGGGCAGAAAGGTTGTTCAGGGCTCGGCAGCTGAATGCCAAGCTGGTCACTGATTTGTTGGCTAAGCGGTGAATACGGCATAACGGACTATTCTTAACTCTGTGTAATGGGTGATCAGAACGGGTCAGGGCAGGGTAATGAATGTTAAATACATCAGTCGATAAATTTATGAAAAAACATATTGTTGCTGCAGCCTTTGTGGCGCTCTCCGGTTCGGTTTCTGCCGCGCCGGATGTTATTTCCGATGCAGTTCCCCAGGCGACAATCGTTGGTGAGGGTAAGTTTACCTATTATTTGTGGGATGTGTACAAGGCATCGCTTTATGCACCAAATGGTAAATGGGAAGGAGCGCCTCCTTATGCACTCAAGCTTACCTATTTACGAGACCTGACGGGCCAGAAAATTGCCGAACGCAGCACTAAGGAAATGCGCAAACAAGGTGGCCTGGATAACGCTCAGCTAGACGAGTGGGATCAGAAAATGAAGTCGATTTTCCCGGATGTTGAAGAGGACGATACATTGACTGGCGTTGCCACCGATGCGGGTCACACCAAATTTTTCTTCAACGGTGAGCCAATTGGCTCGGTCGAAGACGCTGAATTTACCGAGCGTTTTTTTGGGATCTGGCTCAGTGAAAAAACATCAGAGCCAGAATTCAGAGAAAAATTACTTAACGGAGCAAGTGAATGAAAACGCTTATTATGACGGGTATGCTGACCATGGGCGGGTTAGCATTATCAGGGTGCAGTACGGCGCCGCAGGGGGAAGATTATACCGCAGTGTCTCCAAAACTGGATATACAGCGCTTTTTTAACGGTGAGGTAAAGGCGTGGGGGATCGCTCAAAACCGCTCCGGCGAAGTAGTGCAACGTTTCAAAGTTGATATATCAGGTCGCATGGAAGGCAATACGCTGATTATGGACGAGCAATTTGAGTATGGCGTTGGGGAAGGTCCCACACAGCGTACCTGGCGTATTACACCCAATGGCGGGGGGAACTTTACCGGCCGGGCTGGCGATATCGACGGACCGGCTGATGGTAAGAGTTACGGTAATGCCTTTAACTTTACCTATGAAATGGATTTACCGGTTGACGATACCAGCTACCATGTGAGTTTTGATGACTGGTTTTTTGCCTTTGACGACACCACGCTGATGAACCGCTCATACATTAAAAAGTTTGGTGTCACCATGGCAGAAGTGACTATCTTTATGCAAAAGCAGCCGTAACTTATTGTTCTGCTACCAGCAGGGGTTTGGGAAACGTCAGGGTGACACCTAATCCGCGCTGCTGGCACAGCGGGTCTATCACGTAGTATAAGTTTCCGTCGTGTAAATCGCACACGGCCTTGACCATTGATAATCCCAGCCCGTTACCTGCAGTGGTGCGGCTCGACTGGGCCCGGTAAAAACGCCGGTCGAGCTGCTCAAAGTGCGCAGCATCCACTCCCAGACCACTGTCGTTAACGCTGAAGTAAAAACGTTTGTTGGTTTGCCCGGTTTCAACCCGGATATGCGCTCCATCGCCGGCATATTTGACGGCGTTATCCAGCAAATTCGCCACTGCCTGAAACAACAGGTTACTGTCACCACGCATCGCAACTTTATTAATATTGAAACTCAGCGCCATATGATGCTCTTCAATATACGGTTCGTACAAGTCCACCACATCAGATACCACATCGGCTAAATCCAGCTGGGCAAAGCCCTCTTTTTGCCGTTTGCTTTCAATATCTGCAATACGCAACAAGCCATTAAACATGCCCAGCAGGTTTTCCGCTTCAGCCTGGGCCTCGTATTTCAGATCGCTGTCGGGCAAGCGGTCAAGCTTGGAGCGCATGCGGGTCAAAGGAGTACGTAAATCATGCGCAATATTATCGGTCACAGACTTTATATTGCGAACAGAGCTTTCGATTTTGTCCAGCATGCGATTAAACATCACGGCCAGCTTACTTAAATCGTCCCAGTTGCTGTCTATTGCCAGCCTTTCTGTCAGATTGCCGGTTTGCATAATGCTATCTGCCGTGCTCGACATTCGGTTTATCCGGTTAACTACGTAAATGGCTACGCCAAAACTCAAGCCAGATATACAGCCCAGAATAATCACAAATACCCAGCTAAGCGACTGACCTATCCACTGAGCGGTGTACAGCTCGTTAATATCGCGGGCGACAAACAGCTTCATGCCGTTTTCAAGCTGCTGCTGACGAAACACCACTGCGCGTTTGTCAGTGGCATCAGCGTTAATGCTAAAATGAAAAAAGTCACTGTCGGCGGGAGGCCTGAGGTGCTTAGTGGAGGACAGGTTACCGGCAACATAACGGCCTTGAGAGTCTTCAAGGTAAACGAGAAGCCCTGAGCCGGCATCATGTTTTTGATTGACAGCCCGCAGCAGGGCCTGTTCGCCGCCCAACTCGTAAATCGATACAAACCCCCACATACGTGCATTGGTAGCGGCACGTGCTTCATCTAGCAGGGTGTCTTCATTTGCCAGCGACCAGAAATAAATAATAAACGCAATGGCCGCACTGGATAACAGGGTAAACAGTGCGCCTACCCGAAAGCTTGAGCTTCGGGTAAAGGTGCCAATGGCTATCACGCAGTCTGTTCCGCGATTCTGTATCCGGTGCCGCGCACAGTTTCAATTAGCGGAACATTAAAGGTTTTGTCCACCTTTTGCCGTAGCCGACTGATATGCACGTCTATTACGTTGGTTTGTGGGTCAAAATGATAATTCCATACGTGTTCAAGCAGCATGCTGCGGGTAACCACCTTACCGCGATTTCGCATCAGGCACTCCAGCAGTTGGAATTCCTTGGACTGCAAATCAATCTCGATATCACCCCGGGTCACTTTTCTGTTCAGTAGGTCGAGGGTCAGGTCGCCCACCTTAAGGGCTGTGGCCGAGTCTTGCTGGCGGCCGGCAAGCCCCTCAACTCTGGCCAGCAGCTCCTCAATGGCAAACGGCTTAGTCAGGTAGTCGTTAGCACCGGACCGTAGCCCCTGTACTTTATCCTCCACCTGACTTTTGGCGCTGAGCAAAAGAACCGGTGTATTGACGTCAGCATCGCGCATCGAGCGCAGTACCGACATGCCATCCTGCCCAGGCAACATGATATCCAGAATCACAATATCAAAAGGCTCTTCAAGTGCCATTGCCAGCCCACGGGTACCGTCAGACGATACCTTACACTCGTGACCCGCTGAACTAAGCCCGTTGTGGACATGCTCAGCTACTGTTACATCGTCTTCAACAATTAGTGCTTTCATGGTTTTTAATCTTCTGATGAGCCAATAATCCGTTTGGTTTACTACACTACGTCTTTTACTGAATATAGGGCACCTTGCGATCACTTCAAGAAAGCAGGCCGGCACTGGCAAATCGTCATGCTGTCAGATTTATGGTCGCGGAAAACGGGCCTCAGCATTATATGGGGTGAAATTCTGCACCTCATTTTTAGCCGCAATGGCCTGTAATTCGCGCCAGTAGGATGCTTGCATCAAATCGCCGTGAAGCCCTTTCAGTAAGTCTTTCAGGTGTTTTTTGCCAACAATAAAATGCTCGAACTGTTCGGGGAAAACATCATTGGGAGCCACCGACAAGGTGTCGAGTGCATAAGGGTCATCAGATTTGGGAATGTCGCGGAAATTACGCTCTTTCATTAAACATATTTCATCGTAATCATAGAAAATAACCCGCCCGACCCGGGTAATGCCGAAGTTTTTATGCAGCATGTCGCCGGGAAAAATATTCGCCAGTGCGATTTGTTTAATACATAGCCCCAACTCGTTTATCGCATTGTGAATTTTATCCGGGTCTGTTTCCTGCTCAAGATACAGGTTCAGCGGTGTCATTTTGCGTTCGATATACAGATGGCTGATAATCAGTTCATCGTCGGTCACTGTCACGCTGGAGGCACAGGTGTCCTGAAGTTCCTGTAACAACTCAGGACTGATGCGCTTTAACGGAAACCGAAAATTAACATATTCATGCGTATCGGCCATACGACCCACACGGTCTGACATTTTGACCAGTTTGTAGCAGTCTTTAACGTGCTGTCGGGTGATCTTTTTGCTCTCGGCAAACTCGTCTTTAATAATTTTAAATACTACCCCATATGAGGGCAGATGAAACACCATCATGACCAGTCCGCGAATTCCCGGAGCGGCTTCAAACTGATCATCTGAGTTGTCCATATGGTGCAGAAAATTACGATAAAATACTGTTTTTCCGTGTTTAAAATGACCCAGTGCCATGTACAGTTCAAAATGTTTTTTATGAGGTAGCAGTTCTTGCAAAAAAGCGGCAACTTCGGCTGGGTAGAGGGTATCAGCCATAAAATAGCTTCGCGCAAAACCAAAAATAATACTTAAGTCTTTTCGGTCGGTAAGCAGGGCATCAACAAACAGGGTTTGTGCTTCACTGGTTTGCAGGGCAATAACAAAAGGCAGGGTTTCATCAGGCATGCAAATCCGGCCTATCATGTAGGCGGCCTTTGAACGGTAAAATACCGGCTTCAGCATCTCAACCGCAGTGACACTGGCCAGTTGCTCTGTGGTCAGACGCTTGCGTAACGCCGCTTCCAGGTGGACCAGATCCCGGGCTTTATCCTCAAACGGAATATTAAACCGGTAAACACTGAATAACGTGTAGTACATTTCAGCCACCGTGGTTGAAGGGTCAAAGCTGTTAATGACTTTGTGGCGGTCCTGACCGGGCAGGTAGCAGCGGCTGGGTAACAAAAACATGATATTGTCATCGATAGCGGTATGCCTGAATAGCCGCCCGATGACAGAATTATAAAAAGTTTCGGCCAGTTCAAACTGAGGGTGCCCTTCAAGCAGAAAAGCAAAGTTCTGCTTCATGGTCTGCCAGAACGCTGTATTTTTCTGATGAACCGTAACATCGTGGTAAATGTCTGATACCGCGTCCGCCAGGCTTTGCTCATAAATGGTAATACGCTCTTTGGAAGCGGTCTGAGTCTCTTTCCATAAGCCTTTTTCAAATCGCTCCTGCGCGCCGCGGGTAATTCGGGAAAACCACCGGTAGCTTTTATCAAAGTGCTGGATAATACGATAGGCGATTTTGCGCGCCTGTTCTTTTTCGCTCACTGCGTTATTCATTATTGTTATCTCACATAGGGCAATGCAGACTGCATTTTTATCGGGCAATCACATTATTAATGTAGCGGAAAAGACAAGTGGGCGTCACTGAGAAAAAAAGCAATTTGAAAGAAACCGGCGATGTGAGTATCGCCGGTCAGAGATACGCGGGTGATTCAGCCGTCAGAAAATCAGTTTGTTGGCATCAGATAAACTTCTCTGATGCTGTTTCTCTGATTGGCATCAATGGCGTATACCACTGCATCAGCCACATCTTCGGGTTGTAACTTATCTTCTTTAGGCTCATCAAAAAATGGCGTGTTGACCATGCCAGGCGCAATCGTGGTGCAGCGGCCACCCCATTCTTTCATTTCTTCAGCCAGGTTTTGGCCAAATCCATAGGCGAACCATTTGGTGGCGCTGTATACCGAACCTTTCATGACTTTTCTGCCTGCCGCAGAGCTGGTCAGAACAAACTGGCCTTTGGTTTGCTGCAAGTAGGGCATCGCCAGTTTGGCACTCCAAAGTAAGGCTTTAATGTTGATGTCGACCATGTTATCCCATTCATCGGCATCACCGTTTTCAACACCCGCAGCCGACACCCCGGTCCCCGCATTAGCAAAGACAACGTCGAGCTGACCAAAGTGAGCAACCGCTTCTTCAAAAACGCGTTGCTGTTCATTAAAAGAAGTGGCGTCAGCTACAAAAGCAGCAGCGTTATCTGTGCCAAGCTCGCTGACCAGAGCATCTAGTTTGTCCTGACTTCGTGCTGTTAGCGCTACTTTGTGTCCGGCTTTAACAACCGCCTGCGCTGTGGCTTTTCCAATCCCGCTTGAGGCTCCGGTAATAAGAACAACCTTTGACATTTTATCTTCTCCTACGAATTACAGTGAAGTTGTATACCTGTAAGGTCAGGACTTTGATCGCTATAAAAAGCAAACAAAGATGAGTTACTTGTGAGTAAGACCAGTGCATCTGTCTGGCAGGTGCTATCGATAACAACGATAACAAGACACCCATCGAGTTTTACCAGAGCCAATGCATAGACACCCACAGTAAAAAGCGTACTGCCAGACACTCACAGACCGTAAAAACTGCCTGACACTGAGTATCGAACACGGAGCGATGCATGGGTGCTTGTTATCAGGGAGGCCGGCTAGCATGGATGTCTTGTTATCAGGGAGCCCGGCTAGCATGGGTGACTTGTTATGAGGGAGGCTGGGTAGCATGGGTGTCTTGTTATGAGGGAGGCTGGCTAGCATGGGTGTCTTGTTATGAGGGAGGCCGGCTAGCATGGGTGTCTTGTTATGAGGGAGGCCGGCTAGCATGGGTGTCTTGTTATCAGGGAGGCTGGATAGCATGGGTGTCTTGATATCAGGGAGGCTGGGTAGCATGGGTGTCTTGTTATGAGGGAGGCTGGGTAGCATGGGTGTCTTGTTATGAGTCAGGCCGGATAGCATGGGTGTCTTACTATTTAATGGTCGGAGGGCTGTAAAATGGGGAGTATGGGGCGGTGGATTATGCTATTATCGTGAAAGATTGGTGACAAAAAATAAAAACAATTCAAAATCAATCTGTTAGATGCTTTGTGTTGTACGCTTCGGCTGCGCAAATTAAGCACTATCCTAGCGACAGAAAAATAAAATTATAAACCGGTGCAGGCGTAAGCCTGACAGGCAGCATGCTGTGTATACAAAAAATGTGGTGTGCTGTCTGAATTATCTCCTGTGAATAAATAGATCAATGCGGTTGACATATAGACGTCTATACGGCAAATTGAACTTATGAAAACGATTATTCGCACCACCGGCATGATTATGATTACCACCTCTTTGAGGGCGGTCGCTGGTTAGTGCATGTTTATCACAGATACCAAGAAACCCGCCCTCACTGAGGAGCGGGTTTTTTTTTAAGTTTAATCTGTAAATCATTGATGCAGTAAATGTCGAATCAATAAGGAGCAACAAATGAAAGTGTTAAAGTTTGGTGGATCTTCTCTTGCCGATGCACAGCGATACCTGCGTGTTACGGAGATTAGTATTTCCACCCACCAAACCGATGGCGCTGCGGTGGTGCTGTCTGCTCCGAAGGGTGTTACCAATGCACTTTCGCTGCTGTGTGAGCAGGCTGCCGCAGATGAAGACTACTTACCGTTGTTTGATAAATTAACCACTTTGGTCGCAGGGATTGCCAGTGATTTAGATAAAGAACTGGACGGATTCGACTACAGCACTGTTATTGCATTTATTGAAAAAACACTGACTCACCTTAAAAAACAATTGGATGGCATTAAGTTATTAGGCTGTGCGCCGGAATCTGTCACGGCCGGTATCCTAAGCATGGGTGAGTACATCAGCGTGACGCTTTTCAGTGCGATTCTGAGCGCAAAAGGTATAGTGAATTCTATCATTGACCCGGTCAAATACATTCTGGCTCAGGGCGATTATCTGGACAGCATCGCGGATGTGGCGGTCAGTAAGGCGAATTTTTCTGATGTCACCAGTGACGGCAGTGTCTTTTTGGTCATGCCTGGTTTTGTGGCTGCCAACGAGCATAACGAAAAGGTAACCTTAGGGCGTAACGGCTCAGACTACTCGGCGGCGATTCTGGCTGCTTGTATTGATGCGCAGGCGTGCGAAATCTGGACAGATGTGGATGGTGTGTATAACGCTGACCCGAACCAGGTAGAAAATGCGGTACTGCTGGACAAGCTGACCTATCAGGAGGCCATGGAGCTGTCTTATTTTGGGGCCAAAGTTCTGCACCCAAAAACGATTGGTCCCATTGCCCAGCATCACATTCCCTGCCTGATTCGTAATACGCTGAATCCTGCTGCGCCGGGTACGCTAATCTCGAATGAAGCCAGCTCAACCTGGACGTCGGTAAAAGGTATCTCGCAGCTGGATAACATCACCATGTTCAACGTGGCCGGCCCGGGTCTTAAAGGTATGGTTGGTATGGCCAGCCGGGTGTTTGAGGTAATGTCGAATGCACATATTTCTATCAGCCTGATCACCCAGTCGAGTTCTGAATACAGCATCAGTTTTTGTATTCAGAGCAAGGATGCCGACAAGGCACTGACAGTGCTGGAAGATGCATTTGCCCTTGAGCTGCAAAATCAGCTGCTGGACCCGATAGAAGTGCGTCGCGATCTGGCGATTGTGACGCTGGTGGGCGATGGTATGCGCCATACTAAAGGCTTAGCAGCCCGCTTCTTTAACGCTCTGGCACAGGCCCGGGTGAATAATGTGGCCATTGCACAGGGCTCATCAGAGCGTTCTATTTCTACGGTTATTGAGGCTAATCGCGCCAAAAAAGCGGTCCGGGTTATCCATCAGAATTTCTTTTCCAACCGTCACAACATTGATGTATTTCTGATCGGCTGCGGAAATGTGGGTCAGGAGCTGTTAGGACAAATCTCTCGTCAGCAGCCAGAACTGCTGAAGCGCAATATACAACTGCGGGTTTACGGCATTGCCAATAGCCGCAAACTATTACTGGATGCCAATGGTGTGGATATCAGTGGTGACTGGCAGTCGCGGCTGAATGACTCGCAGGATGCGCTGAGCATTGATGGTCTGCGTGAATTTGTAAATACCAATAGTCTGGTTAACCCGGTCATTGTTGATTGTACCAGTAATTCCAGCGTGGCCAGCCAGTACGTAGATATGATGGAAAACGGCTTTCACGTTGTCACACCGAATAAGAAAGCCAACACCGACAGCATCGAATATTACCGCAAGCTACGTAAAACAGCGCTGCAGACCAACCGGCAGTATTTATATGAAACCACTGTCGGGGCGGGTCTTCCGGTTATCGACAACCTGCAAAAATTATTCAGTGCAGGAGATACGCTGCACCGTTTTGAGGGAATTTTGTCAGGCAGTCTGTCGTATGTATTTGGCAAGCTGGAAGAGGGCATGAGTCTGTCTCAGGCTACTCAGGCGGCAAAAGATAATGGCTACACAGAGCCGGATCCGCGTGATGATCTGAGCGGCATGGATGTGGCGCGCAAATTACTGATTATGGCCCGTGAAGCCGACCTGCCACTGGAGCTATCTGATATAGAAATAGAGTCAGTATTGCCGGAAGGCTTTGCAGAAGACTGCTCGGTAGATGAATTTATGGCTAGCTTGCCACAGATTGATGGCCCCTTTGGTGAGCGCATCGCCCAGGCAAAAGCCGACAATAAAGTGCTGCGCTATATCGGCAGTATTGAAGATAACAAGTGTAAGGTATCGATTCAGGCGGTGCCGCTGGAGCACCCGCTGGCAGCGGTGAAAGATGGCGAGAACGCGCTGGCCATCAGCAGTGATTATTACCAGCCTATTCCGTACGTGATTCGTGGCTACGGGGCAGGAGGCACGGTTACCGCAGCGGGCGTGTTTGCAGATATTCTGCGTACCATGCCATGGAAACAGATTGCCGGATAAGGACACATAACAATGACTGTAAAAACCACCGCCTATGCGCCGGCTTCTATCGGCAATGTAAGTTTAGGTTTCGATGTACTGGGCGCTGCGCTGGAGCCGGTTAATGGCGACACACTTGGCGATGTGGTCGACGTAGAGCAGGCTGAACAGTTTTCTTTGAAAGTCAGCGGGCCATTTGCGCATAAACTGCCAGCGGATGAAAACACCAATATCGTCACCCACTGCTATGAACATTTTCTTGAAGCCTGTGTGAAGTTTGGTCATGCGACCCATCCGGTGGCCATGACGCTACACAAGAATCTGCCCATTGGCAGTGGCCTGGGCTCCAGTGCCAGCTCTATCGTGGCAGCGCTGCATGCCCTGAATGTTCACTTTGGCTCGCCGTTTGATAAAGACGCCCTGCTGCATATGATGGGTGAGCTGGAAGGGCAGATTAGCGGTAGTGTGCATTACGACAATGTCGCCCCCTGCTTTCTAGGTGGGATGACGCTGATGACCGGGCAAAGCTCACCGGTTACCGTGTCGCTGCCGTTACAAAAAGACTGGTACTGGGCAATTTGCTATTCGGGGATCAGTGTGTCAACGTCAGCAGCACGGGATATTCTGCCCACACAGATTGGTCTGGGCACCGCACTGGATTTTGGTCGGCAGCTGGGTGTGTTTGTACATGCCCTGCACAGTGGTGATACTACTCTGGCGGCCAGCGTGATGCAGGATGTTATTGCCGAGCCATACCGAAAATCGCTGCTTCCGGGGTTTGATGAAGCCCGGGCCTTTAGTATGCAAAACGGCGCACTGGCATTTGGAATCTCCGGGTCCGGCCCGACTGTGTTTGCGGTATGTCAGAGTCAGCAGGACGCGCAGATTATTGCCGACTGGCTGGAAAACAACTATAAGCAGAATGAAGATGGCTTTAGCCACGTATGTAGCATCCCGGCTGTGGGTGCTCAGGACAAGCAAGGGTAAATCATAGTGGAATTAGTTAATTTAAAAGATGCCAGCGATGTCGTATCTTTTTCTCAAGCAGTAAAGCGCGGTCTGGGTAAACACCAGGGCCTGTATTTTCCAACCGCCATCCCAAAACTGGCGAACATCGACACACTGCTCGAAAAGCCGTTTGTTGAGCGTAGTATCGAAGTATTGCATGCGCTGATCGGTGATGAACTGGGCGACGGTGTGCTTAATGAGATTGTCGAGCAGGCATTTGACTTTCCGGCGCCGGTAGAAAAGGTCACCGACAAGGTCTACTCGCTGGAGCTTTTTCATGGCCCGACGCTGGCATTTAAAGACTTCGGTGGTCGTTTCATGGCCCAGTGTCTGTCCCGTATTTCACAAGGCAAGCCGGTTACTATTTTAACCGCTACCTCAGGCGATACTGGCGCGGCTGTGGCGCATGCGTTTCACGGTATCGACAACATTAATGTAGTGATCCTGTTTCCCAAAGGAAAAATCAGCCCGCTGCAGGAAAAGCTGTTTTCGACCCTGGGTGATAATATTCACACCGTGGCAATTGAGTCAGATTTTGATGCCTGTCAGTCAATGGTTAAACAGGCATTTGATGATCCGGAAGTACGTGAAGGCCTGCATCTAAACTCGGCTAACTCTATCAATATCAGCCGACTGATGGCGCAGGTCTGTTACTACTTTGAAGCGGTCAGTCAGATTCCTGAAGAAGATCGTGATGAGCTGGTATTTTCAGTACCCAGCGGCAACTTTGGTAATCTTACCGCGGGTATGATTGCTAAAGCCATGGGACTGCCGATTAAGCGTTTTATTGCCGCCACCAACCTTAACGATACAGTGCCGCGTTATCTGAAAACCGGTGAGTGGGCGCCTAAAGCCACTGTCGCGACCATATCAAATGCGATGGATGTCAGTCAGCCAAACAACTGGCCCCGGATTGAAGCGCTGATTGAGCGTGGTTACCTGGATAAAGCCTGTTTGCGCGGAGAGTCGGTTGACGAGCAGTACACCCAAATGGCGATGCGTCAGCTGGCCCAGTCTGGCTATACCAGCGAGCCGCACGCCGCGATTGCCTATCGTGCGGTCAGCCATGACCTGCAGGAGCAGGAAAAAGGGGTGTTCCTGGGTACCGCACATCCGGCAAAATTCCGTGAAACAGTGGAAAATGTACTGGGTCAGCCTATTAGTCTGCCCAAAGCCCTGGCGGATGTGGCTGGAGAAGACAGCCTGGCCGTAGACGTGGCAGCCGACTATGAAGCGCTTAAAGCGCATATGTTCAGTCTGCTGAAAGATAAATAATGCAGTGGCAGGATGTCCTGGGGCCGGAAAAGGAAAAACCGTATTTTCGGGCCTTACTTGACCGGGTTGAACAGGCCCGGCAAAACGGCAAGGCGGTGTTTCCGTCTGCCGGTGATGTATTTAATGCATTGAAGTATACAGCGCTGGATGAGGTGAAAGTGGTGATTCTCGGACAGGACCCCTATCACGGTCCGCACCAGGCGCACGGCCTGAGCTTTTCGGTATTGCCGGGAGTAAAGGTGCCACCTTCACTTAAAAATATCTATAAAGAGCTCGCGGCTGATATTAATGGGTTTCAAATACCTGAACACGGCCACCTGACCGCATGGGCACAGCAGGGAGTATTGCTGCTAAATGCTGTGCTGACGGTCGAGCAGGGCAAAGCGCATAGCCATGCAAAATATGGCTGGGAAACCTTCACTGATGCAGTTATTGAGGCGGTAAACCAGCATGGTGACAATGTGGTCTTTTTACTGTGGGGGAGTCATGCCCAGAAAAAAGGCAAGTACATTGATACCCAGCGCCATCATGTTCTGACGGCACCGCATCCGTCTCCGTTGTCGGCGCATCGGGGCTTCTTAGGTTGCAGACACTTTAGTCAGACGAATTCATTGTTGCAGGCGCATGGCAAAACGCCCATCACCTGGCAAGTTTAAGTTTATCAGACGCTATAACGAAAAACGGCCACCTTTGAGCAGGTGGCCGTTTTTGCATTATCTTTCCATTGTTTCTAATTCGTATTCGAAATTGTAGTCAATTTCCGATAGTTCCTTTTCTAGTTTATATCTATCCTGCAGTGCTTCTATCTCTCTCCATTTACGCTTTTTGCTTTTGGTTTTTGCCGGAGTTGCTTCGATATCTAACATGGTAAATAGATCTGACTTATCCACGTGGATCTCCTTATTGTTACCACTAACTTCAGTCACAGAGCGAACGAATTAAATCCCTCTGGTCATTTTTGTATCACAGCCACATGCAAAATAAAATAAAAAAGTTAACCTTTTATTTACAAAGCGTGACAGTTTCATGACACGAGTGGTGAGCAGGATGTGGATAAGCGGCCAGTGAACCTGGCCGCGAATTGCACTACAGTAGCGCGTCTGCTGGCTACTGTTTATTTTGGTGCATTAGCGTTGCGGAACTTCTCGATAAGCTGGAGAGTAGATGCATCAAACTGGTCGGCATCAGCTTTACCCTGAATACCATCAAGTACCTGATTACCAAGTACTTTACCAAGTTCTACACCCCATTGATCAAAGGAGTTAACCTGCCAAATCACACCCTGAACAAACACCTTATGTTCATATAGAGCAACAAGTGAGCCAAGTGTTTTTGGATCAAGCTGATTGAACAGTAATGTGTTGCTGGGCTTGTTGCCTGGCATGGTTTTATGCAGGGCAATATGCTGACGGGTTTCATCGTCCAGGCCAGCGCCTTCAAGGTCGGCATAACACTCATCAAAGGTTTTACCCTGCATCAGTGCCTGGGTCTGACCAAAGCAGTTAGATGCCAGCATCGCGTGATGCGTGTCGTCCTGATTCGGCACATTCAATGGCAGCATAAAGTCAGCAGGGATAAGGCTTGTGCCCTGGTGAATCAGCTGGTGAAAGCTGTGCTGACCGTTGGTTCCTTCGCTGCCCCAGATGATAGGACCGGTCTCATGGTCAACCACTTCACCGTCTTTGGTTACCTGCTTACCGTTACTTTCCATATCCAGCTGCTGCACATAGGCAGGCAGGCCTCGCAGATAATGATAATACGGCAGCATGACGGTCGACTGGGCATCAAAGAAGTTGCGATACCATACGCCCAGCATGGCCATGATGACCGGCAGGTTGCTCTTTAGTGGTGCATCTTTGAAATGATTGTCCATTTCGTGTGCACCTTCCAGCAGACCTTTGAAGTTTTCAAAACCCAGACTCAGGGAAATAGGCAGACCGATGGCCGACCACAATGAATAGCGTCCGCCAACCCAGTCCCACATAGGAAAGATGTTATGCTCTGCAATGCCAAAGTCAGTGGCTGCTTTTACATTGGATGATACGGCAACAAAATGTTTGGCAACATCTTCCTGAGTGCCGCCCTGAGCTAAAAACCAATCACGGGCAGTGACGGTGTTCTGCAGGGTTTCCTGTGTCGAGAACGACTTGGAGGACATTACAACCAGCGTTTCTTCGTGATCGACTCCGGCCAGCACATCTTTAATATGGCAACCATCCACATTGGCAACAAAATGCACATTAACCGCATCACTGCGATAGGGTTTTAGTGCTTCGGTCATGATTTTAGGGCCCAGGAAAGAGCCGCCAATACCAATGGCCACCACATCTTTTACCGGCTTGCCGGTATAACCTTTATGCTCACCAGAATGCACAGATTCAGTAAACGTACGAATTTTTTCAAGTGTCGCCAGTACTTCTGGCATTACATCTTCGCCGTCAACCATCACCGGCTGACCGGAGAAATTACGCAAAGCAGTGTGCAGCACAGCGCGATTTTCAGTGGTATTGATAGGCTCACCACCAAACATTTCACTGCGGGCGCTATCCAGACCGCGTGCGCTGGCTAGCTCGAATAACCCGTCAAGTACTTCCTGGGTGACACGGTTTTTTGAGTAATCAAGGTGAATACCACAGGCTTCGGCCTGCATGGTTTCAGCACGGGATGGATCCTGCGCAAACCAGTCCCGCATATGGGCATCTTTTACAGATGCTGCGAGCTCGCTTAGACGTTGCCATTCCGGCTGACTGGTAAGTGTGGTCATCATCAATTCCTATAGTCGTTTAGATAAGCAAAAAGGTTATGCTCGAAGAACATAACCTTTGTATAGGGTAAACAATACGCGATAAAACTAGGCGTCCAGTTTTTCTCTCAGCATTGTTTCCAGTTTGACCTGATCTTTCGCAAAGTTGCGGATACCTTCGGCCAGCTTTTCGGTCGCCATAGGGTCTTCATTCATCTCCCAGCGGAAACTGATTTCATCAAGTTTCTCACCCGGAGTTTCAGAGGCGCCTTTATCTTCAAGCACGGGCTTAAGCTCGGCGGTTTCGTTAGCCAGCTCTTCCAGCAGCGCAGGGCTGATAGTTAAGCGGTCACAGCCTGCCAGGGCCTGAATCTCACCAATGTTACGGAAGCTTGCGCCCATCACGATGGTATTGTAGCCGTGCTCTTTATAATAATTATAAATTTGGGTCACTGACTGCACGCCCGGATCTTCATGCGGGGCATATTCAGCGGTGCCAGTATTTGCTTTGTACCAGTCCAGAATCCGGCCAACAAATGGCGAAATCAAAAATACACCGGCTTCGGCACAGGCCCGGGCCTGAGCAAAACTGAACAGCAATGTCAGATTACAGTTAATTCCCTTTTGTTCAAGTACTTCTGCAGCGCGAATACCTTCCCAGGTAGATGCAATCTTGATTAAGATACGCTCTTTATCAATGCCTTCGTCTGCATACAGCTCGATCAGGCGCTCTGCTTTGGCGATCGTCGCTTCGGTATCAAACGATAAACGTGCATCAACCTCGGTAGAGATACGGCCAGGTACAGAGCCGGAAATTTCTTTACCAATTAATACATTAAGTTTGTCTGCTGCATCAACCAGTTGCTGGTCGGCGTCCTTGGACTGCAATTTTGCCCAGGCTACAGCATCTTCAATGATTTGCTCATAATGCGGTAAACCAGCAGCCTTCAGCAATAGTGACGGGTTGGTGGTGGCATCTACCGGCTCATATTTTTTGATCGCTTCGATATCGCCTGTGTCAGCGACAACAGTGGTCATTTCGCGTAGCGCTTGTAACTGATTGCTCATAGTTCTCTCTGAATCTGTAGCGGTTAAAAAAACACATCAGCACACCCACAACAATGGAGTTTGCGGATAAAAATAAGTGACATCCTGATGATGTAATCAATGTTGTCAGGTTTGTATGCCTGTCGGTGGCATTCAGATCGATGATGTGACTGTTGTTACATCAAACCATCTTCTTTATTAAACTACAAACCCGTGAACAGTCGATTTATGCTCGTACAGTGTACATTGGGGTTGTTGACAGGTATTCAACCAGTTAATTGATTAACCTGATAGGGTAATTTTTCTTTAAGTGCCTGAAAGGTCTGGGTAGACTTGCCAGATAAATCAAGAATTAACGGAGTTATCATGCTTGTTGTCGTTTCCCCTGCTAAAAATCTGGATTACGAAACTCAGTTACCGGTGACTAAGCACACGCAGCCTGAGTTGCTGTCATCGGCAGAGACCCTGGTTGAGCGCTGTTGTGAATTGTCACCGGCAGATTTATCCTCGCTGATGCACATCAGCGACAAACTGGCAGCCCTCAATGCTAACCGGTTTGCTGAATTTTCAACTCCGTTCACGCAGAACAATGCCCGCCAGGCTGTGTTTGCTTTTAACGGTGATGTTTATACCGGTCTGGATGCTTACTCGCTCAGTGAGACCTCACTGGATTATGCTCAGGACCACTTGCGGATTTTGTCTGGTCTATATGGCGTGTTGCGTCCGCTGGATTTAATGCAGGCCTACCGGCTGGAGATGGGAACTAAACTGGATAATGCGCAGGGTAAAGATCTGTATGCATTCTGGGGCGACCAGATAACCCTGAACCTGAATAAAGCCCTGGCAGCACAGGGCGATAATGTGCTGGTCAATCTGGCCTCAAATGAGTACTTTAAATCAGTAAAGAAAAAACAGCTGGACGGTATGATTGTTACGCCGCAGTTTAAGGATCAGAAAAACGGCCAGTATAAAGTTATCAGCTTTTACGCCAAAAAAGCCCGTGGTCTGATGGCCCGCTATATTCTGGACAATCAGGTTGAAGATGTGGCTGGCTTAAAAGCGTTTAGTGAGCAGGGCTATTATTTCAGCGAAGAGCAAAGCAGTGCCACTGATTTGGTGTTCCTGCGCGACGAACAATAAATCTGGTGGCTAGAGGAGGCTGCGCAATGTATACCCTTTATGGATTTCCCGGCACCCGGTCATTGCGGGTGGTCTGGGCGCTCGAAGAGATGGGCCTGCCGTACGAGTATAAGGTGGTGAACCTGCTTAAAGGTGAACATCGCGAGGCCGCCTACAAAGCCCTGACCCCCACATCGAAAGTGCCGCTGCTGGTAGGCCATGGCCTGAGCATGACCGAATCGTCTGCCATTTTGTGTCAACTGGCCGACACCCACGGTTATCAGGAATTTATTCCGGCTGTAGCAACACCCGAACGAGCCAGCTTTGAGCAGGCCATGTTCTTTTTAGCCACAGAATTGGAGCAGCCACTGTGGTCGATGGTAAAGCATTCTTTTGCTTTACCTGAAGCTTACCGGCTGGCCGGCATGAAAGACTGCGGCACTTATGAGTATCAGCATGCCCTTGAGGTGTTTGCCAATACTCTGGGAGACAACGAGTTTGTGGTGGGTAATATGTTTACCGTGGCGGATATTCTGGCCGGCCACACACTGATGTGGGCCCGTGAAGCCGGACAGGAACTGCTGCATGATAATGTCCGCAATTATTGCGCACGCCTGGAGGCCCGTGATGCATTTGCAGCGGCAAAGCGGTGTGAAGACAGTTACAAACCTGGCTAAGTAAGACAACTTATTAACAACACATGCCGGACAGCGCGACACAGGATAGCTGCATTGACAGGCAGCTATCGAATAGTGCGGGCCCGGTCCGAGCAAATCCAGACAGTGCACAGCCAGGCAGCGCTTAATCCAACAGTGTTTAAACACTTAATGACGATAGATGGTGGGAGCGGCCGGTGACTACGGTTTCAAAGACCCGTTTTATCCGTCAGCGTTAACGCCTGCTAGCTTCAGCGGCCCTCAGCTTTAAGGCCCTTTATCTTCGAAAGTTGGGGGAGCGCTTTTTATTCTGCGTAGAGCTTTTGCTTAAATTTCAGTGTGCGTGTGGCGTTGCCCTGCTGCACATCAATAGCAAACCGGAAGGTTTCCGGGTCGTCAAAGGACAAAGTAGCCAGATAATAAATGGCATCACCTTCTTCAACTTTACGAAAGCTCAGCGACTTTTTTACGCCAAGCAGGTTTGTGGCAGTGCCGGTCAGGGCGGCATTCTGAGCTTGCTGGGAGGAGCTGTCGAGCACAGAGATATTGACCAGTGCGCTGTATTTGCTGCGCACGATATTGTAGGTGCTGGCGACATCCGGGCTTAAAAACGTGGTATTAACCACCATATAATGCACATCCCAGTTACCCAGCACCTGTTTTTGCTCTGCCTGTGCTGCACCACTGAAAAACAGTGAGCAGAATATCATTACCACGCAAAATGAAGATAAACGACGCATATCGACCCCCTGAGATAAAGAAAAGCGGCTCAGAGCCGCTTTTTTATATTCAGGTTAGTATAAACCGAAGGTGTCCTGCAAAAGCAACTGAATAAATTGCAATGCAATAATGGCCACCAGTACCGACAGGTCCAGCCCGCCAATAGGCGGCAGTACTTTGCGAATAGGGGCCAGGAAAGGTTCGGTAAGCTGGTGTAATACATACTCTACCGGATTTTGTCCCTGTGACACCCAGCTTAGGATTGCCCGCAGAATCAGTACCCAGAACACCAGGCTGAACGCCTCTTTAATGACATCCACCACAGATAGCAGCAGTACAGCCAGCGGGTTATTCAGTCCAGAGCCGAATAAAAAGGATAAGGCCGCCAGCTTGGCGAACGATACGATAATCGCAAACACAAAGGTGGCGGTGTCAAATCGACCCAGCGACGGAATAATACGACGCATCGGTCCGACAACCGGGTGTGTTGCTTTGACCACAAACTGACTTAGCGGATTGTAAAAATCCGCTCTGACAAGTTGTAACCACAATCGTAAAATCACTACCATCAGGTACAGGTTGAACAGGGTAGAGATTAAAAATACCGATGCGCTCATCTATGAATATCCTGTTAGATTAAAATTGTTTTGCCATTTCTTCGGCACGTGAAACTGCGGCCCGCATTGCTTTTGACACAATATCAGACAAGCCTTCATCAATTAGCGTATTGACCGCCGCGGCGGTTGTCCCGCCTTTTGAGGTCACCTGAGCACGTAATTCGCTCAGTTCCAGCTGTGGGTTCTGGCAAACCATTTCAGCGGCGCCCAGACAGGCTTGCTGAACCATAGTACGGGCTGCGTCTTTATCAAAGCCCATATTCATGGCTTCTTCCTGCATCGCTTGCAAGAACAGGAAAAAATAAGCAGGACTGCTACCGGCAGCAGCAATCACACCGTTAATTTCATCTTCTTTTTCTGCCCAGACGGTTTTACCCACCCCATTCATCATGTCTTCAACAAACTGGCGGTTATCGCTGGTGATGGTTTCATCGGCATACAGCCCTGACATGCCTTTACCCAGCAGACTTGGTGTGTTTGGCATAACCCGGACTACCGGATATTCACCGCCCAGCATGTCCTGCAAACGGCTGACGGTCAGGCCAGCAGCAATAGAGATAAACAGTTTGTCGGAAAGCGTGTTGTTCTGCTGTAAATCGGCGCACATGTCACCCATCAGCTGAGGTTTTACCGAAAGAACAATGGCATCAGCAAATGCACAGGCTTCATCGTTTGACTGGGTAATATGAATGCCAAAGTCAGCCTTCAGCGCATCCAGTTTTGGGGTCGACGGATTGCTGGCCATAATCAGATCTTTATCGTAACCAGAATTAACCAGTCCGCTGATGATGCTGCGGCTCATATTACCGGCGCCAATGAAAGCGAGTTTTTTCTGTTGCATATGTATCCTTATGGTTTGAAGTCAAATAATTGGTGACAATCAGGGCGTGCGGGCACCAAAAATAGCCGTACCGATACGCACCATTGTCGAGCCATGGGCAATGGCTTCGTCCATATCACCACTCATACCTACGGACAGGGTATCAAAATTGCTCAGCTTTGTACGATAGTGGTCAAACAATTCAGCCAGTGTTTGCAAAGTGCGCTGTTGTTGTTCGGCACTGGCGTCCGCTTTGGGAATCGCCATCAGGCCGCGTAACTGTAATCGCTCAAATCCGGACACTGCATTGACAAGTCCGTCAAGCTCATCCACGTGAACGCCGGATTTACTACCTTCTTCATCAATGTTGACCTGAATACAGACATTCAGCGCCGGCAAGTGTTCAGGACGCTGATCATTCAGGCGCCGGGCAATTTTCTCCCGGTCTATGGACTGCACCCAGTCAAAGTGCGCGGCCACGTCGCGGGTTTTGTTAGACTGGATGGGGCCAATCAAATGCCACACAATATCGGTAAGTTCAGACAGCGTCTGCACTTTTTCCACACCTTCCTGAATGTAGTTTTCACCAAATAAACGTTGTCCGGCTTCATACGCTAACCTGATATCAGATACCGGTTTAGTCTTTGATACCGCTAGTAATTGAATAGAATCTGAAGGACGATTAGCACTAGCAGCGGCCTGATCCTTGCGTTCACAGGCGAATTTCAGTCGTTCTGCTATTGTTTGCATTAGGCACCTAAAACGATGTGGAGAAGTAATCGTGGATATTACCGAACTTTTAGCTTTCAGTGTAAAGAATAACGCCTCGGATTTACACTTGTCAGCAGGCCTGCCGCCTATCATCCGGGTTGACGGACAGATGCGCAGGCTGAATATCCCCGAGCTGGATCATAAGCAGGTTCATGGCCTGATTTATGAAATTATGAATGATGCCCAGCGCAAGGAGTATGAAGAAAACCTGGAAGTTGACTTTTCCTTTGAAGTGAAAGACTTATCACGTTTCCGGGTGAATGCATTTGTTCAGAACCGGGGCGCTGCTGCGGTGTTACGTACCATTCCGTCCCGGGTTCTGACCCTGGATGAACTGGGCGCACCGGAAATCTTTAAATCGATTATTAACCAGCCCACAGGACTGGTGCTGGTAACCGGCGCCACCGGCTCAGGTAAAAGTACCACGCTGGCGGCGATGATAGACCATATCAATGCCCATCAGCGTCATCATATTCTGACTATCGAAGATCCAATCGAGTTTGTGCACGACAATAAGTTGAGTCTGCTCAACCAGCGTGAAGTGCACCGTGATACCAAGAGCTTTAATAACGCGCTGCGCTCGGCGCTGCGTGAAGACCCGGATGTTATTCTGGTGGGTGAATTGCGGGATCTGGAAACCATCCGGCTGGCGATGTCAGCGGCAGAAACCGGCCATCTGGTATTTGGTACACTGCATACTAACTCGGCGCCGAAAACCATCGACCGGATTATTGATGTATTTCCGGCGGCCGAAAAGTCGATGATACGCTCAATGTTGTCAGAGTCTCTGCGGGCGGTTATTTCACAAACCCTGCTTAAAAAAATCGGCGGTGGCCGGGTGGCGGCCCATGAGATTATGCTGGGTGTACCGGCGATCCGAAACCTGATTCGTGAAGATAAGGTTCCGCAGATGTATTCGGTGATTCAGACCGGCCAGGCCATGGGCATGCAAACCATGGATCAGTGTCTGCAGCGGCTGGTGGCAAAAGGGGTCATTACCCAGCAGGATGCCGCTGAAAAATCGATTGATAAACAAAACTCTTTTTAGGAACAGACTGGATGTTAATTGATTATTTGCGCCAGGCCACCGAACAGGGCGCCTCGGATATTTTTGTGACAGCCGGTTTTCCGGTCAGCGCTAAAATCAATGGCGAACTGGTGGCGATAGCGGATGCCCCGTTGTCTCAGTTTCAGGCCAAGGAGCTGGTGCACAGCATCATGGAGCCGCGGTACATTGAAGAGCTGAATGTTCAAAAAGAAGCAAACTTTGCTGTGGGTATCAGCGGACTGGGGCGGTTTCGGTGCAGTGCATTCTGGCAGCGCGATTCTGTTGGCATGGTGATTCGCCGGATTGTCACCGAAATTCCTAAAGCCGACGATCTGGGGCTGCCGCCTATTTTAAAAGATGTAATCATGAGCAAGCGCGGGCTGGTTCTGATGGTAGGGGCGACCGGCACGGGTAAGTCGACCTCGCTGGCGGCGCTGATAAATCACCGTAATCACAATTCAAAAGGCCATATACTGACCATTGAGGACCCGATTGAATTTATCCACCGCCACGGTCAGTGTGTAGTGACCCAGCGTGAAGTGGGCATTGATACTCATTCATTTGACGAAGCACTGAAAAGCTCTTTGCGCCAGGCCCCGGATGTGATTTTGCTTGGTGAGATTCGCAGCATGGAAACCATGGAGTATGCCATGTCTTTTGCTGACACCGGGCATTTGTGTGTTGCCACTTTGCATGCCAACAATGCCAATCAGGCTATTGAGCGGATCATGCACCTGGCCCCCCGTGAGCTGCACAACAAGCTGCTGTTTGATTTGAGTCTGAATCTGCGTGCTATTGTGGCTCAGCAACTGGTGCCACGTAATGATGGTGGACGGGTGGCGGCCATTGAAGTGCTGCTCAATACCCCGTTTGTCAGCGAATTGATACAAAATAACCGGATTGGTGAGCTTAAAGAAGCGATGGCAAAAAGCAAAGAGGCTGGTATGCAGACCTTCGATATGGCACTGTATGAGCTGCTCAATGCAGATATTATCAATATGGAGCAGGCCCTGCATCATGCTGACTCTCCAAATGATCTTCGTCTGATGGTAAAACTGGATACCAACGAAGGCTCTAACCTGGGTTCACTGAGTAATGTATCCATTGATATGGATTAACCATGCATAAATTGTTTGGTAGTGAGGATCGCTTTCTCATTCAGCGGCTACGCAGTGAGCTGGAAGAGGTAGGCATTCCTTACCTGATGAAAAACGAGTTTATAGCCGGTGCTGTAGGGGAGCTTCCCTGGCAGGATATTCAGCAGGAAGTCTGGCTGGTGGATGACAGCTGGTATCACCGGGCTATTCAGGTTGTCGAAGGGTTAAGCAGCGACACCGCCTGTGTGTGCGAAAATGCCGACTGGCGGTGTGCTAAATGTCATGAAATAAACGAAGGTGCCTTTGGTATTTGCTGGCAGTGCCAGGCGCCGCAGGAAGAGCCCTGCTGTCATCGCAAAAAAGACGGCAGCTGTAGCCGCGCTCAGCTTTAATACTGATTTTCTGCCCAGCTGGTGAAGATGACGCAGGCAGACACACTGTCGACTTTCTCTTTGGTCAGCTTCTTGTATCCACCCAGCTCAAATAACATGGCTTTGGCATCAGCGGTAGATAACCGCTCGTCCCAGGTCTGTACCTGCGTTTTGAACCGGCCGTGCAGACGATTGGCAAACTTTTTTGCCCGCTGGGTAACATCCTGCTCGGTCCCGTCCATATTCAGTGGTAGGCCGACCACAGCCAAATCGGGTCGCCATTCTTCAAATAACCGTCCCACACTGTCCCAGTCGGGGATGCCATCACGGGCTTTCAGGGCTGCCAGTGGCGAGGCTGTACCCGTCACTTCCTGACCCACTGCCACACCAATACTTTTGGTACCAAAATCAAATGCCAGTACGGTACGCTGGCCCGCCTCACGCATGACCGATCTCTGGGGTCAGCTGCCACACATCAATGCCCAGTTTATTGACCGCGGCCTGCCACTTACGATGCATCGGGGTATTAAACAGAATGTCCGGGTCGGCCTCGATGGTCAGCCAGGCATTTTCCTGTAACTCTTTTTCCAGCTGACCCGCTGACCAGCCTGCATAACCCAGCGCTACCAGTGATTTTTCCGGGCCACTGTTATTGCCAATGGCGGTCAGAATATCTTTAGAGGTAGTGACCACAACATTGTCTGCCAGGGTCAGGCTGGAACTCCATTGCCCCTGATCAGAGTGCAATACAAAACCGCGCTCCTGACTGACCGGGCCTCCGGCCAGTACAATCTGCTCAGCTTTGTCGGCGCTGATTTCCAGTTCCTTGTCAGTTTGCTCAAGTAACTGCTTTAAGTTCATACTGGAGGGCTGATTAAGCACAATGCCCATGGCACCTTCATCGTTATGCTCACAGATGTAGGTCAGCGACCGCTCAAAGTAAGGGTCATCCAGCGATGGCATCGCAATCAGTAAATGGTTTTGCAGGCTTTTCAGCTCAGTCATACGCTCACTCACTTAGTGACTTCAGGCGGCGTTCTATGGCATCGAACAACATCGCCATAATGTTAATATCAAACTCGGCTTCTATTTCTCTTACGCAAGTCGGGCTGGTTACGTTTATTTCAGTAATTTTATCACCGATAACATCCAGCCCCACAAAAATTAATCCGTGCTCTTTGAGTACCGGCGCAATGTGCTCTGCGAGGGCTTTGTCTGACTCACTCAAAGGCTGCGGACGACCGGTACCGCCGGCGGCCAGGTTGCCCCGGGTTTCACCGGCGCTGGGCAAGCGGGCCAGGGCATAGGGCACCACCTCACCATCGACAATCAGAATGCGCTTATCGCCGTCTTTGATCTCCGGCATATATTTTTGCACCATCATGTAGCGACTACCATGCGCGGTCAGCGTCTCAATCACCACGCCCAGGTTATTGCCATCTTCTTTAATACGAAAGATAGAGGCGCCACCCATTCCGTCCAGCGGTTTACAGATAATGTCTTTGTGACGGGAATGAAATTCACGGACCCGACCGGCATCACTGGTAACCATGGTGTCGGGAATTTTGTCGCCAAACCAGGATGTAAACAGCTTTTCATTATAGTCGCGCAGACCTTGCGGGTTATTCACCACCAGGGCGCCGTCGCGCTCGGCCAGTGATAAAATCTGCGTCGCGTATAAAAATTCACTGTCGAAGGGAGGATCTTTACGCATCAGCAGCACATCCACCTCGCCAAGAGGTATCAGGGCGGCCTCTCCCAGGGTATAAAAATCTTCGTTACGGTCGACCACCGATACTGGCCGCGCAATTCCCATCGGCTTGCCATTATCAATGTACAAGTCGCTCAGCTCAAAATACAACACCGTTGCACCGCGGCGCTGGGCTTCCAGCATCATAGCAAAACTGGTGTCTTTATAAGGTTTAATTTTGGCGATTGGGTCCATTACGACGCCGACAGTATAGCTCATGGTTTCAACTCACTTAGCAAGGTTATGTGGGGATATGGCTGCCATGGCAGGTTTTTTCAAGGTGCAGCAAGGCGCTGTCACCTTTTTTGCGGCCATGACCATAAAGCCGTTTTTATAAGTCGCCGTGCAGCGCCTGCAAAACACTCAAGCTGGTAATCGCGGCGGTTTCGGTGCGCAAAATGCGCGGCCCCATACTAACCGGGTTATACCCGCACTCGCTGGCATGATGGACTTCACTTTCGGTCAGACCGCCCTCGGGGCCGATAATCAGCCGATACCCCTGTGAGCAATAAGGTGTTCTGCCAAACGCGGTGGCTGCACCCGGAGACAGAATCAGGCGATGCTCACTGGTAGAGGCCGCAGTAAACTCATTGAGGGTCTGGATAGGATTTAGCACAGGAACAATATTGCGGCCACTTTGCTCACAGGCGCCGATAATGATTTTTTGCCACTGGGCAAGTTTCTTTTCCCAGCGCTTTTCGTCCAGTTTGACGGTGCAGCGCTCGGTCAGAAGCGGGGTGATCTGCGTTACGCCCAGCTCCACGCTTTTTTGCAGCACAGTATCCATCCGGTCGCCCTTTGATATCCCCTGACCTAAATGCAGAGGCAAAGCCGACTCTGTGCTGACTGACAAACAGGCATCCATTTCCACAATCACTTCTTTGCGTGCAACACTGATAATCTGACCACTGTATTCATTGCCATCACCATTAAACAGCACAATGCGCTGATTAGCTTTCAGGCGTAATACGGTACTGGCATGATGGGCAGCCTCTGAGGCAAGCGCAAATTCCTGGTCGACGGGAATGGTATCAGGATAGAAAAAACGGGGAATACGCATACAAACAATCCGCTACAAAAAGTCGCTATGATAGCGACCCGAGCCGGACTAAAGCAATCACTCCCTGTGATTGCCGGGGATTAGTTGACGGAAATAAACCTCGCAGTGGCTTTTTTAGGGCCTGTCGGAACAGCTTTTAACGGAGTCTGAGCACTACGTCGTGCATGCGGGGTATTTTTGCCTTTGTCGCCTGTCAGCGAAAATGCTAACAGAACTCCTACAATGACAAACAGCACTGTAAGAAATAACATTGTATGTTCCTTTATCTCGTCTGGTTAACGATGAAGTTTTGGTGATTCGAAATGAACGGGGATACAGCTTCCATAAAAAAGCTTCGATTCATCGGTCTGGCTAGTGTATTCAGCACATTCCCTGGCGCAAAATTCTACGGCGGATATTTTAAATCGTTTGGCCAGGATTGGCTACCAATTTCTTCTGCAAACGGCACTACCCCGCAGAAGGAACCCAACCGCGTGCATTTGTTACGACAAGCCACAATGACGGGACAACACTCCTATTTTCACAATAGGTTAGTGGTAAAATTCAGGGACAGAGTGAATTAAGGGATAAAATTTTATACTTCCGTATGATATTTTCCCGTCAGACCAGCTTAGGCGTTGCACCAGTGTATAAAAGACTGCTAGCTTAACGTTGAATTATTTAACAACCCAGAAGGATCCGAATATGGAAGAAAATCTCAACATGTTCAGTGCTGAAAACATTGAAATGTATATTAACGATTATGCCATTCCGTGGGGCATCAATATTGCCATGGCCATCGTTATCTATGTTGTCGGTCGATTTGTCGTTGGCATGATTCTCTCGGTGTTTCGCCGGCTGATGGCAAAATCGAAATATGATGAGATGTTGATCAACTTTCTGGAATCGATCATCAGTGCGATTCTGATGCTGTTTGTTATCGTGGCCTCATTGAATGAGCTTGGTGTTGATACGACGTCGTTAGTAGCGATTGTCGGTGCCGCCGGTCTGGCCATTGGCTTATCGCTGCAAGATTCTCTGAAAAATTTTGCCGCCGGCGTTATGCTGCTGGTCTTTAAACCCTTTAAAGCCGGTAACTTCATTGAAGCGGCAGGCACCATGGGTACGGTTCAGAAAATCGGTATCTTCCATAGCACCATGACATCTGTGGATAACAAAGAAATTACCATTCCTAACGGGAATATTTATAACGGTAATATTACTAACTATTCTGCCAAGGATACTCGCCGTGCGGATATGACATTTGGTATTGGCTACGATGACGATTTGCTAAAAGCCAAACGCATTTTAATTGAAATGCTTGAAGCCGATGAGCGTGTTCACGCAAAACCTGCTCCGCTGGTGGGTGTGTCTGAGCTAGGTGATAGCAGTGTGAACTTCACGGTACGTCCGTGGTGTAATGCATCAGACTTTCTGAAACTGAAGCTGGATTTCACCGAGCAGGTTAAACTGCGCTTTGACCAGGAAGGTATCTCCATTCCTTATCCGCAAATGGATGTACACTTCTTCAAAGAAGCCGATAACACATCCAACAAAGACGCGTAATGGTTGTCAGATAAAAAAAACGCCACGGTTATTGCCGTGGCGTTTTTGTTTGTATGGTCAATATGGCCGCTGTTATTTGCACTTGGGGCGGTTTGAAGTGGCCTGGTAATCGGCCAGCGCAGGTTCCATATTCGCCTGTAAGTTACTGATACGGGTTTGTGGTGCAGGGTGGGTGGAGAGCATTTCCATCGGCCGCTCGCCATCACTGGCGGCTTCCATATTCTGCCAGAGATCAACCGACTGACGAGGGTCAAATCCTGATTTTGCCATCAGCTGTAAACCAATTACATCAGCCTCTGACTCGTGAGCCCGGCTAAATGGCAGTTGAACACCCACCTGCATACCCAAACCGATTGCCGCCATAATCGGACCGGTCTGCGGCACCTCATTGGCTGCCAAAACCTGGCCTACCGCCTGACTGCCCATGTTTATCAACGTTCCCTGCGACATGCGCTCGTTACCATGCTGGGCGATAACGTGGCCAACTTCGTGACCAATAACCGCGGCCAGCTGGTCCTGATTTTTTGCCACATTCAGCAGGCCGGTATACACACCAATTTTACCGCCGGGTAGTGCAAAGGCGTTAACCTGTTCATCGTCAAAAACAACAACTTCCCACTGACCGTCATAAACCTCTTTAGGCACGTAAGGGGTGATGGCATCTGCTACACACTCAACATAAGCATTCTCGACCCGCTGATTAGACACTTTCAGCTCTTCTTTCATACTACTGAATGCCTGGTCACCCATCTGGGCAAGCTGATCAGACGAATACAGTAATACCTGATTACGGCCGGTAGGAGAGGTTGCACAGCCACCCAGCAATGCAGCCACGCTCACCGCGGCAAGGGTTTTTATCCATGTACTCATGAAGGGTCCTTATTGGTTGTTCGCAAATTATCTGGTTATCTTAATGGAAGTGTACTGACTTGGTATATATCGCGCCAGACTTATTGAGCGGTAGTAAAAAAACATTACCAGTGGCTTATGTAAAAGGATCAGATAAGCGATGGCCTTATCAGCAACACTGCATGAATACACGATTTTCCGGCACTTTTCATGCGGATAGCAGCAGGATACCCCAAGGATGTTTCATGACATTTTTGTCACAACGCGCTAAGCTAAGCCCATCAACATGAGCGCATGATTTGCCTGTTGCGCTCCAGGACATGAAAGAGAATCAAATGGCACATAATATTGTTGTTAGCGGCGTGGGTGTCTGGAACCCTGATTACACGATTACCAACGAGGAGCTGGTCGCCAGCTATAATGCCTATGCAGATGCCTATAATGCACAGCATCAGGCGCAGATTGAGGCCGGTGAGCTAGACCCTAAACCGCACTCCAGCGCAGAATTTATTGAAAAAGCCTCAGGCATTAAGCAGCGTTATATTTATCGCAAAGAAGGCGCACTGGAGCTGGATCGGATGCGCCCGAAAATTCCCGAGCGTGCCGACAACGAAGTATCTGACCAGGCTCAGATTGCGATTGAAGCCGCCAAAAAAGCACTTAAAGAAGCCAACAAATCCGCAGCCGATGTCGATGCTGTGATTGTATCGTGCGCCTACACCCAGCGATCATATCCAGCCATTGCTATTGAAGTTCAGCAGGAACTGGGCATTGATGGATTTGGTTTTGACATGCTGGTGGCCTGTTCGGCGGCTACATTTGGTATGCACCGGGCCTATGAAATGATTGCAGCGGGTAATGCAGGTTGTGTACTGGTTATTAATCCGGAGCTGGTGTCTCCACAGGTCAATTATACCGACCGCGACAGCCACTTTATTTTTGGTGATGTGGCTACCGCCACCGTGCTGGAAAAAGCCGAAACGGCCACAGCTGAGCATGTGTATGATGTGCTGAGCACCAAGGCGTTAACCAAGTTTTCTAATAATATCCGTTCCAACTTCGGCTATATCAGTCGTGCTACGGACGCTGATCCGTACGGGGCAGATAAGCTGTTTCATCAGGCGGGTCGCAAGGTGTTTAAGGAAGTGTGTCCGATGGCCGCCGAGCATATTGAAAACCATCTTAAACAGCATGATCTGGGGGCTGCGGATGTGGCGCGCTGGTGGTTACATCAGGCCAACATTAATATGAACTTATTGATCTGCAAACGATTGCTGGGCCGCGAAGCCAGTCAGCAGGAAGCGCCGATTGTGCTGGATGAATATGCTAATACCGCCTCTGCCGGGTCGGTGATTGCGTTTGGTCTGCATCATAAGGACCTAACCGCCGGGGATGTGGGCGTACTGTGTTCGTTCGGGGCGGGTTACTCTATCGGCAGTCTGGTGCTGAAAAAGCGCTGATCTAGACACTGCTATTGCGACGCAGGGACGTAAATGATTTCAGATATCGGCTATTTCATGAATGCACTGGGTTACCTGGTGCTCATGTTGTTGTTATTTACGGTACGCAAGGCGGGGCTGGCCAAACATCTATTGGTGCTGGCCTCGGTGGTGACCTTTTGCTGGTCGGCCGGGTTTGTCACCAGCCTGTTCGGGCCCATCAGTATGCGCTATCTGCTGACCGCGGATACGGTGAAGCTGCTGGTCTGGCTGTTGTTTCTGGCCAGTTGCCTGCGTAACGACTTTACTTCCTTATTCAGTGTTTTGCAGCGTCCGGCCACCCTGTTTATTCTGGCGCCACCGGTAGCGGTGCTGGCCACCGGGTTCTTATTCCCGATGTCCACCAGTACCTACTTTTTACTGCTGACGCTGTTATCTCTGGAAGTGCTGGTATTACTGGAAGTTCTTTACCGGCAAGCCGGCGAAGAGCGCTGGGCATTTAAGCCACTGGTGATCTACTTAGGCGCTACCCACCTGTTTGAGTTTGTGACATATGTTAATGCCACCATGCTCAATAAAGTGGAGCTGGGCTTTATTGCCGCCCGTGGATATTTTTACCTGTTCTTACTGGCTTTGCTGGTCATGGCCATCAGGCGAATCCGGCACTGGGGGGTGGATATTTTTATCTCCCGGCAAGTGGTACTGCACACCTCAATGCTCATGGTCGCCGGCGCATTTCTGGCCATCGTGGCACTGGCTGGTTATGCCGTAAACTACTTTGGTGGCAACTGGAGCGCCACTCTGCAGATTATATCCCTGGCCTTGTCACTGACCATGCTGGCCGCGGTGTTTTTATCCAACAGTCTGCGTAACCGTTTTCGGGTGTTTATCACCAAGCACTTTTTTTCCAATAAGTTTGATTACCGGGTAGAGTGGGTTAAGCTGACCAAATCTCTGACCAGTCAGACCGCCGGTATTCATGAAGTGTACGCCAATGCCCTTACCGGCACGGCGAATGCGATTAACTACGACACCGGAGTGCTGGTTAAGATTGCCTCTGAACAGCTGGAAGTGGTGGCTGAGATGGGCTATCCGGAATATACCGATCGCGAGCAGAGCATTTTGCGCCATCTGATCCCGTTTTGTGCCACTACGAGCTGGCTAATTGACTTGCAGGAATATCAGGTTAACCCTTTCAATTATGAAGGGTTGCAGCTGGATCGTGATGCGGTAGGAGCCAGCGAGTTTCATCTGGTAATTCCGTTATTTTATCAGGAAAAAGTCTGGGGCTTTGCCCTGTTGCAGTCCTCCGGTGAACAGGTCAAGCTGGACTGGGAGGTACGCGATTATCTCAACGCGGTGGGTGAGCAGGTATCCACGTATATTCTGCACAGTGAAGCTGCTAAAGCGGTGGCTGAGAACGCGCAGTTTGCCGCGTTCAGCCGAATGTCTGCGTTTGTACTGCACGACTTAAAAAATGTTATGGCGCAAATCGATTTGATTCTGTGTAATGCAGAGCAGCATAAAGATAATCCTGAGTTTATCGACGATACCTTTGAAACCCTGCATTATACCAAAGCACGCATGGACAAAATGCTGCGCCAGCTGACTGAGAAAAAGGTGGACGAAAAAGGCATCGACTCGGCGCAGGCGTTGTCGCCCATCGTCAGACAGGTGATCGAAAATCGCTGTCAGTCACTACAACCCATTCCACAACTGATCTGTGAACAGGAAAGTCAGGTACTGGTCGATGCTGAAAAGTTCGCCAATGTGCTTTATCATTTAATTAGCAATGCACAACAGGCCACCGACGCCAATGGGCAGGTGATTGTCACCCTGCGCCAGAGTCATGCCGGCACCCAGCAGTGGGTGCAAATAGAAGATACCGGTTGCGGAATGGACAAAGCCTTTATTGAGCAGCGTTTGTTTAAACCGTTTGATACGACCAAAGGGAACGCCGGTATGGGCATTGGTGCGTATGATGCAAAACAGTACATGGAATCTGTTGGAGGCAGCCTGACGGTAAGTAGTCGGGTGGGTGAGGGAAGCTGCTTTACCATGGCGTTTCCTTTGCAAAGCGCCCTGAGTTCTGCAAGTTAACACGTTTACAGGAAGCAAAAGTAATGACGGATACCATACTGGTAGTTGATGACGATCTGGGAATTCAAAAGCAGCTGAAATGGAGTTTCACCGATTATAATGTGGTGTTTGCTGATGATCGCACTTCAGCAATTGCCCAGTTGCGTCGCCATGAGCCCAAAGTGGTCACGCTGGACCTGGGCCTGCCGCCTGACCCTGCCAATGCCTCAGAAGGGCTTAAAACTCTTGAAGAGATGATTGCCCTGTCGCCGCGTACCAAGGTAATTGTGGTGACCGGTAATAACGATAAAGAAAATGCGTTAAAAGCGATTGAGCTGGGCGCCTATGATTTTTACCAGAAGCCGATTGATTCAGACACCATCAAGCTGCTGGTTAACCGGGCGCTCAATCTGGCCAAGCTGGAAGAAGAAAACCGGATTCTGGCCAAAACCCGTCCGGGTATGGGCCGTATTATCGGCAACAGCGATGCAATTCAGGCGGCGGTACGCAAGGCCGAAAAAATTGCCAGCACGGATGTCAGCACCCTGTTGCTGGGGGAAAGTGGCACCGGTAAAGAAGTGTTTGCCCGCAGTATTCATGAGCACAGCCCGCGCAAAGACAAACCGTTTGTGGCCATTAACTGTGCCTCCATTCCTGAAAATCTGCTGGAAAGTGAGCTGTTTGGTTATGAAAAAGGCGCGTTTACCGGCGCTAACAAAACCACTCTGGGGAAAATTGAAACCGCACAGGGCGGTACGCTGTTTCTTGATGAAATCGGTGATATGCCCATCGGCCTGCAGGCAAAAATGCTGCGCTTTTTGCAGGAGCGGGTCATTGAGCGGGTTGGCGGCCGGGCTGAAATTCCGGTGGATATCCGGGTGATTTGCGCCACGCACCGTGATTTGCAGACTATGGTGACAGAAGAAACATTCCGGGAAGATTTGTATTACCGTATTGGCGAAATCCCGATTATGATTCCGCCGCTGCGCCAGCGTGAGCAGGACATCATTCTGCTGGCCAGGACGTTTCTGGGCCAGTACCGCGAAGAATTTAATGCTAAAGCCAAAAGCTTTTCCGACGGCGCTATTAATGCCATGCTGGCCCACCGCTGGCCGGGCAATATCCGCGAACTGCAGAACAAGCTGAAGTCGGCGGTGATCATGGCTGAAGGCACACTGGTACAGGCGGACGATCTGGGACTGGCGGAAAGTGAAGACGGGCAGGGCGGCCCGGAAACCCTGAATCTGCGCGAGGTGCGTGAACTGGCAGAAAGCCGGGCGATTCGAAAAGCCTATCAGAATGCTGATAAAAACATGTCAAAAACTGCCGAGTTGCTTGGTGTGACCCGGCCCACGCTGTATTCCCTGATTGATAAATATCATATGGAAGACTTAAAAAGCGGTGTGTAATCCGATAACGCCGGCGCAGATACCGGCGTTATATTTTTTCTTCCTGCCTGTTGGTTTCTTTTTCATCCTGCTGTATTCAAGGAGAGCGTGTTAATGACGCGTATTATCTGGTTTGTGAGTCTGTTGATGACCACCCCGGCCATAGCCGACACCCTGTCATCTGTGATGGATGAGTTTTCTGCGACCTATAAAAAAGAACTGGGCAGCGTAAAGCCCTGCGCTGAACGCCAGGCACAGCGTTACAGCGTATGTTCAGATACACTGCGAAATGAGGGCAACAGCCCGTTTATTTTGCACCATGATAAACCGGTTAACAATGTGGCGGTGTTGTTTCATGGGCTGAGCGACTCGCCTTACTTTATGCAAGCCATTGCCGGGGTACTGTTTGATAATGGCTTTAATGTAGTGGTGCCGCTGTTACCGGGTCATGGTAAACGTGAAGCTGACGCAGATATGTCTGATTCACAACTGGCGGAGCGCTGGCAGACCCATGTGGACGAGATAATGACACTCGCCGCGCCGCTGGGGGAAAAGGTCTATATCGGTGGTTTTTCTACCGGCGGGGCACTGGCCGTGGATCAGTATCTGGATGAACCGGATAGTGTCGATGGCATCATGCTGTTTTCCGGTGCGCTGGCGCTGTCGGATAACGCCGAAACCATGTGGAAGATATGGGGCATTAAGCTGCTGGCCAGACTGATTGACGGTGATTATGCCACCCGTGGTCCCAATCCTTATAAATATCCGGCCGTCGCCGGGTTCGCCGGGCTCGAGTTGATGGATATCATTGACCATATCCGCGAACGGCTGGACGCCGGTCGGCACATTGAGGTCCCGGTATTTGTGGCTCACTCACAGGCCGACAATACGACGCCCGTGCACGGAGTGACCGATCTGCTTGGCTACGCCAACGGTAAAAACACGCTGTTTGAAATTGATGAGGAATATGACTTGTGCCATGCCGACTTGCCGCTAAATCGTAAGCTGGTAGCTGACATGCATTTTGATAAAAGTCAGGTTAATGCTCAGGAACGCTGCGCTGTGCCCAAACCAAATCCGCTGTTCCGGCAGATGTCGATGATGCTAAAAGCCTTTGTCGCCGAACAGACGCCGGCGCAGGATGAAGCGCTTGACTCAGGTGAGGCGCGACCGTACATTAGTTATGACGACTTTCAGGAAAAGACCCGATGACGGTATTTGCACAACGTATTGCTATTCTCATTCTCGCTATTATCAAGCAATGGCGGGTTTAGTTGTGCAGCAAACAAATTAAACAAAAACCCGCCGCGAAGGCGGGTTTTTTGTATCTACTCTCTTTTGCGGCTAAATCAGGAAAGAGAATCATGCAACATCCTGCTTCACGCCAGCTGGCTCAGTTACATCATGCTGTAAATACTCGCGACATGTCTGCCTTAATGCAGTGCTACTGCCACGACGCCCGTTTGATTGAAAAGCCGGTGCTGTCGATGACCGCGCAGCTTGATGATGCACTGTCTGCATTTCGCCATCGTTATATGCCCGAGCATCAGGTAGTGGCCGGCGATGAGGTGGTGGTTGAGCAGGGAGATATTGCGCTGGTGATGTGTAAGCTGTATTTACAGCAGGGCTCCACCACCTGTAATGCTGAAAAAGCCGTGTATGTGTTTCGCCGGGAGGCGGATGGTCAGTGGCGCTGCGCTATCGATAATTTCTTTGGTGTGAAACTGCTTGATTACGTTTGATGCGGGACGCTGATTTGCCAGGTTATGTGCCTGATATCAGTCAGGCAAGCAGGCACGTTTGAACGTGCCTGTCCGTTGCAAATTAACTCTTAGAATGCTGGCTGGCGTATTGCTCAACCTGCTCCCATACCCGCAAAAAGTTTTCACCCAAAATCTTTTTGATGTCTGCTTCACTGTACCCACGCTCTAGTAAACCGGCCACCAGGTTTGGAAAGGCAGAGACATCCTTCAGGCCTTCTGGCAGGGTATCGCCAACACCATCGTAGTCAGAGCCAATACCAACATGCTCAATACCAATCAGGTTAACGACATAATCGATATGATCCAGTACTTCACTTAACGTGGAGTACGGATAAGGATGCTGTTGCTGATAGGTTTGCTCGGCATTACTGACCTGTTCGCTGTCAGCGCCATATTCCTTAATCTGTGCGTTGGTAAATTTACTCAGGCCATCACGCCACTGGCGGGCTTCTTTGGTCACAAATCCGGAGCCAAAGTTAATCATGACAATACCGCCGTTCTGCCCCAGCTTTTTAAGCATGTCATCATTCATATTACGCTCAAATCCGGGAGTGAAATGACGTAACGAGGAGTGAGAGGCAATGACCGGGGTTTTGGTCAGCTCGACCACCTGATAAAACGCGTCATCAGAAACATGAGAGATGTCTATCAGCATGCCGATATTATTCATCTCACGGACCAGCTCTTTGCCAAACGGGCTCAACCCTTTCCACTTACGACGCAGGTCATATGAAGAGTCACTGATATGATTGGACTGAGAATGAGCCAGCGTGATGTAGCGAATACCGCGATCAAAAAAGATTTGCAGGTTGTCCAGTTTGCCCTGTATCGGTGAGCCATTTTCCATGCCCATCGGCAGAGATATGACACCTTTTTCAAATTGCTCACGAACCTCGGCAGCATTGCCGGCCAGGGCAAATTTATCCGGGGCGCGCTGAACGATCGCTTCTACTGAATCAATCAACTGGTGCGCCAACTGGGTCGACTGGTCAGAATTATCCAGAGAAGCAGGCACATAAATTGACATAAATGGCGCATTCAACCCGCCTTTTCTGGCTCGGGGATAATCAAAATCACCATCACTGGTCGCCTGGGTTACATCCACCCATTGGTTGTGAACCCGATAGGGAACATCAATGTGACCGTCCACAATGATGCTATTTTGAGCAATGTCACGGGCCTGGTCACCGGTTGTGGCACAGGCAACATTCAATGTTGATAACGCGCCCACTGCCAGTGCCAGCAGACTTGGTTTAAACCCCATAGTGTGTTTCCTTTTTATTTTAATTCAGAAGGTTAGCCGTTTTATCAGGGCTTTTTTTATCATGTTATGAAGGGTATTTTATAGCAGGTTTACCCGGCGGTTGTAATAGGCTGTCGCAGCCAACCGGAAAAAAAGTGTGTTAATCTGTTGTCATAAAAACTTAAAACTTGATATGGTTTTGACGCGTGACTTAAACCCGTAAATACGGGATACTGCCCGCCACCCTGTAAAAGAAGTACGCGCAAGAAAGTACATCATCTCAGGGCGATTGTTGAAGTAAATTTCGTGGTAATACTTTTCATCCAATGTTAAGCCGTGTGGTTGTCCGCAGGCGACGCAGGGAAAGCGTGAAGCAACACTTGATGGTTGCAGCATTCTTGTCAATTTATGCATTACCACCCTTAACTGTTACGAGATTGAGATTATGGCAATTAACTATATCCCGCTAGATAAAGAAAAACACAAAGACACAAAGATAGCGGTGAATAACGCATTCGCATTCGCCAAAAATACGCACCTGGCTGCGGCGTCTATCAAAGAGTTTGCGCAGCTGGCATCGACAATGCCAATCGTATTTATCAAAGATCCCAACATGGATCGTCATCACGTTGTAACGATGCTGGGCATGGAACAAAACCAGAACCTGTTTTTAGCAACAGACCGCTGGAAAGGCCCGCATGTACCTATGAACGTATTGCGCTACCCGTTTGATGTACGTCCTGACGGCGATAAGCTGGGCGTTTACATTGACGAGAACAGTGACCTGATTGGCGAAGAAGGCCAGTCGCTGTTTACCGAAGCTGGTGAACCCTCTGATTTCCTGAAAAACCGTCAGCAGTTCCTGTCTGATCTGGCCAACAGTGAAATGATGACACAACGCTTTGTCAAGCAGGTACTGGAGCTGGATCTGCTGGAAGAAATTCAGATTCGTCTGGTTTATGCCAGTGGCCAGCAGCGTAATGTTACCGGCATGATGAGCATCAATGAGAAGAAGCTGCTTGAACTGCCAGAAGATAAAGTGATGGAACTGCACAAGTCAGGTTTCCTGGGTGCCATGTATGCCATCATGATGTCACTGGGTCAGCTAAACCGTCTGGTTGAGCTGTCCAAAGACACTGACAATCCGATTCAGACGATGCAACTGTCCTCTGTATCTGGCAATGCCGAGCAACAACAGGCTCAGGCAACCGCCGAGTAAGTTGTTATCTCACACTAAAAACGGGCTTTTACAGCCCGTTTTTTATTGGAGCAGTTGTTTAAAGAATCCTGTCTTATGTCCGCTATTCGTATTTCTCTGCGCCAGCTGGTAGCAAGCCCACACCGCAACTTTACCCTGCACACTGACAATCTGGATTTGTATCCGGGCCAGCACTGTTTGCTGACCGGCGCAAATGGTGGCGGCAAGTCAGCATTACTGGCGGTACTGGCTGGTGAGATGATGCCGCAGCAGGGGGGATGTGAAGTCAGCGGGACTCTGGAGTGGGTGAGCAGTTATCAGCAGCAGGCCTTGTTGGAACAAGAACGTAAAAAAGACAGTGCTGATATTCTCGATGTGATTGCCACGCCAACCCTGGCCGTTGAGATATTGCTGGAGGAATCGCAGGATGTCAGTGGCTGTGATACACGCTATGAGTTAACCGGCCAAGCTCGCAGAATAACCGATGCGCTGTGTATCACCGATATACTCAAGCGCCCCTTTACGGCGTTATCTACCGGAGAAACCCGCAAGTTACTGCTGGCCCGGGCGTTTTTACGTCAGCCAGACTGGTTACTGCTGGATGAGCCGTTTGCCGGGCTGGATGAGAAAACCACACACGCGTTACAACAGTTGCTGGTGGAGATTGCGCCGCATACCACGCTGGTTGTAGCAACCGCGCGCTGGCAGGATTTACCGGCCGGGCTGTTTTGTCATTGTGGCTGGATGGAAAACGGACGACTGGGAGCCTTAACGGTAACCTGCACCACCGATGAACTGAATGGGCACCTGAGCCGGTTGTTCAGTCTGTCTGCTGATGATATTGCACTGCCGGCAGCGCCGGATAACCGTGCTCAGCCCGCCTCCGGGGCGCTGGTCAGCCTGACCAACGGGACCGTCAGGTTCGACGGGCATACCGTCTTTGAAGACTTGAACTGGCAGGTCAATCCGGCAGAGCATTGGCAGATTGTCGGGCCTAATGGCGCCGGCAAGAGTGTGTTACTGGCAATGATCACCGGCGATGACCCCCACTGTTACACCAATCAGCTGACGGTGTTTGGCTATAAGCGGGGTAGTGGCGAGAGCATCTGGGATATCAAACAGCATATTGGTCTGGTATCCAACAGCCTGTATTTACAGTACCGGGTAAACTGCTCAGTGCGCCATGCCTTGCTGTCGGGCTTTTTTGATTCCATTGGTTTATATCAGCAGCCAGACCGGCAACAACAGGCCATTGCTGAGCAGTGGCTAACCCTTTTACAGCTAAGTGACCAGGCACACACGCCGCTACAGTCACTTAGTGAGGGGGACCGGCGTCTGGTTTTGATCGCCCGGGCAATGATAAAGCAGCCGGCACTGCTGATACTCGATGAGCCCTGTAACGGCCTGGATCCGCTTAACCGGGCAAAAGTCCTGGCCCTGACCTCGCGCCTGATGGCACAAAGCACTACCACTGTGCTGTATGTGAATCATCACCGCGAAGATACTTTGAAGGGTAAAACATCTGTACTGGATCTGAGCGACTATCAGGCCGGGTAGTGACCTGACCGAAATTATTCTGACTTTTTTTCATCTTTATTACGCTGTTGTTGCTTTATTTTCACCCACCTTTTCATGCACTTTACAAATTTCACTGTATATAAATACAGGTCAAACCCAATAGCTACGCGGCTTTCAGGCCGGTTTTTTCCTTGACAGTGGGAACAGAACCTACCTAAACTGTTCTCAGTGGGTAAAAGTGGCGAAATGTGGATCAAAAGGGAAACATTTGGCAGATCAGCACTCGATTTAAAACAAGAAAAATACCAGCAAAAAATAAAAGGCTAGGGGAATGTTCCGCGGCGCTAATACAATCAATCTGGATGCAAAAGGGCGGTTGGCAATACCAACAAAATACCGTCAACCCCTTCTGGATGATTGTACCGGACAGCTGGTCTGCACAGTCGATTTACATCATGACTGTTTGCTGCTTTACCCACTTCCCGAATGGGAAGAATTAGAATTAAAATTAAGTAAACTCTCCAACACCCATCCGGCAGAACGGCGCGTAAAACGTCTTTTGCTGGGGCATGCTGCTGAAGTCGATATGGATAAAAGCGGCCGGGTTCTTGTTCCCCCTGTGTTGCGTACCTATGCCGGCCTGGATAAAGAGATCATACTGATGGGTCAGCTGACCAATTTTGAGATCTGGGATGCCGCCTTATGGCGAAGTCAGGTTCAGGAAGATATGGAAATTGAGCGTGGCAGAGAGTTTGAACCGACAGAACGATTACAGGACCTTATATTATGACAACCGACTATGCACATATTTCGGTGTTGCTTAACGAGTGCATTGACGGTTTAGCTATTGACCCGGATGGGATTTACGTCGATGCGACATTTGGCCGCGGCGGCCATTCAGCCAAAATTCTGGAAAACCTGTCAGCGCAGGGCCGGTTAATTGCTTTTGACCGGGACCCGCAAGCCATCGAGGCAGCTAAACGCTTCGCCGGTGATGACCGCTTTACCATTATTCATGAACCGTTCGGACAGCTGGCGGACGAGCTGGCCAGCCGTGGTTTGAGCGGCAAAATCAATGGGGTACTGATGGATCTGGGCGTTTCTTCACCCCAGCTTGATGATGCCAGCCGCGGTTTTAGTTTTTTGCGCGACGGACCCCTGGATATGCGCATGGACACCAGTCGTGGCGTCAGTGCCGCAGACTGGCTAAACAGCGCCGAAGAGCAGGACATTGCACAGGTGATCAAAGAGTTCGGTGAGGAAAAGTTTGGCAAGCGTATCGCCCACGCCATTGTTAATCGCCGCGCCGAGCAACCGCTGTCCCGTACGCTTGAGCTGGCAGAGCTGATTGACGAAGCAGTGCCGGTTAAAGATAAGTACAAACATCCGGCAACCCGTGCGTTTCAGGGAATCCGCATTTATATCAATGCAGAGCTGGATCAGCTGCGTGATGGGTTAAAAGCCGGTGTGGAAGTACTGCAACCCGGTGGCCGGCTGGCGGTGATCTCGTTCCACTCGCTCGAAGATCGCCTGGTAAAACGCTTTATTAAGGATCAGAGCAAAGGAAAAGTGGTTCCGCATAACCTGCCGGTGACACAGGCAGAAATAGATGCCGATAAAGTGCTGCGCCCGGTCGGTAAGGCGATGAAGCCCTCGGATGAAGAAATTGCGGTAAATGTGCGTTCCCGCAGCTCGGTATTACGGGTGGCCGAAAAGTTATGACCTCCCCCCGGCAGGGCTCCTTGTTTAGCTTATTTAGCTTATTTAACTGGGAGTTCTTACTCACATTAGTGCATGATTTAACCCGCAACCTATTGCGGGTTTTGTTGTATTTAGCGGTCGTTGTCTCAGCCTTTTGTGTGATTCTGGCCAGCCATCATAACCGGCAGGAAAATATTGCTCTGGAAGATCTGATGCAAGAGCGCGATGAACTGGATGTGGAATGGCGCAATCTGGTACTGGAGCAGCGTGCGCTGACCGAACACAACCGCATTGAAGCGATGGTTGAAAAGCAACTGGACATGCATCGCCCCAGTGCAGACAAAGAAGTCGTGGTGCGAATCAAATGAAAATAGGCTCGCTAAAATCAACCAAAAAAGCCCGCGGGGCCAGACAAAATGTACGACCCAGTCTGATGCAGTGGCGTTTTATTGTAGTGATTGTCACGGTAGTGCTGGTGTTTGGTGCCATTGCCGCCCGGGCCGCTTACATACAGGTCATTGCCCCGGATAACCTGATAGAACAGGGTGACAGCCGTACCCTGCGTACCCGTAACATGCCAAGCTATCGGGGTATCATTGCTGATCGTAACGGCGTGGAAATGGCTGTCAGTGTACCGGTTCAGGCGATTTATGCCGATCCTAAAATTGTCCATCAGAAAAACGGGCTGGATAAAACCCGTCGCTGGGAAGCGCTGGCCGATGTGCTGGGCCGTGATGTGAATGAACTGAAAGCCAAAGTGCAAAATCCCAAGCGCCGCTTTGTTTACCTGCAGCGCCAGGTATCTCCGGCGATGGCCGAATATGTGTCTGAACTGGGTATTCCGGGCATTTACCTGCGTCGGGAAAGCCGCCGTTATTATCCTAACGGCGAGGTGACCGCTCAGCTTATCGGTATCACGAATGTGGATGACACTGGTATTGAGGGCATTGAAAAGCTTTATGATGACTGGTTGACCGGGACGGCGGGCTCCAAAATTATCCGGCGCGATGCCAAAGGCCGTCAGGTGGAAATTCTGGAGTCTACCGACGGTGAAAAAGCCGGAAACCTGACGCTGACCATTGATCAGCGCATTCAGGCACTGGCATACCGTGAAATCAAAGAAGCCATGCTGTATTACCAGGCCACGTCGGCCTCTGCGATAGTGGTTGATATTCATACCGGTGATATTCTGGCGATGGTGAATGCGCCCTCTTTTAACCCTAATGATCGGGGCGATGCGACGCCGCGGCGAATGCGTAACCGGGTACTGACCGATGCCTTTGAGCCAGGCTCATCCATGAAGCCGCTGGCAGTGCTGTCGGCACTGGAGTTCGGCTCGGTTAAACCGACTGACACGGTCGATACCTACCCGGGCTGGATGCGACTTGGGGGGAGTCTGGTTAAAGATCACCGCAACTTAGGCGAGCTTACTCTGGAAGAAATAATCCAGCACTCCAGTAATATGGGGACGTCCAAACTGGCGCTGGGTGTGCCTAAACAGTTTTTGCTCGACAACTATTACAACATGGGCCTGATGACGGACACCGGCACCAATATGCCCGGTGAAAGTGACGGCATCTTTCATGATCGCAGTCGCTGGTCCAAGTTTGAACTGGCCACACTGTCGTTTGGTTACGGAATTTCTGTGACCACCGCGCAACTTGCCCGTATGTACGCCACCATTGCTAATGGCGGTATCAAACATCCGCTCAATCTGGTGAAAAGTCCCAAATCTAAAGGCTGGAAACCACAAGCCGAGCGCGTGGTAGGGGAAGACAATGCCCGGGCGGTGATGAACATGCTTGAAAGTGTGGTGCAGCGTGGCGGTACGGCTACCAAAGCAGCGATACCTGGCTATCGGGTAGGCGGCAAAACCGGCACCAGTCGTAAAGCGGTGGCCGGTGGCTACGGTGAAGAATATGTGAATATCTTTGCCGGTATTGCGCCGCTAAGTGACCCGCAACTGGTTACAGTGGTATTAATTAATGAACCAGGTGGCGATTTATATCATGCCGGTGATACAGCCGCGCCCACATTCTCAGCCATAATGGGTGGTGCTCTGCAGCTTCTTAATATTCCGCCGGACGACAAACAGGTCACCTCCACTAACTGGCTTACAGGAGGACAGCATGGCGGCTAACATGTTTACTCAGAGTATACGCCCGCTGTTGGCAAAATTTGGTATTGAAGCACCGGATATCCGCATTGATGGTCTGACTCTGGACTCGCGGGCGGTGACACCCAGCCAGGCCTTTGTGGCTGTACCGGGACACAGCCTTGATGGACGCGAATTTATTCCGCAGGCTATCAGTCTGGGCGCCAGAGTCATTATGACGCAATCTGACGACAGTGAAGCCCACGGCGCGATGGAAATGCGTGGTGGTACGGTGATTGTTCATCTGTATGATTTGTCAGCCATGCTGTCTTCGCTGGCTGCGGCATTCTATGATTATCCGGCGACCAAAATGGCCTCGGTGGCTGTCACAGGAACTAACGGAAAAACCTCGGTAGTTCAGTTAATTAGCCAGATGAAAACCCTGCTGGGTGTGCGCAGTGCCTCAGTTGGAACACTGGGTAGCTCGATTTATGAGGGTGAGGCCACCCGCTGGAAAACTGATCAGGCGCCTAACACCACGCCAGACCCTATTACCATGCAGGCATTATTGGCAGACTTTGTGCTTCAAAAGGCCCGTCATGTGGCATTCGAGGCTTCTTCCCATGCCATTGTGCAGGGGCGGCTTCGCCTGGTTAAAACTGACATAGCGGTATTCACCAATCTTACCCGTGATCATCTTGATTACCATCAGACGATGGCCAACTACGCAGCAGCCAAACGAGCGCTGTTGCAGCAGCCCGGGTTACACACAGCCGTTTTGAATATTGATGATCGGGAAAGTCGTCACTGGCTTGAAGCGATGCCTGACCAGACCAGCGTTGTGCTGACAGGCATCGAAAGCGACCTCAGTGCATTGCCAGAACATCGCCATTGTTTAGCCACAAATGTGCAATACCATCCAGATGGGGTGCAGTTTCGTCTGCAGACCAGCTGGGGCACCACCGTGGTCAATATTGCGCTGCTGGGCACCTTTAACGTCAGCAATGTACTTAGTGCCATTGCGGTAGCGCTGGTGGAAGGAGAGCGGTTTGATGATGTGGTCAGAATTCTGCCCATACTCAAACCGGTCAGCGGCCGGATGGAAGTATTTTCGTTTACCGGCCATGCCAATGTGGTAGTGGATTACGCCCATACGCCAGATGCGCTGGTGCAGGTTCTGGCCAGCGCCAGACAGCATACTGATGGTCAAATCTGGTGTGTGTTTGGCTGCGGCGGAGACAGAGACAAAGGCAAGCGTCCGCTCATGGGAGAAGCCGCAGAGCAGGGCGCAGACCATATTGTAATCACCACAGACAACAGCCGTTCTGAAGCGCCTGAGGCTATTGCCGGGGATATTAAAGCTGGGTTGGTTAAGCCTGAACAGGCGCACTTTGAAGCTGATCGGCAACAGGCCATTGAATATAGTCTGGCTAAGGCGGCAGTCGGCGACCTGATTATTGTGGCTGGCAAAGGTCACGAGGATTATCAGATTATTGGTGACACCAGAACAAATTATAACGAGCGTGCGGTAATCGCACGTCTGCAAAAGGAATACAGCAAATGATAACAACAACGCTGTCATGGATTGCACAACAACTTGGCGGCATGCTCAAAGGGGATGACTTGACGGTAAAGGGTGTTAGCACCGATACCCGCTCCCTGCAGGCCGGCGATGTGTTTGTTGCACTTACCGGGCCGAATTTTGACGGCCATCAGTTTATTGAGCAGGCCACTAGTGCCGGTGCCAGCGCCATTATTGCCAGCGCGCCGGTCAGCAGCGAACTTCCGGTGATTTCGGTGGCCGATACCCGTGAGGCGCTTGGCGCGCTGGGCGCGGCGGTAAAAGCGCAGGTACAGCCTAAAACCGTGGCCATTACCGGCAGTAGCGGCAAAACCACTGTGAAAGAAATGACCGCCGCTATTTTGTCCCGCCGGGGCAAGGTACTGGCTACTGCGGGTAATTTTAATAACGATATTGGTGTGCCGCTGACCCTGCTGCGCCTTGAAGAGCAGCATGATTTTGCGGTCATGGAGCTGGGTGCTAATCATCTGGGCGAGATTGCCTATACCACCAGTCTGGTTAAACCTGACGTGGCAACCATCGTCAATGCTGCTGCCTCTCACCTGGAAGGTTTCGGGAGTTTGTTTGGCGTGGCCCGGGCCAAAAGCGAAATCTTTAAAGGCTTGTCAGACGATGGCGTGGCGATTGTGAACAGCGACAGCCAGTTTACTGAATTCTGGCTGGGCAAACTAAAACATACCCGGGTAAAAACCTTTTCACCGGCGCAGGCTAATCCGGCTGATTTTGCCGCTGAGGATATTACGGTAGGCCTGAATGGGTGCGCTGAATTTCAGATGGTGACACCCCATGGCAAAACCGGTATTCAACTGGCTGTGCCGGGTCTGCACAATGTGGGGAATGCACTGGTAGCGGCTGCCCTGGCCCTTGAAGTCGGCGCTACGCTAAGCGACGTGGCCGAAGGTTTACGCAGCATGCAGCAGGTAAAAGGCCGGCTGAATGTGAAAGTGCTCAGCCCGCAGGTTAAGGTGCTGGACGATACCTACAATGCCAACGTGGCTTCTGTTAATGCGGCTATCGATACACTGGCTACGTTCAGTGGCCGGCGCATTCTGGTACTTGGCGACATGGCTGAGCTGGGCGAAAAAGCCCGCTATTATCATGAACAGGTTGGCCAGTACGCCCAGCGTCATGGCATTGATAATCTGTTTACGCTGGGTGTGCTTAGCCAGAGTGCCAGTGAGTTTTACGGCGCCCATGGGTTTCACTTCGACAATGTTGAGGGGCTGGTAGACGCGCTGCAGGCAGAGTTAAGCAGCGAACATCGTGATATTTCGATCCTGGTAAAAGGGTCGCGTAGTTCAAAAATGGAAAGAGTAGTAGAGGCAATCGAGGCATCCCCTCTGGGAAAGCTTGATCGCCGTCGGGAGCGTGTTGCATGTTAATTTGGCTGGCTGAGTGGTTGACCCAGTTCGAAACAGGATTCAATGTATTCTCGTATCTGACGATGCGGGCGATTCTGAGCACCCTGACGGCGTTACTCATCGCTATTATTATTGGCCCCAAAATGATTCGTGCGCTGCAGCGCATGCAAATAGGGCAGACTGTGCGTGACGATGGCCCGCAAAGCCATTTGTCAAAATCCGGTACCCCGACGATGGGCGGATTGCTGATACTGGCCGCGATTGTCACCAGTGTGGTGTTGTGGGCAGATTTAACTAACCGCTATGTGCTGGTAACCCTGTCTGTGGTCATCGGCTACGGCATCATCGGGTTTGTGGATGATTACCGCAAGGTGATTCGCAAAGACTCGAAAGGACTGATCGCCCGCTGGAAGTATTTCTGGCAGTCGGTGATTGCCATTGGTATTGCATTTTTTCTGTATTCCACCGCTGCTACTGAAGCAGAAACATCATTACTGGTCCCGTTCTTCAAGGAAGTGTTCCCGCAGCTGGGGATCTTCTACATGATGGTGGTGTACTTTGCCATTGTGGGGACCAGTAACGCGGTTAACCTGACCGATGGCCTGGATGGTCTGGCGATTGTGCCGACGATTCTGGTCGCCGGCGCACTGGCGATCTTTGCATATGTGACCGGTAACGTGAAGTTTGCCGATTATCTGAATATTCCCTTTATACCCATGGCCGGCGAGCTGGTGATTGTGTGTACCGCTATTGTGGGAGCCGGGTTAGGCTTTTTGTGGTTTAACACCTATCCGGCACAGGTTTTCATGGGCGATGTGGGGTCGCTGGCGCTGGGTGGTACCTTAGGGGTGCTGGCGGTACTGGTGCGCCAGGAAATTGTACTGATCATTATGGGCGGTGTGTTTGTGGCCGAAACCCTGTCAGTCATTTTGCAAGTCGGTTCCTACAAGCTTCGCGGCCAGCGCATCTTTCGCATGGCGCCGATTCACCACCACTATGAGCTGAAAGGCTGGCCGGAACCCCGGGTGATTGTTCGCTTCTGGATTATCTCCCTGATTCTGGTGCTGGTGGGTCTGGCGACGTTGAAGCTAAGGTAATCTGATGATGTCCCTACAACTTGCAGGACAAAGGATTGTGGTGGCCGGGCTGGGTATCAGCGGGCAGGCGAGTATCCGCTTTTTACTCTCTCAGCAGGCGCAGTTAAAGGTATGGGATACCCGTGCTGATGCACCAGTGCCTGACGATATCACCTGTCCGGTGGTGCGTGGTGCACTGCCGCAGGGGTATTGGGATGATGTGACCACACTGGTGGTCAGTCCCGGCATTGATTTACAGCATGAAGGCGTGCAGCAGGCGATGACCTCAGAGGTTGAGGTTATCGGTGAAATTGAGCTGTTTGCCCGTATCAACACCCGCCCGTGTCTGGGCATTACCGGCTCTAATGGTAAAACCACGGTAACCCTGCTGCTGACCCACATACTCAATAGTTGCGGCATTCGCGCTGTGGCGGCAGGTAACGTAGGTAAACCGGCGCTAAGCACGCTTGACGATGATGTTGACATGGTGGTGCTGGAGCTATCCAGCTTTCAGCTTGAAACCACCTCATCATTGGCGCTGGAGGGCGCAACGCTGCTTAATCTTAGCGATGATCATCTGGATCGCCACAAAACCATGGCCGCGTACAGTGATGCCAAACAACGTATTTTCAACCATGCGACTCAGGCATTATGCTGGCGTGAACAGCAGCTGACCTATCCACTGTCATTATCTGTACAGGTGCATGAGTTTGGCCTGGCTGACACCGCCGACGACTTTGGTTTTTGCAATAATATGATCACCTGGCAGGGTAAACCCCTGCTGGATATCAGCACCGTACAGCTGGTCGGTACGCACAATATTCTTAATATTCAGGCTGCAATAGGCCTGGCGATGTGTGCCGGTGTAGAGGCCAGCGCCGCTGCTGCGGCAGTGGCAACCTTTGCTCCGGTGGCGCATCGGTGCGTAACCCTGCCAACCAGCGACAAAATTCGCTGGATTGATGATTCAAAAGCAACCAATGCCGGTGCGACGATTGCTGCGCTGACCGGACTTGGGGCCGGAAAAACCGGCCGCCTGATTCTGATTGCCGGCGGGGATGGTAAAGGAGCCGATTTTGCTGTGCTGACCCCCTATTTGCACCAGTATGTGGATGAGCTTATCACTTTGGGCAAAGATGGCCCTGCACTGGCCGCACTGAAAAGCGGCGCGTATCAGGTGGCCAACATGCCTGAAGCGGTCGAACAGGCCCGGGCGCTGGCCAGTCCCGGCGATATTGTGTTGATGTCACCGGCCTGCGCCAGCCTGGATATGTTTAAAAATTATGTGCACCGGGCCGAAGTCTTCGCCCAGGCTGTGGCCGGAGGCGCCGAATGATGGGAGCGGCAACCGAAAAACTGGCCGGACTGTTCAGTGCTCGCCATGATAACAGCAATGGCCTGCGTAAACCCTTTGATGTGCCTCTGTTACTGGTCACCCTGACGCTGATGACGATAGGCCTTATCGTTGTGACCTCGGCTTCTATGCCGGTGGCAGAGCGTGAGTATACCAGTCCGTTCTACTTCTCTATCCGACACGGTATTTATCTGCTGGTGGCCATCGGTACTGCCGCAGTGGTGATTAATATTCCAATGAGTTTCTGGCGGCTGGTTAACCCCTGGCTGCTACTGGCAGCTATCGGCCTGCTGGTTGCGGTGTTGCTGGTTGGGCGCAGTATCAATGGCAGTACCCGCTGGATTGTACTGGGGCCTTTTACCCTTCAGCCTGCGGAGCTGGCCAAGTTATTTTTCTTTACCTATCTGGCCGGGTATCTGGTGCGCCGCTACGAAGAGCTGACCGAGAATCTCAAAGGATTTATCAAACCTCTGGTAGTGATGTTTGTGCTGGCCCTGCTGTTACTGTTTCAGCCCGACTTTGGCACCATGGTGGTGATGCTGACAACGACCATGGGGTTGTTGTTTCTGGCCGGGGCCCGGCTCTGGCAATTTTTCGGCGTTGTATTTGTTGGCCTGGTAGCCATTGTGATGCTGATTGTGTTTGAAGAATATCGGATGCGGCGAGTGACGTCCTTTTTAGACCCCTGGGCCGATCCCTTTGGTAGTGGCTATCAGCTGACTCAGTCTTTAATGGCTTATGGTCGCGGCAGCTGGTTTGGGCAGGGGCTGGGAAACAGCTATCAGAAACTGGAATTTCTGACTCAGGCACATTCTGATTTCATTATGGCCATTCTGGCAGAAGAGTTGGGGTTTGTTGGCGTGTTGTTCGTACTTGGGCTGATTCTGTTTCTGGTCACCCGGGCAATGCGTATCGGTCATCATGCCATTCAGCATGAACGTCCGTTTGAAGGGTATCTGGCCTACGCGATTGGCATCTGGCTGAGTTTTCAGACCGCGGTTAACGTGGGCGCCAGTGTTGGTATTTTGCCTACCAAAGGCCTGACCCTGCCGTTTATCAGTTATGGCGGTACCAGCCTGATTGTGATGTCAGTGGCGGTGGCCATGCTGTTGCGGATTGATTATGAGGCGCGCCAGGCAGACAGCCAGGTACGGCCAGCCCGGGAAAAGCCTAAAAAACTGAATAAACCTAAAGCCGACAATGGCAAACAACAGGCTAAAGCGCTGGTGGATGAACTGGCCCGGGAGAGCGCCAGTGAGTAAACGATGCCTGATTATGGCGGGCGGTACCGGCGGTCATGTTTTTCCGGCGCTGGCAGTAGCCACCGAGCTACGTGAACAGGGCTGGGATGTCCAGTGGCTGGGTACCGCCGAGCGGATGGAAGCGCAGCTGGTGCCAAAGCATGATTTTCCAATTCATTTTTTACCGGTGAAGGGCTTGCGGGGTAAAGGGCTCAGTGCCCGTGTTCAGGGCGTACTTGCACTGGCCAAAAGTCTGATTGCGGCGCGCCGGCTCATCAAAAAACTCAAGCCAGATCTGGTCGTAGGATTTGGTGGGTATGCCAGTGGTCCTGGCGGCGCCGCGGCCTGGAGTGCGGGTGTACCGGTTGTTATCCACGAGCAAAATGCCGCTATTGGCATGACCAACAAGCTGCTGGGCAAGCTGGCCAGTAAAATTCTGCTGGGCTTCGCTGAGGCCGCAGAGCAGTTTGGCGCTGCCAGAACACGGTGTATCACTGTGGGTAATCCGGTTCGCCCTGAGATTTGCGCACTGCCTCAAAAAGTCAGTGCTCACACACCGCTACGGCTACTGGTAGTCGGAGGAAGTCTGGGCTCTGTACCGTTAAACACGCTAGTGCCTGAGGCTGTTGCCAGTCAGTCGCAACTGGAAATCTGGCATCAAAGCGGACGCGGTAATCAGGCTGCGCTGGAGCAGGCGTATGACAACGCCCGGTGTCAGTGGCGGGTGACTGAGTTTATTGACGATATGGCAGCAGCATACCACTGGGCAGATGTGATAATCTGCCGGGCTGGGGCATTAACCGTGGCAGAGGTGGCAGCAGCCGGATTGACCGCTGTATTTGTGCCGCTGCCCCATGCGGTGGATGATCACCAGACAAAAAATGCTGCTGCGCTGGTTAAGGCTGGGGCAGCGACGCTGATACCCCAGACACAGCTGGCGGAACAGCTTCCAGGGGTTATTGCAACGTGGACAAAGTACCCGCAACAGTGTGTGGAAATGGGCGCTAAAGCCCGCGCACTGGCAATAACTGATGCAACAAACAATGTAGTAAAACAGTGCAGGACACTGCTAGGAGATACGGCCTGATGGTTTTAGAAACGCCGTTTCAAAGCCCCCAGATGCGCAAGGTTAACCGCATCTTTTTTATCGGTATTGGTGGCGCCGGCATGGGCGGTATTGCCGAGGTATTATTAAATGAAGGTTATCAGGTAGCCGGCTCAGATCAGCAGCCCGGCGCGATGACCGAACGGCTGACGGAGCTGGGCGCGCAGGTCAGTATTGGCCATGCTGCCGACAATGTTCAGCACGCCGATGTGGTGGTGGTATCCAGTGCCATTAACGAAAAAAATCCCGAGGTGCAGTACGCCCGGGCGCAGCGTATTCCCATCATTCGCCGGGCAGAAATGCTGGCTGAACTGATGCGCTTTCGACATGGCATCGCGGTGGCTGGTACGCATGGTAAAACCACCACAACCAGCCTGATTGCCACCATTTTTGCAGAAGCTGAGCGCGATCCCACGTTTGTTATCGGTGGCCTGCTCAACAGCGCTGGTACCAACGCAAGGCTGGGGCGCAGCCGGTATTTAATTGCTGAAGCCGATGAAAGTGATGCATCGTTTTTGCACCTGCAACCTATGGTGGCAGTGGTGACCAATATCGAAGCGGATCATATGGACACTTACGAGGGTGACTTCAACCGCATGAAGGACACCTATGTGGACTTTTTGCACAACCTTCCATTTTATGGCCAGGCGATATTGTGTGGTGATGATCACAATATTCAGTCTATACGTGATCGAATCGGCCGCAATATTATTACCTATGGGTTTGAAAACCATAACGATATTACCGCCACTGATGTGCAACTGGCGTTTGGCCAGGCACAATTTACTGTCCACCGTAAAGGCTGTGATGATCTGCAGGTTACCCTCAACCTGAGCGGGCGGCACAATGTGCTTAACGCGCTGGCTGCGATTGCCGTGGCCACTGACGAGGGCGTGGAAGATGATGCCATCGTCAGAGCCCTGAAAGAATTTGGCGGAATCGGCAGACGGTTTGAACTGTTGGGTGATTTTGCGACCTCAGTAGGAGAGGTATCTTTGGTTGATGATTATGGTCATCATCCTACCGAAGTGGCTGCAACCATTGCGGCGGCGCGGGCCAACTGGCCACAACGCCGGCTGGTGATGATTTATCAGCCCCACCGGTTTTCCCGTACCCGGGATCTGTACGAAGATTTTGTGGAAGTGTTGTCACAGGTCGATGTGCTGCTGATGTTAGACGTCTATGCGGCCAGCGAACAGCCGATAGACGGTGCTGACAGTAAATCATTGTGCCGGTCGATGCGGGCTCGTGGACAGCTTGAGCCGATTTATGTAGGTGATAAAGAAAATTTACCCGGAATTCTGGCAAACCTTATGCAGGAAAATGACCTGGTTATGACTCAGGGCGCAGGTAACATCGGCCAGATTGCAAAATATCTGGCAGCTGCAAAAATGGAACCGAAAAATATTTTGGATGAGAAAAAGTAATGAGTAATACATATCAGGCAAGTGATTTTGGTCGCGTCGCAGTACTGCTTGGTGGAGACTCAGCGGAGCGGGAAGTCTCGTTACGTTCTGGTAAAGCGGTGGCCGCAGCCTTGCAAAGACAAGGCATTGATGTTATTGAATTTGACCCTGCAAAAAGGCAAATAACTGATTTAATAGAAGAAAAAGTTGATCGCGCATTAATCATGTTACACGGGCGCGGCGGCGAAGACGGCTCCATGCAGGGGGCGTTACAACAGTTGAAAATCCCTTATACCGGCAGCGGTGTACTGGGCTCAGCGCTGGCCATGGACAAGATTCACAGTAAGCAAATTTGGGAAAGCCTGGGAATGCCAACGGCGAAATACCAAATTGCTGATAAATCAGACTTTGAAGCTGGATCATGCAGCGCTATAATGAAAAGATTGGGGAATAAAGTCATGGTCAAGCCGGCTTGTGAAGGTTCAAGCATTGGCATGGCAAAAGTGACAAGCGCTAAACAACTAGAAACTGCCATTCAGGACGCCTTTAATTATGATAATCAGGTCCTGCTGGAGCAGTTCATTGACGGCCCCGAGTTTACCGTTGCTTTATTGCAGGGAAAAGCTCTTCCGTCTATCCGCATGTCTACCCCCCATACATTTTACGATTATGCAGCCAAGTATCAGGATGATACGACGCAGTATTTCTGCCCCAGCGGTTTAAGCGACGAGCAGGAAGCGCGATTGGCGGAACTGGCATCCAAGGCATTTCACGCGCTGTCCGGCAAAGGCTGGGGCAGAGTGGATGTGATGCAGGATGCATCAGGCGATTTTTATCTGCTGGAGTCCAATACCGTTCCCGGCATGACTGAAAAAAGTCTGGTGCCCAAGGCCGCCCGGGTTGCTGGTATAGATTTTGACGCATTGACCTTAGCCATACTGGCGACCAGTATGCCTGAATAAGTGACAGGAACAGATTGGACCGATGCAGGTAATGGACCGCAAACAGGCACGCTTATGGGCTGGGCTGATATTTTTGCTAAGTCTGATAGGCGCGCTGACCTATGGTGGGTTTGCGGTTAATGACTGGCTGAAAGACGAACAGCGTATGCCGGTGCAGGTGATTAACTTTTCGGGTGAGTTTTCACACGTGAATGTGGGTCGGCTGGAGCAACTGATTCGGCAATCTCAACCTGGCAGTTTTTTTGAGCTTGATGTGAATGAGGTATTCACGCTGATTGAAGCACAGCCCTGGATTTATCGGGCATCGGTGCGCAAGCAGTGGCCCAATACCTTAAAAATTTATCTGGTTGAGCAGCAGCCCGTCGCCCAGTGGAATGACGATATGCTGCTAAATCCGTACGGCGATACCTTTGAGGCCAGTGCACCTGAAATGACTTTGCCAAAACTGTTTGGCCCCGGTGGCAGTGAAAAAACTGCACTGGAGGGCTACAACGCGATGAAGTCGCTATTGGCAACCTCATCCATGGGTATTTCTGAGTTGTCATTAAGCGAGCGCTTTGCCTGGCAGGTGCAGCTTAAAAATGGCATTGAACTTAATTTAGGTCGTCAGGAATTTATTGACCGGCTGCAGCGCTTTATCGATGTTTTTCCGCTGCTGACAAAAAACGAAAAGCCGGTTAAATACGTGGATTTGCGCTATGACACAGGATTTGCTGTGGGGTGGCTCGAAGACGACAAACAAAGTTAGTAAGAGAGTAAAAATAAACATGTCGAAAGCTGCTGAACGCAATTTGATCGTCGGACTGGACATTGGTACCAGTCAGGTGAAGGCCGTGGTGGGCGAAGTGCTCAACGACGGTCAGATCAGTATTGTCGGTGTGGGAACTCATGCTTCAAAAGGTATGGACAAAGGCGGCGTTAACGACCTGAACCTGGTGGTAAAGTCAGTGGAAAATGCGGTCAGCGAAATGGAGCTGATGGCCGACTGCCGGGTATCTTCTGTGTTTATGTCTATTTCCGGGCGTCACGTTAAATGCCAGAACGAAAACGGCATGGTGCCGATTAATAATCAGGAAGTGACGCAGGAAGACGTGGATAACGTGATTCACGCTGCCCGTTCGGTACCGATTGCTGCGGAGCGACGCTTGCTGCATGTACTGCCGCAGGAGTACACCATCGACGTACAGGAAGGAATTAAAAATCCGATCGGTATGTCCGGTGTACGGATGGAAGCAGACGCGCACATTATTACCTGCGCTGATGATATGGCCAAGAATCTGACCAAATGCATCGAGCGTTGTGAGCTGACCGCAGATCAGCTGATTTTCTCGGCACTGGCGTCTAGCTATGCGGTGCTGACCGACGATGAAAAAGAGTTAGGTGTGTGTGTTGTAGATATTGGCGGCGGCACAATGGATATCGTGATTTACACTGATGGCGCAATTCGTCACACCGCGGTGATCCCTGTGGCCGGTAATCAGATAACCAGTGACATAGCCAAGATTTTCCGCACACCGATCAGCAATGCAGAAGATATAAAAGTGAATTATGCCTGCGCACTGAAAGACATGGTGAGCATGGAAGATAATATCGAGGTTCCCAGCGTGGGTGGACGGCCTGCGCGGGCGATGTCCCGCCACACTCTGGCAGAAGTTATAGAACCACGATATCAGGAATTATATGAATTAGTGCACGATGAAATTCGTGCCAGTGGCCTGGAAGAGCAGATTGCAGCAGGACTGGTCCTGACTGGCGGAACCGCCAAGATGGAAGGGGCTGTTGAGTTTGCCGAAGAATTGTTCCAGATGCCTGTGCGCGTCGGTAAGCCGATCAATGTGAAAGGTTTGTCCGAATATACTGACGATGCAGGATTTGCGACTGTGGTAGGGTTACTACAGTATGGGAAGATGCAGTCAGAGAATAAAAAAATCAGTAAGCACAAACCGGTTGAGAGTGTATTTAACCGGGTGCAAAGCTGGTTCAAAGGTAATTTTTAATCATTTAATATTTTGGGGGCGCTAAAGCTACGGCGTTGAAGATCGACACGGATGCAAACGATCTGCTGTCAATGACCTGGCTTAGTGTTGAAAAGACGTACAACCGGAGAGTAAGTATGTTTGAATTAATGGATAGTCACGGCGAAGAAGCCGTAATCAAAGTCATCGGTGTCGGTGGCGGCGGCGGTAATGCAGTTGAGCACATGGTGGCTCAAAGCATCGAAGGTGTAGAATTTATCGCCATCAACACTGATGCACAGGTACTGCGTAGCTCTAGCGCAGATATTACATTACAAATCGGCTCAAATGTGACCAAAGGTCTGGGAGCCGGTGCTGATCCGAATGTAGGCCGTGATGCGGCGCAGGAAGATCGTGAGACCATTCGCCAGTCTCTGGACGGGGCAGACATGGTCTTTATCACAGCCGGTATGGGCGGTGGTACGGGAACAGGTGCAGCGCCTGAAGTGGCAAAAATTGCGCGCGAAATGGGTATTCTGACAGTTGCGGTAGTGACTAAACCTTTCCCATTCGAAGGTAAAAAACGCACAACATTTGCAGAACAGGGCATTATTGAGCTGGCTAACAATGTTGACTCTCTGATCACTATTCCTAATGAAAAACTGCTAAAGGTCATGGGACCGGGCACACCATTGTTACAGGCCTTCAGTGCTGCTAACGATGTACTGCGTGGTGCAGTCCAGGGTATTGCTGAGCTGATCACGCGTCCAGGCCTTATCAACGTTGACTTTGCGGACGTTCGCACTGTGATGTCTGAGATGGGTAAAGCGATGATGGGCAGCGGTGCAGCATCGGGTCCTGACCGTGCTGAAGAAGCGGCAGAATCGGCAATTGCCAGTCCCCTTCTTGAAGATATCGACCTGTCAGGCGCTCGTGGTATTCTGGTGAATATTACAGCTGGCCCGGACTTTGCAATTGATGAGTTTGAGACTGTAGGTAATGCGGTTAAAGCATTTGCCTCAGAAAATGCAACAGTAGTGGTCGGTACAGTTATCGATATGGATATGACTGATGAACTACGTGTAACCGTAGTGGCAACAGGCATTGGCGCTGAGAAGAAACCAGACATTTCTCTGGTGAGTCCAGAAGGGTCACGCTTGTCATCATCATCAGCGCGCGAGTTTGGTGGAAATAACCAGTCTCAGTCGCAGGAAAGTCATGGGCACCATCAGCACCGCGGCAATGTTGGCGGAACTGAAGGTAATCAGGCACTGAAAGCAGATGATGAAGCGCAACCAAACAATGACCTTGAATATTTAGATATTCCGGCATTTTTGCGCAAACAAGCTGACTAAACGGTTAGTTTTACAAAAATCTGGCGTCGGGTTGCTGCCATAAAGTTATGGCAGCACTTGAATTTTTGTCAAAGTGACACATTTTTGACAAAGGATCGCTATTGCCTGTATAATACGCGACCGCTTTTTGAATAGGTAAAAGCAAACGATGATTAGACAACGTACAATCAAACATCCGGTTCAGGAAACTGGAATCGGTTTGCACAAAGGTGAGAAGGTCACAATGACTCTCCGGCCAGCGCCCGCGAATACAGGAATTGTATTTCGGCGTACTGACCTTGAACCTTTTGTGGATATTCCTGCGCGCGCAAACGCTGTAGGTAACACCGTGTTGTGTACGTGTGTTAACAACGAAGACGGCGTGAGCGTTCACACCGTGGAGCATTTAGCGTCTGCGTTGGCGGGGCTTGGTATCGACAACATCATTATTGAGGTTGATAGCAACGAATTGCCAATCATGGATGGTAGTGCAAGCCCGTTCATTTTCCTGCTGCAATCAGCAGGCATCGAAGAGCTGAATGCGCCAAAGCGCTTTATCCGCATTAAGAAGTCGGTTCGTGTTGAAGACGGTGATAAGTGGGCCGAACTGGTACCTCACGATGGTTTCCGGGTTGATTTCAAAATTGATTTTGACCACCCGGTGATATCGCAAACCCGTCAGCACATGGTGCTAGACTTTGACAGCGTGTCATACGTGAACGAAGTTAGCCGTGCCCGTACATTTGGTTTCATGCGCGATGTTGAGTACATGAATGCAAACAACCTGGCGTTGGGTGCAAGCATGGAAAACGCGGTAGCTTTGGATGAGTTTCGTATTCTGAACCCTGAAGGTTTGCGTTACGATGACGAATTTCTGAAGCACAAGATTCTGGACGCGGTAGGCGATCTGTATCTTGGTGGTCACAGCATCATTGGTGAACTGCGTGCGTTTAAAACAGGTCACGGCCTGAATAACAAACTGCTCAATCAGGTTTTGGCAATGGAAGATGCCTGGGAATTCGTAACTTACGAAAACCAGGAAGAACTGCCAATTCGTTATGCAGAACCGGTTCTGGCATAATTGCCGGCAAGCTTAAGAAAAACCGCCCTCGGGCGGTTTTTTTGTATCTGAGCTGCGCAAGAGTTTTTCCGGATTCTTTATTGAGAGACTATTGATGTTATTAATTCCCACCCGTCGTCCCTGAATCGCGCAGCGATATCAGGGACCTCCTTGGAACCAGGCTCCGTTGGTTCAGGGCACCTTCCTGGAATGTGATTCTACTCGTTCAAAGGCTATTTTGAATCAACCGTACTGTTAACGAGATTCCCGTTTACACGGGAATGACGGTAAGTGGTGGATGACGGCTATTACTCGTCGTCCCAGGGCACACAGCAACAATATTTCCGTTGTCCCTGAATCGCACAGAGCCATAATAATCCAGTCGTCTCTGAATCGCGCAGCGGTATCTGGGGTGAAGGCAGACCGTTATGCCGGTGGCATGACGCAGCTGACTGAACGACGCACATGGATGTGCGGCTGGGCAATGCTTCATGGATGAACAACTCTAGTGGCAGTTTTATTTAATCAGTCAGCCTGTTAACGAGATCCCCGCTTTCGCGGGGACGACAGATTAATATGCGTCGTCCCTGAAGCCCGAAGGGCTATCAGGGATCTCCTTGGAACCTGACTATGTTGGTTCAAAGGATGTTTTGCATCAGTCAGCCTGTTAACGAGATCCCCGCTTTCGCGGGGACGACAGATTAATATGCGTCGTCCCTGAAGCCCGCAGCGGTATCTGGGGTGAAGGCAGACCGTTATGCCGGTGGCATGACACAGCTGACTGAACGACGCACATGGATGTGCGGCTGGGCAATGCTTCATGGATGAACAGCTCTAGTGGCAGTTTTATTTAATCAGTCAGCCTGTTAACGAGATCCCCGCTTTCGCGGGGACGACGAAATATGCGAGATCCCCATTTTCACCGGAACGACAGATTAATATGCGTCGTCCCTGAAGCCCGAAGGGCTATCAGGGATCTCCTTGGAACCTGACTACGCTTGTTCAAAGGTTGTTTTACATTAGCCGGGCTGCTTAGGAGAGCCTATTTGTCATAGAGATAGAGGGAGCCTGCCCGGCATCATTCTTATTTGTTCATTGTGGCGAACAAGGGTACACTAATGCTCGTTTATTCCACGGGTACATTATGAAGTTAACCATTAACCTTATCGGCAAAAATGTTCGCTATCGGCGGGCGTTCAGCATGCGCACTCTGGTCAGTCTGACCGTGTTGTCGTCGTTGCTGATGCTGATCTCCAGTCGTTCGACGGAGTTGGTTAGCGAGGATATTGCCCGTCTGAGTCTGGCCCAGCAAGCCAACGACGAAGACAGTGCTGCACTGGCCGAACTTGAAGCCAGTACTCAGGCCCAGCTGCAGGTGATTATTACCCAGCTTGCACAGCTTAAAGGCCAGATGAGTGAGCTTGATGGTCGTGGAAAACAAATTGCTGAAGAATTAGGGATGAAAGCACAGGATTTAGATGCTTTTGTCACCAATGCCGTAGCACAACCGATGGATAATGAACCCGTGCTCAGGCAGATTCAGGCCATGCAGGCCAGCGTTGACGACAAAGCCCGTCAGCTGGCAATGCTTGAAAGTCTGGTTCGGGGTCACCATATCCAACAACAGAGTCAATTATCAGGCAGGCCGGTTGCGTCTGGCTGGTTGTCTTCTTATTACGGCATGCGCGCAGATCCATTTACAGGCAGCCCGGCTATGCACAAAGGGCTGGACTTCGCAGGCCCGGTTGGGTCAGATGTTGTTGCCACTGCTGCAGGTATTGTGACCTGGGCAGGTGAGCGCAGCGGTTATGGTAACCTGGTAGAAATTGAACATAAAAACGGGTACACCACCCGGTATGGTCATAATCAGGATATTGAAGTTGTGGTAGGTGACGTTGTCACCAAAGGTCAGTCTATTGCCCGAATGGGGAATACAGGCCGCTCCACGGGCGCGCATGTGCATTACGAAGTAATTAAGAACGGACAACCTGTCGACCCCCTTCCGTTTACCCGCCAATAGCAGGGTAACCTGTCTAATCATTCACTCTGTGTCTGCGGCCTTAGCATAAAGTTAGGGTGGCGTACCTTATGTTGTTTCGCGTAAGGTGTCATTTTTCAAAAACAGCAAGGCGATGTCTGTGACTAGGCAGCCTTAACCAGTAGTGGAATTTGCAACGTAATGTTTTCAAGCGTCCTGAGAAAAGTGTTCGGTAGCCGAAATGACCGACTTGTAAAAAAACTAAAAAAATCTGTCGATGCCATTAACGGCCTGGAAAAGGAATTTGAAGCGCTTTCTGACGAGCAGCTGCAAGCCAAAACCGCCGAGTTCAGACAGCGTATCGCTGACGGCGCCTCGCTGGATGACCTGTTAACCGAAGCGTTTGCAACGGTACGTGAAGCCAGTAAGCGGGTTTATGGTATGCGCCACTTTGATGTTCAGATGCTGGGTGGCCAGGTACTGCATCAGGGTAAAATTGCCGAGATGCGTACTGGTGAAGGTAAAACACTGACCGCCACATTGCCTACCTACTTAAATGCCTTATCCGGTAAAGGAGTTCACGTTGTTACGGTGAACGACTATCTGGCCAAGCGTGATGCTGACTGGAGCCGGGAATTGTTTGCCTTTCTGGGGATGACTGTTGGTTGTAATATCCCGGGCATGCCGCCGCAAATGAAACGTGAGGCGTATCAGGCTGACGTGACCTACGGTACAAACAACGAATTCGGGTTTGATTACCTGCGTGACAACATGGCGTTCAGCCCGGAAGACCGGGTGCAGCGAGAACTGAATTTTGCCGTGGTGGACGAAGTTGACTCTATCTTAATTGACGAAGCACGTACCCCGCTGATTATTTCCGGTGCCGCCGAAGATAACGCGGAATTGTACCGCGCTATTAACCTTGTTATTCCCGAGCTGGTTCAGCAGGAAAAAGAAGACGAGGAAGGTGAACAGGGCGACGGTGATTACACCGTGGATGAAAAAGCCAAACAAATCCATCTGACTGAAAAAGGTCAGATCCATGTAGAAGAAGTCTTGTTGGAAAAAGGCATTCTGCCGGAAGGACAGTCTTTGTTTGATGCAGGTAATATTTCTCTGCTACACCATATCAACGCGGCACTGCGTGCTCACAAGCTGTTCCAGAAAGATGTGGACTACATCGTTAAGGAAGACCAGATTGTTATTGTTGATGAGCATACCGGACGGACAATGGAAGGACGTCGCTGGTCAGAAGGGTTACATCAGGCTGTAGAAGCCAAAGAAGGCGTAAAGATTCAGAACGAGAACCAGACGCTGGCCTCTATCACTTTCCAGAATTATTTCCGTCTGTATAACACGCTGGCCGGGATGACCGGTACTGCCGATACCGAAGCCTTTGAGTTTAATCATATCTATAGTCTGGAAACCGTGGTTATCCCGACTAACAAGCCCATGGTTCGTAAAGATATGGCTGACCTGATTTACATGACTGCAGAAGAAAAGTACGAAGCTATCGTGCAGGATATTCGGGCATGTGTGGAGCGCGGTCAGCCGGTACTGGTGGGCACTATCTCCATCGAAAACTCAGAGCTGTTGTCCCGGGTGCTGAAAAAAGAAAAAATTAAACACAAGGTACTGAACGCAAAATTCCACGCCCAGGAAGCGGATATTATCTCAGAAGCCGGTCGTCCGGGGGCAGTCACTATCGCCACCAACATGGCCGGTCGTGGTACGGATATTGTGCTGGGCGGTAGCTGGCAAAGCGAAGTCGAGAAACTTGATAATCCGACTGACGCGCAAATCGAAAAGATTAAGGCTGAGTGGAAAGCCCGTCATGATGCGGTGCTGGAGTCTGGCGGTCTGCACATTATAGGTACTGAGCGTCATGAATCACGTCGTATCGATAACCAGCTGCGTGGTCGTGCTGGTCGTCAGGGGGATGCGGGGTCAAGCCGATTCTATCTGTCTTTAGATGATGCACTGATGCGTATTTTCGCTTCTGAAAAAATGGCTGGCATGATGAAGCGTCTTGGCATGGAGCGAGGCGAGGCGATTGAGCACCCGTGGGTAACCCGGGCTATTGAAAATGCTCAGCGTAAGGTAGAAGGCCGTAACTTCGATATTCGTAAGCAACTGCTGGAATACGATGATGTGGCTAACGATCAGCGTAAAGTGATTTATGAGCAGCGTAATGAACTGCTTGATGAAGGCGATATCAGTGAAACCATTACCGCCATTCGCCACGATGTACTTGATGGAGTGGTCAGCGAATATATCCCACCGCAGTCGCTGGAAGAAATGTGGGATGTTAATGGTCTGCAAGAGCGTCTGAAAGCCGATTTTGCGGTAGATCTTCCCCTTCAGCAATGGCTGGACAGCGACGACAAGCTATACGAAGAAAAGCTGCGTGAGCGGATTACCGGAGAAGTGGAGTCGGCGTACAAAGCGAAAGAAGAAATCGTTGGCGAGCAAGTGCTGCGTCAGTTTGAAAAAGCAGTCATGCTGCAAAATCTGGACAGTAGCTGGAAAGAGCATCTGGCGGCCATGGACCACCTGCGTCAGGGTATTCACCTGCGCGGTTACGCCCAGAAGAATCCTAAGCAGGAATATAAGCGTGAGTCGTTCGAGCTGTTCTCACAAATGCTCGAAGCGCTTAAAACAGAAGTGATTACTGTACTGAGCCGGGTTCAGGTGCGGGCTGAATCTGATGTAGAAAAAGTCGAAGAGCAGCGTCGTCAGGCAGATGATGTGCCCAAAAACTTTGAGCATCAGGAAACGGATACCGCACCGGACGCAGCCGCGGCAGAAGCACCGCGGGGCCCGCAAACCGCATTGCGTGAAGGACCAAAAGTAGGTCGTAATGACCCTTGTCCGTGTGGTTCTGGTAAAAAATACAAGCAATGCCACGGTAAGCTGTCCTGATGAAACAGGTCAGTGTGGCCGTGGGTGTGGTAAAGCGCGGGGCACAGATATTTGTAACCCTGCGCAGCGCTGACCAGCATCAGGGCGGCAAATGGGAATTTCCCGGAGGCAAGATTGAAGCCGGAGAAACAACATTTGACGCGCTATGCCGCGAACTGCATGAAGAGATTGGGATACAGGTGCACGCCAGTGCACCTCTGGTGCTGATTGAACATGACTATGGTGATAAAAGGGTATGCCTGGATGTTCATGTGGTTGAGCAATTCGAACACGAGCCGTATGGCAAAGAATCCCAGCCCGGCAAATGGGTATCGGTTGATGCCTTAAGGGCAGAGGACTTTCCCGCCGCCAATGTGCAGATTATTGAACAGCTGCAATGCTAACAGAGCGCCTTTTACAGGCGCTTTTTTATTGCCATTCCGCCTGTAAAAAAATGTGATATTTTCCGCCTGCTACTTTTGTCTATTTGCTGATTATTAAATTTCGTTAATACGTGAGCTTTTCCAGGTAACCCCCCTGAATAGGTGCAGATTTTTATTTGTACCATGACATTAGCGACACTGGCTATGTGGCATTTGTGTCATCTGAGTGATTTGCGCAGTGCCTGAATCCATACTTTGGTATGCAAAGCTATAACAATAAGCAGACTGTTCCTGACTAAACCTTATAACACCGGATAACGGATTTTATTATTTCTTGGTTTATTGAGGATAAGTCATGGCACTTAAAAAACATACCGAGCAAGCGCCTGCCCCTGTAGTGAGGGTTGATACAAAGATGCGTAAAGATGCAGAGGCAGAGCGGCGTAAGGCCCGTACTCTGGCCCGTCAGCAACAGGCCGCAGAGCGAATTTCCTCGGCTACCGCTGAACTGGCTAGCGGAATCACCCAGTCAGCCAGTGCCACCGACCAGTTATCAACAGCCATCAACGAGATTGCAGCCGGCGCAGAAGAGTCCAGCAGTGCTAGCCAGGAAAGTCTGGCTGCCATTACGCAGATTTCCGGCTCGCTGAAATCGCAGCTGGAATTGTCCGGTAAAACCCTCGATAAAACCAATATTCTGCAAAATTTTGTTGAACGGGTGGTAGGCGATTTGTCGACCATGATGTCCAGTGTCAAAACGGCTTCAGAACATCAGGCTCGTTCGGTGGTTATGATGAGCGAACTGGAGCAACAGGCCTCCAATATTGGTGAAGCGGTTAAACAGGTTACCCGCATCGCCGATCAAACCAATTTGCTTGCCTTAAACGCGGCCATTGAAGCTGGTCGTGCCGGCAAACACGGTAAAGGCTTTGCTGTGGTCGCCGATACGGTTCGCGCACTGGCTGAAGTCTCCGATAAAAGTGCGGCGGATATTGCCATGCAAATTGAGCAGATTCAACAGCAGTCCAACCGGGTATCAGATGCGGTCAAATCATCCTCTGAAGCGGCTCTGGAAGAAGTGACTAAAGGGGAGTCGGTCACCGAACAGCTGGTGCGTATTAAAAGCGATATGACGCTGATTGCCGATGGCGCGCTGAGCTTACAGACCAGAATACGGGAAATGGACAGTGCCGCCCGTGAAATTCAGACCGGTGCTGAAGCCATATCCTGTGCCGCCGACGAGCAATCTTCAGCTGCGCAGGAAGTGTCCAGTAATGTAACTGAGCAAAGCAGCGCGCTGTCTCAGGCTGAACAAGCAGCACAGTCGCTGGAAATTATCACCGAAGAGCTAAAGAACAGTACCGACATTAATAAGAGCGCCGAGGAAGTAGCCTCGTCCGCGGAAGAGTTGTCTGCCACACTGGAAGAAATCAACCGGTCTTCTACTGAAATTGCCACTGCCCTGAATCAGGTAAACAACGGTTCACAACAGGCTGCTGCTGCAGTAGACCAGTCAGTTGGCAACATCGATACCCTGCGCGACGGCGTGGATCAGGCATCCAGTCAGTGTCAGCAAGCCCTGGACCGGGGTAACGAAATTACTCAGCTACTGCAAAACAACCGAATCCTCATTGAGGAAATGGTCACCGGTATCAATAACGCGCTGGAAACCAGCAAAGAGAATGTCTCCTCTATTACCAATATGGAAGCCATGACCCGTCAAATCGACAAGGTTATTGATACCATCACGACGGTGTCGGTCAAAACCAGCATGCTGGCAGTAAATGGTGCCGTAGAAGCAGCTCGGGCCGGTGAATACGGTAAAGGCTTTGCCGTCGTGTCTGCCGATATTCAGAGTCTGGCTGACGAGGCTGCTGAGAATGTTGAGCAAATCAAAGATCTTATTAAAGCCATTCAGGACCAGACCCTGAACGTGAAACAGGATCTGACTAACGTGGCTGAAAGTGCTACCCGCGAAGTACTTAAAGCCCGGCAAACCACCGAAGACATTACTGCCATTGCCAAAGACATGACAGAGGTGCTGGATTACAACACAGAAATGCAGAACGCCGGAAATGAAATTGCGGCGGCGGTAAGTCAGGCGCAAAAAGGGATGGAACAGATTGCTGCAGCCAATGAGCAGGCCAGCAGTAATTGTCAGCAGGCACTGTCTGCCTCTGAGCAACAAAGTAAAGGAATGGAAGTGCTGGCCCGGTCAATTGAAGAAATTGCATCTGTGGCTGATGAAATGCAAAACAGCTAATTCACTGGGTAAGGAGAAAGGTTATGGCTGATGTCGAAACCCCTACTACCGATGTCCAGGATGAATCTGTCATTAATGATCACGAGCAGCAGTTTGTGTCATTTATCATCGGCGAGGAAAATTTTGCCTTTCCGATGGAGGCGGTAGGCGAAATTATTCGTGTTCCAACCATGGTAGAGGTGCCGCTTGGCCCTGTACAGATGCTGGGACTGGCTAACTTACGTGGCAGTGTACTGCCGGTTTATGACCTGCGCTGTGTACTACTCGGTCATTCCGGCGAGCAAACCGATACGTCCCGGGTGGTGGTCGTGGAGTCTTCACTGGGTGTCACCGGCTTTCTGGTTGACCGGGTGGCCCGCGTCTACAGCGTCAGCAAAGACGCGGTAGATACCAGTCGCAGTAAGCAAAATGATTCCTCCATCTCCTACGATTATCTGGATGGTCTGGTTAAGCAAAGCGACCAGCCCATTGAACAGATCCTCAATGTAGGACGCCTGGTGGAAGCCCAGGTCAATATGGTGGCAGCAGAAAAACGCAGTGCTATCTCCATAGGCGGCAGCAAAAAGCTTAATCAGGAAACCGAGCAGGTTGAAGAAGAGCAGTTGCAGCAGCTGGTGTGTTTTTCACTCAACCAGCAGGAGTTTGCTTTTCATCTTCAGGATGTGGGTGAAATTGTGCGGATCCCGGATGATATTTCCCTGCTGCCAGACAGTCACCCGTCGGTGCTGGGATTGGTCAATATGCGAGGCAAAATCATTCCGATTGTGGATTTGTCGATGAATCTGGGCATGAACCCCTGCCAGATGAATGACAATGCCCGGATTATTATTGTGCATGCCAATCAGTCAGAGGCAGGCTCGGTGGGCTTTGTGGTGGAACGCGTCAGTAATGTGGTAAGCATTTCGCCGGCTGCGCTGGAAGCGGTGCCGACCATGTTCAGTGATGGCTACAGTGAAAGTGTGCTTGAAGCAGTTTATCGCTGTGCGGATACCAAGCGGCTAATCAGCATTATCAACTTGCATAATGTGTTTTCCCGCTCTCTGGATGCATCGCTGGGTGAGCTGGATGCTGTCAATGATGAGGACGAGGCAATGAAACAGGCAGAGCAGGCCGAAATTAACGAAGATGATTACTCGCAGTATGTGATCTTCTGGATTAACGGCCAGGAGTACGGTGTAGGTATTGAAGATACACAGGAAATCACCCGTCTGCCGGATAAGCTGGAAAGCGTACCCAACACACCGGATTACCTGCGCGGTATTGTGAATCTGCGCGGTACCGTATTGCCGGTCATTGACCTGCGCAGTCGTCTGGGTATGCCAGTGGCAGAAACGTCTGAGCGTCAGCGAATTGTGGTTCTGACCCGCGACAAACAGCGAACCGGTTTTATTGTAGATGGTGTCGCCGAGGTAAAAACGGTGGTTAGCCAGACAATTGAATCCGCGCCATCGCTGTCTAACGAGCAGGCTCAAATGCTGTCACGTCTGATTAAGCTGAATGATGAGCAACGTATTATTCAGCTGATCGACCCGACCGTGCTGCTCAGTGATGAAGCTATCGATAACCTGTCAGTATCTTAAAGAGGAAGTTATGTCCGTAAAAGTATTAGTGGTTGATGACTCTGCCTTAATGCGCAAATTATTTACGGAAACCTTCATCCGCAACGGTTTTGAAGTAGCCAGCGCACGGGATGGAGAAGAAGCGTTAAGTAAGGCAGCAGAATTCCGGCCAGAGGTCATTACGCTGGATATCAACATGCCGGTGATGGACGGTATTACGTGTCTCAGCCTGCTAAAAAAAGTGCATCAGTGCCCAGTACTAATGCTGTCATCACTCACCAGTAAAGGTGCGTTGGTGACGCTTGAGGCATTAGCCCTGGGAGCGGCTGATTATGTTCTTAAGCCCGGCGGCACCGTCACCCGGGATATCAGCGAAATTGAAAAGGAGCTGGTGGAAAAAATCAGCGCGCTGGCGGGTAAACCGGTCAGCCGGACGGCTCGTCCGGTTAGGCAGGCAGCTGCACCGGTTAGCCGTGCCACGCCGCCTGCGCGGCCGGCACCGGCAAGCGCTGGTGACATCCAGTATGTATTTATCGGGGTGTCGACGGGAGGGCCGAAAAAGCTGGAGCAGATTCTGACCCGGCTGCCGGCTGACTTTCCCTGCCCGGTGATTGTGGCCCAGCATATGCCGGCCCAGTTTACCGCTGCACTGGCCAAGCGCCTGGATAATCTGTGTCATTTGCACGTGGTAGAGGTGAGTAGTCGAATGCGTATCGAGCCGGGTCATATCTACATGGCAAAAGGTGATGCGGATATTTCATTACTTAAGAATGCCGATCATATTTTTGCCCGGCCTGTTCCGGCCAGTCCGAAGCATCTGTGGCACCCCAGTGTAGACAGAATGGTGGAGTCTGCTACCGGCTGTATTAACCCGGCCAATATGTTGTGTATACAGCTGACCGGCATGGGGTACGACGGCGCAGCAGCGATGTCGCAGGCCTATCAGCGTGGTGCAGTCACGATTGCTGAAAGTGAGAATACCGCCACTGTGTTTGGTATGCCCAAAGAGCTGATTCAGACGGGCTGTGCCAGCCACATTCTGGACAGTAACCAGATAGCATCAAAGGTGCTCAATATTTGCAAAATAGCAGGAGTAGTATGATGGGGTTAAAAAAAGCAGCATTAGCCACTGTTGATGCACCGGCAGAGGAAGACCGCCGTGACAGTGAAAGAGACCTTAACAGCCTGATCAATGATTTAAGCAACTCCTGTGTAAATGTGCGACGCTGGGCTGCCCGTGACCTGACCAACAACCTGGCAGCCCGACCGGCAATTCTTGACCAGATTGATAAAGAGACCAACCCCAACGTGATTGAAGCGCTGTTCAGCGCCATTCAGGGGATGTGTGATGAGGGGATTGTACAGGCGCTTATCAACAAGTTGAAATCAGAAGATGCCCAGGTCAGAAACGGGGCAATAGAAATATTTCAGAGTCAGCCGGATCTGTTTGCTGCCCATGTTAAAGAGTTGCTGCTGGATGATGACCCTGATACACGCATTTTTGCCGCTGACATCATCGGCGTTATTCGTCATCCTGACGCCCGTCTGTGGCTACATGATTTAGCCATGTACGACGACAATATCAATGTGGTGGGTACCGCCATTGATAAACTGGCCGAAGTGGGGGATGCCTCTACACTGCCGGTGCTGAACAAAGTATCCCAGCGATTTGGCGATGCTCCCTACATTGCCTTTGCCATCAACTGCGTCAGACAAAACATAGGAGATACGAATGAGTAGCTCTGTTGCCAGCGCAGTCACTGATACGATAACGGTTGCTGATTTTGAGCGGTTCAGAACCCTCTTTTATCGTAAAACCGGTATTCATTTTGAAGACTCCAAGCGCTATTTTGTTGATAAACGTTTACGCGAACGGATGAAGCAAACCGGCCACGAGACGTTTAAAAATTACTTTACCTTCATGCGCTTTCAGGCATCAGGCGAAGAGTTTCAGAACCTGACCAACGCCATGACCGTCAACGAAACCTATTTTTTTCGTGAAGACTATCAGTTTCAGACGATGTGTAAGTACCTGATGGACGAACTGGACGGCCAGCGCCCTCAGGGCCAGGATTTACGCATCTGGTCGGTCCCTTCCAGCACCGGCGAGGAGCCGTACTCGATTGCCATATTTTTAATGGAATTCTGGAAAGGGCTGGCACACCGTGACGTCGAGCTGGTGTCCTCAGATATCGACACCAGTGTGCTGGCCCGGGCTAAAGCCGGTATCTATTCCAAGCGCTCGGTACAAAATATTCCTATTACCATCAGACAAAAATACTTCACTCAGCAAGGACAGGAATTTCATCTTTGTGATGACATTCGTGAGTCGGTTTCCTTTTCGCTGGCCAATCTTGTTGGCACCCAGAATACCAAGTCGTTTCGCAGCTTCGACCTGATATTTTGCCGCAACCTGCTGATTTATTTCGATGACGACTCTCGTCGTCAGGCCGCTCAGGTACTTTACGATGCGCTGAACCCAGGCGGTTATATCTTTCTGGGACATTCTGAGTCGATGAGCCGCATAAGCTCACTGTTTAAAGTGAGAAAGTTCGGCGATGTGATTGTTTACCAGAAACCGCTTTTTGAGGGAGACAGAGTATGAAAACCGTCATGATTGTAGATGACGCCAACACGGTAAGAATTTATCACCGGGCGCTGATCTCCAGCCCTTCCAGACAGGTTGAGGAAGCCGAGAACGGAGTCGAGGCGCTGGAAAAGGCGGTTGGACGTAACATCGATTTATTTATGGTGGATGTCAACATGCCGAAAATGGACGGTTACCGGTTATGTCAGGAAATCCGTCGCAGCGATCTACTGAACCAGGTACCGATTATCATGATTAGCACTGAGGCAGCATCGTCAGATGCAACCCGGGCTTATGAATGTGGTGCTAATTTTTATATGATAAAACCGGTTGAAGGTAACCAGCTCAATGAAGTGGTATCCCTGATGCTGGGCGAGGTATAGCCATGAATGAGATGCTGGATGTATTCATTGGTGAGTCCCGGGAAGGACTGGAAACAGCTAGTCAGCAGCTGCTGGCCTTGCAGTCTGAAGGATTCAGTCAGGAACGCATCGACACCATTTTCAGAGATCTGCACACTATAAAGGGCTCATCCGGGCTGTTTGATATTGTGCCGTTGACCCGGCTGGCGCATGCCGCCGAGGATCTGCTCGATAGCATTCGCGCTGGCCAGACGCCGTTTACCGATGAGGTCGGGGATTTACTGCTTGAGACGCTCGACCAGATTTCTGACTGGTTTGATGATCTTGAGGTAGGCAATGAAGATGTTAATGCATGGGAAACCACCTCTTTTGGCTTAAGCCACCGGGTCAGAGCATACATCCAGGATGAAACCCAACAAACAGTCGAACCGACAGATGCGCCGGACGATATTGCTGCTCTTGAGCCGCCTCTGGAGGCGGCGCCGGCATTAAGCCCTGAGTTATTGCAGAGTCTGGCATGGATGCCGGTGGCCAGTGTTTTTAACGGGCTGCGTATGGCGTCTGGCAAAAACCTGCAACTGTTAGCCTACACACCTGACCAGGATGGTTTTTTTCGCGGCGAAGACCCGGTTAACGTGGTACTGGCAACCCCGGGGCTGGTCGACTTCACCCTGACGCCCAAGCAAGAAGATACCAACCCGGACGATGTGTTTCTGTGTCACCTGGATATTCAGGCCGTGGCCGCTAACGATGCGGCCGGTATGGCAGCGCATATGGCGTATTATGAAGGCCAGTACACCAGCAGCGAGCTGCATTACTGGCAACTGGTCTGTCATTATCGCGACACCATTAACCGCTTACTGGAGCAGGATCATTTTCAGGCGCTGAAAGACGCCATTAATGAAGGGGACGGTCCTCAGGTACGCAGCTTAAGTGACTTTGCCCTGACCACGTCAAATCCGCAGAGTGATGAATTTGCTATTTGTCAGTGGTTGCTCAGTATCAGTGATGATGCAGCTTTGCTGGCCCGTTTACAGGCAAGCCTGACTCCTTCAGTAATGGCCGCTCCGGAGGCGCCCCGTCAGACAGACATCAGTGAAAACAGCTCGTCCCAGGCAGCAGAGGAGACCGGCTCCCGGGTGTTGACCGAGCAGGCCCGCGCTGTACTGAAAACTCAGATTGCTCACCTGGAGCGGATCAGCGGCACCGAGCAGGAAGCTATGCTGCTGCCGTCAGTCACCCTGATCATCCGCAATATCCTGCTTAAAACTGATAACAGGGTGCCATCTGATAGCAACTGTGCCGGCGACTGGATAGAGGTGTGCAAAGATGCACTTAATGCCACACGCTCGGTAGAGGAGGTACTGAATGAGGCTGTGGATGCGGTCCAGGTAGCCGAAGCCAGTGCCAATACTGCGCCGTCGGTGGAGACCGGCCCGTCGTCTTTGGCCAATAAAATCCCAGATGCCGAGGCTGCTAAGGCGGGTGAACGTCAGGTCACCAAAACCCTGAAAGTTAATCAGGAAAAAATAGATTACCTGATGGATCTGATTGGCGAGCTTACCGTGGCAAAAAACTCACTGCCTTATCTGGCACGCCAGGCGGAGGACGGTGACGGACGCAAACTGTCAAAACAAATCAAGTCTCATTTTTCCATTGTTAACCGGTTAACCGAAGAGCTGCAAAGTGCGGTCCTGCAAATTCGTATGGTGCCGGTGTCCCATGTTTTCCAGCGTTATCCCCGGCTGGTCAGAGACCTGTCCCGTAAGCTCAATAAAAAGATTGAGCTGGTCATGCAGGGTGAAGATACCGAATTTGACAAAAACCTGATTGAATCGCTTTCAGAACCGCTGATTCATCTGCTGCGAAACAGTATCGACCACGGTATTGAAGCTCCCGAGTTCAGGGCCATGCAGGGCAAGCCGGAGACCGGCACAATTCATCTGATTGCTACGCCCAAAGATGACAATGTCATTATTGAAATTCGCGATGATGGTAAGGGCATCGACCCTGAAAATATCAAGATGCTGGCTTACCAGAAAGGCATTATTAATGAAACCCAGCTTGACAGTATCGAAGACAACGAAGCCTTGCAGCTGATCTTTGCCCCTGGCTTTTCCACTATGGAAACCGTATCAGATCTGTCTGGCCGTGGTGTCGGCATGGATGCCGTCAAAACCATGGTCCATCATGCCGGCGGCACTATTGAAATGGAAAGTACCGTTGGCGTGGGTACCACCTTTAAACTGATATTGCCGCAAACCATGTCGGTAAACCGGGTCATGATGTTTGAGGTGAACGAGCAGATGTTTGGCGTGAGCATGGACAGCGTGGTGGAAACCGTCAAGGTGAAAGCCAGTGAAGTACAGCTGGTAAAAAATCATCCGGTGCTGGTGCTGCGTGAAAAACTCGTGCCGCTGCATTGTCTGCGTGAAAAACTGGGCTTTATACCAAAGACACATGCAAATGATGAAGAGCAGTCTATTCTTGTAGTAAGCACAGGAAATGGTGAATTTGGTTTGATCATTGATAAGTTCCACGAAGGCATCGATGTGATTCAAAAACCGCTTGAAGGCGTGATGGCAGGCTTTTCACACCTTTCAGGTACTGCGTTACTGGGTGACGGCAGAGTGCTGCTGATTATCAATGCACAGGAGCTGGTGGCATGCCGATAGAGTTTAAAAAGAAAGTCGCTGTGCTGGATGGCAACTGCGAAATCGACCTGGCCGAAGAGCTGGATCTGTGGCTGCAGGAAAGCGCTGGACGACAGGTGAATCTGAAAAACCTGACCAATGCGCACACCGCAATTTATCAGGTCCTCATCCGACGCCGTCCGGGCGTGTCAGTGTGGCCTCAGGACGCAGCTTTTCACTGGCTCAGTAAAGCAATGGCAAATGATGCGCAGGGAACAGCGGAATATGGCACCTGAGGTGATTGTTGTAGCAAACCGTAAAGGCGGTACAGCCAAAACCACCACGGTGGTTAATCTGGCGCACCAGTTGGCCGTACAGCAACAACGGGTATTGATTCTGGATCTGGATAATCAGGGGCATATTGAATTTGGATTCGGGCATAAACTGAGCCCGGTGCCACAGGCACAATGGCTGGAAACAACCCCCATGTTCAAAGGACTGTTCAGGTTTAATCCCTGGATTGATTTGGCACTGGCCGACACCCGGCTGGGTGAGGAAGAGCAGCCAGTGAAACTGCACAGTTTCTGTTATCTGCTCGAGCAGTCAGACATACAACATCATTACGATGTAGTACTGATTGATACACCGCCCACACTAGGTCCGGTATTACTGGCTGCGCTGGCGGCGGCGAACCGAATTGTGATTCCGGCAGAACCCACCCCACTGGCATCTGATGGTGTGGATAAATTACTGAAAGCCTGTACCCGGGCTATCCAGAGCCGACGTTTCCGGGCGTCCCGAATTGAGATCTTGCCGGTGATGGTGGATAAGCATTTAACCCTGCACCGGCAAACGCTGAGGCAGTGGGTCAGCCGGTTTGGTCATGACCGAGTGTTACCCGCCATTCGGCGTAATATCAAGCTGGCAGAGGCGTTTTCCCGCCAGCAACCCGTGGCTGAGTACGCGCCACGCTGTGCCGGCGCACAGGACTATAAAGCGCTGTGCAAGACGTTATTTATACACCAGAGGTGAAGCATGAGTACCATTCATTTAGTTGATGATTCAGCCACCATGCTAATGAGCATGGAGATGCTGTTAAAACGGGCCGGTTACACTGTGATTAAATCACAGGATGCATCAGCGGCATTAAATACGCTCAATTCAGAAACCCCAAAACTGATCATTACTGACCTGAATATGCCAGGCATGAACGGCATTGAGCTGATTCAGGAGGTCAAAAAAATCGGCAAGTTCCGGTTCACGCCCATTTTGATGCTCACCACCGAGTCTCAGCAGGCCCGGCGCGAAGAAGCAAAACGCGCCGGAGCAACAGGATGGCTGGTGAAACCGGTAGAACCCAATCAGTTACTGGCCGTTGTTAAACAACTTGTTCCCGCAGCCTGAGGATAGGTCATGAATGCAGCAAGCTTCATTAAACAGATACAGGACAAACTACATCAGCAGGCATGGCTGTCATCCCCTTATTTGCGGGCGACCGCACTGAGTACTGCCGGTACCTTATTGATTGTTTGTGTGGGCTTGCTGGCCAACTACTTATTAAATATCAGTATTTCTGTTCCTGTTATGGTGACCAGCAGTATACTGACCAGCCTGCTGTGGAGCGCCAGCTTGCTGTACCGGGAACTGAAAAACGCAGACCAGATGAGCGAGGCGCTTAATAGTGCCGATGCTTATCTGACCAAGACCTCACAACAGTTGCACAGCACCTACGAGCAGGTTGATGAGTATGCGGCAATCCTCAAAGGCCAGATTGACGGTATTTCCGAGATCACCGAAGAAGCCTCGATGGATCTCATCACTGCCTTGTACGAAATAGAAAGCAGCGTACAGGACGGCATTGATACTATTGACCAGACCCAGCGGCGCAGCGAGCGGATTCGCCAGAATAGTGCCGGTGAATTTGACATGGTGAATCAGCGGCTAGAGGAAATTACCCAGCTTATCAGTGCTCAACAGGAACAGGAGCAGGCGCATAACCAGGCTATTGGCGAGGTATTACAGGAAATCGATAACCTGAAAGAGCTGACAGAACTGGTTAAAAATATTGCGTTTCAGACCAATCTGCTGGCCCTCAACGCCGCTATCGAAGCGGCCAGAGCCGGTGAGCAAGGCAGAGGCTTTGCTGTGGTGGCAGATCAGGTCAGAACCCTGTCAGGGCAGTCCAGTGAAGCGGCTGAAAAGATTGAGTCAGGGATTCGCTCGGCGCTGGATACCGCCCGACTGCATGGCGAAAAGCTACTCAGTGAAAACCAGAGTAGCGAAACCTGTGAGTTACTGGCCTCGTTTTCCCAGTCGATGACCAATATCACCGAGTGTTATCACAAGCTTGAGGCGATTCAGCCCTGTATGATTAACGGATTTTCTGATAGTGCCAGCAGGGTAGCCTCAATGGTCAGCAGTGCTATCGGCAAAATTCAGTTTCAGGATATTATTCGCCAGCGCGCTGAAAACGTGAAGCTGGAGCATGATGCGATTGTTAGTTTATTCGAGCAGTTTTCGGTGTATGTGGAACAGCGCAAAGACTTTGACCAGTCTTTCAATCTTAATACCGCCGAGATGTTTGAAAACTACGTAATGGAAGATCAGCGCCGGATTCATTTTGATATCTCGTCCAGCGTGCCGGGTGATGAAAAGTCACCGGCTCAGGAAGCGCGGGAACCTAAAATAGAATTGTTTTAAGCTGGCCTTATGCTGCCGGTAAAGCGTTATTCCGGCAGCGTGGGGCAGTCTTACAGTGTTACCTGGCTGGCTGTGGCAAATGCCACATGCAGCTTGGCGTAAGCTGCTTCATTAATGAAATGCGGATAGGTGGGGGATTCTCCCTCCCACACAATTTCACTGCCATCAAAACGTTTAAATACCGGCTGACCGGCCAGCAGAGGCTGAAAATCATTATCCTGCAAAGCATGATGCACCATCGCATCACGGCCGCCGTCTTCAGCCATCGGAAAACCGACTTCCTGTCCTAAACGAAAGACCTCGCAGGGCGTTAACTCACCCAGCGTGCCGGCATTATATGCCACACAAAAATCCAGCAGCACTTCGGCCATGGTCTGGGTTAGCTGGTAAACATCCTCGCGCAGCACGCCCTGTGGCTGACCACCCACTTCAATCATCACGCCCCGGGTGCCTGTGGTGCACAGATAACCGTGTTCGCTGACCGGTTTTTCATCTTCCAGCAGTATATTGGCTTCCGGCATATGCTGTTTAACATAGCGGGCCATCTGCACATGAAATTCATCGGCTTCAAGAATGATCAGTGTTGCCCCCATTTGGCTGGTGGTGTTATGCACATCAATCACCAGGTCATACTGACTGCTGCCTTTTGGCCCCAGCTGCTGATTTAATTGCTTAGCCAGCTGCGCTTCGCGGGCGGGATTATCGGCCGCTAAGCGAGCTTGAGTAAACTGGCGGTTAAGATCTTCATCTAAAAAGCGCACGTTGGCCTGCATGGCCTCTGTATTGGCAAACTGACAGGTCACATCCAGTTCACAGAACCGCTCTGGCAGGCTTTGCTGCCACTGACGAATAAGCTGTATACCACTGGTTTCGTTTCCGTGCGTGCCCCCGACAAGGGCGATACGTCCAAGCATAAAAAAATCTCTTAGTGTTTGAAAAAGTCGTCCTGTTGCTGGCTCAGCATGGCTTCAATCTCTTCAATATCAACAGGCTGGTCAGCTTCAGACGGTTTTTTACCGGTGGCAGGAATGGTACGCTCTTCGCTGGCCCATTCACCTAAATCCGTCAACTGGCATTTTTTTGAGCAAAACGGACGAAACGGACTTTGCGCTGACCATTCCACTTCTTTTGCACAGATAGGGCATTTAACACGCATGATTGCTCCGAATAACTCGTTATTTCTAATAAGTGATGTTGCTGAGTGTGGTGGCTGTTAATTATTAACAGGCTGAAATAGCAAACTCAACAGGGGTATCAACAGAGGACGACTGGCCAGCCTCGGGCATAAACCACATAAAGCGCAGGGCATACCGGTATTTATTGCCGCTAAGGGTAGGATAATAGCCCTGATCGGTTGCACAGCGTACCCGAATCAGCTCGTTTTTGTCTTCGGCAACGCCCTGATAAAATCCACTCTGCGCAGTCACCTTGCTGAAACTGCCTCGTTCCCGTAAAAACGACAGGCAAATAGAGATGGCTTCTTCCACATCAACCAGGCTTAACAACCAGGTTTTCATCAGATCCTGACGGTCTTCGTTAGGCTGAGCCATCCAGTAATGCAGGCTGGGCAAATCAAAACTACAGGCACCACCGGGAATGGCAAAACGCTGGCGAATGCTGTTCAGGAATTTATCATCCTTTAATGAGCTGCCAAATTTTTTGGCGGTTTTCATGCGATCGCGAATATTGATGATGGACTTTAATGCCTGATCCAGCGCGCTGCTGTCGATATTAGGATGCTGTGACCAGTACACCAGGTTTTTCTCATGGGCGTCCAGGTCTTTAATAATGTCGGTACGTATGTCAATACGCTCAAACAGGTCGAGCAGCGTGAACAGCTGCTCAAAGAAATACATCTGCAACTGGGCAGAAGGCACTGAAGCCCCGCTTTTCAACTGCGATATAAGTTGTTCAATACGCAGGTAATTTCGCACTTTTTCTTTCAGTGGAAATTCGTAAACGGTTTCAGACATGTATTTCCTCGGTAACGCTAATTTCTAGCACTACACCGCAAAAATACACAAATTTCAAGTAAAACGGTTTTAATGGCCCCGTGATAAGCCCAGATACTGCTGATGCAGGGTGTCGACCTGCCCGTCAATGGCGGTGAGTTCACCGTCATTGTCCAGCACATCATCGGCAGCCTGCAGGCGGGTTTGCCGGCTGGCCTGCGATGCCATAATATTTTTGATTACTGTTTCGCTACTGCCGTCGCGCTGCATAGCCCGTTGCAGCTGAGTGGCCTCACGACAATCTACCACCAGTACCCGGTGGGCCATTTTATCCAGCCCGTTTTCAATGAGCAGAGGCACGGCCAAAATGCAGTACGGGTAACGGGCCGCCGCAATATCGCTGTGCATTTTTTCCCGTATGGCCGGATGCAGCAGGCTGTTCAGCCATTGTTTATCAGCCGTGTTATTAAACACTTTTTCACGCAGGGCGGGGCGGTTAAGCGAGCCGTCTGCCTGCAACACGCTGTGGCCAAAATAGGCGGCAATTTGTGCCAGTGCCGGGGTGCCTGGCATTACCACTTGCCGGGCCACAAGGTCAGCGTCAATCACCGGCACGCCGCGCCGGGCAAACGCATCACTGACCGCGGTTTTGCCACTGCCAATGCCGCCGGTCAGGCCTACTACAAAAGGGGCTGTTGGTTTAGTGTCTGCGCTCATGCCAGTACCCATTGTAAATACGCATCGATAATGGGCTGTTTATACAGCAGGGTTAATAAGCCTGCAATGGCCAGATACGGTCCAAACGGGATGGCCAGGGTGCCGTCTTTGCCTTGTTTGAGCATCAGGGCAATGCCAATCACCGCGCCTACCAGTGATGACAGAATAATAATCACCGGCAACCCCTGCCAGCCGGTAAAGGCACCCAGCGCAGCCAGCAGTTTAAAATCGCCATAACCCATGCCTTCTTTGCCGGTAATGAGCTTAAATAACCAGTATACAGACCACAGGCTCAGGTAGCCGGCCGCCGCGCCAATAATGGCGGTGTGAGCATCAACAAACACATTGTTCAGGCTTAACAACAAGCCAAACCACAACATAGGCAGGGTAAGCTGGTCGGGCAGCAGCATATGGTCAAAATCGATCATTATCATGGCAACCAGCAGATAGCACACCAGTACCGCGGCCAGCCCTTGCATAGTGGGGCCAAAATGCCAGGCCACCCAGGTACACAGTAGCGCTGTGGCAGCTTCTACCAGTGGATAGCGCACAGAAATCGACGCTTTGCAGCTGGCGCAGCGGCCCTTTAAAAACAGGTAGCTGATAATGGGAATATTTTCCCATGCACGAATGTTATGCCCACAATGCGGGCAGGTACTGTCCGGTTTAACCAGGTTAAACGCAGGCTGGGGAGCGGGTTCCTGCTCAGGGTGGGTGTAGGCCTCGCATTCGGCTTTAAAGCTGCGCTCCATCATGACCGGCAGGCGGTAAATCACCACGTTTAGAAAGCTGCCCACCATCAGGCTGACAGCAGCCACCAGGCCCAGGTAAAACGCCATGTTCTGCTGGCTTAATTCAATGAGTGCATTCATAGTTTTTGTTATTTTTTATCAGGTTAATCAGTGTGCCAGAGCCGGTCAGGCAGGGCAACGCGTGTGTGTTTTAAAAAAGCGTTCAGCTCAGGGCCGGTTGTTAGAGATACAAATAATAAACCCGGCATAGTGAGGCCGGGTTTATCAGATAAGTGCTGTGCAGGTCTGAGGCTGATTACATTACCTCGGGATAAATTACACCACATTACCCATCTGAAAGATGGGCAGGTACATGGCCACAATCAAACCACCAATTACCACCCCCAATACAGCCATAATCATTGGCTCCAGCAGGCTGGTCAGGCCATCAACCATATCATCCACTTCGGCTTCATAAATTGTGGCAACCTTGCTGAGCATTTCATCTACCGCACCAGACTCCTCACCAATGGCCACCATCTGATTAACCATATCCGGAAACACATTGGTGGCCCGCATGGCAGTGTTCATCTGCATACCACCGGCCACTTCTTTTTTAATAAACAAAATGGCTTCACGATATACCGCATTGCCCGAGGCTCCGGCCGCTGAGTCCAGCGCGCCAATCAGGGGGACACCGGCTGAAAAGGTGGTAGACAGGGTGCGGGTAAAGCGCGCAATGGCGGCTTTTTTCAAAATTTCACCAATCACCGGTATCTTCAGCGTGGCGGCATCGACTTTGTCCCGCAATGCTCTGGATTTGCGATGGGCGCGAACAAACATAAAGCCGGCGCCAAATACAGCAGCGCCCACAAAAATACCGTAGTCCTGCATGCCCCGGGAAATCGCCAGTACAAACAAGGTAAAGGCGGGCAACTCGGCACCAAAACCTGCAAAGATCTCTTCAAACTGAGGCACCACAAAGATCAGCAAAATGGTGGTCACAATAAAGGCTACCACCAGTACCGCAATCGGGTAGAACATGGCTTTTTTAATTTTGCTTTTCAGCGCTTCGGCTTTTTCTTTGTAGGTGGCCAGGCGGTCAAAAATATTTTCCAGCGAACCGGACTGCTCACCGGTACTGACCAGATCGCAGTATAAATCATCAAAGTAGAGCGGGAATTTACGTAGCGAGCGGGATAACGGCGTGCCTGCGCGCACATCATCAGCAATGCTCATCAGCATTTTGCGCATATCCGGCTTGCCATGGCCCTGGGCAATCATTTCAACAGACTGCAAAATGGTGACGCCGGCCCCCAGCATAGTGGCGACCTGACGGGTGAAAACAGCAATATCAGCCGCATTGATTTTTTTACCGCCACCAAATAAAGACTTTTGTTGTTTTTTGACTTTGTGGGCAGAAATACCCTGACGGCGAAGCAGGTTTTTGGCCTCAGCCAGGCTCAGGGCTGAAATCTCCCCTTTACGGCTGGCGCCCTGGCGATCCTTGCCTTGCCAATCAAATACCGTTGCTGTTTTAGCCATAAATAATTCCAACGAAAAAAGCCCTGCATAGCGCAGGGCTTCATATTCTTTAAATTAGCTACCTGAAGAAATTTCAGAATCGCAGCTATTTGACAAATTAATGTCACTACATGCCACAGTCCAGTTTAAGTTACCACCTGTTTGAGGAGCAGGTGTGAATGTAACAGTTGTACTGGGTAAACTATGGTCAGCATCGGTTGTTACCGAGATAATTCCGTTTGCTGTAGTGACGCCAACCACATCGCCTGATGCCACAATTGTTTCTGGAACGCCGTTTGAGTTCTGGTTACAAGCAGTTAATAGTGCCTCAGTCTGGTAGCACACTTCAACTGCAGACTTTGCGACGCTTGATGCATTTAGCAATTCTGAGAATTTAGCTTTCTTTACTGAGTCCTGATAAGCCGGCAATGCTACAGCAGCCAGAATGCCGATGATCGCAACAACGATCATCAGTTCGATCAGGGTAAAACCTTTTTGGTTTGATTTATTCATTTTCATCATGGTAGTTCTCCGGGACGCGATAATCACGTTCGTTTTTAAAAGTTGCTAAGCTATGTAAGTGACTAATAAAAGTTACGTTTTATACCTGGTTCGTCCTTGTGTACGTCCCCGGTACTTGATGCTCAGTATAGGGGGCAACCTCGGGTTGACAAGTATTCAAAAGTATACTCATGTACAGGTTTTATCAGATCGGCGATCCACGGGGAGGGCCTTGCAGCATGCTGCTGCAAGGTGATGGAATTGATTTTAAATCAATGGGTTACTGGCCGTCGATGGCCACTCTTAACGACAGATCGATGGCCTTCACGTGCTTAGTCAGTGCGCCGGAAGATATAAAGTCAACACCTAATTTACCCAGTGAACGTAATCGCTCATCGGTGATATTGCCTGATACTTCCAGTTTACTTTTCCCTTCGGTGATGGCTACTGCCTGTTGGATCTGTTCGTTGGTAAAATTGTCCAGCATGATGATATCGGCCCCGGCTTGCAGTGCCTGCTCAAGCTCATCCAGGTTTTCCACCTCTACCTCAACCAGTTTATCGCTGTGAGTGGCTTTGGCAGTGCTGATGGCAGCCGCAATCGACCCGCAGGCAAAGATATGGTTTTCTTTAATCAGGTAGGCATCAAACAGGCCAATGCGATGATTAGTACCGCCCCCGCAGGTGACCGCATATTTCTGGGCATTACGCAGGCCCGGCAGGGTTTTACGGGTATCCAGAATACGGGTGGGCGAGCCTTCCAGCAACCGGGCATAATAAGCGGTGGTGGTAGCCGTACCCGATAGCGTCTGCAAAAAGTTCAGCGCGACCCGTTCCGCGGTCATAATAGCCCGGGCATTGCCCTGCAGGGTCACCAATTTGGTGTCGGCCACCACGGTATCACCGTCGTTCACATGCCAGGTCAGGCTGATGGTGTTATCAATCAGGGCAAAAGCCTGTTCCACCCAAGCCTTACCGCAAATGGTGGCATCTTCGCGGGTAATAATGGTGGCTGTGGCGTCTTTGTCGGCCGGGATCAGATTGGCGGTGATATCATTGGCCGGGTTCAGCTCGCCGCCCAAATCTTCGGTCAGGGCAGTGCGAACCTGCGCCAGAATCTCGTCTGAATGTGGTTGTACCATAGATAGTGCCATAGGTTCTGTTGATCTCTTTACGTCTGTCTTAAATGTCACGGTTTAACAGTTATTACGCACTGCCGGTGCGCAGTTCTGTTTTTGGTTATCCGGTGTTGTGATGCACATCATACCTGTGAATTACAGGGTTCGCAGTATCAACCAGTCCTGGCGCTGGGTAAATTCCAGCTGTCGCAGTACGCTCATGCCCAGCAGAATCTGGTCGCCCTGCATACCCGGGTTCAGGCTGGCATCCACATTATTCAGGGTAATATCGCCAATACGCAGTTCATCTAATTGAGTTCGGGCGATGCGCACTGTGCCGTTAGCGGTCTGCGCGATGCCGGTTCGGCCGGCTGTCAGGCCCAGTTCCTGTTGCAGGTGGGCCGGAATCGATACCGCAGTGGCCCCGGTATCGACTAAAAAGACCACCGGCTTGCCGTTAATCTGGCCACTGGTCACATAATGCCCCTGCCGGTTTTGTTTTAAACGCACTTCGGTTTGCCCGTCAATGCGCATGGACTCGGGCTCCCGGTTCGGGTTTTGCTGGCCATCCAGCACGTCGGAGAAAATGAGGGTTAATAAGCCCAGCCCGCAAATCCAGGCCAGAATAAACATCCATTTTCCGGTTGAAGCATGACTACTCATGATGAAAACCACTACCTTCTTTGTATACTTGTCCGGTTTGTATTTTGCGGTATGCGCCTTGCTCCGCCGTATGCGTCTTGCTCCGCTGCGCGGGGGGTGTCACACTTGAACCGGGCAGGGTAGCGCATGGCTAGCAATACACTTTTATCGGCGCACTGTTTCAATAATACGGTGCAATAATACGGTGTAAGTCACATACCGTCTTAATCATAAAGTACATGGAGGCCGGGTGAGTATTTTTCCACAGGCAACACAAAAACAGTCCCCGTTTTTTGACCAGCGACCACCTGATACGCCGGTGTCATTGCTGGTGATTCACAATATCTCACTGCCTCCCGGTCAGTTTAACACAGCCGGTATTGAACAGTTATTTACCGGCACCCTGAATGCCAAGGAACATCCGTTTTATCAAACCATTGCAGGCTTAAAAGTGTCTGCCCACTGTGTAATTTACCGGGACGGCAGCATCACGCAGTTTGTGCCCTTTGATGAGCGGGCCTGGCACGCCGGGCTGTCCAGCTTTCAGGGTTTAACGAGGTGTAACGACTACGCGATTGGTATAGAAATGGAAGGGACCGACGATATTCCCTATACCGAGGCCCAGTATGCCAGCCTGATTTCGCTGTCGCGCTGGTTACTGGCTCGCTATCCTCTGATCACTTGCGGGCGTATTGTGGGGCATAATGACATTGCACCGGGCCGCAAAACAGACCCCGGTGTGGCCTTTGACTGGGCCCGGCTGCGTCAGGCACTGTTTTTAACACCCTGATTCACCATTATTTAATTCAATAAATAGTTAATTCAGGAAAAACCACCATGATGCTGATGAGCCTGTTGCTGGCACTGCTTGCAGATCGTTACTGGCCGCGCCACACCAGTGGGTATCTTGCCGCCTGGTATGCCCGGCTGGTGCCCCCTAAAACTGGCGAACAGCCAGACTACAGCACCGGACAGCAGATATTGATTATGCTGCTGCCAGCCCTGCTGCTGGGCGGCATGTTGTGGCTGGCAGAGTCATTTCTGCTGACCTTTGTCGTACAGACACTGGTACTGATTCTGGCGCTGGGTAAAGTGGATATTAAGCGACACTACCGCCGCTATCTGGAAGCCGGGCAGCGGGGCGACACCGAAGCCCAGGCAGTTTACCTGGGAATGTTGACTCAGCGTCAGCCGTCTGCCGAAACGCTGGACACCTGCATGGCAAAATGCCTGTTATGGTTAAGTTACCGCTATTACAGCGCGCCCATTATTGTGTTTGTTTTGTTGGGGCTACCTGGTCTACTACTGTATTGCGGTGCCCGCTATTTGTCGTGCAATGATGCCAGCGAAAAAACCTTGCCCGGACTGCTGCTGTTCTGGCTTGATCTTATCCCGGTGCGTATTGCCACCTGCGGTTTTTTGCTGGTCGGGCATTTTGCCAATGCGACCTCTGCCTGGCTGAAAGGTTTACTTAATTTCAGGTTGTCGGCACAACATTATTTAATCAATGTAGGCCAGCGTGCTGAAGAATTAGACAGCCGGGAGAATAATTTATGTACCCGCGGTGCGCTGCGCCTGGCCCGCAGAAATAACATTTTTCTGGCGGTTTTTACCGCTGTATTAACATTGTCAGGCATCATACTGTAATTGGTATGATGCTAAGTACCTAACGATTAAGCATTTTTATCTACATCCTCAGCTGTTCAGACCAGTTTGGGCGGCCTGAAAAAATCAACAAAATCAACGGCTGCCGTTAACATTTAAAAAACCTTATCTGTTTGTCACCGGGCAAAGTATTTACCTGCGATTTAAAGTACCCTAAACTGTATAGGTAAAATGGTATGACCATTAGGACGGTATAGTGCAAAGCTGTTTACAAAATAGTCAGTTTGGCGTTAAGTTGCTCTTTGCCACAGTGAAGGCATTTGCCGGCATACCACGATAAAAAATCGCCCCGACATTGCAGCGCGTAATTGAAAGGAATGCCATGCAGCAAGGCCGCAAAAAATTGTCTGATGTTATCACCGAGCAGCTGGAATCTATGATTCTGGACGGCACGTTGCTGGCCGGACAAAAGCTGCCTCCGGAGCGCGAGCTGGCACTGAAGTTTGATGTGTCCCGGCCGTCGTTGCGAGAAGCAATTGGTAACCTGCAGGCGCGCGGGCTGGTTGAGCGTAAACAGGGTGGTGGTACGTTTGTCAGTAAGAATCTGAATGCAGCCATGCGCGATCCCCTGATGGCATTGATCAGTCGTCGCCCGGAAACGCAGTTTGACCTGTTAGAGTTTCGACATGCCCTTGAAGGTATGGCAGCCTATTATGCGGCGTTACGGGGCCAGCCGGAAGACTATGCAGCGCTGACCGCAGCGCTGGAACAATTACCGGCGCCGGCGCGCAATGATGAGCAGCGTCCGCTGGCAGAAGCGCTGGGCCAGTTTTATATCATTATGGCCCGGGCGTCCCACAATATGGTGTTACTGCATGTGATGAGTACCATGCAGGCCATGCTGGTGGACAACATAGAACGAAATTTAGATATGCTGGCACAGCACGTCGATGTCGCCGCGGATTTATCCCGGCAGCGGGCTGAGATTGTTGCCGCCATATCGCAGCGAGATCCAGAGAGCGCACGGCAAGCCTGTAATGCGCATCTGGCGTTTATTGAGAAAACCCTACTGGCAATTAATCAGCGCGACAGCCGAGTGCAGCGCGCGTTAAGACGCCTGGAAATTTAGAGGCGTAAAGCCCGTTAAAAATTACACGCAGGCCTGGAGTGTTGGGCGCGTAAAAAAAGCGGTGGGCTGAAGGTAGCACACTGAAAGTACAACATAATTTAGGTATTCCATCCGTCGCCGGCCTGCGGTGCTATGGATGGTTCTTATATTAAGCAAAAATAGGATGGCACCATGACTGATATGATGCACCAAGATGTGGATCCGCAAGAAACACAAGAATGGCTGGAGTCAATAGAGTCAGTTTTAGAAGAAGAAGGTATTGAAAGGGCTCACTTCTTATTAGAATCACTAATTGAGAAAGCACGCAGAAATGGTGCCCACTTACCCTATGATGCAACTACCGCGTACATAAACACTATTCCGCCGGGCCAGGAACCGACCATGCCGGGCGACCAGACTATCGAAGGCAAGATTCGTAACGCACTGCGTTGGAATGCCCTGATGATGGTACTTCGCGCGTCGAAAAAAGACATGGAACTGGGTGGTCACATTTCCAGTTTTGCCTCGTCAGCCATGCTGTACGATGTGGGCTTTAACCATTTCTTCCGCGCCCCGAATGATAAAGACGGCGGTGACTTCCTGTTCATTCAGGGCCACGTGTCGCCAGGTATTTACTCACGCGCCTACATTGAAGGTCGTCTGACCGAAGACCAGCTGGACATGTTCCGTCAGGAAGTGGACGGCGAAGGTCTGTCTTCTTACCCGCACCCTAAACTGATGCCTGATTTCTGGCAGTTCCCGACGGTATCGATGGGCTTGGGCCCAATGCAGGCGATTTATCTTGCCCGCTATCTGAAATACCTGACCAACCGTGGCCTGAAAGACTGTTCAGAGCAGCGCGTATGGTGCTTCCTGGGTGACGGTGAAATTGATGAGCCGGAAAGCTTGGGTGCAATTGGTCTGGCGTCTCGCGAAGGCTTGGACAATCTGACCTTCGTGGTTAACTGTAACCTGCAGCGTCTGGATGGCCCGGTTCGTGGTAACGGCAAAATTATTCAGGAACTGGAAGGAACCTTCCGCGGCGCAGGCTGGGAAGTAATCAAGGTTATCTGGGGTCGCTACTGGGATCCACTACTGGCGCGTGACTCGTCTGGCAAACTGCTGGATCTGATGAACGAAACGGTAGACGGTGAGTACCAGAACTTTAAAGCCAAGGGCGGCGCTTACACGCGTGAGAAATTCTTTGGTAAGTACCCTGAGCTGAAAGAAATGGTGTCGAACATGTCTGATGAAGACATCTGGCGCCTGAACCGTGGTGGTCACGATCCGGTAAAAGTGTATGCCGCATACGACCGTGCAACCAAGACCGAAGGCCGCCCACAGGTCATTCTGGCCAAAACAGTAAAAGGTTATGGCATGGGCGCGGCGGGCGAAGGTAAAAACATTGCCCACCAGGTGAAGAAAATGGATACCGAGGCGGTAAAAGCCTATCGCGACCGTTTCAATATTCCGGTATCAGATGAAAGCCTGTCTGATCTGCCTTACTACAAGTTTGATGACGACAGCGAAGAGATGAAATATCTCAAGGCACGCCGCGATGCGTTGCACGGCTACATGCCTCGTCGTCTGGCTAAGAGCACTGAAGATCTACCGGCGCCACCGCTAAAAGCGTTTGATGCGGTAACCAAAGGCTCAGGCGATCGTGAAATCTCTACCACGATGGCGTTTGTACGTGTACTGACCGCCATGCTTAAAGACAAGCAGATTGGTAAGCGTGTGGTGCCGATTATTCCGGATGAAGCACGTACCTTCGGTATGGAAGGTCTGTTCCGTCAGGTGGGTATTTATTCGTCACAGGGTCAGAAGTACGAACCACAGGATTCTGATCAGGTCGCTTACTACCGTGAAGACAAAAAAGGTCAGGTACTGCAGGAAGGTATCAACGAGCTGGGTGCAATGGCATCATGGCTGGCAGCGGGTACTTCGTACAGCACCAACGACCTGCCGATGATTCCGGTTTACATCTACTACTCCATGTTTGGTTTCCAGCGTGTGGGCGACCTGGCATGGGCGGCTGGTGATTCTCAGGCGCGTGGTTTCCTGGTTGGTGGTACTGCAGGACGTACGACTCTGAACGGCGAAGGTCTGCAGCACCAGGATGGCCACAGCCATACCCAGGCGGCACTGATTCCAAACTGTATCAGCTACGACCCGACTTACGGCTACGAAGTGGCAGTGATTGTTCAGGACGGTCTGCGCCGCATGCTGGAAGAACAGGAAGATGTGTTCTACTACCTGACAGTGATGAACGAAAACTACAAGCAGCCTGAAATGCCGAAGAATGTTGAAGAAGGCATTGTGAAAGGTATTTATCTGCTGGACACCGTAGGCGAGAGCAGCAAGAAAGTGAAACTGCTGGGCTCAGGTACCATTTTAGAACAGGTACGTGAAGCGGCTGCCAAGCTGGCCGAAGACTACGGCGTTGAAGCAGAAGTTTACAGCGTGACCTCATTCAATGAGCTGGCCCGTGACGGACTGGCGGTGGATCGTCACAACATGCTGCACCCTGAAGCAGACGCACAGACAGCATTTATCACAGATGTACTGTCGCAGGGTAACGATGGTCCGACTATCGCCGCGACTGACTACATTAAGAACTATGCCGATCAGGTACGTAACTTTGTGCCAGGCAGCTACCGTGTACTGGGTACTGACGGCTTTGGTCGCTCAGACAGCCGCGCAAACCTGCGTCGCCACTTTGAGGTTGATGCCGCTTATGTGACTTACGCAGCCCTGTATGAGCTGTACAAAGCGGGCGATCTGGATGCCAAGACTCTGTCTCAGGCAATGAAAGATCTGAACATCGACCCAGAAAAAGTCAACCCACTGTACGCGTAAGCACAGGAGATTCAGTAACATGGCAGATATTAAAGACGTACTCGTACCAGATTTAGGTGAAGACGAAGTTGAAGTCATTGAGCTGTGCGTTGCAGAGGGTGACGACGTAGAAGCCGAAGATTCTCTGGTAACCGTAGAAAGTGACAAAGCCAGCATGGACGTGCCAGCCCCGTTTGCCGGTAAGGTAAAGGCGCTGAAAGTGAAAGTTGGCGACAAAATTTCTCAGGGCGATTTACTGGCACAGCTGGAAGCTGCTGGTGGCGATGACAGCGGCAGCGATACCGCTGCCGAAGAAGCGCCAGCGCAGGACAGCCAGCCAGAGCAAAAAGCGGAAAGCGCGCCTGAAAAAGAAGACAAGCCAGCACAAACGCAGCAGTCTGGTGGCAGCAGCACCATTGAAGTCACTGTGCCGGATATTGGCGATGCCGCCGATGTGGACGTGATTGAAGTGCTGGTAAAAGAAGGTGACACGGTAGAAGCCGAAGATGGTCTGATTACCCTGGAAACCGACAAAGCCACCATGGATGTTCCTTCACCGCAAGCCGGTAAAGTGGTTAGCCTGAAAGTGAAAGAAGGCGACAAGGTCAGTGAAGGTTCACTGGTACTTACACTGGAAGTGGCAGGTGGTGAGTCATCACAGGAATCCTCTTCAGCAGCCAGCGAGTCCGCGCCAGCTGCACAGGAGTCGTCATCACAGGCCGCTGAAGAAAGCGCTGCTGATGAAGCCACTGAAGAAGAAATCGAAGTGACTGTACCGGATATCGGTGATGCTGAAGATGTTGATGTTATCGAAGTGCTGGTTAGCGAAGGTGACACAATCGAGGCGGAAGACGGCCTGATTACGCTGGAAACCGATAAAGCCACGATGGACGTACCAGCACCAAAAGCCGGAACTATCACCAAGATGCTGGTGAAGCAGGGTGACAAAGTGTCCAAGGGCTCTAAAGTTCTGATGCTGAAAGTGCAGGGCAGCAAACCAGCGGCTCCTAAGCAGGATAGTAAGCCGCAGGACAGCCAGTCTCAGCAGAGCAAGCCGCAGCAGTCAGCGCCTCAGGCATCTGACATGCCTAAGCCGCCGCCGGTACCACATCATCCTTCTGCCGGTGAAAAGCCGAAGTCTGGCAAGGTACATGCGTCACCGTCGGTACGCCGTCTGGCCCGTGAGTTTGGTGTTGATCTGACTCAGGTATCTGGCTCTGGCCCGAAAGCCCGTATTTTGAAAGAAGATGTGCAATCGTTCGTGAAGTACGAATTGTCACGCCCCAAAGCCAATGCATCCACATCGGGCAAAGGCGAGGGTGGCCTGCAGGTTATTGCTCAGCCTAAAGTTGATTTCTCGAAGTTTGGAGAAGTGGAAGAAAAGCCACTTAGCCGGATTCAGAAACTGTCTGGCCCGAATCTGCACCGTAACTGGGTGACTATCCCGCATGTTACGCAGTTTGAAGAAGCAGACATTACTGAGCTTGAGAACTTCCGTAAGGAACAAAACAAGATTGCGGAAAAACGCAAACTTGGCTTTAAGATTACGCCGCTGGTATTCATGATGAAGGCCGCTGCAGATGCATTAAAAGCATACCCAATCTTTAATACTTCACTTTCTGCTGACGGTGAGTCTTTAATTCAGAAAAAGTATTACCATATTGGTATTGCAGTAGATACACCAAATGGTCTGGTTGTGCCGGTGGTACGTGACGTGGATAAGAAAGGTTTCCACGAGCTGTCGCAGGAACTGATGGAAATCAGCATGAAGGCCCGTGACGGTAAACTGAAGTCTGCTGACATGCAGGGTAGCTGCTTTACCATCTCCAGTCTGGGCGGTATCGGCGGTACGGCATTTACGCCAATCGTTAATGCGCCTGATGTAGCCATTCTGGGTGTATCGAAAAGTGATATTAAACCGAAGTGGAACGGCAGCGAATTTGAACCTCGCCTGATGGTGCCGCTGTCATTATCTTATGACCACCGTGTGATTGACGGTGCGGTAGCAGCACGCTTTGCCGTGCATCTGAAAGGGGTGCTTGAAGACCTCCGTCAGATGTTGCTGTAATCAGTCACAACCAAAAGGGGAGAGCGGTAAGCCTCCCCTTTTACGCTTTTTATTAAGCAATTAGCCTGCTTGGCTTTACAGGGCCGTCGCGCCCTAGTTAAAATTCTTAACGCATATTTTTCAGATATTTGACAAATTTGAGGTCACGATGAGCGAAATAAAAACTCAGTTAGTAGTATTGGGTGCAGGACCTGGCGGTTATTCAGCCGCGTTCCGCGCTGCCGATATGGGCGTAGAAACCGTAATTGTTGATGCCAGGGAAACACTGGGTGGGGTGTGCCTGAACGTAGGTTGTATCCCGTCTAAAGCCCTGCTGCACGTGGCCAAGGTAATGAAAGAAGCCAAACACCTGTCAGCCCACGGTGTCAGCTTTGGTCAGCCAGAAGTCGACCTGGACAAGCTGCGCGATTACAAAGATTCTGTAGTTGGTCAGCTGACTAAAGGTCTGTCTGGCATGTCTAAAATGCGTAAAGTTAAGCATGTACGTGGTTTTGGTCAGTTCACCGGCGCTAACTCCCTGGAAGTTAAAGGCGAAGACGGTGAAGTAACGACCATCAAATTCGACAACGCGATTATCGCAGCAGGCTCTGAGCCGGTATCTCTGCCGTTCATTCCTGAAGATGACCGTGTCATCGACTCAACCGGCGCGCTGGAAATGAAAGATATTCCGGAAAAAATGCTGGTACTGGGCGGTGGTATCATCGGTCTGGAAATGGGCACGGTATACGAAGCCCTGGGTTCAAAGATTGATGTGGTTGAGTTCCTTGACCAGCTGATCCCAGCTGCTGACAAAGACATCATGAAAGTCTTTATGAAAGAATATAAAGACAAGTTCAATGTGATGCTTGAAACCAAGGTGACTAACGTAGAAGCCAAAGATGACGGCCTGTACGTGACGTTTGAAGGTAAAAATGCACCAGCCGAGCCGGTACGTTACGACAAAGTACTGGTAGCCGTAGGTCGTAAACCAAATGGCGGTAAAGTAGGCGCTGACAAAGCCGGCGTCAATGTTGATGAGCGTGGTTTCATCAATGTTGATAAGCAAATGAAAACCAACGTGAGCAACATCTACGCGATTGGTGATCTGGTTGGTCAGCCAATGCTTGCGCACAAAGCTGTACACGAAGGCCATGTAGCGGCTGAAGTTATTGCTGGTAAGAAGCACTACTTTGACCCGCGTTGCATTCCTTCTGTTGCCTATACTGAGCCAGAAGTTGCCTGGGTTGGTCTGACAGAAAAAGAAGCCAAAGAGCAGGGCGTAAGCTATGAAACTGCCTCGTTCCCATGGTCAGCCTCTGGCCGTGCGATTGCTTCTGATGCCACTAACGGCCTGACCAAGATGATTTTTGATAAAGAATCTGGCCGGGTTATCGGTGGTGCCATGGTCGGTACTAACGCCGGTGAAATGCTGGGTGAAATTGGCCTGGCTATTGAGATGGGTGCAGATGCTGAAGATGTGGCACTGACTATTCATGCTCACCCAACTCTGAATGAGTCAATCGGTCTGGCATCAGAAATCTTCGAAGGAAGCATTACTGATATGCCTAACCCGAAAGCGAAGAAAAAGTAACTGATTCGCCAATGATACAAAAAATCCCCCTGACCGAAAGGTGAGGGGGATTTTTTTATGGCGGTTTGTTTACTTCTGTCTATTTATCCCGGAATGCTTATTTTGCTACCGGTACTGCTTTAGGCTCAAACTGCACGTCTTCACTGGAGCCCTGTTTAATGCATACATCATGATGATGAGCACGGGCCTCACGCAATGCCTCTTCACAAAATCCTTTTCGGCAGCACTGGCTAAGCAGGGTTTCATGCTGGGCAATCCGTTCATGAATAATGCGTACCAGATGACGACGCAGCCACTGCAAACCGGCATCATGGTCCTGACGTTTGTGCCAGATTAGTGATACCGGTGTGGGCGGCACTTCAACCGGACTTTCAAATACCGCCAGCTGCTTGGAGAAAATCTCGCGCTCTAATACCACCGATGGGGCCACACAAATCAGGTCAGTTTGTTTGAGCAGGCTGGGCACATTGAAAAAGTTATTCACCGACATGGCTACCCGGCGCTTGAGTCCAAGTCCCTGCAAAGCCTGATCAGAAGGACCGGTAACATCCCCGGTTACCGAGACCAGCAGGTGATCAGCGCTGGCAAATTCTTCCAGGGTCAGGTTGTCTTTGGCCAACGGATGGCCGGGGCGCATGACCACCACATAGCCGGGATCTAATAAGTGTTCGGATCTGATCACACTTTCTGACAGGGTATACTTGCTGATAGCCAGTTCGGCTTCGGCATCTTTAAGAATATCGGCAGATTCCACCGACGGATTGGGAATGGCATAAATATTAATGCCGGGCGCTTCACGTTCGATAATCTGACGCAGCGGCCCCCAGGCCATATCAACAAAGGTATCAGACGCAGCAATTCTGAAGGTGCGTTTTGCCGTAGCAGGGTCGAACTCATTGGGATTGACTGCATCTTCCAGAGCACTTAAAGGGGTCTGAATCTGACTCCACAGGTTTTTGGCAAACGCGGTAGGCTGAATACCCCGGCCGTCTTTGACAAACAGTTCGTCGCCCCAAGCAGTGCGCATGCGTGATAACGCATTCGACACAGCAGGCTGGGTCATTGCCAGTCGGTCAGCTGCCCGGGTGATGGCGCCTTCTGTCATGATGGCGTCAAAAATCATCAGTAAATTCAATTCCTGTGGCCGCACGAATATGCCCCCTTTTCCTCGTTGTTCATCCAGATTGATTTATATATTACACCATGTGATGTATCGCATACAAAAATATAATTATTTTTATTTTTACAGTGTATTCATAATAGCACCAGTTTTTGAACCAGCCCGTTAAATAGAGAGAGTTTAGTCCATGTCTGTTCTTTCCAGATTTACATTTGTCGTTTTGGCGGCACTGTTAGTCGCCGCATGTGGCGATGACCCCGCTAACGAACAACAGATGCAGGCCGCCCAGCAGAAGGGTGTGCCGGTTGATGTTGCCCCCGTTATTGCCCAGCGTATTACCGAATGGGACAGTTTTACCGGCCGCCTGGAGTCGCCTAAAACCGTATCGTTACGTCCCCGTGTGTCTGGTTATATCGATATGGTCGCCTTTGAAGAAGGCGAGTATGTTGAACAGGGTGACACACTGTTTCTTATTGATAACCGCCAGTTCAAGGCGGAAGTTGATCGCCTGCAGGCTCAGCTGGATGCAGCTAAAAGCCGCCTGGCACTGGCAAAACAAGACCTCCAACGGGCTGAAGGACTACGCCAGAGCCAGTCAATCTCTAAAGAAATTCTGGATACGCGTGCATCTGAAGTAGAACAGGCTAATGCCAGTGTCTCTCAAACTGAGGCAGCGCTGGAACTGGCGCGTCTGAACCGCGGCTTTGCGCGGGTTGAAGCACCGATTTCCGGTCGCGTGTCGCGGGCGAATATCACCGAGGGTAACTATGTGACTGCCGGGCAGACCATTTTGACCTCAATTGTGTCGATGGACCGTTTGTATGCTTATTTTGACATTGATGAAACCACCTGGCTGAACTATCAGAAAGCGCAGCAGCGCAGCGACGCTGTGGCAGCGCAGCCTGTGGCGATGCGCCTGGCTAACGAAAATGATTATGAGCACTGGGGCAAAATTAACTTTGTTGATAATCAGGTTAACAGCAATACGGGCACTTTGCGTGTTCGGGCGGTATTTGATAACCAGAACCGCGCCCTGCTTCCTGGCTTGTTTGCTCACCTGAAACTGGCCGGCGGACAGGCACACGAAGGTATTCTGGTGGCTGAAAAAGCCATTGGTACTGATCTGAGCAACAAATATGTGCTGGTACTGAATCAGGAAAACAAAGTGGAATACCGCGCAATCAAAATGGGCGATAAAGTCGGCTCAATGCGCATTATCAAAGATGGCCTGAAGCCAGAAGACACCATCGTAGTGAATGGTTTGCAGCGGGTTCGCCCGGGTGCCCTGGTAACACCTAATAAGGTCAGTATGGCTGACGAAGAAACCCTGAACGAATTGCAGGCATGGCAACAGCGCGTTGATACCGTAAACGAATTTGCCAACACCGCCGGCGCAGCAACAACGGCAGGTTTGTAAGACATGAAGTTATCCCAGTTTTTTATTCACCGGCCTATTTTCGCCGCGGTATTGTCACTACTGATATTTATCGGTGGTGCTATCGCGGTGTGGAAATTGCCGATCACCGAGTATCCGGATGTTGTGCCGCCTACCGTGGTGGTGACGGCCAATTATCCGGGCGCAAACCCTAAAGTTATCGGGGAGACGGTCGCTACGCCGATCGAACAGGAGATTAACGGTGTGCAGGGCATGCTGTATCAGTCTTCTCAGGCGACCTCTGACGGTACCATGACGCTGACAGTAACATTTGCCATCGGTACTGATCCTGATGAGGCTACGACCCTGGTGCAAAACCGGGTTAACCGTGCGCTGCCACGTCTGCCGCAGGAAGTACAGCGGCTTGGTGTAGTGACCGAGAAATCATCACCAAACCTGACCATGGTGGTGCATTTAACCTCACCGGATAATCGCTATGACATGCTGTACCTGTCGAACTATGCCGATCAGAATGTCAAAGATGAGCTGAATCGTATTGAAGGGGTAGGCCAGGTTCGTTTATTCGGCGCTGGTGACTACAGCATGCGGGTATGGCTTGAGCCCAACAAACTGGCTGCGCTGAGTCTGAATCCTGGTGATGTGGTCAGTGCCATCCGTTCGCAAAACCAGCAGGCGGCAGCCGGTAGTCTGGGCGCCCAGCCCACCGGAACCAGTGACTTTCAGTGGCTGATTAATGTACGTGGCCGGCTGATTGAACAGGACGAATTTGAAGACATTATCATTAAAACCGGCGACAACGGTGAAATCACCCGTCTTAAAGATGTGGCCCGTATTGAACTGGGTGCAGATAACTATGCGCTGCGCTCACTGCTGAATAACCGTCCGGCAGCGGCAGTGCCGGTATTCCAGGCACCGGGCTCCAACGCCATTCAAATCTCTGAAGATGTGCGCGCCAGAATGGCTGAGCTGTCTAAAGTGTTCCCTGAAGGGCTGGAATACGAAATTGTTTACGATCCTACCGTGTTTGTACGCGGTTCTATTTCTGCGGTTGTCGACACCCTGTTTGAAGCAGTACTGCTGGTTGTACTGGTGGTTGTACTGTTCCTGCAAACCTGGCGGGCCTCGATTATACCACTGGTCGCCGTACCTATTTCTTTAGTCGGTACCTTTGCGTTCATGCACCTGATGGGCTTTTCACTCAATGCGTTGTCCTTGTTTGGTCTGGTACTGGCTATCGGTATCGTGGTGGATGATGCCATTGTGGTAGTGGAGAACGTGGAGCGAAATATAGCTGACGGGTTAAGCCCGGTGGCGGCGACCACACAGGCCATGAAAGAGGTTACCGGACCGATTGTTGCCACAACCTTAGTCCTGGCTGCGGTATTTATTCCCACCGCATTTATGAGTGGCCTGACCGGACAGTTTTATAAGCAGTTTGCCCTGACCATTACCATTTCAACAGTTATTTCTGCGGTTAACTCGCTGACCCTGAGCCCGGCGTTATCTGCCCTGCTGCTGAAGCCGCACGGACAAGACAATGACTGGCTGAGCCGTGGGATGCGTAAAGTGTTTGGTGGCTGGTTGTTTAACCCGTTCAACCGCTTCTTTGACAAAGCGTCTGACAAGTACACCGGCGCGGTAGGCGGCCTGGTCCGTAAAGGCGGCATTATCATGGTGCTTTATGCCGGTCTGCTGGCTATGACATGGCAGCAGTTTGACAGCACGCCAACCGGTTATGTACCGCCGCAGGACAAAATGTATCTGGTTGCTTTTGCCCAGTTACCTAATGCGTCCTCGCTGGACCGTACCGAAGATGTGATTCGTGACATGTCTGCTATTGCGATGGAACACCCGGGTGTGTCTGATGCGGTTGCCTTTCCGGGTCTGAACATCAACGGCTTTACCAACAGCCCAAGCTCCGGCATTTTGTTTACCCCGTTAAAGCCGTTTGAGGAGCGTCAGGGGCCGGGTATGTCTGCCGGTGCTATTGCGGCTGACCTGAACAAGGCATTTGGTTCAATCAAAGGCGCTTATGTGGCTATTTTCCCACCGCCGCCGGTACAGGGGCTGGGCACCATCGGTGGGTTCCGTCTGCAGGTTGAAGACCGTGACTCACTGGGCTTTGAGCAGTTGGAAAAAGTAACCAACGAAGTGATTCAGAAAGCCTGGGCTGATCCAGCGCTGACTGACGCCTTCACCAGCTTTACCGTCAATGTGCCGCAGCTGGACGTGGATGTGGATCGTGAAAAAGCACTGAGCCAGGGTGTTGAAATTGGCACCTTGTTTGAAACCATGCAGGGCTACCTGGGGGCGATTTACGTTAACGACTTTAACCTGTTTGGAAAAACCTATCAGGTTAACGTACAGGCTGATGCGCCTTATCGCCAGGACATTGAGCAAATTCAGCAGATGAAAGTGCGCAATAAAGACGGTGAGATGATCCCGCTGGGCTCTATGCTGACTATCGATCACAGCGCAGGACCGGATCGGGTCATGCACTACAACGGCTATGTGACCGCGGAAATTAACGGTGCCCCTGCGCCAGGCTACAGCTCTGATCAGGCCAAGGCAGCCATTGAGAAAATTCTGGATGAAACACTGCCACTGGGTATGACTTACGAGTGGACCGAGCTGACGTATCAGCAAATTCTGGCTGGTAATACGGCGGTGTATGTGTTCCCGCTGGTCGTACTGCTGGTATTCCTGGTACTGGCTGCGCAGTATGAAAGTATGCGTCTGCCGCTGGCGATCATCCTGATTGTACCGATGACTCTGCTGAGCGCATTGATTGGTGTTGGCATTTTTGGTGGTGACAACAACATCTTTACCCAGATTGGTCTGATTGTGCTGGTGGGGCTGGCGACCAAGAATGCGATCCTGATTGTGGAGTTCGCCAAAGAACTGAACGAGCAGGGACACTCCACATTCAGTGCGATTAAAGAAGCCAGCCGCCTGCGTCTGCGCCCGATTCTGATGACGTCGATTGCGTTCATCATGGGTGTACTGCCAATGGTGACCTCAACCGGAGCGGGTGCAGAGATGCGTCAGGCCATGGGTGTGGCGGTATTCTCAGGCATGATCGGAGTTACTTTCTTTGGGTTGATACTTACTCCCGTATTTTATTATCTGCTGGAACGTCATAAAGACAAGAAAGCAGAATCCTGACCCAAGCGTTGCCCCCTTGTTACAGGGGGACTTTCCAGCCGCCCTCCCCATGGGCGGCTTTTTTTTGTCCTTTTGTTTTGGTAAGCGTAATCAGGTACCAGGGAGATCCCATTTCCGTCGCCCCTGCGAAAGCAGGAGTCTCGTGAACAGGCTGACTGATTAAATACAACCTGTCGCTAGTGTTGTTCGTCCATGAAGTATAGCCCAGCCGCACATCCATGTGCGTCGTTCAGTCAGCTGCGTCATGCCACCGGCATAACGGTCTGCCTTCACCCCCGCGAAAGCAGGGGTCTCGTGAACAGGCTGACTGATTAAATACAACCTGTCGCTAGTGTTGTTCGTCCATGAAGTATAGCCCAGCCGCACATCCATGTGCGTCGTTCAGTCAGCTGCGTCATGCCACCGGCATAACGGTCTGCCTTCACCCCCGCGAAAGCGGGGATCTCGGCAACAGTCTGACTGATTCAATACAACCTGTCGCTAGTGTTGTTCGTCCATGAAGCATTGCCCAGCCGCACATCCATGTGCGTCGTTCAGTCAGCTGCGTCATGCCACCGGCATAACGGTCTGCCTTCACCCCCGCGAAAGCGGGGGGCTCGTGAACAGGCTGACTGATTAAATACAACCTGTCGCTAGTGTTGTTCGTTCATGAAGTATAGCCCAGCCGCACATCCATGTGCGTCGTTCAGTCAGCTGCGTCATGCCGCCGGCATAACGGTCTGCCTTCACCCCAGATAGCCCTGCGGGCTTCAGGGACGACTGGATTGTTGTTGCGCGGTTAAGAGAGCGCCCCACTTCCGCCGCTATAACAAAAGTCACTAAATCGCCATAATTCAACCTAATAAATCCACAATAATTGAGTATGATCAATCTATTAGAAAAACACAGGATGTTCATAAAATGGGAAAATCATCATCATTGATTCTGGCCGCGGGAGTCGTCGTGGGCCTGACAATATTTGGTTCGTTGCTTGGCCGCTCACTGGTCGACTTCAAAGCCTGGGACCGGGTAGTGACCGTAAAAGGTTTGTCTGAGCGCGAATATATGGCCGACCAGGTTATCTGGCCGGTTCAGTTCACGGCGGCGGATAACGATCTGTCCGGGCTGTATAAAACACTGGCGTTACAAAGTGAACAAATAGAGCAGTTTTTAACTCAGCAAGGCTTGAATGCCGATGAAATCACCGTAGGCAAGCCAGATATCACTGATAAACTGGCGAATCAGTATGGCGGCAATAACGATGTGACCTTTCGCTACAGCGCGGTACAGACCATCACCGTATATTCTTCAAGGGTGGATAAAGTACGCTCGCTGATGAGTAAAATCAGTCAGTTACTGCAAAATGGTATTGTGTTGTCGACCCAGAATTATAATGCACAGACAGAGTACGTGTTCACCCGATTAAATGACGTTAAACCGGCAATGGTCGAAGAGGCCACCAAAAATGCCCGGGCGGTTGCAGATAAGTTTGCTAAAGACTCCGACAGCACACTGGGTAAAATTAAACAGGCAAACCAGGGACAGTTTTCTATTTATTCGCGGGATCAGCAACATCCGCACATTAAAAAAGTACGGGTGGTGTCCACAATTCAGTATACACTGGTGGACTAGCGTATAAGCAGGGTTTGAATAGCACCGGTTGAATGCTGCTATACTGGCGATTAGAACGGTGTTACACAGCAACAGGCGAGAAACCATGACAAACCCGGGCTCACCCGAGTCGGCGCAACTTGAGTTTTTTGAAGTGCCCAGCCCTTGTATTGGCGTTTGTCAGTCCGGGCCCCGGGGCTATTGCCGTGGCTGTTTCAGAAGCCGTGATGAACGCCTGTACTGGTTGAAAGTCGATGATGCCACCCGCCGCAAAATTGTGAGCGCCTGTCATCGGCGAAAGCTGGCGTATTTGCGGCGGCAGCGTCAGGTAGAAGAACCTGTCGGGCCACTGCCTGTTCAGCAGGACCTGTTCGGGAATAATAATTAGCGCTAATCAATGTGTTTCAGGAAGCAAGATTACATGGAAAAACAAAAACTACTGAACTTTGCTACCCGCTCTTTTTCGCTGCCTGATATCTGCCTGCGTATTCGGGAGGTGCTGGATGACAATCGCTCAGACGCACAGGATATTGGCCGGCTCATTGCACTGGATCCGTCACTGACCGCTAAAATTCTGAAACTGGCTAACAGTGCGTTATTTCGCTTTCCTTCGCAGGTCGACTCAATCGGAAAAGCAGTCAGCGTTATCGGCGGCGAAGCACTGTATAATTTGGTTATTGCTGAAACCGCCAACTCTGCGTTTAAAGCGTTCGATAATGATTTAATCAATCTGGCCAGACATCGCCGCTGTTCGGTGTACTGTGCGCTGGTTGCTAAATATATGGCAAAACATGCTGGCATACGCGGTAGCGAACGCTTTTTTGTGATGGGGATGCTGCAAAATCTGAGTGAGCTTGTGGTGGCTAAATATGCGCCGACCAGTTATGTGAAATATGTAAGCGAGCCGGCCGGAAAGTTGCCTCCCTGGGAGCGTCAGCAACAGATATTCGGATTTGATTTTGCCTCTCTAAGCGGGCAAATAATGGAAGCCTGGCAATTGCCTCTGCCACTTTTCTACCCGGTCAGTCATGCTCATGAAGAGCAAAAACACAGCAATGAGCAGGACATTGCTTTATTAGCGTGTGCGCTACGGGTTACAATTCGTGAAAATGATAAAGAAAACTATGCGGCAATGGAACTTTTCACGCCGGCAATAGCCAATACTTTAACACTGGAAGGCGAGACAGTGGGTAGTGCTATAGAGTATGCCAGTCAGGAAACGGATAGAATGGCCTCGCTATTACATTAATAATAATCACACCACGGACGGAAAACCTTTCGCGCTAACAATAATCGAATCACGTTTTTATGCAAAACCAATCAAAATTGCGTTTATTGGTCCTGTCCTTTTGTGTGTTTAGCAGCTCTGTGGCTGCCGCTGACAAAAACCTGATTCAGACGCTGTATCACACCGAATTCCTGTATAACCAGCCAGAAGAAGAAGATATTTTTACTCTTGATGGCGAGGTAGGTGTGCTTAATGCTACCGGAAATACTAACGCGGTAACATTCAAAGCTGCGATCACCTCGGAGCATGAAACCCGGCACTGGAACAACAATTACAATGCCGAAATGCTGTACAAACAAATTGAAGTTGAAAACAATGGCGTGACCGAAGATCAGGTCAGCGCGCAGCGTTTTTACGGTGCGGCACAGTTCGACTACAAGCTGGATACGCCGGGTCGCCGAACCTTCATGTATTTGGACTATGAAAATGATCAGTTCAACGGCTATGACTATCGGGCGACTTTCGCCAGCGGTTGGTCGCAGCGGGTTTGGAATACTGACGAAAGCATGTTTAGGTACAGCGTTGGTCCCGGATACGGCTTTGTTTCAGCCGAAGATGACACCGTGACCAATGTGAATAACGGGTTTATTCTACGGGCGTCGAGCGAGTATCAGTACCAATGGTACACCGGCTCGAGGTTCCGACAGTTTGTCAGTGCAGAAGCAGGGCCGGATAATATAAAAACACGGTCAGAAACCTCTCTGGCGGCCAACTTATTTGACTCTTTGGCAATGAAGCTGTCTTTTGCGGTCTCCTATGAGACGCAGCCTTTACAGAATGTGGAAGGGCTGAATACGGAAACGTCTTTAACAGTGGTGTACCGCTTCTTCTAATAACAGGGTAATGCCCGGTAGTGCCAATCACTACATCAGAACGACAGGATGCAAAGCATTTGGAATAGGGAAAGGTTAGCCTTTCATTTTTAGATTTTAGTTTTTTACTCATTGGGGAAACACATGAACAAGACTCTGGTAGCAGTAGCTATTCTTGGGACTGCTGTGTCTGGCTCTGCTATGGCGCAAACAAAACAACCAAAGCCATTTACACTGGAAGGTGGCTTAGGGTTTATCTTTACGTCAGGTAACACCGACACAACTTCTGCAAATGCGTCGTTAGAAGCGCACCAGGAATTAACTGACTGGAGTAACGACTACAGCATCAGCGGCCTGTACAAGCAGGAAGAAGTAGAAAACGAAGACGGTGAAAAAGAAGACCGTACTTCAGCGCAGCGTTTTGATGCACAGGCGCAGGCAAACTATAAGCTGGAAAACCCGGATTATCGTTTGTTCGGTTTCGCATCTTATGAAGATGACCGTTTCAGTTCTTACAACTATCAGTCAACTATCGCTGCGGGTTGGAACCAAAAGCTGTGGAATGATGATACAACATCATTTGAATACTCAATCGGTCCGGGTTATGCGTTTAACGAATTTAACGACGGCCAGTCTCAAAACGGCTTGATCGTTCGTGCTTCAGGCGCGTTCCAGTGGCTGATTTCTGATACCGCTAAATTTACTCAGACACTGAGTACTGAGGTGGGTTCTGACAACACTAAATCTTCTGCTGAATCAGCGCTAACGGCGTCTATCAGCGGCAACCTGTCGCTAAAAGTTTCTGTTGCTTTCGACCACAACACTAACGTGGCTGATGGTCTGGAGAAGCTGGATACTGAAACAGCACTGACGCTGGTTTATAACTTTATCTAAGTTTTAGTCAGTACTGCTAAGCCCCGTTATGGCATAAGCCGGCGGGGCTTTTTTGTAGGTGTAAGGTCAGAAATTACCGGCAGGTGTCGTGTAAATAGAGAATACTGAGCTTATGTGGATGGCAGAAATGTGGAGCTCGCCGATGCCTCGGTAGGGGGGCGAAATAAGGAAACCCCGTCTTCTCTGAAGCCCGCAGGGCTATCAGGGATCTTGTTGGAACCTGACTACGCTCACAATTGGCAGTGACATGTCAGCCAGGCTATTCACGAGACCCCTGCTTTCGCAGGGATGACGGAATAAGGAAACCCCGTCGTCCCTGAAGCCCGCAGGGCTATCTGGGGTGAAGGCAGACCGTTATGCCGGCGGCATGACGCAGCTGACTGAACGACGCACATGGATGTGCGGCTGGGCTTTACTTCATGGACGAACAACACTAGCGACAGGTTGTATTTAATCAGCCAGGCTGTTCACGAGATCCCCGTTGTCACGGGGATGACGAAATAAGGAAACCCCGTCATCTCTGAAGCACGAACGACTATCAGGGATCTCGTTGGAACCTGACTACGCTTGTTCAGAGGTTGTTTTTGAATCAGCCAGCCTGTTGACGAGGTCCCCGTTTCCACGGGGACGACGGAATAGGAAGCTGACTACTTTAACAATAGGTATTGGTATGTCAGCCAGGCTGTTCACGAGACCCCTGCTTTCACAGGGGCGACGGAATAGGGAAACCCCGTCGTCCCTGAAGCCCGAAGGGCTATCAGGGATCTCGTTGGAACCTGACTACGCTTGTTCAGAGGTTGTTTTGAATCAGCCAGCCTGTTGACGAGGTCCCCGTTTCCACGGGGACGACGGAATAGGAACCTGACTACTTTAACAATAGGTATTGGTATGTCAGCCAGGCTGTTCACGAGACCCCTGCTTTCGCAGGGGCGACGCAATAGGGAAACCCCGTCATCCCTGAAGCCCGCAGGGCTATCAGGGATCTCGTTGGAACCTGACTACGCTTGTTCAGTGGTTGTTTTGAATCAGCCAGCCTGTTGACGAGGTCCCCGTTTCCACGGGGACGACGGAATAGGAACCTGACTACTTTAACAATAGGTATTGGTATGTCACCCAGGCTGTTCACGAGACCCCTGCTTTCGCAGGGGCGACGCAATAGGGAAACCCCGTCGTCCCTGAAGCCCGCAGGGCTATCAGGGATCTCGTTGGAACCTGACTACGCTTGTTCAGAGGTTGTTTTGAATCAGCCAGCCTGTTGACGAGGTCCCCGTTTCCACGGGGACGACGGAATAGGAACCTGACTACTTTAACAATAGGTATTGGTATGTCAGCCAGGCTGTTCACGAGACCCCTGCTTTCACAGGGGCGGCGGAATAGGGAGATCCCCGTTTTCACGGGGATAACAAAAAGCGCGGTAGGTATTAGTGCAGAACGCGGGCTTTAATGGTGCCTTCAATTTGCAGTAACTGCTCCAGGCCATCGTAGGCTTTATCTTCCTGCACATCGATAACCACATAACCAATGTCAGGTGTTGTTTGCAGGTACTGGGCGTCAATGTTGATTCCCTGTTCTGCAAACAGACGGTTGATCTGCATGATAACGCCAGGACGGTTTTCGTGAACGTGCAGTAAGCGAGAGCGGCCCGGGTGATCCGGTAGTGATACTTCAGGGAAGTTAACTGCTGATAAGGTTGAGCCATTGTCACTGTATTTAGCCAGCTTGCCGGCTACTTCGATACCAATGTTTTCCTGTGCTTCCTGAGTGCTGCCACCCACATGCGGAGTCAGAATCACATTGTCGAATTTACGTAGCGGTGACTCAAACTCTTCATCGTTAGATTTTGGCTCGACCGGGAATACGTCAATGGCTGCACCGTTCAGATCGCCTTTTTCCAGCGAGTCTGCCAATGCCTCAATATCAACTACAGTGCCACGCGAAGCATTGATAAAGATGGCGCCTTTTTTCATCTGACTAAATTCAGCTGCGCCAAACATATTACGGGTTTGCTGAGTTTCCGGCACATGCAGGGTCACCACATCAGAGGTATTAAGCAGCTTTTCCAGACTCTTGATTTGCACAGAGTTACCCAGTACCAGTTTATCTTCAATATCAAAAAACTGCACTTTCATGCCCAGATGTTCAGCCAGAATGCTTAACTGAGTACCGATGTGGCCATAGCCAATGATACCCAGCGTTTTGCCCCGGGCTTCATAAGAGCCGGCTGCACTTTTTTCCCACTCACCGCGATGCGCCTTGGCATTTTTAGACGGCACACCACGTAGCAACAGAATAAGCTGGCCCAGAACCAGTTCAGCCACAGAACGGGTATTAGAAAACGGGGCATTAAAAACGGGAATACCACGAGCCTGAGTCGCGTTTAAATCTACTTGGTTGGTACCAATGCAAAAACAACCTACCGCAGCCAGTTTCTGGGCGGCTTCAATGACATTTTCAGTCAGCTGGGTGCGTGAGCGAATACCGATAAAGTGAACATCTTTGATTTTTTCAATCAGCTCTTCTTCAGGTAAAGAAGTCTTAAGATACTCAATGTTGGAATAACCATTATTTTCCAGGGTTTCCACAGCGCTCTTATGTACGCCTTCCAACAACAATATGCGGATTTTCTCTTTGGGTAACGAAACTTTGCTCATTGCTTACGTATCTCAGGTTTGAAGTGAATTTTAAGACATCTGGACGTCTATATGGTTAAAATAACAAAAGATAAGGTCAGTGGAAAGCGTATTTTGCATTTCAGCTGCATACTTTTTAATACACTGCTCAACCAGATAAACGCAGGCACCGGCGAGGCTCCCGCAGGCGGGTAATCATACCCTTCAAGCGCGGTCACCCCACCATTTGCAGCCAGCTAGGTGAACGTTTTAATCTCATTACCGCTGGCGCACAGTACAACATCAGCGCCACGCAGTGAAAAAATACCGTTAGTGACCACACCGGCCAGGTTATTGATGGTGGCTTCCATCTCTCTGGGATTCAGAATGTCCAGATTATGTACATCCAGAATCACGTTACCGTTGTCGGTAATTACGCCCTGACGATATACCGGATCGCCGCCCAGTTTAACCAGCTCTCGGGCCACATAAGATCGGGCCATCGGAATCACTTCAACCGGAAGAGGAAATTTGCCCAGCACAGGAACCTGCTTGGTATCATCAACAATGCAGATAAACGAGTCAGCCACCGCCGCGACAATTTTTTCCCGGGTCAGGGCGGCGCCGCCACCCTTAATCATGTGCTTGTGCTCGGTAACTTCATCGGCGCCGTCAATGTAAACATCAAGACGATCCACCTCGTTGAGTTCAAACACCTCAATGCCATGTGATTTTAAGCGTTCGGTTGATGCTTCAGAGCTGGATACCGCGCCGGTGATGCGGTCTTTCATTGTAGCCAGAGCATCAATGAAAAAGTTAACAGTGGAGCCAGTTCCCACACCCACAATGGTGTCTGGCTTAACGTAGGTCAGCGCTGCCTCGGCAACGGCTTTTTTCTTTGCGTCTTGGTGCATAATCCCTCCCCAAATAATGGCACAGCAGTTTACCTTATTCAGGGCGGATTGTTATCCCTTACCTGCAACTATTTGTTGCGCTGATAGGCCTGCTCAAATTCCTGCCATGCAGAAAATGATGTCTGATAGTGTTCGCTCAGCTGCTGCCATTGTGCAGCCGTGGCCGGCGCATGGCATGGCGTAAGCTGAGGCAGTACCACCTCAAGCATGACCGGACCCTGATAACCGGTTTCCTTCAGGGCACAGAACTGACGATAAAAATCGATTTGCCCGCTGCCAATTCCGCCCCGGTTAGAATCGGAAATATGGTACATCTGCAAAGAAGATCCGTGCGAAAGCATTGCATGCTCCGAGTCCGGCTCTTCCATATGCATGTGAAAGCTGTCCAGAATCAGTCCGAAATTATCCCGGTTGACCTGCGCAGCCAGCTGAGCCCACTCTTTGGTAGTACGCAAAAAAGCGACTTCATATTGATTACACAGTTCAAATAACACCGTTATATTATCCCTGGCGGCATAATCGCAGATTTTCTGACAGCTCAGGGCGAGCATTTCTATTCGCATACTGGTTTGTTCGTACAGCTCGCTGATCCAGTGACTCAGAGCATGTACAGTAATGCGGCAGCAGTCAGTAGCGCGGGCAAAGTCCACCACACCCATAAAGTAATGTTCAGCGTCACTAAGTGAGAACGATGCCGCGGGAGGCGTGGCATAAAACGGATCGATAGCCCAGATTGTGATGCCGGACTCACTGGCTGCATTTTTCACTTCGCTGGCCTGATGGGTCAGATGATCACCATGAAATTGTACGCAGCTTAACTGTAAGTCCTGGCAAATAGAAAACAGCCGTTCTACTGACAGCTCACCCAGCGTCCATGTGCAGGTACCAAATTGGGTCATACCTAATCCTGGTTGTGAAACAGATTAGTAACTACTCACTATTCGGCGTGCTGGTTTTTTGTATAAGCTAAACAATTTATAATCAGGGACGAATGCATGTGTGGGGGGTGACAATCACATCGCAGGGAATATCCCAGTTTTGCACCGGCAGGTTGTCAACCTGCTGACAAGTATGGGCAATGCCAATCAGGGCAGGGCGGTGCTTGTCGGGCAGAGCGGCCAGTGTTCGGTCGTAGAAGCCGCCGCCCATCCCCAGGCGATTTCCGGCAGCATCAAAGCCAACCAGCGGCATCAGGATAACATCGTGGTTACCCAGCGGCACAACCGCGGGGCAACTGAGTACTGGTTCGGCGATGTTAAAGCGATTGGTGGTCATGACGCTATGCTGATGATATTGCAAAAACAGCAGGTGTTTACCGGTAAAGGGATGCAGAACAGGTAAGGTTATCTGTATTTTTTCCTGCCAGGCCTGGCTTATCGTCGGACCAAGCGAGGGTTCGCCATCATTGGCCAGGTATGCAGCCACCATGCGGGCATTGGCCACTTCGGTTAACTGAAATAACTGCCTGGCAATGGCTGCGCCAGCCTGTTGTTGCTGTGGTGCGCTCAGCGCTTTACGGACAGCGCGCAATCGGGCGCGTAATTGCGCCCGTGATTCGGTTACCAACATAGTACATCTTTATTCTTCACCCAGATAAAGGTTAAGCATACGCACTAAATGGTTTGTTGCAATGGGCTTGGTCAGCACCGCATTTAGCCCACTGCTGAGCAAGTCTTTACGATCGGTTACCACATCGGCGGTTAACGCGATAACCGGCAAATGTGGGTTGTTCTGTTTAATTACCTGTGTGGCCTGCACACCTGAAATACCCGGCAGTCCAATATCCATAATCACCAGGTCAACGCTCTTTTTGCTGAGAAACTCCAGACAGCCCTCACCGCTATCAACAATGTAAAACGTCAGGTTCATTTCGCTCAATAGACTGGCAATGACAATCTGATTTATCTCATTATCTTCAACCACCAGTAACGACACGCCAGCACGTACAGCCAGAGGCTCGTCTTCTTCACGGGTAAATACCTGATCGCCCTGGCCGGCGGTCCCCAGTGGCACGGTCAGTTGCAGAGTGATCTGGCCGGTGTCCGCTTTGCTAACGGTCAGGGCCCCGTTGAGTACCGACAGCAGATTTTTACAGATACTTAAATCAATAAAGGCTTCATCTACATAGAATGTGTCGTCGAAGCTTATCTGGGAGGCTTGCAGGTAATGAGCTTCTTCCTGCGAAACAATCGTCTCAGGGCCGGTCAGGCTGAGCTCCAGCTGCTGACCATTGATGCGGGTTGTACAACTAACACAAGTGCCGGCAGCTGCCTGTTTCAGACTATGGTTAACCAGCGTGGTTATTACCTGAGATAATTTGGTGTCATCCACAATAATGGTTTGTGGTATCACCCCGCTAATCTGCCACTGAAGTTGAGCGGCAGAAGCGTTTACCGCACTCAGCATAGAAAAAAAGCCCGTTAAATACAGGTTGGTTTCAACCGAGCGGGAAATCAGCTTAAGCTGGCCTTTTTCAATTTGTTTAACATCCAGTACCGAATCAACAATATCCAGCAACCGCTCACCGCTGGTCTGAATATGCTTAAGATTAGTACTGAAATGCTGGGGCAAGTCGTATTTACGAGCTTCTTTGAGCAGGCTGGTGCTGAACATAGAAACGGCATTGAGCGGGGTTCTCACCTCATGGCTGACATACGACATAAAGTGATTTTTGAACTGATTAACTTGCTCAAGATCACGGGTTTTACGTTTTAGCTCAAGCTGCGCTATGACCGCATTGCCTAATGTTTTAAGCGCGGTTTTCTGACTTTCAGTGAGTTTTCTGGGCTGGGTGTCAATGGCGCATAACGTACCTAATGCGTACCCCCGGGGAGAGATAAGCGGCGTGCCGGCATAAAAACGAATATCCGGGCTGTCGGTGACCAGCGGATTATCATGAAAACGGTCATCCTTGCTGGCATCTTCCACTTCAAAAATCTCGTCTTTAAGAATGGCATGAGCACAAAATGCCAGATCGCGATGCGTTTGTTGGGCATCCAGTCCCACCCGTGATTTAAACCACTGACGGTCATGATCAATCAGGCTGATAAGCGCAATAGGGGTCTGGCAAATCTCTGAAGCCAGCCGGGTAATCTGGTCGAAGACATTTTCACTGTCGGTATCCAGCACCTCATAACTAAGCAGCTCTGCCAGTCGTCTGTCTTCATTTTCCGGGGATCCTGCGCTTTCCAATGTTCTTAACCCTTTAAAGCAGCCTGGTTTTACCCGACAGGCTGGTGAAATGTTTTTCCGCAATGGCGGAACCAAGCATTTTAAGCATAGGTCATTATAAAGGATTCGCGAAACAGAAAGACTGTACTTTAGTTGCAATGTAACCGGGTACAAATACAACAACGCCGGCAAAAAGCCGGCGTTATACACAAAAATTGAAATGGCGACCTGTTACAGCGCGTAAGTCTCGACAAACAATTTTTCAAGGCCGTCACGGTCGACTTGCGTCGCCACTTTGACCGTTTGTGCTTCAGTCCACAGCGGGCTGGGGGTTGTGCCCGGCGGTGCAATAATAGTCTGGCCGCGGTTCAGTGCATCAGTCGCTACCCGGGCATGGCCTTCGGTCAGACCGAATAACTCAGGTTTAATGAGGTGCGCCAGTGGAAAGGCGTCATGGAAACAACATACACGCTCTTCACCGTCTTTGGTGTAAAAGTCGATGTAAAACTGCGCCGCATCACGCACAAAGCCGCCCAGTTTGGGGTTTTTCTCTGCCAGCGTCTCTACAAAGCTGGCCGGGAACCGGACATCGTTGGTCACATCCAGACCAAACATAGTCACTTCCCAGTCTGCCGCAAATACAATTTCAGCAGCATGGGCATCATTCCAGATATTGGCTTCGGCAACCGGAGTCACATTGCCCGGTACAAATGCTGCGCCACCCATAATACTGACACCTTTCACCAGTTTTGGCAGCTCCGGCTCAAGCCGCAGTGCCAGCGCGAGGTTACCTAGCGGGCCAATAGCGACCAGCGTAATTTCACCAGGATGCTGGCGCGCCATGTCGACAATAAACTGCGCCGAGCTACGAGGGTCAAGTTTGCCCTCAATAGCCGGAAAATTAATGTTACCAAAGCCGTCATCGCCATGTACAAAGTGCGCATAGGAAGACTCAGGTCCCACCCAGGGCATGCCCACGCCTTTAGTGACAGGAATATCCTGCTCAGCCAGCTTACACAGGGTTACCGCATTTTTAGCTGACATATCTACCGGCACATTGCCAAAAACGGTTGTCAGGCCCAGCACCTCAATATCAGGTGACTGAAAAGCAAAAAAGATGGCCATTGCATCATCGATACCCGGATCGGTATCCAGAATTATTTTGTGCGTCATAGTATTTTTCTCGAAAATTTGCTTAGCCGTGTTTGGCTAAAAATCGGTCTACTTCTTCCTGAGTAGGAATAGACTGGGCTGCACCCTGACGGGTAACGGCGATAGCAGAAGCAGCACATCCGCGTTTCAGCGCCTGTGTCACCTCGGTGCCGGCACTGTAGGCAGACAGAAAGTAGCCAATAAAAGTATCTCCGGCGGCGGTGGTATCCACTGCATCGACTTCAAAGGCCGGGACTTTATCGGTAGATTCGGGGGTGACCATCATCACGCCTTCTTTACCCAGCGTAATTAACACTTCAGCATGCTGCCAGTCACTTTGAAATACCTGGATGATGTCATCCAGAGCTTCTTTACCGGTCAGTGCTGCGGCTTCGGTCTCGTTTACAATTAACAGATCCACGCAGTCCAGGGGCAAGGACTTGACTGATTCACTCATGGGCGCCGGATTAAATGCCACCTTCAGGCCTTTTTCGCGCGCCTGTTGTAGCACCTCGTCAATGCAGCTGGTTTCGTTCTGGGTCAACACCCAGTCATTGTCGCTGGTGTCCAGCAATGACTTGTTAACCACATCGGCGGTAATGGTCTGGTTGGCTCCGCCAAATAATACAATGGCATTTTCGCCACACGGCGTGACCTGGATAATGGCGTGGCCGGAAGGAGTGTCGTTACAACGCACATAGCGGCAGTCGACCCCTTTTTTAATCAGGGTTTGCTTAAAGCTGGCGTCAGATTCGTGGATGCTACCAACATGCTTTACATCAGCACCGGCCTGGGCCAGAGCGATAGACTGGTTGGCGCCTTTGCCACCCAGCAGTTGCTGATAATCGGATGAGGCGATGGTTTCACCGGGCTGGACAAAATGATCAACCATGTAAACGTGATCAATATTGATAGACCCGAAATTAATAACAGCCATTTCTTCTACTCGTCGAAAGAGGGCGTCTCCCAGAATGCCGCTGCCCATTGTTCGCCCGTGAACCGAAAGGATCACGGCGGAAGAATCATCATAACCGTAGGCTTCTCGATACGCGCCGAGCTTGCTCAGTAGCTATAAGTTCAACTTCCTAATTTTAAAGCATCGGCCAGGGACATTAATAGGCTGGCGAACACCCCAGGAGACATAGATTAAAATACAAGCGCAACAGGGTATATGAAACGTACTGGCTCGTGAAGAGATCAGTGTAACATGTTTTATAGATCCTGCCGCTTAACCTTACCTTTTGACGCTACCGGAAAACTGCACGCTTATTTTAACGCCTGCACCAATAGCTTGGATGACCCTGATTATGTTGTCCTTACTGAAAATTTCAACAAAAACTTAACCATTTGGTCAAAGAAATAACTTGTAAGAAGATCTTACGGGAATAAGCCTGATAGCGAAAGAGCAAAATAATAAATTCTAATTCAACTGCCGGTTTGCTGAACAAACGCTGAGTGCTGGGTTTTAAAACCGGATTTTGCTAGCATATCCCTTTATAAATAAGCTTATCGCGAAAGGTAAAGTGCGTGGACAAACAGATCGATTATGACAGCATAACCAATGTGCTGTTCCAGCATTCCGTGAATAGTGATGCCGCCGAAGTGCATGGCATCATGTGTGGAATGTTGTGTGGAGGGATGTCGCTGACAGACCAGAAGTGGCAGTCGGTGATGGCAGATACCACGAATCAGGGTGAACCTTTCCCGCAACCGGTTACGTTTAAACTGGAAATGCTGTACACCCAAACCTGCGAGCAATTACTGGAAGGTGAATTCAGCCTGCAGATGATGCTACCGGATGAACAGGCGCCGATTAACGATCGTGGTCTGGCACTGCGCAACTGGGTACAGGGCTTTATGCTGGGATTTGGACTGCATCAGCAGGACCTGATGCAGTGTTCAGCCGAAATCAAAGAAGCGTTGCAGGATTTTTCTGATATTTCCCGGATGGAAGAGCCGATGGAAGAGGATGATGAGTCTGAACGAGCACTGCACGAAGTGATGGAATACGTTAAAATTTCAGCCCTGCTGTGCTTTAGCGAGATGGGTCGTTCATTACTGGATGATCAGCAAGACAAACCTTCTGTGCATTAATTAATCGGTCTTTTCTATGATCAGTCAACAGGAAATTATTGCCCGCCAACACCGCTTGCTGGCCCAGTGTGAGCCAAACAGTGTCTGTCTCATCCCTGCTGCCAGCATGGTAACGCGCAGCCGGGATACGGAGTATCTGTTTCGTCAGGACAGCGACTTTTGGTACCTCACCGAATTTAACGAACCGGACACCTGGTTATTATTGTCAAATCACGAGCAGTATGGCCGGCCTTATACTGGCATGGTGTGTCAGCCCAAAGATCCGCACAGAGAAGTGTGGGAAGGGCGACGCCTTGGTGCACAAATGGCAGTGGCCCGGTTTGATCTGGACGAAGCCTTTGAGCTGGATGAATTACCTGAAGTACTGATGGAGTGGATGCTGGGACACGATAATGTGTATTTTGCTCAGGGCCATAACCGGCAGGCTGACACCCTGGTGCAGGGCGCGCTGGATGCGCTGCGCCAGGCGCCTAAAGAGAATGTGGCGCCTGGTTGTCTGCGTGATATCCGGCCGCTGATTCATGAAATGCGCCTGTATAAGTCCGCTTGTGAGGTAGCTGTAATGAAAGCTGCCGGACAAATCAGCGCGGCCGCGCACAAGCGGGCTATGCGTTTTGCCAAAGCCGGCGTGTATGAATACCAGTTGGAAGCAGAAATTCATCATGAATTTGCCATGGCCGGGGCCAGGTCACCGGCTTATGCCACCATTGTAGGCAGCGGCGCCAATGCTTGTATTTTACATTACACCGAGAATAGTAAAGCGCTGGCCGAAAGTGAACTGGTGCTGATTGATGCCGGCGCTGAATATAAAGGCTATGCGGCGGATATTACCCGCACGTTTCCGGTGTCAGGCACGTTCAGTGAGCCACAAAAAGCGATTTATAATCTGGTGTTAAAAGCCCAGCAAAAAGCGCTGGATTTTATTACTCCGAGCGTCACCCTGGGCGAGGCAACAGCCCTGACCATTGAAGTTATTACCGAAGGGCTGGTGGAGCTGGGTATTTTAACCGGCACTGTGGCTGAAAATCTGGAACAGGAAACCTGGCGTAATTACTTTATGCACGGGCTGGGGCATTTTCTTGGGCTGGATGTGCATGACGTGGGGGATTACCGCGTGGATGGTGAAGAGCGCCCGCTACAACCGGGCATGGTACTCACCGTTGAACCAGGCATCTACATTGCACCTGATGCACCGGTACCCGAACAGTATCGGGGTATCGGCGTGCGTATTGAAGATAATGTAGCACTGACCGCCACCGGCATTGAAAACCTGACCGCGGACGTACCTAAAACTGTGTCTGAGATTGAAGCATTGATGAAGGGATAACACGTGGTAAAACAAACGGATATTGCCATTGTTGGCGGCGGTATTGTGGGTAGCGTGCTGGCGCTGGCGCTAAGTCGCCAAACCAGTCTGAATATTACCCTCATTGATGCCAGCCCGGTATCACAAGAGCCCGCCGACCCGGGTTTTGATGCCCGGGTGATTGCGTTATCCCGAAAAACTGTTGATGCACTGAACGCGCTTGGGCTGAATAGCGAACAGGTACTGGCCGAGCCAATAAAAACCATTCAGGTCACTGACCAGGGAGCGGCTGGGTCTTGTCACCTGCATGCCGATGATTTTCGGCTTGATGCATTTGGACAGGTGGTGGCGCTGAGTCGTCTGGGCACGCATGTTCAGCAGCAGCTTGGTACCACTGATGTCACTCATCTGGCGCCAGCCTCAGTGAAGCAGGCTGTGCAGCATCACGAATATGTTAGTCTGACGCTGGACAACGATGAGCAGTGTCATGCAAAGCTGGTGGTACTGGCTGACGGGGGGCGCTCGGGACTGTGCGAATCTTTGAACATTGCACGGCGCAGTGAAGCGTATGAGCAAACCGCTATTATCTGTAATGTTACCACCAGCGAGCCGCATCGTAACTGGGCCTATGAACGTTTTACTCCAAACGGACCGCTGGCGTTTTTACCGTTTAATTCCGATACATCCCAGGCCAGCCACAGCTTTTCTGTGGTGTGGACCGTCACCCCCGATGTGGCTGAAGCACTGTTGCATTGCGATGACGCGGCTTTTATCACCCGGCTACAGCAGGCGTTTGGTTACCGCCAGGGGAGCATTACCTCGGTAGGTACGCGTCATCACTACCCGCTGGCCCTTGAGCAGGCTGAACAGATCACAGCGCATCGGGTGGCGGTGACAGGAAATGCCGCGCAAACCTTGCATCCCATCGCCGGGCAGGGCTTTAATTTAGGCCTGCGTGATGTGCTGGGACTGGTCAAAGCCATCGGGCAGGCAGACGATGCCGGTGCTTTTGCCTGCCTGCGCGAGTATAAGCAGTTGCGAGAGGCCGATCGCAAGCAAACCATCTGGCTCACCGATACACTGGTTCGCACCTTTTCAAACTGGCACCGACCATTGGTGGCCGGGCGTAATCTGGGCCTGATTGCACTGGATAATACGCCAGTCCTGCAACAGACATTTGTTAATCGCACCACAGGCTACGGGCCGGCAACAACAGGATTTTAACTATGCATAAAGTGGATATTGCTATCGTTGGCGGCGGTATGGTGGGGTTAACGCTGGCCAGCCAGCTGGCCGACAGCCCTTTTTCGGTTGCCCTGATCAGCCAGCAGCCATTGCAAAGTCCGGTACCGGACGCGCCGCAGCTTCGGGTCAGTGCAATTAATGAAGCCAACCGGACCATGCTGGAGAACGCCGGAGCCTGGCAACGAATGCCGACTGAGCGGATCTCACCGTACCAGCAAATGACGGTGTGGGATCAGGACAGCTTTGGTCAGATTGATTTTTCCTGTGCCGACACCCAGACACCCCAACTGGGCCATATTATTGAAAATCAGGTGCTGACCAATGCGCTGGCGCAACAGGTTGACAGTCAGTCTAATGTGAGTTGCGTGCAAGCCGGTATTACTAAAGTGCTGGCTGGTGAGCATGAGACTATGCTGATGCTGGATAACGACGACGTGGTGGCCTGTAAGCTGTTGGTGGGTGCCGACGGCGCTAATTCGTTTATGCGCAAACAGGCAGCGTTTCCCATTACCTTTCGTGATTACGGACAGTCGGCCATTGTTGCTACAGTGCGCAGCGATGCACCGCACAACCGGATAGCCCGGCAGGTATTTACCCCGGACGGCCCGCTGGCGTTACTGCCGCTAAGCGATCCGCATCTTTGCTCAATAGTCTGGTCGCAAACCACGCAGGTGGCCAATGCCTTGTATAACCTGAGTGATGATGCTTTCAGCCACGCTTTAACAGCCGCCTGTGGCAGTGTACTGGGCGTCAGCGCACTGGCCAGCGAGCGACAGATGTTCGGGCTGACTATGCGCTATGCCCGGCAGTGGGCCAAAGATGGCCTGGTGATTATAGGCGATGCAGCCCATACCATTCACCCGCTGGCCGGACAGGGGGCCAACCTTGGCATGCAGGATGCCGTGGATTTGGCTGAGCATTTACGCGCGCTGCATCAGCAGGGGAAGTCTATTGCCCGTTACCGCTATTTGCGGCCGTTTGAGCGGGCCCGTAAAACCGAAGCGATGAAGATGGTGGCTGCCATGGATGGGTTTAAAACTCTGTTTAACGGCAACAACCCGCTGAAAAAGATGATTCGTGGCGCCGGTTTGCTGGCCACCGACAATCTGCCTTCTGTAAAGCGTCAGTTTATTTCACAGGCGATGGGGTTTTAGCTCCGGCAGTTGAAAATACATCACATCCATGGGCATGATGAGGTATTACCTTTAATCAGGACCCGTGGTGATGGATAAACGTGCTTTTTTAAAAATATCAGCAGCCGGTGCTGGCGCACTGGCTGCTGGCCGCGCTCTGGCCGCCCAGTCAAACGACAAAAAACCTTTCTATACTGATTCCAAATTAGCCGATATTACTGGTTCGGTATCGGCTATTTCGCCACAGGAACGCAAACAACGTATTGCCAAAGCACAGCAGCTGATGCAGCTGTACAACATGGCCGCGATTATCCTGGAGCCGGGCGCTGCTATGGATTACTTCACCGGCATTCAGTGGTGGCGCAGCGAACGTCTGACCTGTGTGGTGATTCCTAAAGAAGGCGAGATTGCCATTGTAACGCCATTTTTTGAAGCGCCCAGTGTTCGCGAAACCCTGACGGTGGGTGAGGACATTCGGGTCTGGCAGGAACATGAAAGTCCGTTCGCGCAGGTTCAGCAGATTTTACGGGACCGCAAACTGACCAAAGGCAAGCTCGGCTTTGAGCAGAGTGTTCGTTATTTTGTGGTTAACGGGCTGATGCCTTTGTTGCCGGATATGCACAATGTGTCTGCCGAGCCGGTGACGCTGGGCTGTCGCATGATTAAATCAGCCCACGAAATTGCCCTGATACACAAAGCCAATGACGTGACCTTAAGGGCATACGGGCATGTATATGAACGTCTTGAAGCGGGTATGAGTCAGGCTGATGTCAAAGCCCTGATGCATAACGCACAGCAGGCGCTTGGGGGCGACGGAATATGGACCATGGCGTTATTTGATAAAGCCAGCGCCTATCCCCACGGCACCCGGCAGGAGCAGGTATTAAAAGAAGGTTCCGTAGTTCTGATGGACTGCGGATGTGCGGTGCATGGTTATCAGTCGGATATCAGCCGGACTTTTTTATTTGGGGAGCCAGGTAAAAAACAGCGCAAAGTCTGGCAGCAGGTGCGTCAGGGCCAGCAAGTTGCATTTGAGCATGCTCGCCTGAACCAGACGGCAGGGAGTGTGGATGATGCGGTCCGCAAGCTTTATCAGTCCTTTGGTTACGGACCGGATTACGCGCTGCCGGGGTTGTCTCACCGCACCGGCCATGGCATTGGTATGGAAGGGCACGAAAAGGTGAATTTTGTGCGCGGTGAAGACACCAGGCTGCAAGCCGGCATGTGCTTTTCCAACGAGCCGGGTATTTATCTGCCCGGCGAGTTTGGAGTGCGACTGGAAGACTGTATGTACATGACAGACGACGGCCCGGCATGGTTCACCGAACCACCGGAGAGCATTGATGCCCCGCTGGGGAAACTGGCTGAGTTAAAGGTGTAGCGACTTCACTCTTTCGTTCTGAATCGCGCAGCAACAACCCCGTCGTCCCTGAAGCCCGCAGGGCTATCAGGGATCTCCCTGGAACCTGACTACACTAACTCAATGCTACTTATTTCTCCCGTCGTCCCTGAAGCCCGAAGGGCTATCAGGGATCTCCTTGGAACATGACTACGTTTATTTAAATGTTGTTTTGAAACAGCCAGCCTGTTGAGGAGATCCCCGTTTTCACGGGGATGACGGAAGTGTGGAATTCCCTGATGTTTCGGGGAAGACAGAATATGTGTTCCTGAATCGCGCCGCAACAATCCGTCGTCCCTGAAGCCCGCAGGGCTATCAGGGATCTCCTTGGAATCTGACTACGCTTGTTCAACGGTTGTTTTGAATCAGTTAGGCGGTTCACGAAACCCCTGCTTTCGCAGGGGCGATGGAAGTGTGGAATTTCCTGATGTCTTGGAGACGGAATGTGTGGGCCGCCCCTGCCCCTGACTGCTGTAAACAAACCCAACATCTTCACCCGCCCCGCACCAGACGGGTTTTAATAAACTCCGCCAGTGTTTTGCTGATGACCGGGTGCTGGGAATCCTGATTAAACAGGCAAATATTTACCTTACCCAAATAGGGCAGGCTGGGGTGTTTAATAACCTGCAAATTCACCGGCATGCTCGAGCGGGCCAGGGCTGTTACGCCAAGACCCTGTTCAATCGCGGCGGCCAGGCCGGATAAATCCGCATTGGTATAGGTAATTTTCCAGGCTTTAGTCTGTTGTTTCAGTTGTTCAATAACCCGGCTGCGATACATGCACCCATCCGGTGCCAGTACCAGTGAAATCGTGTCACCGGCCAGCGGGCGATTTCGGTCGCCTACCCAAACCATTTCATCCTGCAAGACTATCTCTGCACTAACCGGTGGCTGCGCGTCGGCGGAGTCAGCCGGATTAGCCAGAGCCAGGATCAAGTCGAATTTGTCCCTTTGAGCCGGATGCAGTAAATCCCGGCTGAGCGCTGATGTGACCTCTAAAGACACATCCGGGTAACGCTTGGAAAATTCACCAATCAGCCCCGGTAACAGGGTAGAGGCAAACTCATTAGGAATACCCAGGCGCAGTCGGCCGGATAACGGCGCTGGCGTCAGTGCCCTGAATATACTGTCATTTAAATCCAGCATCTCCCGGGCTTTCACATACAGCCAGTTACCATCAGCACTGGGCACATGACGCTGGCCAACTTTAGTAAACAGTTTGCGATCCAGCTGCTCTTCGAGCTTCTTGATTTGCAGGCTGATTGCCGGCTGTGAGCGACCCAGCCATTCACCGGCTTTGGCGTATCCTCCTTGTTCAATCACGCTGACAAAGGTACGCAGGTTATCCATCGACAATTGTTTCATATAGATTTGAATTACTGATGAAATGAGTTCTGTTTATTATAATCTCAAATGTAATGATAAGAAATTCCAATTTGTTGCCGCTTTGCCTGCGCCATATACTCAGTGTCACATTCAATCTAATACAGGTTTTGTCACCATGACAGCAACCACCGCCCTACACGCTAAGCACCTGGAAGCCGGTGCCAAAATGGTCGATTTTTTTGGCTGGGATATGCCAATCAGCTATGGTTCACAAATTGAAGAGCATCACGCTGTACGTCAGGATGCCGGCATGTTTGATGTGTCGCACATGACTATTGTGGATGCGACCGGCAGCCAGGCAAAAGACTATTTACGCTTTCTGCTGGCCAATGATGTGGCCAAGCTGAAAGACAAGGGCAAAGCGCTTTACAGCGGTATGCTGAATGAAGAAGGCGGGGTGGTTGATGATCTGATTGTGTATCACTTTGACGAAACCAACTACCGTCTGGTGGTTAACTCGGCCACTCGTGAAAAAGATATGAACTGGCTGCTGGCCAAAGCCGATGGCTTTGACGTGACAATTACTGAGCGTCCCGAATTTGCCATGATTGCTGTGCAGGGTCCGCAGGCAAAAGAAAAAGCCGCCACCTTATTCAGTGCTGCGCAAAAAGAAGCGGTAGAAGGCATGAAGCCGTTTTTCGGCGTTCAGGCAGAAGATCTGTTTATTGCGACTACCGGCTATACCGGCGAAGCAGGCTACGAGATTATGGTACCGGCAGAGCGGGCCGGGCAGTTCTGGCAGGACTTGCTGGATGCTGGTGTGAAGCCGTGTGGTCTGGGCGCACGGGACACTCTGCGTCTTGAAGCAGGTATGAACCTGTATGGTCAGGATATGGACGAAACTGTATCTCCACTGGCAGCTAACATGAGCTGGACCATTACCTGGGAACCGGCAGAGCGTGATTTTGTCGGGCGTTCAGCACTGGAAACACTCAAAGAGCAGGGCACCGACAAGTTAGTGGGCCTGGTCATGAAAGAAAAAGGCGTGCTGCGTGCAGGTCAGAAAATTCGTACAGAAAACGGCGAAGGCATTATTACTTCGGGCACATTTTCACCTACATTAGGCCACGCGATAGCGATGGCGCGAGTACCGGCCAAAACCGAGGGTCAGGTAGAGGTGGAAATGCGTAAAAAGTGGGTTACAGTAGATGTGGTTAAGCCCAGCTTTGTTCGCAATGGTAAAAGTGTCTTATAACTTTAATTTACAACGTCAGGAAAAATTATGAGCAACATCCCAACTGATTTACGCTACGCCGCCACGCACGAATGGGTTCGCCCTGAAGGTGACGGTGTTTTTACGGTAGGTATTTCTGAGCACGCGCAGGAACTGCTGGGTGACATGGTCTTTGTTGACCTGCCCGATGTAGGCGACCAGGTCAGCACCGGTGATGATGTCGCGGTGGCTGAATCGGTAAAAGCCGCTTCTGATGTCTATACACCGCTGACCGGTGAAATTATTGCTGTTAATGAAACACTGGAAGAGTCGCCAGAGCTGGTTAACTCAGATTCTTACGGTGATGGCTGGTTATTCAAAATTAAAGCCGATGATCCTTCAGAAGTAGAAAACCTGCTTGATGCTGAAGGCTACGAAGCGTCTATCGACGAAGAATAAGCGCAGAACAGGTCACTGTTGCCGGGCTTATTTATTGACGAAAAAGGGGCGGTTATCTGCCCCTTTTATGTTTCACCTACCATTGCAAGTGCTTAATTCGTTATGTCAGATACCTCTATTACGCTGGCTCAGCTAGAGCAGAAAAATGCCTTTGTACGCCGTCATATCGGCCCGGGCGAAGACGAAATTGCGGCTATGTTATCTACCGTGGGCGCAGAGTCGTTAGAAGATTTAACCAACCAGACCGTGCCGGCCGGCATCATGCTGGACAAACCTATTGAAACGGGCGAAGGCGCCACCGAAGTAGAAGCGCTGGCAGCGTTGAAAGCAGTGGCAGCAAAAAACAAAATCAACCGCTCCTTTATCGGTATGGGTTACTACGACACCCACGTACCCAATGTTATTTTACGTAACGTGCTGGAAAATCCGGGCTGGTATACCGCTTATACTCCGTATCAGCCGGAAATTGCTCAGGGGCGTCTTGAAGCTATTCTGAACTTTCAGCAGGTGACCATCGACTTAACCGGTCTTGAGCTGGCCTCTGCCTCGTTGCTGGATGAAGGCACCGCCGCGGCAGAAGCCATGGCACTGGCCAAGCGCGTGTCTAAAAACAAAAAAGCCAACCTGTTTTTTATTGCCGATGATGTCCATCCGCAAACAAAAGATGTGGTAGAAACCCGTGCCGAAATGTTCGGCTTTGGCATTGTTACCGGCCCGGCCAGCGAAGCAGCTGACCACGATGTATTCGGGGCATTGTTGCAATATCCTTCTACCACCGGTGAAGTTACCGATATCAGCGACATTATTGCTGCTGTTCAGGCCAAAAAAGGCATTGTAGCGGTAGCTGCTGACCTGATGAGCCTGGTAATGCTGAAATCGCCGGGTGAACTGGGCGCAGATGTGGCTTTAGGCTCGGCCCAGCGCTTTGGTGTGCCCATGGGCTATGGCGGCCCGCATGCTGCATTCTTTGCCACCCGCGACAGCTACAAGCGGTCACTGCCCGGGCGTATTATCGGGGTTAGTAAAGATACCCGTGGCCGTCCGGCACTGCGCATGGCACTGCAAACCCGTGAGCAGCACATTCGCCGGGAAAAAGCCAATTCCAATATCTGTACCGCGCAGGTGCTGCTGGCGAATATGGCCAGCTTTTATGCGGTGTATCACGGGCCAAAAGGCCTGAAAACCATAGCGCAGCGTATTCACCGTCTGGCCGATATTCTGGCTACCGGCCTGCAGCAAAAAGGTGTGGCGCTCAAGCACAGCACCTGGTTTGACACCCTGACCGTGATGACCGGCGACAAAACAGCCGTGCTTGAACGGGCCTATGCCAAAGGGCTTAACCTGCGTGCAGACCTTGACGGCGCAGTGGGTGTGGCGCTGGATGAAACAACCAGTCGCGCAGACATCGACGCGCTGTTTGATGTGCTGATTGGTGAAGGTCATGGCCTTAGCGTAGAAGCGCTGGATGCCGAGGTGACCACCCAGGGCAGCCAGTCTATTCCGGCCGAGCTGGTACGTACCAGTGATATTCTGACCAATGATGTGTTTAACCAGTATCACTCTGAAACCGAGATGCTGCGTTATATCAAATCACTGGAAAATAAAGACCTGGCGCTGAATCACTCGATGATTTCGCTGGGTTCCTGCACCATGAAGCTGAATGCTACTGCCGAAATGATTCCGGTCACCTGGCCTGAGTTTGGCCAGCTGCACCCGTTTGCCCCTCTGGATCAGGCTGGTGGTTATCATGAAATGATTAACGAGCTGGCCGAGTGGCTAATTAGCATTACCGGCTACGATGCGATGTCTATGCAACCTAACTCAGGCGCGCAGGGTGAGTACGCCGGTCTGCTGGCTATTCAGCGTTATCACGAAAGCCGTGGTGAAGGACACCGCAATGTGTGTCTGATCCCAAGCTCGGCACACGGTACCAATCCGGCTTCAGCGCAAATGGTCAGCCTGAAAGTGGTGGTGGTTAACTGCGACAAAAACGGTAATATCGACCTGGCCGATCTGAAAGCCAAAGCCGGGGAAGTGGGTGATAACCTGTCCTGTGCCATGATTACCTACCCGTCTACCCACGGTGTGTACGAAGAAACCATTCGTGAGATTTGTGACGTGGTTCACCAGTACGGTGGCCAGGTGTATATGGACGGCGCCAACATGAACGCGCAGGTAGGCATTACAGCACCAGGCTTTATCGGGTCAGACGTGTCGCACTTAAACCTGCACAAGACTTTCTGTATTCCACACGGTGGTGGTGGCCCGGGCATGGGACCGATTGGTGTGAAGTCGCACCTTGCGCCATTTTTGCCTAACCACAGTGTGGTGAATATTGACACCGCCGGTAAAGACTGCGGTGCGGTCTCTGCTGCGCCATGGGGAAGTGCCTCCATTCTGCCTATCAGTTATATGTACGTGAAGATGATGGGCTCAGAAGGTCTGCGCAAGGCTACCCAGGTGGCGATTTTGAATGCCAACTATGTAGCGAAGCAGCTGGAAGGGCACTTTGAGGTATTGTACAAAGGCCGTAATGGCAAAGTGGCTCACGAATGTATTATTGATTTGCGTCCGTTAAAAGACGCCAGTGGTGTTAGTGAAATGGATATTGCTAAGCGTCTGAATGACTACGGCTTCCACGCGCCTACCATGAGCTTTCCGGTAGCCGGTACACTGATGGTAGAACCCACAGAGTCTGAAGCCAAGTTTGAGCTGGACCGGTTTATTGAAGCCATGATTAGCATTCGTAATGAAATTGCCAAAGTGGAAAGCGGCGAGTGGGATGCCACCGACAACCCGCTACATAATGCTCCCCATACCCTGGCAGACATCTGCGACAGCGACTGGAACCGCAGCTACGACCGACACCTGGCCGCCTACCCGGTCGCCAGTGTGGCCCGTAACAAGTTCTGGCCCAGCGTAAACCGTATCGACGATGTATACGGCGACCGCAACCTGCAATGCTCCTGCGCCCCGATTGAGGCGTACAGGGAAGAGTAGGGGCTGGTTACCACACTGTGTAGTTAAAGTGGCAATCCCATTTTCAAAAAGGCGAACCGTACAGGCTTCGCCTTTTTTATTTGAGCCAGCTGAGGGGGTTATTCAGTTATCTGAGTTTATATGAGTCGTGCAGTCAGCCGGGAGTTTTTATTTCTGATACCCGACCAGGTCTTTTCAAAACTATTTTGCATTTATCCGCGTAACTATCGACACATATCAACTACTTACTGGCCAGATAATAAACAGTTGTTTCTTTGTCGCTGTTGTGAATCTGTGAACGCCAGTTTCAATTACAAGGAAAGAATATGACGGATGAGCAGCGCCCCACACCCAGTCTGCTACTTGCATTAACGCCGGTGGTTCTGACTCTTATAGTACTGGGCACGCAGATCTTTTACTTTGGCGTATTTGAACCCCATATTCCCCTTGCTATCGGAGTCGCGCTGGCCAGTATGGTAGGTATTTACCTCGGCCTTTCATGGGAAGACATTCGTGCAGGTATTTTCAAAGTCATTCACGTAGCGTTACCTGCAGTTAGCGTGCTTATTGTTGTAGGGATGATTATCGGTATCTGGATTGCCAGCGGAACCGTGCCGACCATTATTTACTATGGATTAAAGATCCTGTCTCCTGAGCTGTTCCTGCCTGCTGCCATGGTGATATGTGCAGTGGTTGCCGTATCTCTGGGAACCAGTTGGGGAAGTGTGGGAACGGTGGGCCTGGCACTTATGGGTATTGGTGGAGGGTTTGATATTCCTATGTACTGGACCGCCGGGGCAGTAGTCTCTGGCGCGTTTTTTGGTGACAAGGTTTCGCCTCTATCTGATACCACCAATCTGGCCCCGGCGGTTACCGGCACCGATGTGTTTTCTCATATTAAAAATATGATGGCTACCACCATCCCGGCTATGGTACTGGCTTTTCTGATTTATCTTGGCGTTGGCTATCTGGTGATTGATACACAAAGCGTATCTTTTGAAAAAATAGAGCGCATCACCTCCACGCTGCAAGACAACTTTTATATTTCTTTGTGGGCATTATTACCGGCGCTTGTGGTGATGGGGCTGGCTCTTAAAAAATTACCGCCGCTGCCGTCGCTATTTGTAGGCGTGCTGGTGGGGGGGGCATTCGCTATGTTCGCTCAGGGACAAAGCCTACAGGCGGTTTTTGACTATGCCAATAACGGCTACGCTATTGAAACCAATATAAGCGAAATAGACAGCCTGCTTAATCGGGGTGGTATTCAGTCCATGATGTGGACCATATCATTGGTACTTATTGCACTTGCTTTTGGTGGTGCACTGGAAACCACCGGCTGCCTGAAAAGCATAATCAATTCGATTAAAAGCAAAGCAACGACATTTGCCAGTACCCAGGCTGCCGCGGTTGGAACTGCATTTTCTACCAATCTGGTGGCAGGCGACCCTTATTTGTCAGTCGCTTTACCAGGACGGATGTTTTCTCCGGTTTACCGAGGTATGGGATATTCCACGCTGAATCTGTCCCGGGGCGTTGAAGAAGGAGGTACCCTGATGTCTCCCCTGATCCCCTGGAACGCAGGCGGGGCCTTTGTTATATCAGCGCTGGGCCTGGGGATTTCTGGCGACAATATGGAGAACCTGTTGTATATACCCTTAGCCTTTGCATGCTGGACAGCGCCTCTGATAGGTATATTTTATGCCTATGTTGGCTGGTTTTCACCCAAGGCAACAGAAGAAGAACGCGACCAGTGGGAGTCATCAAATGCTGATATTGCAACATTTAATGATAACGGTGAGCCGGTAGAAGAACAGGTTAAAAAAATGGATACCTGAAGCCGGAATTTCGACAACCAGTGGTTGGCAGCACAGAAGCGATGATAGGCTCTCAGCCAGGGCTGTTTGATTAGACCGCAAGACACAGAGCAGGCAAATATGTCTGCTCTTTTTTTATGGCGCGGCTGAGATTGATTTTTATATCTGTCATCACGGGCTATCACACTACACTTTGTTTCCTGCCTGCTTTATGAAAACAGAGAAAAGCAACAACGCCTGGCGCTTTTGTACCAACACATCGGTAAAGCTAACCGTAGTTGAGTTAACGTCAATTAGTATTTATCTAGTTGAATAAACAGTGGTTTAGGTTTTTGATTTTATTTTTCTACAAATTGCGTATAGTGAAGTGATGGCGCTATAGCACTGTAATGCTGATTTTGCATATTCGAGTAATTAGCCAATATTACTCAAGCAGCCGCGTGAACATTTTTTTGCCGATATTGGAATCCCTCCATGCGCAGAGCTATTAATGCCAGCTTAAGACAGATAATTATGGATGCTAAGAGGATGTAATGAGTTTTTCAATTGAAAATGATATCCGTACCATTCAGTCGATTGAAGCTGTGCCGCATATAATGCAAATACTTTCAGTGGCCACAGGGCTTCGGTTTATTTGTGTAGCTCGCGTAACAGAAAAAAAGTGGACAATGTGTGCAGTGCTTGATTTGATCAACTTCAATCTGGCTCCTGGCGATGAACTCGATATACAAACCACATTCTGCAATCAGGTAAGAAAATCGACCCAACCTATAGTCATTGAACACGCGAAAAAAGACGTTGATTATTGCACCAGCGAAATTCCTGTTATGTACGGATTTGAAAGCTATTTTTCCTATCCTATTTACGATAAGAATGGAGAATTTTTTGGCACTATCTGCGGCCTTGACCCGCTTCCTGCAGTACTTAAAACAGACAAGATTGAAAGCCAGATCAGGTCTTTTGCAGACCTGATTTCCCGACAGATTGCAACTGAAGAGAGGCTTGCTGAAGCCCGGTCAGACTTAATCAATGAACAGGCGGCTACTAAACTTCTCGAGCAGTATATCGCCATATTAGGGCATGATCTAAGAACGCCATTATCAGCGCTTAGAATGGGTCTGGATTTTCTTACCGATCACGCCAGTGACGCTACAAGCCAGAAAGTGCTCACGCGTATGGGTAGCAGTGCAAACCGTATGTCCGGACTAATAAGTGATGTAATGGATTTTACTCATGGCCAGATGGGCAAAGGCATTCAGCTATCCGTGAAGCCTGTACCGGATTTAACCGGATTACTGGAACACACGGTATCAGAGCTCTCCGGACTGCACCCACAACGAGATATTCATACTGATATAAATATTATTGGTACGTCGATGTGTGATGCTCAACGAATTTGCCAACTACTGTCTAACCTGCTGATTAATGCAATAATACATGGCGACAAAACGCTTCCTATCAAGGTAGTGGCAGCCATGCAACAAGATACACTGGTATTAAGTGTTGCCAATGGCGGTACACCAATACATCCGGACACAATAAATAAACTGTTTCATCCCTTCTGGCGCAAAGAAAATAATAAACACAGCGACGGGCTGGGGCTTGGTTTATTTATTGCCTCGCAAATCGCTGAAGCTCACAATGGAGCGCTTACAGTGCGCTCTGACGAACATGAAACCGTATTTACTTTTAATGCCGTTCTGAGAACGTCTTAAAGACAGTAGGCTCATTACTGGCATTATAAAAGACCGTTAAAACAGAGCTACCGTTAAAGATGTGATTTTTGGGGGCAGGGTATAGCTTGCCTCGGTAACCAAAGGCCCTCCTGTTTAAACGCAAAACCAGCCGGTATTGCGGTTACGATTCATAGGTTAATTTCGTTATTGGTTGCGAAAGGTACCGATAAGGTGAAACGTAAACTGACCCTTCGCCCAACAATTTCGTAACAACTCTGGTTGAATGTTTTTGGCTCACACATTGGTGTGATTTATAGTCTGGCTCTTTGATTAATGAATGGGTATCCCTATGCGACAGAAAATAGCGCGGCAGAAAATAGCGTTTTTCACTACGGTTATGGCCATGTCTTTTGCTTCCTTTGCGCAGTCCGGCGGCGCTTCTCAGGTTGAGATGAAAGGCAGTGAGGGAACCTCGTTGGTCGGGGATGTGAAAGCAACATTCAATCAGCCCTGGGCAATGGTATTTCTGCCTGACGGCCAGAGTCTGGTGACAGAAAAGGCGGGCAGTCTGTGGCTACTGGATAACAATCAGCAAAAACGGTTTGAAGTGACCGGTATGCCTGACATCAACGCCCGGGGGCAGGGCGGTTTAGGCGATGTGATTATCCATCCGGATTTTGCCAGCAATAACATGATTTATCTTTCCTATGTGGAGCGGGATCCGAAAAACGATAATTTCAGTGGGGCGGTGGTTGATAAGGCCAGACTGACTATTACTGACAGCGGTGCCAGTTTAAGTGAGCGTGAGCGTATCTGGACGCAGGCGCCTAAAGTGACGGGCAACGGGCATTATTCGCACCGCATGGTATTTTCCCCGGACGGATATCTGTTTATTACCTCCGGTGAACGGCAAAAATTTACTCCGGCTCAGAATATGGCAATGAATCTGGGTAAAATTGTTCGTTTGAATGAAGATGGCAGTGTGCCGGAAGATAATCCGTTTTATGGAAACGGCGATATAACCGGACAGATATGGACATTAGGTCACCGTAATTTGCTGGGTATTGATTTTGATAGTCAGGGCAATTTGTGGGCCCATGAAATGGGGCCAAAACACGGCGATGAGCTTAATTATATAGAAAAAGCGCGTAACTATGGCTATCCCGTGGTGTCCCAGGGTGACCATTACTCTGGTGTGAAAATTCCTAATCACGAAGAATACCCAGTATTCAAAGCGCCGGTAAATGCCTGGGTACCGGCTATCAGCCCGGCTGGATTCATGATTTATAAAGGTGACAAGCACAGTGACTGGACTGGCAATGGTTTTATCGGCGGATTGTCTTCTAAAGCATTAGTGCGGGTGTCGTTCAGCCAGGAAGATGAGAGCAACTGGCAAGCTCAGGAAGCTGAGCGCTACGAATGGGGCCAGCGAGTGCGCGAGATTGAGCAGGATTCAGCAGGCCATATTTATGTGCTGGAGGATAATGACAACGGGCGGCTGATTAAGCTGAAGCCCGCTCACTAGGCTCCAGCCCATCATTGTTACTCAGCACTGCGATGCTACAAATAATTTTACTCAGTCCCGGCGATAGCCGGGATTGTTGTTTTTATCATTTGAAACCGGGCGCTCATGAATTCAGCTAGTCTTGTTTTGCCCGGCGCCCAACACATAGGCCTGTTTAATCGCCCCTTTACCGGCAAGGCTGGCGGCCAGCACGGCGAGTACAAATAGCATCTCTCTGGCATTAGCTAAGCCTGCGATAAGTGACCAGACTGCGAACATCAAAGTCACATATACCAAAGTGACTAAAACAAACTTATAGTAAATTTTATTCATGTAAAAACCTAAATGATCAGCAGGGCTTCAAAGGAAGCCCTGTAAGTTTAGTTATTTACTTTTCGTCATACGCGAATCAATGATCTGCTGTGTCGTGCCCCCAAGCGCTGCGCCATTTACTGCAACAACGCCTCGCCCGACGGTACCTAACGCTCTGGCACCGCCAGCCAAAGCAGAAAAGCCACCGGTGGCAAAACCTGTAACGGTCGCGCCTGCTAAACCTCCCCAGGAAAAGCTGCCGTTAAATGCTGAGCCTAATAAATAAACTCCCGCTCCTAAGGCCGCACCTTGAAAAAGAGCACCGTTAACTGCATCAATCTCATCAGTTTCAATATTAATTAATTCCATTTCTAGTCCTTTTAAACCATATAGTATGATCAAGATCTACTAATCCTGACCATACTATTCTTAATGTTTAAAAAGTATTGTGATACTGGTCTTAAATATGGTTTTCAAGCTAACTAATATTCTCATTCTGCCTGATAATCACCACTGTACTGAAGATCAGGTTATGCCTTGTTGTTGTAAAGGCTGCAATAAAGGTCCAGTGCCCAGCGATATTGTGTGAGCACCGACCTTACTCGCCTGCCATGGCCTGACGTTTGGTTTTAATACTGACAATAAGCATATATACGCTGGTGGCGAGCAGGCAGCAAAACAGGTAACCAGGCAGACCGTGCCGGCCTGACATAAAACTGCCTGCCACAATAGGGCCGGCCACAGAACCGATACTGTAACTGAACAACATGACCTGAGTTGCCGCAACAATATGATTGGAGCCGAGCTTATCGCAGCCTAAATTGATGGCTACCGGATACAGCGCAAATACCGCCATTCCCAGTAAAAACAATCCGGTGCCTAGTGCGTAGAGGCCACCAAATGAGGTGGTCAGTGCAATGGCGGCCACGCCGAGTAAGCAAAACAGCGCCATAAGTAAGGTTCTGTCCATGTATTTAGACAGCAGAGGGATCAGTGGTTGTACGGCCATCGCCCCAAGAATAATCAGGGCCATCAGGCTGCCCACATCATCTGTGGCAATACCCCGAAGGCTTAGCGCCAGTGGCATCAGGCCATAAATTGCGCCCAGCGTCAGGCCTGACACAATACAGCCAATAATAGCGGCATGATTCAGCTTGCTGATTTGCCCCAGGCTCATAGGCTGACTGTGGCCGGGGTGGGGCGCATCACTTTTTATCAGTAACAGCACACCAATGGCTAGCAACAACATGGTGAAAATAACGATAAACGGCATATTACCGCTTACACCAATCAGCCCGATGCCCAGTTGCCCAAGGGATGTTCCGCCGTACAGCGAGCCCATATACAACCCCAACCGTTTGGCCCGATCAGATTCTTCACCATGTAGCAGCCAGGACTCCACAATCACAAATACACCGGCAACCGCGATACCGGCCACAAACCGGGAAGTCAGCCAGACAGCGCTGCTGGTCACCATCGGCATAATGGCAATGGTAACAACCAGCAGACCCAGGCAACTGACAAACGCATTTTTATGGCCCATTTTTGTCACCAGCGGCTCAATACTCACAGCGCCCAGCAGTAATCCGGCATAAAACAGACTGGCCAGCCAGCTGGCCAGTGCAGTGTCCAGCCCATATAGCGGTAACATTAACGGAATAAGGCTCATGAAATAGCCAGATGCAACAGCATACATTGCCAGTGCCGTTACCGGCACAAAAACGCGCGGCTTAGTCACCGGGGGCAGGATGTTTTCCAAACAGGGAGCCTCTGTACAACAGGAAGAAAGACAATATTTTGCGCGCGAATATGCGGCAATTTGAAATCCGGGTAAAACAAAAAGAAATGTTCGTTACGATTCAAAAATTAATTGTAAAGGCTGTCAGTTCATCAGGTAATTCTGTTACGCGTTGGTAAATCTATTCTAAAGTTGTAGGCATCCTGACAGGCTTTATATTGTTGCTTGCTAAGATGTTGTTTATGCTTAAATTTGGTTTGGCTATTGAAGACATTATTTATGGAAGAAGAATTACAGCAGGCCCAGGCTGTGTACGATATGCTGGTTGAATACGCGGTGACTTACAGTTTTCAGATTGCCGGGGCTATTGTTATTTTGCTGGTTGGCTGGTGGCTGTCCAGCAAGATAGGCAGCGTGGTCGAAAACCTGATGATAGGCCGCAACATCGACATTACGCTGAGCCGTTTTACTGGCGGGGCCTGCAAGCTCATTGTACTGGGCCTGGTCATCATTATTGCGCTGGGTAATATAGGCATCAGTGTAACGCCGTTAATTGCTGCTATTGGCGCGGTGGGGCTGGGAGCTGGCCTGGCGATTCAGGGCATGCTGGCCAATTATGCAGCGGGATTTACCATCATCATTACCCGGCCATTTGTAGTGGGCGACACCATTCGGGTGCGCGGCGTTGCCGGGGTGGTCGATAAAGTCATGCTGCCTTATACCATTTTAATTGATGAAGACAACGTACAGATTCAAATTCCCAACAAGCTTATTGTGGGGGAAATTCTGCATAACTCTGCCGAGCAGATGCTGATTGAACTGGAGATTGGAGTCGCCTATTCCAGCGGCGTAGATGAGGTTACCGCGCTGATTGAAGAAGCGGTGGCAAAAGTCGGAGGGATCTCCACTGAAAAAGCTCCAGCCATCGGCGTAGATAACTTTGGCGACAGCAGCATTAATTTTGGCGTACGGGTGTGGGGCGACACCACCCGGCACTTTGAAATTCGCTATGCACTTAACAAAGCGATTTATGACGCACTGCAAAAGGCCGATATACAGATACCCTTTCCGCAACGTGAAGTTAAAATGCTATAGCGTACTCACAGGCGCGCTGGCTTACTCTTTTTGATTGGTCTGGTGATACACCCGACTTACGTGAATCAGGCTGGCCAGTTTTAGTACCGGTTTAATTAAAAGCTGTGCACTGCCTAAAATAAACAGCCAGGTACCGTCTTCTACCAGTGAGCTGGATAAAAAGAAAAAGCTACCAATTAAAAACCAGATGGCAATGAGCAGGTCATTGAGTGCACCCAGCGCGTCATATTTGCGCTGCACCCTGACATGCTCCAGGCCCAGATTGAAGACCGATTCATTGTGCATAAGCAAACTACCTGTGTAAAAAGCAAAAGAAGGAGCCGGCAGATAATAGTCAGCGTACTACCACTCATTACTGTTCAGCCGGTTGTAGGGTTCAGCGGATCTGGTCAGAAGAACTGAGTGAGTGAAAGTGCGTGATAGGTAAAAAGGCACATTGTGTGATGTTAAGTGAAAACGGAATGTGGCGCAGATAAGCCATTATGTAAATAGACTATGCCCTGCCACATTACCGGCTGCGACAGGGCTTGCTCGTTTAGCGCGTTTTAAGCTTGCCCAGCAGGGCTTGCAACGTGTGCACGGCATTATGAATTGCTCGCGAGCTTTCTTCGGAAGCCTGTGAGTTAGCCGCCACTTCGCTGGTGGCATTACCAATAATTACCATGTTGCGGTTGAGTTCCTCGCTGACCTGGCTTTGCTCCTCGGCAGCTGCAGCCATCTGGGTCATACGCTGGCTGATTTCATCAATCTGGCTCACCGTATTTTGCATATTCTGCAAGGCCGACTGAGAGCGCTGAGCAGCATCATCGGCTTTTTCACTGCCGACGCGGATGATATTCACGGTGTTATCCACTTCGCTTTGAAGCGCTGTAATCACTTTGCCAATTTCACCCACTGACTCGGCGGTTTTTGAAGCCAGAGAACGTACTTCGTCGGCCACCACACTAAAGCCGCGGCCGCTATCTCCGGCACGGGCTGCCTCAATTGCCGCGTTTAAAGCCAGCAGGTTAGTTTGCTCGGCAATGGCATCAATCACATCCAGAATCTTCTTAATGTCAGTACTGCGGGCTGAAACCGCCTGCACTGCACTTGAAGCGGTCTGCATTTCATTGGAAAGCGCGGTAACCGTACTGGTAGACTGAGAAATCTCAGATTCTGTATGCTTAACCGATTGGGTGGCATTGTCAGCATTATGAGCGGCGTCAGCAGCGGTATGCGCCACTTCCTGTGCAGTTTGCGACATCTCGGTGATAGCCGTAACCACACTGTCAATCTCGGCCTGCTGTACCTGAATTTGCTCATTGGTATTTTGTGCATGATGCTGAGTCTGCTCACTTTGCGTGGTAACCTGGTTACAGGATACCTTGGCCTGCTCCAGCAGCTCGCGCACCTTTTCTTTAAACTTGTTAAACGCCTGACTTAACTGAATCAGCTCAGCATGAGAATGAACGTGAATATCCTGGGTCAAGTCGCCACCCTGGCCAGCCAGCTCTTCCATACGCTCGGCAACCTGACGAACAGGCTGAATAATGCTGCGGGTGAAAATATAAATCAGACCCAATGCAATCAGGGTTGCGATAACGGCAACCAGCACCTGGGTCGACAACAGGGAGGTAATGGCAGAGGAAATGAGATCTTCCACAGTGACAACCGGTGCCATAGCGGCATTGATATCCACCCCTACTACCATCTTCCACTGCGTGTTGGGTAGCGGCAAACTGATATTACGAACAACATACAGCATGTTGTCCAGCTGCACAGATTCGTTGTTGTCAGCCGCGCTAACAAGGCGCTGTGCCTGTCCATTTTCACCAAAGATTTCCTTGAACGGGCGAGCCAGCTTGTCTTTGGCATCAGTGGCCGCGACGACCATGCCGTTCTGACTGACTACATAAACCTGAGCCTGGCCATTATACAAAGAGCCTTTCAGGATATTTGCCCGCTTCTGGATTATGGGCAGGTTAAGATCTGCGCCCACTACACCACGAAAACGACCATTGGCGATCACCGGTACGGTCAGGCTGGTCATCAGCTCTGAATAGCCTTCGCGTATTTCGTACTGGTAAGGGTTGGACACACACGGTTTCAGGGTTTCTTTATTGCACAGGTACCACTCGGCGGCCCGAAAGCCAAATTCGTCCAGCGTGGTGTCGTGCTTAACAGAAGGGTCGGTAATACGAACCTGTTCAGCCTGACCATTAGCATCGGCGATATAATACACCTCAAAGCTGCCGGTACCGGGAGTTGAGTGACTGCTGCCCTGTTTATTAGCGGCGGCCTGGCCATCAAACAGGTTGGTTTCAAACTGGGCATACATGCTGGAGGTGACACCGGTAGCCAGCAGGTTACCTACAATGCGTTCCGTCTGCTCGCGGCTCAATGACAGGCTGTCACTGGCTTCGATACTGGCGGCTAGCTGTGTAGCCAGAACATTGGGGATCTGATGAGCGGTGCTAAGCAGAGTCTGTGTTTCAGCTGCATACCGGGCAGCTTTTGCTGCCACCGTTGCTTCAATCTGGCTTTTAACCTCGCCACTAACGTGCCGGTTAATATTTTGCTCAGCGGAGTTAAGCAAAAAGTAACTTACCGTAATAAACAGAGCAGCAAGCAGGGTAAACAGGGCTCCCACAACAAACATAAGTTTGGACGCAAGCGAAAGGTGTTTTTTCATAGATAAAAACCACATTGATGACATATTTTAGCAACTCCCTGTCAGAGAAAATGCTGCAAATATTGTTGATAATTCAGGGTGTATAACAGCTATCGGCATGAACGGTTGTTTTCTTGACATGAAAATACGCCGCAGCTGTTCTAATGATAGTGCATAAACAACACCTTATTTTCACAAATAGCGTGTTTCGCCAATGACATACGTGTATTCGTGCATACCAGCGGGATTTAATCGATAGTAAAAAGTAAATAAATACAATCTTTAAAAAATAGCGTACTAAACCCGGTGTAGTTGTGTAACTTATTGTAAACCGGAGATTTGAATGACCGAAAATGCCAAGCATGGTTCTGATGAAAAGGAAAAACCTCTTAGCCATGAAGAGGAAAAGGATGTCAGGGATCATCAGAGCCTGAACTCGGTCTCGGTGTATGCCATTGTGCACCGTGAGGGGCTTGAAGAGCTCAAACGCCCGATGATGTCGTTATGGTGGTCGGGGGTGGCGGCCGGTATCGGTATTTCACTGTCTATTCTGGCTGAAGGGATTTTACATACGATCTTCAAAGAATCGACGTATCAGTTTGCGCTGGAAAATCTGGGGTACACTGTCGGCTTTGTGCTGGTAATTTTAGGACGACTACAGCTGTTTACTGAAAATACGCTGACAGTGATTTTGCCGTTACTGCATAAACGTTCTTTGCATATGACACTGTGTACTGCCAGGCTGTGGGCTATTGTCTTTCTGGCCAACATGGTAGGCACATTTTCCGCCGCCTTCTTCAGTTTCTATTTTGGCGCGGTGCCGCCGGAATTTCTTGAAGGTATGACCGCCATCTCTAAGCACTACGCAGAGCTTAAACCGATGGAAGCCATGTCCTATGGCATCGTATCAGGGTTTATTATTGCGGCCGTGGTGTGGATGAAACCGTCGGTTAATAACTCACTGCTGATTATGATTGTGATGTTTACCTACCTCATTGCTATCGGTAACTTTACCCATGTCATTGCCGGTTCGAACGAATTGTTCCTGATGGCGCTACAAGGCCATATCAGTGTTGCTGACACGCTTGAGCTTATTGGTGCCACGCTGGTGGGTAATATTCTGGGCGGAACCTGTCTGTTTGCCTTATTAGCTTATGGGCAAGTGGTCAGGGAGATTGAGTAACCACCGAATAAGAAGGCTGTAATGAGAGTAAGTATTTACTGAATACGTATGCATGGTGTTTTAATGGTGTTATCAAAATGTAAATATCAATATTCATTTACTGTTTAGGAATAACCCATGGTCGAAATACTTAAGTGTAAGTCAGGTGTAAAGACTACTCTCCTGGCTACAGCAACTGTCGGTATCTTTTCCATCTCACCGGCATCCGCTGATGTTATTTTGCATGCATTTAACTGGAAATATGATGACGTTGCCAGCAAAGCTTCGCAAATTGCGGATCTGGGATATAAAAAAGTGTTGGTATCACCTGCCTACAAGTCTACCGGTAACCAGTGGTGGGCAAGATACCAGCCTCAGGATTACCGTGTTATAGATAATCCACTGGGCGATACTGCTGATTTTACGGCAATGGTGAATGCGCTGAGGGCGCAAGGGGTGGAAACTTACGCAGACATTGTCTTTAATCATATGGCAAACGAGTCGGCGCAGCGGAACGACCTGAATTATCCGGGGGCCGCTGTACTTGGTAATTATGCCAGTCAGCCTGAATATTATCAGAGTATTACTCTGTTTGGCGATGTGACCAACGGGTTGTTTGGTGCCGGTGATTTTCATGGTTCGGGAGATCCGCAGGGACCACAATGTATTAGTAATTATTCCGATGTAGGCGATGTGCAGTACAACCGGTTGTGTGGAGCGCCACCAGATACCGGACTCCCGGATTTAGACCCCAACAACTGGGTTGTAGAGCAACAAAAAAACTATCTGACGGAGCTAAAACGTATTGGTGTTACCGGGTTTCGTGTTGACGCAGCCAAACATATGAGCAATTACCACATAAACCAGGTGTTTGATACGCAGATTAAGAACGATACCCACGTATTTGGCGAAATTATAACTTCAGGTGGTGTCGGTAACGGTGAGTACGATAATTTTCTAGCGCCGTACATCAATCAGACCGGTCACTCTGCATATGATTTTCCGCTCTTCGCTCAGCTACGCAGTGCGTTTAGTCCGGGTGGCTCAATGAATTTACTGATTGACCCTGGCGCTTACGGGCAGGCACTGTCAGCAGCAAAAGCGGTTACCTTTAGTGTTACCCATGATATACCGCTTAATGATCCGTTTCGTTATCAAATCATGGATGCTACTGATGAAACACTGGCCAATGCCTATATCCTTGGGCGTGATGGGGGAACGCCAATGCTTTATTCAGATCATAATGAAAGTGGAGACAACCGCTGGAATGATTTGTACCAGCGAAATGATATTGCCGCGATGGTAAGTTTTCATAACCAGATGCAGGGAAGGGGCATGACGGTTATCAGTGCCAGTGACTGTTATCTGCTGTTCAAACGTGATCATAATGGTATTGTTGGCATTAACAAATGTGGCTCAGCTCAAGATGTCTGGGTGGATACCTCAGCACAGCAGTTATGGTGGTATCGGGACTACAAAGATGTTTTGAGTGCTGATGTTCAGACTATTTCCACACAATGGCACAACTTTAACTTACCAGCGCGAGGCGCTCGTATGTGGGTAATGCAGTAAATACGGTTCAGCGAAGCTCTAGCCGGCTGAGTACCTTTGCCAGTTGCTGTCTGGCGTCTCCGGTGAGAGGCAGCAACGGAGCGGGCAAACAATTACCTTCGGTATAACCAAGTAAATCCGCTGCTGTAGCAATGACCCTCAGGCCACCTTTGTTGTGCGTAAAAAGATCCCACAGCGGCTCAAGTACTGAGGCTTTTTCAGCCGCCTGATGCGGCGTGTGGTGAACAGCATCTATCAATGATTTTATGGTATTGGGGAACAAGCCACCGGCCACGGACAGCCAGCAATCACAGCCTGCCAGCATACCGGCTACCCCAAATTTATCGGCGCTAACACCCACGGCCACATGCTCAGGTATGATGGCCCGAAGTCGGGTCAGGCGGGCTGCGCCTTCTTCGGCCGAACCAAATGGTGCGCCGGGTATTTTTATGGCGCTGATATGAGGCAGCCGCGTAATTGCTGCGTACAACTCGTCTGAAAAACTAAACTGGGTGGTGCCCGGGTTTTCATACACGCATACGGGAACGCTGACCTCCCTGCACACCTGTTCAAATAAGTGGTATACCTCATCGCTGTTTAACGGATGATAGGCCACTGGCGCCAGTAATAAAGCGCTGGCACCTGCCTGCTGCGCCTGTTGCGCATTGGCCAGCACCTCTCTGGTTAGTAAAGCCCCGATGCCGGCCATCACCGGAATACCATCAGACTGCTCAACGGCCAGCTGAATAACCTGTTGTTTCTCGGCAGGGGTGAGGTAGGGGTAAAGACCGGTCGAGCCCATTACACAAATAGAGTCCGGGCGCGCGGCGCTCAGGTTTGCCAGCAGCACCGACATAGCCGGCAAATCAAGCCGGTCATAGCGAAATGGTGTAACAGGAAACGCGGATAAGCCAGTAAACATAAAAACCTGTAAAGGGGTCAGCCATTGAACTGCTGTTTAACTTAGCATTAAAGCAATTTTCACACATCTTCTTATGATCGAAACCGGTCTTTCACTTCTATATCTATATTACTAGTAAATAAACTTTTATTTATGTGTCCGGTATGCTCAATCAAAATAAAAAGCCTGTCAGCAGTGTAAACAGGACAGATAAAGCTGGCGAACGCGCTTGCCGGGTGACTTAAATGGGTAAAGGCATGTGAGGCTGACAAGATGTCACAACAAGACACGATAAATGAAAATACTGACAGCCCGTCAGAAAAAGTACTAATCAACAAAGTTCCTTTTTACGGTTCGGTTATCGGCATCGTACTGTTTGCACTATGGGCTATGTTTTTTACCGAGTCCGCAAATTCTGTTATCAATCAGGCTCTAAGCTGGATATCCGCTACGTTCGGCTGGTTTTATTTTTTTGCTATTTTTGTTTATTTACTGTTTGTGGCGCTGGTTGCTGTTTCCCCCTGGGGGAAAATACGGCTGGGTCAGGAACATACCCGGCCTGAGTTCAATGTGGTGACCTGGGCCGCCATGCTTTTTTCTGCTGGTATCGGCATTGACCTAATCTTTTTCTGTATTGTTGAACCGGTGACCCAGTACCTGACCCCACCGGTTGCCATGGGAGAAGGCAGCGAAGCAGCCCGCAATGCGATCAAAATCACTTTGTTTCACTGGGGCTTATCCGGTTGGGGCGTCTATACACTGGTGGGAATGGCGCTGGCCTTTTTCAGCTACCGTCATGGTCTGCCGCTGGCTATTCGCTCTGCGCTATATCCTGTATTTGGCAAAAAAATCTACGGACCCATCGGGCATACGGTAGATATTGCAGCTGTGCTGGGGACCGTTTTTGGTATTGCCACCAGTCTGGGTATTGGCCTGATTCAGCTAAATTACGGCTTAAATCACGTATTTGGTATAGCCGAAGGCCTTACTGTGCAAATTGTACTGGCCGTGGTGGTGATTGTTTTTGCCGCTATTTCTGCAGTCACCGGGGTGGAAAAAGGCATTCGGCGGTTATCTGAATTCAATATGCTGATGGCGCTGGTTCTGATGTTGTTTGTATTATTTGTAGGCGACACCCGCTTTCTGCTTAACGCGCTGGTGCTCAACATTGGCGACTACATGACTGATTTTGTCAGCATGTCTTTTAATACCTTTGCGTTTGACCCACCCACTGACTGGCTGAATGCCTGGACGCTATTTTTCTGGGCCTGGTGGATTGCCTGGGGGCCGTTTGTGGGTATGTTCCTGGCCAGGATTTCACGGGGACGTACAATAGGCGAATTTGTAGCCGGAACCTTGTTGCTTCCGCTGTCTTTTATGATTGTGTGGATGTCTGTTATGGGCAATAGTGCCATTGACATGGTGATGTCCGGGGCACAGGATTTTGGCGAACAGGCGGTTAATAACCCTGGCTCTGCTATTTATCTGTTTCTGGAAAGTATTCCATGGGCGGCGGTGACTACCATCGTAGTCAGCATCCTGGCATTTGTATTTTTTATTACATCCGGTGACTCAGGCTCCCTGGTACTTTCCAATCTGACATCAGTGCTCAGAGACCCATACAGCGATGCGCCAGCCTGGATGCGGATTATGTGGGCAGCCATTATAGGCCTGTTGACGATAGCGCTACTACTGACCGGGGGGTTATCGGCCCTGCAAAGTGCTGTGGTGGTAACCGGTTTGCCGTTTGCCATTGTGCTGTGCCTGATGATGTTAGGTCTGTTTAAGGCATTGCGGGTAGAAAGTCTGAAGCAAAAAGCAGCAGATACTAATTTCAGTGGTACTTACTTTGTTGAGTCTGACAAGAACTGGACCCAGCGACTACACCGGTTTGTCAGTTTTCCTGACCAGAAGCAGTGTCAGCAGTTTCTGGACGAGGTCGCCATGCCGGCAATGAAAGAGGTAAAGGCTGCGCTGGAGGAACGTAAGCTTACTGTTACCATCAGTGAGAATCATGATGACAGTGATGTGTGCATGTCATTACAGGTAGACCTGCACGACGCTCAGGATTTCTACTATGCGCTGCGTCCAAGTCAGCATGCTATGCCATCTTTTGCTACCCGTTCTGCCAGAAGCAGTAGCAAATATTACCGGGTGGAACCTTTACTGGCAGAAGGCGGGCAGGGGTATGATCTGATGGGTTATACCCAGCATCAGGTTATTGAGGATATTCTGAACCAGTTTGAACGCCACATGCATTTTCTGCATGCTCAGCGTACCCAGCCGGGTGCCGATACAAACCTGTTTAAACCGGGAAACTAGGCCCGGCGGCTTACTTCCGGCAGGTCAGCAAGGTTACTGGCCTGCCGGTTCACTGTGTTATTCACGCATTTCCAATCACAGCCTGATGCAGATGATATCTGTTGTCAGCGGTGTTGAGAATTAGTGTGGATTTGCATGAATTGCTGTTATTTGTTGTGGCGTGTCTGGCGCCCGCTATTAAGCCTGCCTCAGGACTGGGGGCTGGCTACTATGTTCATACCCTGGCTGCTTAAGTGTGATTGTCGACCATAATTGTCAACTCAGCATGGCTGTTCACGGTCGTGAAATGGCGCTGGGAGGCTGTATCTAGTTTATCTGGGGGCACGGTCAAACAGGTCAATGCTAAATGGTAACAACCAGTTGCCAGCATCAATGCAGGTTTCACCCGAGCAAGCAAACGGCAATGAATTTGTTCAGGGTATCGTGGTTAGTGTGCTCAGCCCGAAAGTTGCGCTGTTCTTTTTGTCAATTTTACCGCAGTTTGTAAATCCGCAGGGTGGCGCAGCGACTCAGCAGTTATGATTGCTGGGCTGTGTTTTTGTGTTCTGGCATCTGCAATCAACCTCTTTACTCCAGTACCGGAAGCTGGGTGTTCCTTCGCCCCCGGTCACAACGCCTCACCCGCATACTTGAGGGTGTTGCGGGAGGACTTCTGCTTGGGGTGTCCGGTAAGGCGATGCTTACTAAGCAATAATCTGTTGTTAAAAGGATTTTTACCGCGAAGCTGTCGTATCGCCAGAAACAAGATCAGGCAACCAGTGCGCTGGTGCTGTACATCGCGTGACAGCTGTTAGTCGCGCTGATAGTACCAGAGATAACCCGGTTAATGGTGCAAAGAGCGTCCGGAATGAGTGCAGTAAAAAAGTGCTATAAAATGCGTTTTTTAAACTTTCTTTTTTTATCTTTTGGTATACAGTAAGTACGCATTTTTAGCTTAAGGACAAGCACTTATGATTTATAAAATGGTCACCGTCGGATTTTTATTATTCTCTGTTAGTTCAGCAGCGCTGCCGGTGCACAACTTCGAGCCTACCGCTTCTGTATGCGCTAACATCGACGAGGAAGTGAATAAGGCTACCTCGCGTCTGCGCAGTGAACACAGTATCCGCGAAGGCGCGTACTTAAAGCAGCGTTTACAGGATTTACGCCAGATGCGTATCGCCTGTCAGAATGCTGAATTTAAAACCCACCCCGCTGACTAATTTTGCAGGATTAGGCAGAACACCCACACAATAAGGCAAGCAACATAATTTAACAAAAGCTAATCTTGGCATCGTTACGTATACACTCTCACTTTTGATGACAAACGAGGTTAACGATGAAAACAGTTGGATACGCCGCTCATGATACAGATGCACACATGGTGCCTTATCACTTTGAACGCCGTGCTCTGCGCAGCAATGATGTGGCCATTGAAATTCTGTACAGCGGTATTTGTCATTCCGACCTTCACACCGTCAATGGGGACTGGGGTCCGCAACAATATCCGCTGGTACCGGGTCATGAGATCGTAGGTAAAGTGATTGAAGTGGGGCCGGAGGTAAAAGATTATGCGGTGGGTGAGCATGTGGCAGTGGGCTGTATGGTCGATAGCTGTCAGGAATGTGACCAGTGTCATAACCATGAAGAGCAGTATTGCCGTAATGGCATGACACCCACCTACGGTGCCCCGGATCGCATCGATGGTACTATTACTCAGGGTGGCTATTCTAAGCATATTGTGGTGCGCGAGCAGTTTGTGCTGCGAGTACCTGAAGCGCTGGATCTGGCTAAAGCGGCGCCTATTTTATGTGCCGGTATTACAACCTATTCTCCGTTACGTACCTGGGATGTAAAAGAAGGTAGCCGGGTTGGTGTTGTTGGTCTTGGTGGACTTGGCCATATGGCGGTAAAACTGGCGGTTGCCATGGGTGCAGAAGTTACCGTAATCAGCCGTTCTGATGCCAAAAACCAGGAAGCCAAAGATCTTGGCGCGACCGGTATTCTGGTGTCTACCGATGAAGATGCGATGAAAAAATCAGCCAATGCCTTTGATGTGATACTGGACACGGTGCCGGTTAAGCATGATGTTACCCAATATGCGCCATTGCTGGACGTGGATGGGTCACTGGTCATTGTGGGTCAGGTAGGTCCGCTGGACGAACCGTCTACCATTCCGCTGGTCACCGGTCGTCGTCGTATTGCCGGTTCTCTGATTGGTGGTATTCAGGAGACGCAGGAAGTACTGGATTTTTGTGCTAAGCACAATATTCATCCTGAATGTAAAATGATTCGCCCGGAAGAAGTCAACAAAGCTTATGAGCATCTGGCAAAAGGTGATATTGCCCACCGGTTTGTTATGGACATGTCATCGCTGGAAGTGGAAGCTTAAGCTTTCATTCAGCTTTTAGTATAGTGGAAGCCGAAGCCTTTAAAGGCTTCGGCTTTTTTATTGATGTTTTTATAGCCATGATTGATATGACACCATCTGACTTTTCAGCTACTCACGATGCGCCTCACGCCAGCCAGATTCAGCAACTGATTAACCGGGTAAGCCGGTTTGCGCCCCACGACGGCAATTTTTCTCTGCTGGACGGGCGTATTCACATTGTTAAATCATCGCACAGCCAGACTGAAAAGACGTTTACCCTGGCACAACCGAGCTTGTGTCTGGTACCGCAAGGCGCCAAGCAGGTATCGCTGGGTACAGGAAGCTTTGAATACGATGCCACAAAAATGGTGCTATACGCAGCTGAAGTGCCACTTAAAGTCACCATTACCAAAGCCAGTGCAGACAAGCCATATTATTGCGTGGTGATTCCTATTGATGGCAAAGCGCTTAACCGGCAGGTATTGAAAGTGTTCAGCCAGGGGGTACCGGCGGCTGCGCGAACCCGGGCGGTTTACGTAGGCGCGTCTGGTTCACAGTATGTCAGTGCCATAAACCGTATTTTTGATGTGGCAACCCAGCAGGACAACACCGCCTTATTGGTGCCACATATCATTGATGAGATTCTGCTGCGTTTACTATGCAGCCCGGTAGGCGCCGAAGTGGCCCAGATTGGTGTGGTGGACTCTAAAATCGAGCGCATATCAGCAGCAGTAAGCTTTATCAAAAACCACTATGCCAGGCCACTTAAAGTTGATGCACTGGCCCGCGAGGTGGGCATGAGCCTGTCGTCATTTCATACCCACTTTAAGCAGGTTACCCAACTGACGCCGGGCCAGTTTCAAAAAATGCTGCGCTTGCAACATGCCCGCGAGCAGGTTCGTCAGGGCGTGAGCGATGTGACCCGTATTGCCTTTGATGTAGGTTACGCCAGTGCGTCTCAGTTCAGCCGGGAGTATTCACGGGAGTTTGGCATCGCGCCATCCAAAGACAGCTTATGAGCCCGGCTCAATAACTTTCATTACCCGCGCCGGATTACCGCCAATCACCACATTGTCGCCGAAGCTTTTTGTGACCACAGCCCCGGAGGCTACCACTACATTATTGCCCAGAGTAACGCCCGGGTTGATGACTGCCATACCGCCTACCCAGCAATTGTCTCCCAGCGTGACCGGCCGGGCAAATTCAGCCCCCCTGGCACGTTGTTGCGGGTCCAGCGGGTGCGTAGCGGTATAAATACCAACCTGCGGGGCCAGCATACAGTCTCTGCCAATGGTCACCTGGGCGGCATCCAGAATGACGCAGTTAAAGTTGGCAAAAAAGTTCTCACCCACTTTGATATTGAAACCATAATCACATCTAAAATCGGACTCGATATACAAACGTTTACCTGTTTGTCCGAACAGCTTTTTTAAAATATCTGCCCGCGCTTTGGGCTGAGTCTGGCAGGTATTGTTCAGTTCTTTGAGAAGTAAACGACAGGCATGGCGTGCTTCTACCAGGCTTTTATTGAGCGGGTTATATAATTCACCACTCATCATTTTTTGCTTTTCAGACATATCGGCATGGCTTTGTTAGTGAGTGGACGTAACGTATCACATTACAGGCAAAAAGCACGCTGCCACGCTAATCTGAAGCCTGTTTTGAGGGGGTGTTGTTGGTCAGCACCATGCGCATAAAATAACCTAGGTTGTTTGTCGGTCTTGTGAAGGTGGTCTCATTTTGTTGCCTTAGTCACCTGGCGGTAGCTCAACTCAGCCATACGGCGAGCCAGATTACCACTGCTATGAGCATGGCAACGCTGACTGCTGCTGAGCCTAAATCTTTGGCCAGCCCAGATAATGGATGTAGATCCAGGCTGATACGGTCAATGGTCGCTTCAATCCCGGTATTAATGATTTCAGTAAGCATAACCAGTAAAACAGACGTCAGCAGGGCAGCGTTTTTTGCCGGTGAAAGGTCACTGAACAGAATCAGCAACCCGGTTGCCCCCAGCAATATAAGCTCTTGTCTGAATGCAGCCTCGTGCAGGACAAGCCATTTTAAAGCTCTCAAGGAATGCTGGCTGGCAAGGTACAGACGACGCGCGCCAATGGGCTTGTTATGTTTATCAAACTGCATGCTCACCTCCTTTGCTAAAAGCCTGGCAGCGGCTAAAGATATCGCTATCGGTATCATAGGTGCTGCTGTGAGTCAGAGTCAGGCCTAACAGGGTGTCGTAGAGGTTATCCTGTGACCATGGCTGAGTACTGACACTTTCCACACAAGCTTTGTAGCGGCCCTGCGCTAATCGTGAGTCCCAGTAAATCATGGGCACATGGGTTTGTTCAGCAGGGGCTACCGCATACGGAAAACCATGCAAATACAGACCTTTTTCCCCTAGTGATTCACCATGATCAGACAGATACAGCATGCTGGCATCAGGCAAAGTTTCAAGCTGACTGATAACACCGCTTAGAATATGGTCGGTGTATACCAGGGTGTTGTCATATGTGTTGATCAGTTGCTCATGACTACAGTTCTGGATGTCACTGCGCGGACAGTCTGGCGTAAAGGTTCGGTACTGAGAAGGGTAGCGACGATAATAGGTAGGCCCGTGAGAGCCTATCATATGCAATACTATCAGGCGGTCTGAGGTAGCTGGCCGGGCGAGTTCGGCGCGCAGTTCATCCAGTAATATATCATCCAGACAGTAATCCCCGTCACACCACTTAGGATCGCGGGCGGGATCAAAATCAATGGTGTTGATACGTTGGCATACGCCTTTACAGCTACTGTTATTATCAATCCAGGTAACCTCACTGCCAGCCCGAAGAATAATATCCAGAACATTGTCCTGACTCTCGGCGATACGGCTGTCATAGTCTTCGTGGGCGAGTCGCGAGAACATACAGGGCACGGAAACTGCGGTCGCAGTGCCACATGATACAACCTGCCGGAAGCTCACAATATCACTGCGCGCTGACAGCAACGGGTTAGTGGATCTGGGGTACCCGTTTAAGCTGAAGTTATCGGCCCGGGCGGTTTCCCCGACCACCATCACCGTTGTTTTGTAGGGCGCACCTGACCGGTGGCCGGAAATAGGCTTTTTATCCAGTACCCGAAAGGCAAGGGGCGGGTAAAAGTAACTGTCACGAAGGTATTTATAGCCTGAATCGTAAAATGCATACGGAATGATATATTTGGTGAGTGTATGGTTATTACGACCCACCGCGGCGTAATCCTGATAAAAGCCGGCGGCAACCAGTACAATGCTGGCAACAGCCAGTGCGTTGACTTTAAGTACCTGGCGGGTACGTTGGGTTAAGCGCCCTTTGATCTGCTGATTACTTAATGCAAAAACCGGTATCACGCCCAGCACAACTAAAAAGCATAAAAAACTCAGATTGAAATAGGAAAAGGCTTCACCAGAATTGGTCTCAAGGACATTCTGAATCATGCTGCGGTCATAAATAATACCGTAAACCAGCGTGGCATAGAGCAGCAGTGCGCTGATAATAATTGTCAGACTGATAATCAGCCGGGGAAAAAACAGGGCTCCGCTAATGGTCAGGAAGATCACTGTCAGGCTGGTCAGTACCACAGGAACTGTCAGAATAAACAACCAGCTATGAATATCATTCGGACCAACGGCCTGATAAACCTGCTCCAGAAAAGGAATATTAAAAATAACCGCCACGACCAGTGAGGCCATCAGCAGCACCTGAGCCGCACTTAACGTCAAGCGAAATGGGAATCGCATGCACACACCTGTTATTCAGTAAAGTGCATGAAGTATGCAGCGCAACCCTGAAGACAACCTGAGCCGGCGCTTAAGAAACGCCTAAGGGTTTTATTGTTATATTATCTGGCCGGTATCAGTATGACTTGCCGGCATATTTTATATTCTAGCCGCACTATTTATTGTTGTTGCCCGTAAGGCTTAAGCATTTCTTAAGCCTTTGGTGATACGCTTAGTGTCAGTAAAGTGTTTTTGGCTGAACGTGCATGCGTATACTGTTTATAGAAGATTCAGAGTCATTGCGTAAATCCCTTGGGCTGGGCCTGAGAAAAACAGGTTATTCAGTAGATATTGCTGCTGATGGTGCAGAAGGACTGAGCATGGCACTGATGGGTGAGTATGACATCCTGATTTTAGATCTTATGCTGCCCGAAGTAGACGGTATGACTATTCTCAAAACCCTGCGCAAACGAAACATGGCGGTAAGGGTTCTGATCCTGTCTGCCCGCTCAGAGCCAGAAGAGCGTACCTCGGGCATCTTGGCTGGTGCGGATGACTATCTTTCCAAGCCGTTTGCCTTTGATGAACTTTGTGCACGGCTGATAAACCTGATGCGCCGGGGGGAGCCGCAATACTACCGTGATGTGATTTGCGTAGAAAAATTTGAGCTGGATTTACAAAGTAAACACTTAAGCTATGACCAGCAACCGGTCGTGCTGACTCCCAATGAATACCGAATTGTTGAATGCCTGTTCAGCAACAAAAACCGTATTGTTACCAGTGAAAAACTGAGTGAATACATCACCGGCAGTTACGACAGTATTTCAAAAAATGCCATTGAAGCCCACTTATCAACGATTCGGCGCAAGGTCCGTAAAATGGGAGCAGAGCTGCCGGTAACAAACAAGCGGGGCTTTGGTTATACGGTAAATGCAGTATCATGAGGTCGATACAGCGCACCTTGTCCCGCCGTTTATCGGTGGCCATCACGTTGCTGGTTATTACGGTGTTGCTGGCAGCCGATATTGCGGTGGATACCTGGATTGAAGCAGAGTTTGAGCATGCCATGAAGGATAAAACCGGCCTGCTGAAAACACTGGTTAAATCTGATGAGGGAGCACTGCGTTTTTTTTATTCCAGTGATTTTTTACCTGAGTTTGAAGGAGCGGCATCGCCGGAGTATTTTCAAGTCTGGATAATGCAGAAGCATGGTGGCAAGCCGGACATACTGGCAAAATCAGCCACACTGGATTTGTATTCTGCCAAAACGCTGCCGTATCGTCCTGCTATCAACAACGATACCATCATCAGTACACTCACCCTTCCAGACGGGCGTAGCGGCAAAGCTGTTTACAGTCAGTTTGATGTTGACGGTCAGCGGGTGCTGCTGGCTTACGCCGATTCAACAGAAAACGTGAATTATTACCTGTGGTTTATCGATGTGGCCTTTTTGCTGGCGCTGATCATTATTCCGCTTATCGTCCGGTTTACTGTTAAAAATACCGTGGCTTTTGCATTATCGCCGCTGGAAAGCCTGAACGCGAATTTGCGCAAGATCCGGTTTTCAGCCCGACAGTCAGATACCGCGCTGCCAGCATCAGTGGAAGAGCTGAATCCGGTAATAGACGGGGTTAACCACTTTATTTTCCAAAACTACTCGCTATTTGAAAGGGAACGCCGACTCACTTCTGATATAGCGCATGAACTGAAGACCCCGGTCACGGAGCTTAAAAATCTGGCAGAGATGGCTATCCGGTTTCCTGATGACCCCGAGCTCGAGCCGGATTTTAAGCCCGAAGTATTGCGCATTGCTAACCGGATGAGCAGCGTTATTGCAAATCTGATGCTGATTCATAAGTACAGCAACCAGCCATTGAAATGCTCTGAATGCTTTGAGCCGGAAGGGGTATTAACGCGGTTAGCCAGTCAACTGGATAAGCGTCGGATTCGGGTGCTGCCAACCGACTCGGTGGTGCACAAAACGGCCATAACCAGCAACCTCTTTGCATTTGAAACTATTCTTAGCAACCTGCTAAGAAATGCGCTTAAACATAGTCCCGAGGGGTCATCTGTACAGGCTGATATACGTCATAACGCAAAGAAAAATACACAAGTTGTTATAACCAATATGCTGAGCGAATCACTGAGTCATGACGATATTAAGAATATGTTTAATCCCTTATGGCAAAAAGATGCCTCGCGCACATCGGCTGAGAATTTTGGCCTGGGGCTATCAATTGTGGATGTACTGACCAAAGCCCTGGGCGGAACAGTGTCTGTCACCGTGCATCAAATGGACATCCGGTTCACCATTACTTTACCCAATAGTGCGTCCGGCTGATCACGCCCGGTTTTTTATTTTTAGCACTAAATCATCAACCTGTATTTTAGCCCGTCAAAAGTGTGACAATATTTTCATTTCGTATGATCTATTTATCTGCAGTACCTGTTTATTAACTATCCGCCATGTTGCGTTGCTAGTGGACTGCAGGCACATTTTTGCTGTGCTTCACCTCACACTTTCTGCAAGCTGTTACATGCAAGTCCTTCATTGCGCTGGCCGGGCAAAAATAAGACTCAAACTTTGTTGGAATGTACATGAAAAAAACACTTGTATGCGTGTCGCTAAGCCTGGCGCTGGCGGCTTGTGGCGGGGGCGGTGGCTCAGATGACAACAGCGAACCTCAGGATAGCCGCTTTACGGTAACGGTAACGACATCGAACGGGGGCAGTGCCTCTCCGGGTACGCAAGCCGTCACCGAAGGCAATACACTGGCCATAACCCTCACCGCGGATGACGGTTTTGAACTGGCGTCGGCCTCTGGCTGTAGCGGCGAATTATCGGGTAATACTTTTACCACCGGCGCAATTACCGCTGACTGTACGGTGAATGCCAGCTTTGAAGAAGCAGAACCGGCTGTCTCCGATATCAGCGTGACCACATCTGCCGGAGAGGGCGGTCAAATTTATCCGGCCAGTCAGACGCTGGCGGCCGGCGACCAGGCGTTTGTGACGGTTGTGCCCGGTGCTACATCCATGCTGGATGATATCAGCGGCTGTGATGGTAGTCTCAAAGGTAATATTTATTCATTTACTGCACAAAGCGCGTGTGACATTACCGCCAGCTTTACTGCCCAGCCAGATACCAGCTCGCGCAGTAATCTGGGGGCACAGAAAACACTGGTGCTGCCGGTCGGCTTTGCCGGACGCAGTGCGCTGGATGGTTTCAGCACCCAGCAATTGCAGGCTATGTTTATTACCCAGCGAAATGCGATTAACCGGTATGTGGTGGACGGCTCTGAAGGGGAAAGCTGGCTGGAGCCAGCCATTCTGGATCAGTACGAGCTGACCGCGACCAACAATAATGACGCGCCGACCTCAGCAGAAGGACTGGTTGATGCCACAGTACAAATCAGTGAAGCGCAGCGCCTGGAAATCTATCAACATATCAGCGACACCGTGGCCGATTTCACCAGCTACGATCGCTTGATTACAGTGATTAACGACACACCAAATCAGCCATATGTGTGCTATGCCTCGCTAGGCACCATTACCCAGGATGGCTGGGAGCACTATGTGACGCATAACGGTAGTCAGTGCGTTAGCAAAGCCACGCTGATTCATGAACTGGGGCATACTTTTGGGATGCGGCATACCGATCGTATTGCCTGCTCAACAGTACCCACTGAAACGCTGTCGTATCGTAGCAGCAGTGATTGCCCGGCTGGTGTGGCGGCAGACAGCCCGCTGCCAATGGGTAGTGTGGATGAGCATAATGCCCTGTACAGTGCCGTGATGCGTGAGCGGGCCGGCTGGCTGACCAGCGAGCAGGTGGCCACAGTGACCAGTAATACCTCGGTCACGCTGAGCCAGTCTTCATTACCTGACGGCGGTGTTCAGCTGGTGCGTGTACCTTATGCCAGCGACAGTAACGGCAATACCCTGTATATCACAGCCGAGTTGAAAACGACTCAGGGCCTGGATCGCAGTCTGTTCAGCACGCTGGGTATAGAAGATGATTATCAGGTGATGATTTCTGTTCCCCATACCCGCAGCAGTACCGAAGCCAGTGCGGCACTGACCGAAGCGGTATTTTTAACCCGCACCGGTGATGCCAACCTGGGCGGTACCGAAGGCTACACCGATGAATTTCGTGATATAGCCATTGAAGTTACCGGCACGCAGGGCAGCGGAGCGAACCTGACGGCGAATCTATCAGTGAGCGTACCGCGGGTTATGCCTTCGGTAAACCTGGCGGTGCTCCCCGGCGCGTCGGCGTCTGAGTCGGTGACAGTAAGCTTTACCAATAATACAGACAACGCAGTATCAGGACTGAACACCGCCCTGAATGGTTTTAATCCTGATCACTTTAGTATCACAGCGTCTGACTGTAACAATGCTACGCTCAACGCCGGTGACAGCTGTTCGGTTACCGTAGCCAGAACTTCAGCCACGCCAGGCTTTACGGCTCTGCGCCTGACCGGTAATGATGGCGTTAGCCAGCAGATTGAGATAGAAGCCATTGGCATAAATCAGCCGTTTGATGCCGCAGCCACGCTCGAATGGCTGGAAGAGTCCGATTATCCGCGGATGAATCTGTTTGAAGCGATTGCCTATTGCGATGCCAAAACTGACAACGGGGCGTCTGACTGGCGCATTGCCAGCCGCGAAGAATTAGAAGCGGCATTTGTTAACGGCACACCGCCGCTTGATTTGAGTGTGTCCGGGCTAAACCGCTTCTTCTGGTCTGCCTCTGTGCAGTCTGGCGGCGCTAGTCAGATTTTACAGGTCACCCCGCAACAGGCTTACTCGATAGCCCGTTCAAATGAGCGCAGCGCTATTCGCCATGCGGTCTGTGTGCGTACGCTATAAAGTAGCTACACCTGTTAGCTGATAACACAAAAGCCACCTGAAGCTCTTTCAGGTGGCTTTTTTTATGCCTCACATTAATAACAGCAGTCACATTAAAATTGTCACCTTTGTATCTTGTAAGTAAATAAGATGTAATGAATACGTATGCATGGCGTTGCGCTTTTTTTGCTCAGATGGGTACTATTTTCGCTGGAAAAAAAAGCGGCTATCGCGCCGGATGTGGCAGCGATATCCCAATAAGTAAGGATTGGGAAACCATGAACATGCACTTTAAACCCAATGCGATTTGTGTTGCATTGCTTGCCGGTGGTCTGTCCCTGGCGAGTCTTGAAGCCAGCGCGCAGCAACAGCCCGACACCCCTGCAGCCAGTGATGATATTGATGAAGTAGAGGTCATTGAGGTCAAAGGCTTTAGTACCAGCCTGATTAAATCCCTGAACCAGAAACGCTTTGGCGATACAGTGTCTGAACAGATCTCAGCTGATGATCTGGGCGGGCTGCCGGATGTATCGATGGCCGACGCGCTGACCCGGTTGCCTGGCATCTCTGCGGTCAGAACCGGAGGACAGGCGGCCGAGATTAATATTCGCGGTTTGTCCGGGGATTTTGTCTTTTCTACGCTAAATGGCCGAGAGCAGGTGTCGACCAGCGGCAGCCGCTCTATTGAGTTTGATCAGTATCCGTCAGAACTGATCACCTCAGCGGCGGTCTACAAGTCGCCAAAGGCCTCGCTGATTGAGGGTGGGGTGGCCGGTACCGTCGAGCTGCAAACTGCCAGCCCGCTGGCCATCGACGAAAAATACAAATTCTCAGCCAATGTACGCGGCATGTACAACGACCGGGCCGATGAGGTGTCTGATGCCACTGAATTTGGCCATCGGGTGAGTTTTTCCTGGCAGGGGAAATTTCTGGATGACACGCTGGGCGCGTCATTAGGTTTTGCCCGGCTTTTTCAGCCCAGTGTGTCCAGTCAGTTTGTGGGTTTTGCCTATGATCAGCAGGCCGATGTGGATGGATTGCCTGACGATACTGACTTAAGCGGCGACTGTCCGGAATGTGAGCTGATCTCCTCCGGCTTTGAAATGCAGCACAAGGGCGGCGAGGAAACCCGGGACGGCTATGTTGCCGCTATTGAATGGGCGCCGCTGGATAACTTTACCCTCAAAGCCGATGCGTTTTATTCGCGCTTTGATTCAGAAGCCTTTGCCCGGGGCTTTCGGGTGCAGCTGGGCGGTAACCAGGTTGGCATTACCAACCCTGTTATTGTCAATAACAACGTGATAGGCGGTACATTTACCCGCAACGATAACAGCTTTACCCGGGTTGAACTGGTCAACGATGATAATCAGGACTTTGATGAAATCGCCAGCTTTGGTGTGAAGGCGGACTGGCGTATTACAGATGATTTGTCGGCCCAGTTCGATATTTCACGCTCTCAGGCGCAAAGCGATTTCCGAAATGGTCTGCTCTGGTCGCTGGTGGGAGAAGATGCCACGGTGGCCAATCCGGTGATTGACGAAAATGTGCAGATTGCTTACCAGCTCAACGGGGAGAATCTGCCTGATGTAGCGTTTAACCAGGCTGATGCATTTACCGATATTGACCGGGTTATGGTCAGTAAATACGGGATTTATCCGTACTACAACGAAGATGAGCTGGACGCTTACCGGGCTGATTTTCAGTATTATCTGGATATGCCGGTTCTGTCCGGGCTTGAATTTGGTTACCGCTATTCTGACCGGGAATACACCAATCAACGCTCGGTATTTGAGTATGGTAACGATGGGGCGTTTTCGGTCAGTGAGCCGCCTCTCAGACTAACCAGTGACATGGTTGAGCAGGTTGACTGGGCCAGCGAATTCAGTTACTTCCCCAGTTATTTATCCATCGATTTGAATCAGGCGCTGGGAGCCTGGTTCCCTGAAGGTATTCCTCAGCCGGTGCAAACCTGGGGGCCGGGTGCAGAGGGGGTTATTAATGGTCCTGGCACCGGGCCGAATACTGCCTGGTCGGTACAGGAAAGCGGCACCGTGTTTGAAACGGTCAATGCTGCGTATCTGATGGCCAATATCAATACTGAAATCGCCGATATACCGGTGACCGGTAATGTGGGCGTTCGCTATGTGCGCACCAAACAAAGCTCGACGACCTTGCAGCGTGCCACACAATTGGTGACTGATCCGCTGACCAATACCTCAGTGGAAATCAGCGATCCCACCGCCGGGGCGCAGAATATTACCGACGAGGCGGGACTGATTAACAATTTTTATCGCCCGGCTGTTCTGACCCACGAATACACCGATGTGCTGCCATCGATAAATCTGAACTTTAAGCTGACTGACAATACACAACTTCGTATGGCAGCAGCTAAAGTGATGGGCCGGGCACCGATTAACCGGTTTGCCGCCAATGCCTCAACCACAGTAGAAGAGATTACTGCATTCCAGGACCGGGACTCCGGTGAAATTACCTTGTCCAAGGAATTTGCCGAAGTAAATGGCTCAGCCCGTAATAGTCCGTATCTGGAGCCGTTTTACGCTACCCAGTATGACATTTCCTGGGAATGGTATTTTGATGAGTCGGAAGGGGCACTGGTACTGGCCGGCTTCTACAAAAACATCGACTCGTTTATCGAAAATATCGCGATTGAACCGTACGACTTTGAAGGCAATGGGTTTGTAGTCCCTGACTCGGTGGATGTCCCGGTGTTTCTGGAGCCTGAGTTCACGGGACAGGAGCCGGAGCTGGTGCTTGACGGTAACGGCTCACCGGTCTTCGTCACGGTACCGACCCAAAACGGTCAGTATGAAACCGCCATCAATAATGCCGAAGGTGGCTATATTCGCGGGGTTGAAGTGGCCTACACCCAGATTTATGACATGCTGCCGGGCATGCTCAGCGGTCTGGGCTTATCAGCCAGCTACTCATTCACTGAAAGTGAAATTCAGCGCACCCTGAGCGACGGGGTTTATTCCAGCCGTTTGCCCGGATTATCGGAAAATGTGGCTACCGTCACCGTATTCTGGGAATACGAGGGCTTTGAAACCCGGTTATCCGGCCGTTACCGGGACCAGTTTGTGTCGCAGCAGGTGGCAGTGAATGATCAGACCGTCAACTTTGCCTCAGAGCTGGTGGTGGATTATCAGGCGGCTTATGAGATTAACGACAACTGGAGCGTATTGTTTCAGGTGAACAACCTGACCGATGAGCCCACCAAGAGCTATTTCTCATCACCAGAACAAACCGGAACGATTCAGTTCTTTGGTACCCAGTACTACCTGGGGATGACATATCAGCTATGAACACATTTTTCCCTGATAACCACCGGCTGAAGCCGGTGGCGGTAACTCCAGATTTAAAGGAATACACTATGATGACCTGGAACCGGGTAGGCAGCCTGCTGCTGATACTCTGTGCACTAACCCTTACCGGCTGCGGTGGCTCGGATGTCGAGTCGGGCAGTAATGATCTTCTTACCTGTGATGTACCCAATGTGCCCAACGCGGCGGGGACTGCCTGCGAACCCCCGCCACCGATAGAATGTGAGGCGCCGCTGGTGCCTAATGAAGCCAATGATGAGTGCGTTAATGGCGCTGATCCGTCGCTGGCCGATCCCGTCTTTTTCCCCGCCGAAAATCAGGCGGTATTGTACTACAACCGGGCCGATGTGGATGCGGATAACTCACCCAGTGACCCGGCGTATGAAGGCTGGCGTTTGCATACCTGGAATAACGAGGAATGCGATGCCTACGCTGATGCGGATACCGACTGGGCCAACGGGCGGGTGCATGACGGTATTGATCCGAATTACGGGGCGTACTGGATTTTGGACTTAAAACCGGATTACGGCAGCTGTCATAACTTTATTATTCACATCGGTACTGACGCCGACGGTAAAGAGCTGGGCGGCGGTGACTTTAAAGGCTCGCTGATTCAGGATGATGAACGCTTCACCCGCATGAACTTCACCCTCTCTGGTGAGGCGCGTATCTTTGAATATCCGCTGTTGTCGCTGGGCGAGCAGCCTGTGGCCATTGAAGGCCGTGCGGCGCACTGGCTGGATGCCACTACCTTGTTGTGGAACGCACCGGAAGAAGTCAGTTATGTCAAATTGCACTATTCGGCCAGTGCCGGCCTTAAAGCCACCCTGGAAGAGGGCCTGAACGGCGATACCCTGGAGCTGATGAGCGCCACACTGAGTCAGGAGCAAAGTGACCGGGCCCCGCATCTGGCGAGTCTGGCGGCGTGGCAGGGCAACTGGGAAGACGCGGAAGCCAAAACCGTACTGACTACCCAGGTAGTACTGGCAGGTTACAATGCTGAGGATAAGCTGGTTGCCGCCACCGGTATTCAGCCGCCACTGGTACTTGATGCACTATACACCCAGGGCGAGAACGATGCCGATGAAGCGCAGCTGGGAGCACTGTATACCGACAGTGGTATCAGCGCTGCCCTGTGGGCGCCCACCGCACAGGCGGTGTCACTGCTGATTTATAATGAGGACAAAACCCTTAACCGTCGCGAAACAATGAGCCGGGATGATAACACCGGTGTCTGGCGGTTTGACGGCGACACTGCGCTGGACCGCGCTCTGTATCGTTACGAAGTGGTGGTATATCACCCTAATACAGAAGTGATTGAAACCTTGCTGCTGACCGACCCGTACTCGCATTCGGTGAGCACCAACGGGCGTTTTTCCCGCTTTATTAACCTGGCAGATGAAGACTTAAAACCAGACGGCTGGGACAGTCACACTATTCCGGTGGTAAATAACCCTGAAGATGCGGTGATCTACGAAGGCCATATTCGTGAGTTCAGTGCGCTGGATGAGTCGGTCAGTGAACAGAACCGCGGCAAATACCTGGCCTTTACCGAGGCCAACAGTAACCCGGTACGTCATCTGCAAACACTGGTAGAGGCTGGGCTGAATTACTTCCATGTGATGCCGGCAGCGGATATTGCCACCATTGAGGAAGATACCAGCAAAACCGTGAATCTGTATGACACGGTGGGTAAGTTATGTCAGCTCAACCGGGATGCTCAGGTTTGTACGCAGGAGTCACCGGATGCGGTACTACTGGATGTTTTTAATAGCTATGATCCCCTTCAGGAAGCGGTGAAAGCACAGGCGCTGGTGCAGGATATGCGTCGTGTTGATCAGTTTAACTGGGGCTATGATCCGCATCATTACACCACGCCGGAAGGCAGCTATGCCAGTGACCCGGAAGGTATTGCCCGGATTAAGGAAATGCGTGCCATGATTCAGGCATTGCACGAAATGGGCCTGCGGGTGGCACTGGATGTGGTGTACAACCATACAGCCTCATCCGGCGTGTTTGCTAACTCAGTACTGGACAAAGCCGTACCGGGTTATTACCACCGCTATGAAGTGGATACCGGCGTTATTGTGCAGGAAACCTGCTGTGAAGACACTGAGCCACGCAATGTAATGATGGAAAAGCTGATTCACGACTCGCTGCTGACCTGGACCGAGCATTATAAATATGATTCGTTTCGCTTTGACATTATGAGTCAGGGCTCAAAAGATATGATGCTGCGTCTGCGCGAGGCGGTTCAGGCAATTGATGAAGATAACTACTTCTATGGCGAAGGCTGGCCGCGCATTGACCGCGGATTTGAAATGGCCGTCCAGCAGAATATGTCCGGCACGCAAATCGGCACATTCAACGACCGGATTCGCGAAGCTGTGCGTCAGGGTAATATTTTTAATCCTGAATCAGATGCGCTGCTAAGCGATCAGGACAAGCTGAAGATGGGCATGGCGGGTACGCTCAAAGACTTCATTCTGGAAACCTCTACCGGTTCGGCCGGTGCCACCAGTAATCTGGGCGGCTATGCTGAAGACCCGGCGGACATTATCAACTATGTGTCCAAGCACGATAACGAAACCTTGTGGGATCAGCTCAACTACACCTTACCGGCAGATATTACGCTGGCCGAGCGGGTACGGGCCCAGAATGTGGCAGGCGGCGTGATGCTGATGTCGCAGGGGATCCCGTTTTTGCAACTGGGCGGCGACTTTCTGCGCTCAAAATCGATGGATCGCAACACCTATGATGCCGGTGACTGGTTTACCTATGTGGACTTTACCTTCAATACCAATAACTGGAATGTAGGCTTACCACTGGCTGAGGATAACGAAGCCCGCTGGGAAGAAATGGGCCGGTTTATTTATGATGCGGACCGTCAGGTCAGCATGACGGATATTGAGTATGCCTCGCAAATCTTTAATGAACTACTGCGCATTCGTACCCAAAGCCCGCTGTTCCGGCTGACCACAGCACAGGACATTATAGACCGGGTTGGCTTTCATAATATTGGTGCGCGCCAGCAAAAAGGTCTGATTGCCATGAGTCTTGACGATGGGCTGGGGACGGACGAACAGCCACGCACGGATCTTGACCCTAACGCTGATGCATTGATGGTACTGGTAAACACCGGTTACGAAGAAGCCTCAATGACGGTCAATACCGCAACCGGGTTTATGCTGCACAGCGAGCACATGAACTCGGTGGACGCAGCCATTAGCAGTGCCACTTTTACCGAAGGTGATGATGGTAACGGCACGTTTACGGTACCTGCACTGAGTATTGTGGTATTTGTCAAACCGCAATCTGGCAGTCAGGGAACGGGGCTGTCCGCCTACGCAACGTCAGGAGCGCCGGATGTGGTCCCGTTTGGTGATACCACCTTGTATGTGCGCGGCAGCTTTAATAACTGGGAGCCGGCTAACCCGATGGCCTATCGCGGCGATGGCATTTATTCAACCGTGGTGACCCTTGAACAGGGCGTGACTTACGAGTTTAAACTGGCCGATGCAAACTGGGAAAGCATTAACCTGGGCGGCGGTGATGTCAGTGTGGTGACCGAAGATGAGCCGCTGCTGCTAAACGGTGGTGATAATCTGGTGTTCACACCGGCTAGCCAGACAACATGGCGATTTATTCTGGATGCCAGTGATGTCAGCGCGCCGGTACTGACGGTAGAAAATGATGACATTTATGCCGGTACGGAGGTCTTCCTGCGTGGTGATATGACCGATTGGGGCACCAGTGCGCCGTTTACCTATCGTAATGGCCGGGTTTACCGTGTTGCCATGGATCTGGCGCCGGGCACGTATGGCTTTAAGGTGGCATCAGAAGACTGGTCGACGGTAAACTTTGGTGCGCTGAGCAGTGCAGACAGTGACACTCAGCTGGTACCGGGAAGTGTACTGCCGGTGGCCGCCACTAACGACAACCTGTCGGTCACTATCACTGAAAATGGCCGCTATGTATTTGCCTTTGATGTATCTGATTTAGCTAACCCACAGGTGGGCGTGTTTAAAGAAGACTTCTTTGGTCAGACCGAGGTCTTTTTACGTGGTGCGATGAATGGCTGGAGTGCTGAAGACCAGTTTACGTATCAGGGCGAAGGACTATACACCCTGCAGGTAGAGCTTAGCGAAGGGGCCACCGAATTTAAGGTCGCCTCTGAAGACTGGGCTACGGTGAATTTGGGTAACCCCAATGAGGCGGCGACTAACAAGGTATTGCCGGGGCTGCCTAAAACACTGGGCAGCAGCAACAATAACCTGCTGATTGATGTACCAGCCGGATTGTACGAGTTTTCCGTACAGGGGCCAAACTGGACTGCACCAACACTGACTGTCACAGCGCTCTAGTTGCAGTCACACTAAAAAACGCCCGGGCAGGTTACTGTCCGGGCGTTTTTCTTTACTTATCGCCGTTCATATTACACCCCAGCCTGTACCGGTTGTTTACGGCGGCGCAGCGCGGGCACGGCGCGGTACAAAATCAGAGCCAGCAGAATCAGGCCGCTGCCGGTAAGTTTGTAAGCCGACAGTGTCTCGGCGTATACCATCACACTTAACACCACTGTCCATACCGGCTCCAGCAACATAATGAGCGCGGCATTTGACGACGAGCAGTATTTTTGTCCCGTGGTTTGCAGCAGATATCGAATGCTGGTGGCAAGTACGGTGGAAAGCAAAAACCAGCCCCAGATATCCGCGCCGATCTGATCCGGCCAGGTTTCGGTGAGCAACGACGCCAGTAAACCTACCAGGCCAGTTACAAATAACTGTACGGTGGTAAGGACCAACGGTTTTACCTTGCGCGACAACCGGCCGTTTAATGAAAAATACAGTGCCAGTAAAATAGCTGCCGCCATAAACCAGGTTTGATTGACCGACAGCCGCCAGGGCTGCCCGGGCGTGTAGGACAAAAACAGCAGTCCGGTCATGGCCACCGGCAGCGCCAGCCAGAAGATACCGGCTGGTTTTTCTTTAAACAGCGGCCAGGCCAGCAATGGTACAATCAGCATCGACAGACTCATAATAAAGGCGCCTTCACCTAATGTGTCGCTTACCGCAATGCCGTGAATCCAGCAATTAATCGACAAACCCAGCGTCAGCCCGATACCGGCTGCCCGGATTAAGTCTGAACGTGCGCTGCGCAAAATATCTTTATAACAAAATAACGCCAGTAACGTGGACGCCAGCACAAAGCGAATGCCGATAAAGCCAAACGGTGGCATGCCATTAACCGTTTCTTTTGAAAATACCCAGCCAGCTGCAGCCAGCAGTGCAGTAGCCACTAAAATGAGTTCAGGACGCTTTGTAATGGGAGTCTCCTTACGACAATGAAAAGCCAGAACCGGTGTTATTAAACAAAGGCCACCAGAGCGGGCCTGCAGACAGGGAAAAAATACACAGAAAAAGCAGACTGTCAGGCTGCCACTGCGGCACCATGACTCACACCTTACAAGTTATAAAAAGGCGAAGGCAGACCTAAAGTCTGTATGCAATTAGAAAGGATCGTACCCGGTTAAGGGATAAACTCAACTGCTTAACCGGGCAGAAAGATGAACACGTCAATACACGCGCTGAACGAAAGACCGGTTATTGGGTCAGTTGGTACTGACCGTTTGAGCGGATATACAGCTGTGTATCCTGAGTGGCAGTAAACACATGTTGATGGGTATCCCTGGAGCTAAAATAGCTACCCGGTGTCAGGTCTTTATCTTCGTTGTTAAATGCATAATCCAGCGCACCGCCAATCACTACAGCGCGAAACTCAGGGGCCTGGGTGTTAAGCGTCAGCTTGCTACCGGCAGGAATGTTTAGCATTGCTCCGGTGTAGCGCTGGTTATCCGCATGCTGCTCTGCCCATAAAACACTGTACCTGGCATCAGTATCACCCACCACTTTGCTGGTCTGACTGGTTTGCCAGGCCATATTGGTCACATCAATATTAATCGGGCGCTCACCGTTATCAAACGCTTTATCTGTGGGCTTAACCAGATACGGGCCGTGATTGATCTCCAGATACGCCATATTTTGCTGACCTTCAGCAGCGGTGACATGAGACTCGCCCGCTGGTTGCTGCCAGTATGAACCGGCGGGCATCCACATTTCTTTGGCTTTCGGATCATCGTTATGTAGCTGGCCTTCAATCACAATAGCGCGGTAAGTAATGTTGTGAATATGCGGTGGCGATGAAAATCCTTTTTTAAACTTAACCAGCATACCGGTAGCGACATCTTTTGTACGATCGCCCCATAAATCAGCTGCGCCCGGACTTTTATCACCCCGGGCCGGATTCAGGTAGCCCCAGTCAACATCATCAGCAGTGGTGACTGTGGCGTTGTCTGCCCTGGCGACCCCTGTTACCACTAAACTACCAAGCAGTGAGCTAAAGATTAAAGAATGTTTCATAGTGCCTCTGAATGGGTAAAGATGTCACCATATCCTAAAGCGCGGACCCGAAAACCAGCCTGGCCGGTGAATCACTTTCAATAGATAATTGAGAATCCCCAACCCGTTGTGTTTATGCTGACGCTGGCCTTAATCTGACTGAGGCTCCGGTTGTGGTCGGAGGTGTTGCTGAACCTGACTGGCATCAAAGCTATTGCCGTCAGCCGGCTTTTCGCCACGCCCCAGGGTAATTTGCAGCACACTTTCTATTTCACTTTGCTGGGTGCCGCCTACAAAAATACCACTGGACAATTGTGCGGTGGGATACAACGCCGTGCGGCACGAAATCGCCCCGCACTCAGTGACCCGCGCATAACGCTGGCTAAATCCGAATTCCGGACTGGTCTGAGCCTGCTCTTTATCGATCAGCGTTTCCTGATGATTTACCGTAAACCACGGATAGCCGGCTTCAAGGGTAACTTCCGCAGCTCTTAACATGGCATAGTCCATCGCCTTGGCCTTGTCATCGCCCCGGGCTTTGAAATGGATTCGATACTGGGTATCGCTAAGCTGGCTTTGGCTATAGCCAAACCCACCATTTTTAGCCTCGCGATAATCGGGCTGGCTGGCGCAGCCGGTTAGCAGCACGCCGGCTACCAGTAAAGGGATGCATAATTTCATGGAGGCTCCTGTGCAGCGGTGACGATAGGATTTACGTTGTCGCTCGCACTTTTTCACTGAATAAATACGTATTAGCTAATTTTTACCTTGCCAGAACAAAAGCGGTTCATGTTTTGATACATCTTACCGGCTATTTAGTGCCCCCTGTTGCCGGTAAATGCGGTATAAAAAGCATCCACTTATCGCAACAGTTAAAGGCAACAGTACGATGACATCAGGATTAAAAAAACACGGACAGGCACTTATGATGGCCACCGCTTTGATATGTCACGCGGGTCTGGCGGTGGGTAAAACCGGTGAGGCGACAGGCACCGGCGAAGCGGCAGGGGCGATAGACACGATTGAAAATTATCAGGTGAACAGCCCGACCATGATCAGTGCCGGACAGCCAGCCCCTGCGCACTTTGCCGCCTTTAAAGCCATGGGCGTTGACCAGGTAATTGATCTTATTCCTGGTGATCGCCGTGCTGAGCAGCAGTTGGTGCATGGCCTGGGAATGGAATATCACAATATTCAGGTAGTCTGGGATAATCCCACCCTGGCTAATTTTCAGGACTACGTGGCGGTTATGCAGCAAACTCAGGGACAGGGGGAACGGGTGCTTACCCATTGTCGTAAAAACTGGCGGGGCGCGGTGTTTACCTATTTATACCGGGTCACCCAATTAGGTGAAGCTGATGCAGTAGCCAGACAGGACTTAGCCACTACCTGGCAGCCCAATGAAACCTGGCAGGCGTTTATCGAAAAGGTAAAAAAGGCGTATGCTTCGTCACCACAGGCAGACTAACCCTGTTAAACTAATGAGCTGACGGTTCAACCATTAACAAAAAGGCCCGACATTCATGCACGCGATGCAGTCTTTGCTGGATGATATTTACCGAGAAGTCTTACCCTTGATGGGGCAGGGGAAAGTTGCCGACTACATACCGGCACTGGCCTGTGTTCCGCCTGATCAGTTTGGCATTGCCATTTGCGACAATAACGGGCGCACCTGCAGTGTAGGTGATGCTGCCACGCCGTTTTCAATTCAGAGTATTTCCAAGGTATTTAACCTGGTGCTGGCAATGAATCATTACGGTGAAGGGCTATGGCAGCGGGTCGGCTGTGAGCCCTCGGGGTTGCCGTTTAATTCTCTGGTGCAGCTGGAATATGAAAATGGCATACCTCGCAATCCGTTTATCAATGCCGGTGCACTGGCCATCAGTGATATGAATCAGTCACGGTTTGCCTCGCCTCATCTGGCCATCAGGGATTTTATCCGCCGGGTGTCCGGTAATCCCGATATCAGTGCAAACCACGAGGTGGCTGATTCTGAATATGAACACCGGGCCCGCAATGCGGCCAGTGCATATCTGATGAAAGCCTTTAATAACTTTGAAAATGAAGTGGAAGATGTACTGTATAGTTACTTTTATAACTGTGCACTGGAGATGACCTGTGTTGATCTGGCCAAGGCCAGTAACTTTCTGGCCAATCGCGGCTATTGTGAGTTTTCTGATGAACGCATTTTAAGCAGCGCCCAGACCAGTCAGGTTAATGCACTGCTGGCTACCAGCGGCATGTATAACGAAGCCGGCAGCTTTGCATTTCAGGTTGGCCTGCCCGGCAAAAGCGGTGTGGGGGGAGGAATTATCGCGGTTGTGCCCGGGCGGTTTTCTATCTGTGTGTTTTCCCCTGCGCTCAATACCATGGGTAACTCTACGCAGGGCGTAGCTGCGCTGACATCTCTGACCCGGCGCATTAACTGGTCGGTGTATTAATAGCCCGTTAACTCCATAAAGCCCTGTCCGGAATGGCTGCCGGTCATATCGACCATACCCTCGTAGTAGCTGAACCGGGCCTGGTTATACTGATCAGGTTTAAACGGGGCAATTTGCACATCAATCTGCCGGTCAGGAATGCGCAGCTGCCATTGGACCGGTACCGATCTGTTATTAAGAGTGGCTGTACTCACCGGGCGCAGGCTGATTTGCTCGCCAGATAAGGTACTGGCACGGCCGTTACGCTCAATGTAAGAGCCGGTGATATAAGGCGGCTGGTCATTAACATGCATGCGAAACGCCATCAGTTTGTCGCCATTATCCAGGTGCAGGGAAAACCAGTCCCAGCCCAGTGCATCCTGATTTGCCAGCTGACTGGTCCATTCATGATCAAACCAGCCGTTGCCCGTGACTTCAACCTGTTTGTCTTCAATGGTGAGCGTGCCGCGGGCCTGGATAAACGGCTGACTGTAGTAGTAAGACCGGTAGGTTTCATCGGCCGATTTGACGCTAAAGCCATTATTACCATGCATCACCATCGGGCCATTGGTCGTCATGGTCAGGACCGCGCTGGCTTGTTGCTGCAGGTTCACGCTGAGGATGCCGGGAAAAGGCTGCTCGCTCTTGCTCTGCCAGATCCAGTCATCAATAAATGCACTGAAGGGCATACTGCTTACCCCGGCATTTCCCACGCCGCCGGCTGCAAATCGCTCTGCAAAAAAGTGCCTGTCCAGCGTATGCAGTGAAGCATGGCCCATCCACTGTTGTCCGTCTGACCAGTGACTGTTATCAGGCTGTCCGTTGCTGAATCTGAACAGGGTATATTGCAGACCATAGCGTCCACCGGTTGTATCAGTCAGGGTGAAGGTCAGATACCACCATTCAAGCTGATACGCCGGATGCGTCTGATGATCCCGGGGTAATGACACCGGGGTGTCCCGGGCGACCCGGGCGCTGGTAGCCGTATCGGATGTGTCGGTATTGCCAAATATACTGCGGCTGGGCGCCGGCTCGCTGCATCCGGACAGACCCAGGAGCAACACCAGCCAGGTACAAACAACAGGCATTTTCACAATGTATTCTCCTGACGTAAATCAACTTTGGCGCGCAGCCGGCCCAGCGGCAGTATCAGTACGCACAGTACAAGGGCCAGACTGAATGCCACACTGCCAAGCAGCACCGGCCAGCTGATTTGCAGCGGGTAGGTCCAGGCAAATGCAAACCGGTTAACCTGATTGATAAACACCCACGCCAGCAGCAAACCAAAAGGCAGGGCAGCGGCGGCAGTCAGCACACACAGCAACATGTACTGGGCGGTCAGGGCAGCCTTAAGCTGCCATTTTCCCACGCCCATTGCACGCAGCACACTTAGCTGAGGGCGAATATCCAGCGTCAGTACACTGACCGCAATGGCAAAGGCCAGCCCGGCCACCAGCAGAGTCGCAATATTTAACGCATCGGTCACCACAAAGGTGCGATCGAAGGTGGCCATCGACAAGGTAATCAACTGGTCGCTGGCATACCATTGCTGCTCACCAAACAGGGCATCGGCCTGGGCGGCTGTGATCCCATACACGGCAGTCACGCCGGCAAAACCTGTGGCTGGCGCAAACAACGGCAGAGGCAACAGGTACTGACTGTCCGGATTGCCATAATCAGGATAAATACCCAGCACCAGCATACTGGTGACTCCCGTGGGCTCAGAAAAGGTCTGTCCGCCTGCAATTACTGGTTGCAGGGCCAGGGTGTCACCCGGTGTCAGGTTATGCCGTAAGGCCAGTTGCTGATTAATAAACACCCCGGTGCCGGCCACAAACGCCTGCCAGGCGGCTTGCTTGTTGTGCAATGACGCGGCGGTCAGTACCAGACTGTTCCGGGCTTGTTCGCTGGTGGCGTAGCTGCGCAGGGTGACCGGCTGGTTATCAAGCGTGGAGCGTCCGCGATATACCGGATAGCTGCTGGCCCCTTCGGGCAGGGCGCTGGTATCTGGCAATGATTCGGTATAAAGATACACCGGAGCAACCAAACGCTGGCTTAGCCATTGGTAAGTGGCCTGGCGGAAGCTGTCGGTCATCACATTCATGCCAATATTGGCACTCAGGGCAATAAAAAAGGCACACACCGCCAGCCGGCTTTTGCCGGATAATGCCTCGGTGCTGGCGATCGTGTAGCTTAGCAGTGGCTTGCTGGTCGGGGTTAGTCGTTTAAGCAGTCGGGTGAGTGGCGCCAGCCACAATACAATTACGGCGCAGCCGCCCAGTAAGATAACCGCCACCCCTATCAGGGCGCTCAGTGTGTCGTTACTTAGCAGCAGACTCACTACTATGACAACAGCAATGAGCAGCGTCAGGCGCGGCGTGCTCAGGTGCCGGGCCCATGGCAAAGATGCGCGGTCACGCATCGCCTGATGGCTGATCGCCTGGCTTAGCTGGCGTGCCGGAATCAGCGCAAAAACGCTTAACGACAGCAGGCTGATCAGCAAGGCCTGGCCCATTAAACTAACGAGCAGCGGGGAGGGAGCAATAAAAACCGAATCAAACAAATTTAAGAATGTTGCCTGCAACACGGGGGTCAGCTGACGGGTGACAGCCAGGCCAGTCAGCACCCCGGTCGGCGTGGCTAACAGACAGTAAACCGCCATTTCAGCAAGCAGGCCGGTGGTGAGTAAACGGCTACTGACGCCTAACTGACGCAGGCGAATCACATCGTTAAGCCGGGCGCGATACATCAGCATCAGCGCATTGAGCACAATAAACAGGGCCACAACGCTCATCAGAATACCCATGGCCCACAGGTTCAGACGAAAACTTTCACTCAGGGTACCAGGGTTCTCAACAGCGGTGATCTGACGATATTGCAGGTGAGCAGGCAGTATATCTGCAAGGGTCTGTTGCTGCTGTGCATCCAGTTCTCCTAACTGAATCAGGGCGCTGAGCGGGGTAGTGGCAGGTGTTATATCACCGGTGTAAAAGTCACTGATGGAAATAACAAGCGTATCCGCAGGCAGTCCGTTCATGGCGACCGGCGCCTTAACCGGCAGGGCACGACGGCGTTGCAGTGGGCTGTTGCAATCCAGCGCAGCCAGAGTGGCCGGACTGGCCAGTGACGGTGCGCCGCCCGGGGTGTTCTGGTCTGAGGTTACGGCACGGGCAGCCGGCGGTAGTGAGGTCAGGGAGCTGGCCGCCGCCAGATCCACACCCAGCAGGGTGATGTTACTTCGCGCCTGCTGACTGTCCTGGCAAATCAGCGGGGCAGAGCTGGTCACAACAGCAATAAATTGGGTAAAGCCAGCCCGGCGCAGAGTCACGTAGTCTTGCCGGTTAAGTGGTCTGGTCTTATCCACCGCCTCAACCCGGCTGCCCTGTAACAGCGGTGGCGTGGCTGTGGCCAGGTCTCCCTGACGTGCACCTTCGTTAATTAGCTGCACCGCTGACAAACCGGCACTGGCCACCCAGATAGCCAGAATAATCAGCAGCGGTTGCCAGGGCCGGTGACGGGCCATGGCCAGCAATGTACCAAGCAGTAACCGGAACTGTCTCATACTGCCGGGCTGACCTTATCGTCAACCAGGCGGCCATGATGCAGCCACAGGCTACGCTGTGCCATAAACGCCACATCCTGACTATGGGTAACGACCACCAGGGTGGTCTGATGCGCCAGGCAAACGTTGTAAAGCGCCTCGGCCACCTGCTCACTGGTGTATTCATCCAGATTGCCGGTGGGTTCATCCGCCAGGACCAGCGCGGGACGGTGCACCAGCGCCCGGGCAATAGCCACACGCTGCTGCTCACCGCCAGACAAACTGGCCGCCGACTGACCCGCCAGTTGTGCAATACCCAGTTGTTTCATCAATGATTGCTGATAGGCACTGTCATGATTGCCTTTAAGGCGGGCGGTAAAGGCAATGTTGTCCCATACCGACAGGCAATCGAGCAAATTGAAGCTTTGAAAAATAACACCCAGCTGGTTTTTGCGAAATTCATCGCCTTGCTTGTCACTGGAAAATGGCAATGTGCAGGGACCAATCTGGATATGCCCGGCGTCAGGGGCTGTGAAACCGGCAATCAGCGACAGCAGGGTAGACTTGCCAGAGCCCGAAGCACCGCGAATACTGACCGAGGCACCGGGCTCTACCTGTAAATCGAGCCGATCAATCACCGGCTTACTGTGGCTGTAGGCTTTTTGCAGCTGATTAATGGTAATCATTCCAAATGCTTATCATTGAAGTGTTAGCTTTTGATACGCAAAACGGAGGGTTTTGTCCAGTTTCGTGCTAATGGGTTGAAAATGTTTAATCTACCCGAAAAAACCGTTCATTTGCTCTGATAGCAGGATGATGGGGCTGGGAAATTACTGTGTGATCGTTATACTCTGCACCCTTGATTATCTTCGGAGTTAGCATGAGTTTCGTCACTCTTTTATTACTGGCTTTTGCCATGTCCACCGATGCATTTGCGGCATCGTTGTGTAAAGGCACTAATTTAAAAGCCCCCCGGCTAATTAACGCGCTCAAAATTGGCCTGATTTTCGGTATTACCGAAGCTATTGCGCCGGTAATTGGGTGGCTGCTGGGCTCCGCGGGTCAGGCGTTCATTGAACAGTGGGATCACTGGATTGCCTTTGGCTTATTAAGCGCCCTTGGTCTGCATATGATCAAAGCCAGCTTTGAAACAGATGATGACGATGCAGAGGCTGAACCCGCCGATGCTAAAAAGACTCTGGCCGCTACCATGCTGACCGCCATAGGGACCAGCATTGATGCGCTGACCATCGGGGTCAGCTTTGCATTTTTAGATGTGAATATTCTGCTTGCCGCGGGCATGATTGGTGCTGCCACCACACTGATGGTCACTATCGGTGTGTTACTGGGCCACCGTTTAGGTGCCATGGTGGGCAAAAAAGCCGAAGCGCTGGGCGGGATTACCCTGGTCCTGGTTGGTTGCTGGATTTTGTACTCTCACCTTGCCGGTTGACGAATATCCTCTGTGTAGCGGCACGGATCAGATTTAAGCCCATAGCCGCTGCATCCCCAGAATTCTCCCCGGCGCCCCTGGCGCCGCTTCATCGGGCGGCCACACTGTGGGCAAAGCTTGATGTGGGTAGCACAGTCAGGGTTATTGCAAACCGATTCAGTTTTGCCGTCAACCGATGGCGAGCCGCATTCCGCGCAGGTACGCGGACGGGTATCACAGCTAATTCCTGTGCTGCAGGCAAAGTAGTTGCCAAAGCGCCCCCGGGTGGTTTTGAAAAAGCCAGTATCGCAGTTCGGGCATTTATAGATTTGCCGGTACTTGGATAAGAACGATGGCGATATGATCTCCACCGCCATTTCCGGTTTCAGCAGTTCATCCAGAAACGCTGAGGGCGCGTAGGGGTCGGCTATCAGGTAGCATTTATTTCTGGCCCGGGTCAGGGCAACATAAAATAACCGTCGCTCTTCGGCATGGGCAAAGTCATCCAGATCGGGCAGCAGAGCATCGACAATTTCATCACCATTGTGCAAACTGGGAAAACCCAGATTGCCATGGGTCAGCCCAATAATGATGCAAAAGTCGGCTTCCAGTCCTTTAGCAGAGTGAAAAGTCCAGAAGTGCAAGTTGCTATGATCACTGATGGCTGCCCGGGCCTCATGCAGCGGCCGGTTGTAGCGGGCCATGATCGCGACTGATGCCTGCGGCTGGTACTCGCGAATACGTCCCAGAATTTCATTAACCCGGGCCGGCGTATTGGGGACGGTGTTATCCGGGTAATTATCCAGCAGGTAAACTTGCGACTGCTGCACATGCAGTTGCGTATCCACTTCTTTTTTATACTGTTCCGGGTTTTCCATTACAAACCGTCCCGCTGTATGCGCAATACTGCTGTTATAACGGAAGGTTTTGTTCAAAATGGTCAGCGAATGGCTGCCTACATAATCATCAAAGTGGGTGGTCAGTTCGAGCCGGCCCCCGGCAAATCGGTAAATTGACTGCCAGTCATCACCCACGGCGGTCAGGGTGGGGCTGTTACCGTATTCCAGCAGCGCGCTGAGCAGGCTCATTCTGGCGGTAGAGATATCCTGAAACTCATCTACCAGAATATGACTGAACATGGGGGTGTACTGCTGGGAGCTAACACATTCACCGGCACGCAGAATCATATCATCAAAGTCCACGGCATTTTCCTGCGCCAGAGCCTGGGTATAAGCTTGTTGAAAGCGGTGCAGCAGACTGGCATAAGCCGGCGCATTATCAATCTGGCGCTGATTCAGCCGCTTAACAATGCCGGCTTCATCTAACTGTTCCTGCCGGATCACATGCAAACAATTAAGATAACGGGTCACTCCTGCGGCAATCCCGCCATTATCTTGCAGGGCAGCAAAAATATCCTGCGCTGCAAGCGGCTTCAGCCTGACACCGGCGTCCAGTAGTTGTTTTTTCAACGAAGCCTCGAGCTTTCCTTCCACCCATTGATAGTGGTAGGTCTCCAGCAGGCGGGTACCTTCATGGCGATGTAATTCGCGCATATTATGAATAGCATGGGCATTTTGTTTTGCGTCCACGCCCACCATGGTGTGGCCTTTACGATCTGTACCAAAATGATCCAGGTAAATATCGGTGCCGCGCAGCCAGAAATCCGGCCGGTAATCAAACCCGGCTGTCACCCGGCGCCGCGTGATGTACGAGGCTTCATATTCATAAGGCACACCATGCATGAATAGCCAGTTGGCCAGCAGCAACTCCTGATAACCGCGCACTACCTCTCCTTTGAGTGTGCGGTATTCGATATCCCGGATGTAGTGTTCATACTCCGCCCGGCTGGCAAAAGAAAACGGATTGACTGCCGGGTATTGCATATCAATAAACTGTTTTAATGCCTCATCAGAGTTTTGCAGATAATCCGTAAACCAGGCCGTGGCCCAGGCTTCTCGCTTTTTGCTGTCCAGTGCCAGTTCCGAAATATCCGGACTGATGCCGCACTGCTGCAAAATTCTTCGGCCCAGCGCATGAAAAGTAAACACAGACGGAATTTCCCCGGCGCTGACCTCGGTCTGTTCAGCGCGTTCCTGCAGTCGGTCTTTAAGTTCTTTGGCGGCGGCACTGTTATAGGCCAGAATCAGAATCTGGCCAGGCCGGGCCTGACCGGTATCAATGAGATTGAGCGCCTTGGCCACCATGACCGAGGTTTTACCGGTACCGGCGGCGGCCAGCACCAGGTTACGGTCATTTTCCCTGATCACTGCCAAACGCTGCTGTTCGGTGAGCGGGTTGGTTTCGATGTTGTCCAGAAACTCACTGCGCTGTTCAAGCTGACGATTTTCCCAGGCCCGGCGTAACCGGCCGGTATGCTGTGATAACGGATGGATCTGACGTAACTGATTCAGCCCCCGGGTGACCGATACGGGCAGACTCAGATGCTCAGGCAGGGTGCGGTGATACAAATTAATTGCCCGGGCAATTCGCGGCGCCAGCTCCTCGGCTACCGAATCCTTCAGATAATTGTCCACGGCCTGCTCACGCATTGCCCTGACCAGTGCTTCAGTTTCTGGCTGTGCCTGGTCAGTTAATACCTGCTCAAGTTTGGCCACCAGCCTGGCAAGGGCTGGTTTAGATAACCATCTCAGGGTGATGATCTGCTGCTGATCGTGCACCACCAACCTGGCGCTGAACAGGTTTTCTTTTTGATGCGGGTAGGCGTTCAAACTGTCCAGCGCAATGCGGTGAACATGTTTACCCCGGTGAATCAGCAGGGCATCAGGAGTCAGTTCAACAGAGCGCATACCCAGCAAGCGGCCGGGCAAGGTAGGGCGGCACCAGAGCGGACCGAAATTCATCACGTACTAAGACCTTGTATCGTATTAATCTGCATCATGAATCGAGGCAGTGACAGTCATCAATATATAGGCTGGTAGTCTACGTGATCGTGGCTCTGGTTACATGTCCGATCAGTCAGTTTTTACAGCCCCGGTAAGGTGTTAGTGATCTAACCGGTGGCTATTGTCTGTTTTGGATGATTAGCCAGTGCTGGCGGACAGCCACATTCTTGCGCCCCACAAAATCAGTCAAACAAAGTGTATTATCAAAATATTGTTTAAAGTGATTGTGTAAAAAACACAATTATCATCTTCGCTGTGCTTTTTTATACTTAAAGTGTTGAATAAATGTACACAGCATAAAGAGGGTGATCTGATGAAAGCGATGGTGGTGAACGAATACGGCAACAGCGATGTTTTTACACAGCAGGATATACAAAAGCCCGTAATTCAGGCAGGTCATGTGATAGTGAAAGTGGCTGCTACCAGTGTAAATACCGTGGATACAATGATCCGTAGTATGGGTACCGATCTGCCATTGTCGCCCGAGCCACCTGCGGTTCTGGGGATGGACTTTGCCGGTGTGGTCGAGCAGGTCGCCGATGATGTCACAGGCTTTGCGGTGGGCGATGAGGTTTACGGATGCGCCGGCGGGCTGGCTGATCTGCAGGGCGCACTGGCTGAATTTATGCTCGCTGATGCAGACCTGATTGCTCATAAGCCCAAATCCGTTTCTATGATTGAAGCAGCGGCCTTGCCTCTGGTTGGCATTACTGCCTATGAAGGACTGGTGCGGGCCGGTGCCTCCCATGGTCAGCAGGTGTTGGTGCATGGTGGAGCGGGGGGCGTTGGTCACATTGCACTGCAACTGGCCCGATACTTTGGCGCCCGAGTGTATGCTACCGGCAGTAAAGATGAGCAGCTTAGCCTGATTGAAACATTAGGTGCCACGGCCATTAATTATCGGCAGGAGCAGGTCGATGACTATGTCAGCGCACACACCGGCGGAGCCGGGTTTGATGTGGTGTTTGATTCGGTAGGTGGCGCTAATCTGACTAACTCGTTTGCCGCCGCAGCCCTGAACGGGCACATCGCCACCACAGTGGCGTTAACCGAACTGGATTTGAGTCCGGCGCACTTTAAAGGCTTATCGCTGCATGTAGTATTCATGCTGATCCCCATGCTGCACCATCATCAGCGGGCCGAACACGGTAAAATTCTGGCTACTCTGGCAGATATCGTTGATGCCGGACATCTTCGTATTGTGGTGGATGAGAAGGTATTCAGTCTTGAACAGGTAGGGCAGGCTCACGATTATCTTACTTCAGGTCAGGCAACCGGCAAGGTGGTGGTTACCATCGACTAACCTGATAACAATGGGAATATCACCGGATAACCGGTTATATTCCTGGTGCTTGATTAACTGACAAAAGCGAGCGTAAACTAGAGCAAAATTGCAGCGTTGAGATGGATCTCACTGCGCCACAGATGGCGAGCCGCTTGGCGATGCGTGTTTATTTTAAGGAAAAATGCATGGCATACGATTTTGGTTCGCAAACCCTGGGTATTAAAAACCCGTTTAAAACCGAAGGCCGGTTCCGGTCTGTAACCGGGGCACTGCTACTGGCTTCAGGCATCTGGCCGTTGTTGCTGGTGGCCGACGCGCTCCAAACCACGCCGGTTTTTGCCTATACCTACGCTATTTTAGGATTTGTACTGGTTGCCGCCGGAGCCCGACATCTGGGTATTGGTCTGTTTCAGTTATTCCGCTACTTTGTGGGGCGCTCTGTACCCACGTCGCTGGCTTACAACAAAGCTAAATCTGAACAGGAAACCGCGCAGCACGAAAAACACACGGTCCATTACAGCGACGAGCAGCTGCATTCCATGCTCATGGGCCGAAAAAACACCACCTTTGAAGAACCCAAAGGCTGGGTAGCCCGCCTGCTGCACTCGCTGCTGCCCAACCTGACATTTTTGCCTCATCCGCTGCGTAACCTGGCCCAGGAACTCGGTGGGCTGGTGCTTAGCTTTATTGCCGCATTACTTGCTTTTTGTATTGTGTCCTTTGTGGTTGCCACCGGGCTGGCGGGTGAAAAAGCACAGTTGCTGGTAATGCCGGTGCTGTCATTGTTTTTACTGATTTATCTGGTCAGGCTGTGGTACAGCGCAGGCAGCGCAATCCATAATCGTCACAATACTCAGCTGCATAAAGCCTCGGGGTTATCTGTTAGTGGTTTAATTGTGATGTCGATTCTGGTGCCAGTATTTGTCGGCTTTGGTCTGGATGCCGTGATACAGGTCAGTACCCGGGAGTTAGCCGGCTGGATTGAAAAGTACAGCCTGTTCAGTGGCTGGACCAATCTGGGTATTCTGGCGCTGGCGATGATTATTGTTAGCGCAGGGATATTACCTGGCCTGCTTAGCCGCATGCGTGGGGTAACGCCACAGACAGAAGTAAGCGAATTTCGTGAAAATTTGCAGGAGTCCGTTCACCCGAATGAGATTTTTATCAACCTGGAGAATATTGTACTGGCCAATCGGCGGTATAAGGAAATTCCCAACCGGATTTACCGTGAACTGGATCCTAAGCTCAAAGAGCAGGCAGACGGTAAAGGCAGTTTTGACGGAGAAATGCTGATTGAGACCCAGCCTGTGCTGGCCGAAGATGCCAATGCCGGGGTGTCGGCCAAACATAAGCTGTTACCCACACTCACTGCCCAGTTATGTGTACTGCTGGGGTATCTGGTATTTGCGCTGATGGCGTTAAAGCTGGCAGAAGCTATTTCTGTATTACAGGTCTCCACCAACGGCTTTTCAACTAACCGGATCACCGAAGCTAATTTTATTCGCGTACTGGATTTATTCAGCGGGGCGCTGGTGCTCTTTTTTACCTGGCTGACATTTGCTGCGGCCGGCAAAATATTAAATAATGCGTCGCACCTTTACTGGGGAGAGTTACAGTTTGAGTCAATGCTGATGTTTATGAAAACAGAGGGCACATTCAATGAGTCCCGGTTTTCTACCGGTATGTCTATTCATGACTCTACCCGCTCTGAAAATACCCTGGTCAGAAGCTCTATCACGCCCTGGATCATTGTATCGAAAATTAAAAGCTCAGTGTTTGCCACCAGTGGGGCCAGCAATTTAGAGTCACCGCGTCTGGTAATGGGGATGACGCGTCACGATAGCGAACTGAACGCGATTGTGGGAGAGATTCGTCAGTTTCTGCAACAGCGTGAAAACATCGCCTCGATTACCAATGAGGCAGATTTACAAAGTGCGGGTGTGATTCATCAGGTAAATCAACAGACCCGGGCTACCGTAAGCGGTGATGATCCGCACAAGATTACCCTTAAAGAACAGGAAGAAGCAGCCGGTTTTTTACGTAGCAACGAGCAATAGCCGGACAGGCGGCAGCCCCTTTGCGATAGCAAAGTGTGCTGCCGTATTATCACATCAACAACCGGTGACGGTTAGAAACCTTCTAACACCAGTTTACCCACAGACTGCCCTGACTCCAGAATGCGGTGCGCTTCACGCAGGTTTTCTGCTGAGATTTTACCCAGGTTTTGTCCCACTGTGGTGCGCAGTTTCTTTTCATCAATAAGCTGGGCTACCTGCTGTAATATATGATGCTGCTGTTGCATGTCGTCAGTGGTAAACATGGAGCGGGTAAACATAAACTCCCAGTGCAATGACAGGCTTTTGGATTTTAGCTTCATTGCATCAAGATAATCAGGGTCATCGGTGAGCCCAAGCTTACCCATCGGTTTTAGCAGCTCAACATAATCATCCAGATAGTCCTGGGTGTGGGTGAGACTGGCTACATGGGTGACATACTCAAATCCAGCCTGGCGAATCTGGCTCACCAGATCCTGAATGTGATCCACCACATAATCAGCCCCCAGTGTTTTGACCCAGGCCTGTGTTTGTGGCCGTGAGGCTGTCGCAATGACAGTGGCATTGGTCAGCAGTTTGGCCAGCTGGATCATAATGCTGCCAACACCACCGGAGGCGCCGGTAATCAGCAGAGTGGCCGGACTACTATCCTCATCCTTGCCCACTTCCAGGTGCTCGAATAACAGCTCCCAGGCGGTGAGTGAGGTGAGTGGCAGCGCTGCGGCTTCGGCGTCGCTTAATGACGCGGGTTTATGTGCAATCAACCGCTCATCCACCAGTTGATATTGTGCATTGCTGCCCTGACGATTTAAATCACCGGCATAAAAAACGGTATCGCCGGGAGCAAAAGTGCTGACTGCGTCACCGCAGGCAATCACTTCACCCACAGCATCCCAGCCCAGTACCTTTAATGTTTCATCGGCAGGCGCTACATTTTGGCGAATTTTAAAATCTACCGGGTTAACCGAAATAGCATTAACTTTCACCAGTACATCCCGGCCAGTGGCCTCAGGCTGTGGAAGCTGGGCTTCTACCAGGGCTTGTTTATCGCTGATGGGTAAACGGTCGTAATAACCAATAGCTTTCATGATAGGGTCCTTCGTGATTTGTCTTTAAGTGTGCGTAGTCTAGACGGACCATTGTTTGAGAAAAACAGGGTTATAATTGAATGACTAACAAATAAGATTTGATAATTATGTTGCTTAATGACTTGCAGGTGGTACTACAGGTCGCCCGGTTCAAGAGTATCCGGCAGGCGGCGCAAAGTCTGGATATGCAAACTGCCACGGCCAGTGCGGCGGTAAAGCGGGTGGAAAATACACTGGGAGTCACCTTATTTATCCGTTCAACCCGAAATTTACGTTTATCAGCAGCTGGCGAGACGCACCTGCCACAACTGGAACAGGCGATGGGGTTGCTGGAGCAGGTGCGGCAGGGTGCTAAAGCCCATGACACAGAACTGAATGATGAGCTGCGCATTGCTGCACCCTCCGATCTGAGGCGCAACGTGATTGCCGGCTGGCTTGATACGCTGATGGAGGCGCACCCGGGATTGAAGCTTAAGCTGCACTTAAGTGACAGCAATACCGATTTTTACCGGGATCCGGTTGATATCGCGATTCGCTATGGTTCACCTAAAGACTCATCCCTGTATGGGTTTAAGCTGTGTAATGTGCCCCGGGTATTATGTGCCTCAAATGACTATCTGGCGCGCTATGGTACGCCGCAGACCCCGGCAGTCTTACCTGCTCATAACGCGCTGTTATACCAGTTGCATGATGTGGTCTACAACAAATGGACGTTTGTGACTGGCGAAAAAATAAGAGTGCAGGGCAATCGCATCGCCAATGATGCGGATATGGTGAGGCGCTGGTGCGTGGCAGGTTTCGGCGTGGCGACAAAATCAGCCCTTGATATGGCTGATGAATTACTGGCAGGCAAAGTCAGGGCGCTATGCCTTAACACGCCCCCCGTTCCTACAGAGCTGTGGCTGATTTGCCCGAGCCGGCAGATTATTACGCCAGCAGTACGTGCGTTACGCGAACATTTACGTGAGCAATGCAGTGAACTGCTGGACAAGTTAGTCACCGTGAATATCCGCTAGGCTAAACGCTTGCCTTATACTTTTGTTTAAATAGTTAAATTTAATTCATTTTTACATAATCAGGATGGCCTACTACGCTGATACAAGAGAATCTTTTTATTTCAGTGGATCGGCGCATGAGACAAACAAGGAAAGTGGTCAGCTATTCGGTGGTAGTGATGCTTGATGCAAGCCGGCAACAGGAGCACTAACCATGCAGCAACGAACTGTTCTTCTGGTTGCGCTTGACCCGGTAACGGTGTCACATATTCATAATATTCTGGCTGACGTTGCTGGGTGGAATTATCAGGTGGTATCCCGGTTAACGCCAGCACAGCAACCTGATTGTATTATTACCCCGTCAGTCCTTTGTTTTGACAACTCGTTTACTCCCCAATTTGATAATACCTTAGGGCCGGCGTCGGCGTTGTCCGGTGCGCCTGTTGTCTTTATAACAGAAGACGGGCCTTTGGATAAAAAACAGCCGGTCGGACACGGCACAAGCATAGCCAAATATGCGTTGGACGCCGAATCATTGCACGAGGTAATTACTGAGTCGATAATCTCCCGCACGTTACAAATCAGTAAACAAGGAACAGATCAGCAGGTTTTTCGTGTTTTGCTGGTAGATGCCAACGAGCAGGATGTTGCCACTGTAAAAAAATTGCTGGGCGCAGTGACTACAGGCTTTGAGATAACTCAGGCCAATACCCCCGCCCAGGCCATGCCATTACTGGCACATACTCAGTTTGACTGTATTTTGGTGGATTACACCCTGCCACAGGAAAATGGACTGGTCTTACTGGAAGCATTAACCCTGTCCCAGTCAGAAATACCCGCTATTATGCTGACTCGCGATGGCAGTGAAGCCATCGCTGTTGAGGCCATGAGAAAAGGGGCTGACAATTATTTCATTAAGTTTGATTTTGCTCCCAGACAGCTGGAACAGGCCATTCGCGAAAGTATTTTTCATAAAAGACTAGCCCGGCAAATACGCCTGAAAGACGAAGAACTGATTCGAACGAACCGGGAAGTGGCCAGTACCAACCGGTTTTTAGATGAAGTTATCGATACCATGCCCGGCCTGTTCTTTGTTAAAGACAGTGACTATAAAGTGGTCAAGGCAAACAAGCATTTTTTGTCGCTGTATCCTGAATCCAAACGAGACAAAGTCATCGGATATACCACAGTGGAAGACTATCCGCAGGAAGAAGCAGAACGTTTTCTGGCTGATGATAAACGCGCTTTTGAGTTAGGCTTTGTTGACACGCATGAAGCCATCCACTTTCCGGATGGTCGCAGACGTTTGTTGTACACTCAGAAGAAACGCTTTACTGACGTTAATGGTGAAGATTTTATTCTGGCCATCTGCAGTGATGAAACTGAGCGCGAGGAGTTGATTGATGAGTTACAAAAATCAAATGCGGATCTGGCCCAGTTCGCCTACGTTGCCTCGCATGATTTAAAGTCGCCTCTACAGGCTATCAATAAGTTAATCAGCTGGATTGAAGAAGACCACGGCCATGCTTTGCCGGCAGAGGCGATGGAGCACTTTGGTCTGATAAAAAGCCGCTCCCGCCGCATGATGAGTCTGCTGGATGATTTGCTGACCTATTCGAAGGTACATAACTCTCTTGCCGATGAGGAAACACTGAGCCTGGCGGATTTTGCCGCTGATATACTGGCCATGAACGACCGGCATCAACATTTTGTGCTTGAGGTTCCCTCCCTGACTGTCAGCCTGCCCCGGGTAGCACTGCAAATCGTGCTGATGAATCTGTTTAGCAATACCATCAAACACCACCATCAGGCATCCGGTTCAATTGCCCTGAATATTACCTACTACCGTCAGGGGTATCGGCTTACCTACACCGATGATGGTCCGGGCGTTGCCGCTGAATATCGACAAAAAGTGTTTAAAATGTTTCATACATTGCGGCCCAGGGATGAAGTGGAAGGCAGTGGTATGGGGCTGGCTCTGGTGAAAAAGGTGGTTGAGTATTATCAGGGCGAAATAGCGCTTTGCGAGCCAGAGCATCAGGGAATTCAGGTAGAAATTTACTGGCCGGTTAAAAATCCTGTATTACATAAGGATCTATGTTGTGACGAACTTTAGAGATAAGGTCACCTTGTTTGTAGTGGAAGATGACGATGTGGATTTTATGACCATTGAGCGCAGCTTTCGTAAGCAGCGTATTGCCAATCCGATAGTGCGGGCCAAAAATGGTGAAGAAGCACTGGAAATGCTACTGGCAGGTAAGCCTGATTTTCCTTTTGTAGCTATGCTGGACTTACAAATGCCCAAACTCAGCGGCCTTGAGTTACTAAACAAAATACGCTCGGACGCGCGCATAAGTGATACTGTGGTATTCATCCTAACCACCTCTAAAGACGAACAGGATATTCTACAAAGTTACCAGCATCACGTAGCCGGTTATTTTGTTAAAGAAGAAGCCGGAGAAGGGTTTATGGATATTGTTTCAGCCCTTGAGGGTTACTGGAAAGTAGTACATTTTGCAGGGCAGGGAACATGGACGAAATAACAAGTGTATTACTGGTAGACGATGATGTAGTCGACCGGCGGGCTGTTAAGCGTGCGCTGGCGTCGGGGCTTTATACTAATGGCATTGTAGAAGTGGATAATGCGGTAGATGCGCTGGCTTGTATCAAAAATCAAAAATTTGATGTGGTCTTACTCGATTTTGAGCTGCCTGGTGCTACAGGCGTGGAAACCATACTGCGCCTGAAAGATTCGCCGGCTCTGGAGAGCACTGCCATCATTATGCTCAGTAATCATTCTTCGGATGACATTGTACTGGAATGTATTAATGCCGGCGCACATGACTTTTTGCTTAAGGAGGAAGTGACAGCAGCGCATCTTAAGCGCTCTATATTGCAGTCACGAAAGCGAAAAGAACTGGAGCAGGAGTTGTTTGACAGTTACCAGAAAGTAAAACGTCTGGCCGAGCGGGATCCGCTGACCGGTTTACACAATCGTTATTACTTTGACGAAGCATTGAGTCATTTACTGGAAGACAATGCGCGTTCTGCCGGTGAAATGGTGGCGGTGATGCTGATGGATCTTGATAAGTTCAAACATGTGAATGACTCGTTCGGCCACGAAATGGGTGACAAACTTTTACTTGCTGTTACCGCCCGAATGGAAAAAGTGGTTCGGGCCAACGAGCTATTTGCCCGCCTGGGCGGTGATGAGTTTGCCTTTGCCTGTGGCAGTATTCAGCTTTTGTGTGATGTCAGAAGTATTGCAACCCGGTTTTTAACCATTTTTGAGCATCCTTTTGACATTGATGGTCATACACTTTATTGCCAGGGCAGTATTGGTATTGCGGTGTCGCCATTAAACGGAAAAACACCGGAGGAACTCAAGCGTTTTGCTGATATTGCGATGTATCGGGCAAAGCATGAAAGCACTGCGAAGCTGTGCATTTTTGAAGACAATATGCAGCAGGCGTTTTTACGCAAATATCATATTGAGCAAGAATTGCGACATGCCTTGCAGGTACGGGAATTTGGCTTGTATTTTCAGCCAATAATGCATAATCAGGCCATTTGCGGGGCAGAATGTCTGATTCGCTGGTTTAGCGGAAGTACCACCTGCCAGCCGCAGGAATTTATACCGGTGGCAGAGGAAGCAGGCCTAATTCAGCAGCTCGGGCGCTGGGTAACTGAAACTGCGCTGTATACCTTTGCTGGTTTCAGACAGGCGGTGTCACCTGATTTTTATCTGTCTGTTAATGTGTCACCAAAACAGCTCAGCGAAGCTGGTTTCGCCCTGTTTGTTGCTCACGTGATTAAGAAAAATGGCCTGAACCCGGCACAGTTAGTCATTGAAATTACCGAAACCGTGCTGATGCAAAGCGATGAAATTACCCGGGCTGAGTTGCAGGCATTGTCAGATATTGGGGTTCGGGTAGCGCTGGATGACTTTGGTTCTGGCTATTCATCGTTGTCGCATTTGCTGAATTGCCCAGTGGATATTGTGAAAGTCGACAAATCCATCATTCAGTTTATCAATGATAACAATCTGGGACATAAATCCGTGCTCGAGGGCCTGGCATTGATGCTGAGCAAACAGCGTATCAGCGTTATTGCCGAAGGCGTGGAAACCGCAGAGCAGTCTCAGGTATGCCATGAACTGGGCATCCACTCGCATCAGGGCTTTTACTATCATCGTCCATTGCCCCTTACCCAATTTACCTCGTTGCTCACACAATAACTTTAACACCAGGCTGAACTCGCTCAGCCTGATAGATTGATGCCCGAACGTAAGTTGCAATGCTCATGCCCTGGCCATAAGCCTAGCATCGTCAATCCATTTTGTACGTTTTGCGGAGTACTGACAAACGGGGAGGGCAGCGCCGTATTTGCGCTTGCGCAAGGCTGCCAGACGCTTATCGGTTTGATCCCGGGCCGGATGGTTAGATAAAAAAAGCGGCTAAGGCCGCTTTTTACGTAAGATCTTTAAAAGCACTAGCTCATAAATTTCCATACCACGCTGTGTTCAGAGCCCAGGCTCCACAACAGCACCACCGTAACCAGCAGCGCCTCTAGTACCAGAACACCGACAGCCAGCATGGTGCTGGACAAAATAAACCCTTCTTTATGGCTGATTCCTAAAAAGTTGGGCGTGCCCTTATACAGCAGATAGGCGGTATACACTAATCCGGTAATACAGGCTAGCGCGCAAACCCAGATAATGGGGTAGACAGCAAAAACACCACTTAAAAACAGCGGAGTGGCGACGTAGCCGGCAAACACAATGCATTCATGACGGCTGGGACGGGTAGGGTATTTTCTGGCTAGCCAGTGAATAAGGCTACCCACGGCAGCAACGGCTAGTATTATCAGCATATAAAAACAAATACCGATAGCGATACCGGTGGCCAGCGACACCTGAATATCGTCGTTCTGGCCGCCCAGTGACCAGCCAAACTGGGTTGTACCAATAAATGAACTGACCACCGGTATAGCCGCCATCCCCAATACATGGTGAGTGTATAGGTGCGACACAGTTTCATGTTCTTCGTTAATCGACCGCCATTCTTTGTCTGGATGATGAAACAAACCCCATACGTGGTTAATCATGCGCTTCTCCTCGGTGTCAGCGTGATAAATTCACATCTCATTTACAATATACGTAATAGACAGAAAAAGTGTAGGAAGAACTCTGACTAAAAAAAGAACTTTTAATGCTCTTTTTTTATATAGAGAAAAGACGATATAAAATAGTGCACATTGTCCCGTAAAATGCCTATTATTAAGGGCTATCGAGTTGTACTTTGTGATGAATTTGCTGCCTGGATGCAGCGTTAACCATTGTAAGCAGCTAAACTAACAAGAAGAAATTACGCATTTGTAATGTGGTACGGTGTATATGCTGAAAGAGCTTCATAAAATAACGTCTGATCCTGACAAAAGCTTTGATCAAAAAGTGCAACAGTTACTGGCGCTAGGCTGCCGGATGTTTTCACAACAACACGGCATAGTGAGTTGCATAGAAGGCAATGTTTACACTGTTAAGCATGTTGTGTCTGACGATGCTGGCCTGCAGCCGGGATTACAGTTTGAAGTTGCCAATACTTACTGCGTGCACACGCTGAGTGCCGGCCATGCCATGGCATACTCTCATGTGGCTAACAGTCCTGTCGCGGTACATCCCTGTTATGCCACTTTTCAGCTGGAAAGCTACATCGGTGTGAGTATTCAGGTGAAAGGGCAGCTCTACGGCACCCTCAATTTCTCTTCTGCCCAGCCTAAAGTCGACCAGTTTACCGAGGCGGATATCGATTTTATCAACCTGTTCGCCCAGTGGATAGGTATTGAAATTGGCCGTTTGCAGGATCAACAGCAGCTAGAGCGCCGGTTTGAATTACAGCAGCAAATGGAACAATTAGCAGATATTGGCTGTTGGGAAGTCGACTGTGTTTCCAATACGCTTTACTGGAGTACCCAGACCCGGGTCATTCACGAAGTACCGGATGATTATGTCCCTGATTTAGACAGTGCGATTGCATTTTATCCGGAAGGGGAAGACCGGGATAAAATTGTCGAGGTAGTGGACAGAGCCATGCGCGAAGGTACCTCCTGGGATATAGAAATTCGCCTGCAGACTTACACCGGCAAATTAAAATGGGTGGCCACTCGTGGTCGTGCCATCATGGAAAACGGTGTATGCGTGCGGATCATCGGTGCATTTCAGGATGTTGATGCTCAGGTAAATACCCGCAATGCGCTGATTGAAAAGAAAAACGAAGCACAGCGGCTGCTTATTGCCCGAAGTCAGATGATTGGCAAGGTGAGCCATGAGCTGCGCACGCCGATAAACGGTATCACCGGCATGCTGCAAACCCTGGTTGGAGAAAATAACCCGGATATTATCGAAAGTCGGGTTGCCATTGCGTTACGTAGCGCAGATTTGCTGGTGCGGCTGGTCAACGATGTACTGGACTACTCAAAAGTCGAAGCCGGTGAGCTGGAGCTTGAGACTGTTCGCTTTTCTCCCAAGCATATTTTTGATGATCTGTATTCTTTGTATCATCCTCTGTGTGACAACAAAAATATTGAGCTGGACTTTCGGGTCTCGCTGCCTGAAGGCATCACTGTAAGTGGTGATCCGGGACGACTGACGCAGGTTTTTTCAAACCTGTTAAACAATGCTATAAAATTCACCGCTGAGGGCGGGGTGAAGCTCACCGCTAAAATCAAACAGGAGGCAGATAATGCCTTCTTGCAGGTGGGTATTATTGATTCTGGTATAGGGATGAATGAACGCACTCAGGCAAATTTGTTTGTGCCGTTTAAGCAGGGAAGTGCCAGTATTTCCACCAAGTATGGCGGCTCAGGACTGGGCCTGGCGATTGTCAAAGAGCTATGTGATAAGTTCAATGCCGAACTGCGGGTAAAAAGCTCCGAGGGAATAGGCACGCAGGTTCATGTCAACATTCCGCTCATCCTGGCACAAAGTGATGTGACAGAGACCACCGAAGACTATGTGGCACCTCAAAACACCAGTTTTGATGCACTGAACATTCTGATTGTAGATGACAACGACATTAACCGGCTGGTTATGGAGTCATTGTTATCACAACTATCTATCAATGCCGATTACGCGGTCAACGGGCTAGAGGCAGTCAAGTCTGTTCAGCGCGAGCAGAACAAAAAGCCCTACAACCTGATTTTTATGGATTGTGAAATGCCAGTCATGGGCGGTATTGAGGCCACCCTGGCTATCCGGCAAAGTCAGCGCAATACCGGTAAAACATTTATTGTTGCCATGACAGCTGATACGTCGGATGCAAACCGTCGGGCATGTCTGAAAGCCGGCATGGACGGTTTTATGACAAAACCTGTAAAACTGGAAGATGTCAGAGCTCTGTTGAAAAAAGTGGCCTTTCCAGAAATGAATGCGTTTCAGCGAGATAATGCCTGACAGGTGGGTAACGGTGGTGACACCGTTGCTGCTTGTATAAAGGAGGTTTCAAATTCACTTTCAGGCAGAGGTCTGCTGAAGAAATAACCTTGCCCCTCATCACAGCGATACTCGCGCAGGGTATCCAGTTGCGCACGGGTTTCGATGCCTTCGGCCACCAGGGTCAGCTGCATAGATTGCGCCAGATGAATAATGGCACAAACAATGTTCTCGGCCTGATTATCGCTGTGCATGTCTTTGACGAAGCTACGATCAACCTTTAATACGTCCAGCGGAAAGAAGCGCAGATAAGACAGGCTAGAGTAGCCAGTGCCAAAATCATCCAGCGCAATGGTGATGCCGAACTGGCTAAGTCGTTGCAGTACAATCTGGGTCTGCTCAAAATCGTGCATTAATGCTGATTCGGTGACTTCCAGCTCAAGCAACCTGGCTGGCAGCCTGGTGTTTTGCAGGGCATCTATCACTGAATCATAAAAACGTGAATTGGAAAATTGTTGAGCAGCAATATTCACCGCCACTTTGATTTCTTTACCCATCAATTGCCACCGCCGGGCGGCAGCGCAGCATTTGCGTAATACCTGATCGCCTAACTGATGAATCAGTCCGGACTCTTCGGCCAGAGCAATAAACTGATCCGGCGGAATAATGCTGCCATCACAGTTGCGTAATCGAACCAGTCCTTCTGCGCCACTGAGCTCCCCGGTAACCAGGTCAAACTTTGGCTGATAAAACACCTCCAGGTTGTCTTCTTCCAGAGCCCGTTTAAGCACATTACCGATATGAAAACGGTTGTTGATTGCATTTTGAATTTCATCAGAGTAGTAGCAAACACAATTGCGGCCTGCCGATTTGGCCCGGTACATCGCCGTATCGGCATGATGAACCAGCTCTTTTTCATTAGTGGCGTCATCAGGAAAAACACTGATACCTACACTGACCGTCAGACTGTATTCCTGCCCATCAACCGGAACGGGTCGGGCAACCAGCTCAGCCACTTGGCCGGCAATCGTGTCAATATAGGATGATGCATCCACGTCAGATAGCATCAGAGCAAATTCATCGCCACCAATACGGCATAAGGTGATGGTGCTGTCACACAGTGAATGCAGCCGCTCAGACAACAGTAATATGACCTGATCACCCGCTTGATGGCCCAGGGTATCGTTCAGGTATTTAAAGTTATCAAGGTCAACAATCAATACGGCCAGTTTGGTTGCGGCTTTGCTATTTCGGGCAATCGCCTGACACAGGCGATCGTGCAGTAAAAGCCGGTTGGGTAACCCGGTTAACTGGTCATGATTGGCCAGATGACTCATTTGAGTCGCCATGGCGATGGACTCAGTAATGTCCTGAAATACCATGGCGGCGCCAATACACTGACCCAGGGCGTTTTTTATCGGGCTGGTGGTATCTTCTACCCGGTACTCGCGGCTGTTACGACTGGTAAGCTTGGTATTACAGGTTGATGATATGACCCTGTCTTCGCGCAGTGACAGTGACACCGGGTTCGGCACAGGCGCGTTGGTCGATGAGTCAGACAGCTGCAGCACGGCATTCACGGGCTGCCCAATGGCTTCTGAGGCCGACCAGCCGGTTAACCGCTGGGCAACAGGATTGATGAAGGTCACCCGTTCATACTGATCGGTGGTAATTACAGCATCTCCGATAGAGTTAAGCGTGACATGTAAATGTTCTTTTTCTTTTTGCAATGCACTGTAGGCATCAGCAAGCAGGCTCTCCTGCGCTTTGATTTGTAAGTGATTACTGACCCGCATCCGGCACACATTCAGGTTTATCGGCCGGCCGATAAAATCAATTGCGCCAAGCGCCAGGGCTTTACTCTCATTTTCAAAATCATTGTGTGAGGTGATAAACATCACTGAGGTATGCTGGGTGGCAGGGTTTGCTTTGATTTTCTGACACAGTGTAAAGCCATTGATATGTGGCATTTCGACATCGAGAATGGCAATATCGGGTTTATGCTGATTCGCCAGCAGCAGCGCCTGCTGTGGGTCATGACAGGTGATAATGGTGGCCAGATCCTGTAATCCGGCTTCCAGTAAAATCAGATTTTCCTGTTGGTCATCAACAATTAAAATGGTTTGGGGAGTTGTCGTTCCCTGACTGTGACGCATAAACCTCTTCTGCATCTTTATCTTCCAACATCAACTGTGTAACACAAATGGGTAATGTAAAATTACACTTTAGTTCAAAATTACAACTTTTGAATTATTTTTTGAGCCGTAACTGAGAAAAACGCTGTAAGTATAGTCAACAGAGCGCGTTTTGCTGTGTCAGTCAGCGCTATGTGATAACAAAGGTGCGGGCAATGATAACAGAACAATCTACAGCACAACCTTAATCGAAAGTCGGCTGGATTTTTGCGCGATTTGGCGTAACACTGAATGTAATTGCCTGTTTTTCGACCTTTTAATTGTCGGTTGGTAAAGTTGCCAGGCGGGCTTCACTCATGATGAAAAAAAGGAATGTCACATATTAACCGGTTTTCAGGGTCTGCTTTGTTCCGACTCATAATAATGATGATTGCTCTGACAGGGCTGTTCGCTGCAGTTGTGTTGGTTAACGAGCGTATTCTTGCTGACAGAACCTATGAGTTCGTGGAAAAAGAACACGCGATTAATTTGGAAGAAGTGAGCAATAAGGTCCAGGAGCGTATCGGCATTTACCAGCAGGATATGCTGTTTTTGTACGCCACACCGCCCATATCGGGTCTTGCCAGAGCCTCGGCTAATAACGGGCTGGATGCACAGGATGAGACAACCTATCAACAATGGCAGTCGCGCTTATCCACTATATTTACCGCGTTTTTGCAAAATTCACCGGATGTACAGTCACTATCTATCGTGCTGGCCAGTGGGCAGGAACTGCTGCGGGCAGAACGTAGCCCCGGTCTTGTTCAGATGGCTAAATCCCGTCAGCTGAAAGACTTCACGCCATCACCGGAGTTTTCATCACTTGAAGCGCTCAGTGAAGGCGATAACTATATCAGCCAGATTGTTCCTGCCACCCGTCGCGGGCAAATTGTGTATCCGGTTGAGCCCAGGCTGAATTTGGCAAAGCCAATTTTTCATGATGATGGCAGGCTATACGGTTTTCTGTATGTATCCATCAATATCGGACCTTTGCTCAACTCCCTGCATCAGCTGGTCAACGATTATGACGAAGTCATTATTTCAGATAGCAATAACATCATTATTTATCACAGCCAGAGTGAATATTCGTATTCCGGCGTGACGCCGTTCGGGTTGGCCTTCGAAACGCTCTACCCAGACCGGCGGCCTGTTGAACGTGGTTTACAGCTTCTGACCTCAAAGGACAACCAGATAAATTATCTGTCATCCAGCCGCCTTATTCGCCAGGGCATGGAAGGCCGGCAATTAAGCCTGAATGTAACGCTGTTGAGCAATAAAGCTATGCTGGACAGTATGGCCACTGAAGAAAAAGCACTGTTTTATAGTGTACTGGGCATTGTTATTGTGCTGATGGGCTCGGTAATTTTGAATATGATGCGCACTACACAGCGCAAAGCGGCATTGGCTGAAACCCGCGCTGAGGCCCAGGCGCTGTTTGATGTATCTACCGATGGCATCGTGTTTGTTGATCCGGATGGCAATATTGCCAGTTGCAACCGGGAATTTATTGAACAGTGTGAATTGCCCGAGTTCAAGGTGAAAGGGCAGCCGTTTAATAAGGTGCTGGCACACCGGTTGGCTCCAGAGCAGGTTGAACAGTTAATTCAGTTTGAAAGCAATGAGCTTAACGATGATATTGTGGTGAACTGGACGAGCCGTAATGCCACCCGGAAGGTCTTCAGTTGTTCAACTCACCTGATAATGGCGACCCGGCGTGCCAGCCGCTATGCCTTGGTTTTTTCTGATATTACCGCGCAGCAGGAGGCCCGCCAGCAAATCATGCAGGTCAACAACCAGCTGGAAGAAAAGATTGCCGAAAGAACCATGCAACTGGAAGCTGCGCATCAGGACGCACTGCGTTCCAGCGATATTAAAAGTAAGTTTATCTCCAACATCAGCCATGAAATGCGTACGCCGTTAAACGGCATTATCGGCTCGTTAAGTATGCTTGGACGGCGTCTGCATGAACCAGAGTCCTTGCGCTTTCTGTCGATGGCCGAAACCAGCGCCACAAATTTGAATGTGCTGATTAACGACATTCTGGATATGTCTAAAATAGAAGCTGGCAAGCTGGAGATTGAAGACAAACCATTCAGCCCGCTGAAGCTTATCGAAAGTCTGGTCAGTTCGCAGGCCGTCAGGGCACAGGAAAAAGGATTGGGAATGTATCTGGATACCTCAGCTCTGTCTGTCGTATCGTTTACCAGTGATCCACACCGCTTAACGCAGGTCATTAATAACCTGCTCAGTAATGCGATTAAATTCACTAATGATGGTCATATTCTGGTGAGCATCCGCAGCATGCTGGACGAACCCGCTCAGATGCGCCTGGAAGTCACCGTGGCCGATACCGGAGTAGGTATCGCCGAGGATAACCAGGACAAACTGTTTGCTTCGTTCAGTCAGGCTGATAAATCCATTGCGGCCAAATATGGCGGCACCGGGCTTGGGCTGGCTATTTGTAAACAGCTGTGCCAACTGATGAACGGAGATATCAGCCTGTCATCAGACCATGGCAAGGGAACGGCCGTTACATTTTATGTGACCAGCGGACAATGGCAGTCTGACTCTCCAGAGTCAGTCAAACGCCTGCAGGGTAAAACAGTGGCCCGCTTTATCAGCGACCAGGCCGAACAACAGGTTGTCGATAATCTGCTGTCGCGCCTTGGCGCGACGCTGTACGGTGAAGAATCGCCGGCCGACATCGACTGGGACGCGGATAGTGCGCCACACATTATTTTAATTGATGCGCACTCCATGGATTTTCGTGAGTTGATTCTGCACTGGCCTTATGAAGCAGATTCAGTGCCACAAATAGTACTGTTCAGGCATCCTGGTAAACCGGTTCTGGCACACGAACTGTCTGATGTAATGTGTATTAATCAACCGGTATTGCGCTCTGAGCTGCTTAGCCGACTGTTCGATGAGCGCAAAGAGACTGGTGATGGGATCAATGCTACCCGGCGAATTACCGACCAGCCAGTCACCAGCGAAACAGACTTACAATTGCAGCTTGATGACAGGTACATTGTGCTGGTGGATGATAACGATATTAATCTGGAAGTGGCTGCCAGCTTTTTAGCGCCCTATGCACAGCAAATTGCCAGAGCGACCGATGGTATCAAAGCCATTGAGCTGCTGAGTACAATGGCCGATGAACGTAAGCCTGTGGCCGCTGTGCTAATGGACTGTAATATGCCCAATATGGATGGCTATGAAGCCACCCGGCGTATTCGTGATGGTAAAGCAGGGCAGAAGCTGGCGGATGTTCCGATTATTGCGATGACTGCCAACGCCATGCGTGGCGAACGGGAAAAATGCCTGCATGCAGGTATGAACGATTATATTACCAAGCCTATTGACGGTAACATTCTGGCCAGCAAGCTGGCGCACTGGACTGTTGCCGGCAGGTCTGTCAGCACTGATCAATTTGCCGGGCCGGGAGATATTGCCAGATTAACCGAAGACGCCGACACTTCATCGGTACAGTCACCGATTTTTGACTGCGAGGGCGCACTTAGGCGCCTGATGAATAACGATGCTTTATTGAAAAAACTGGCCACTATGTTTGTCGAGAACTCACCGGCTAAAATGAATAGCCTGCGACTGGCCTGCGATAAAAAGGATGCCGAGCAGGCACGGCTAGCCAGTCATGCATTAAAAGGGCAGTCAGGGGATATTGGCTTGCAGGTCCTGTACGACAAGCTGGTTAAGATGGAGCAGGGCGCCAGAGAGAAGCAGGTTGAGTCATTTGCCGGATTATTGGAGGCGGTGCTGCAAGCTCACCGGGATGCCATCGAAGCGTTAACCGCTTATACCACTCAGCGCTCATAAAAAACTATTAAAATAAGCAGTTAGGTAAACCTGAGTGCAGTAAGCGGAGTATGCATATAACCAGAAATGTACAGGCTGCATCAGCAGTGACAGATAAAAACAATGAGTGGAAAACGCAGCGACAATGCAGCCTCAGTGCTGCAACTCTCGCCATCAAGCTGGTGGCAGGTAACAAAACGAGTATTTAGCAAGTTGCAGGAGCATAATTTGCCCCTGATTGCGGCCGGGGTGGCGTTTTATTGTTTGCTGGCCATTTTTCCGTTATTGGGCGCCATTATCTCTATGTACGGGTTACTGGTTTCGCCACAGGAGCTGCAGGAGCATATGGCCCTGTTAATTAATGTGGTGCCGGCGGAAAGCCGGTATATTATTGAAGAGCAGCTAACTAATCTGACTGAAAAGTCCAGCTCTACTCTGGGCTGGGGTTTTTTGTTTTCAGTGCTGCTGTCGTTATGGAGCAGTAGTAAGGGCGCTAATGCACTAATCACTGCCTGCAACATTACTTATAGTGAAGCGCATGGAAGAAGCTTTTTTAAAGGCATGTTTGCCCGTATTACCTGCACCATCAGCATTATTCTGACGGTGATTATCGCGCTTATCTGCATCACGATTCTGCCCAAAGCAGTCAGCTGGGCCACTAACGATTTGATTTCTGCCAAACAGGCCAGCTGGATGAGTCTGCCGGTAATGCTGTTACTGTTTAATGTCAGCTTGTCCGCCCTATACCGGTATGCGCCTAACCGCAAGTCAGCGCAGTGGCGTTGGGTGACGCCCGGGTCGATGTTTGCCACCTTGTTATGGATTGCCGCATCCTACGGGTTTTCCATCTATTTAAGCGAATTTGCCAGTTACAATAAAACTTATGGTTCGGTAGGCGGTATCATTGTCCTGCTGATGTGGCTGTACCTCAGTGCCTATATCATTTTGATTGGTGCAGAGGTAAATTCGGCGATTGAGCTGCAAACATCAGCCGACAGTACCGTGGGCGGCGACAAACCCATGGGCAAGCGCGGCGCTTTTGTGGCTGACAATACACCTGAAGATCTGCGTCAGGAAGATGAAAAAAAACAGTCGCCCTATCAACAGGAACACTAAAATCGCCTGATACACACATGGGCGCTTGTTTATTGAGCAGTTGTAGGGTCTAATTGGATCAGGCTATTGCCCAAAGGCAGGAATTTGATAGAGTTGCGTTAATATAGGCTATCAATTAATCATGTTTGGCGGTGTAGGCTGCCAGCTGCTTTCAGGAATGACGAATGGCAGAGCAATGCTTTCGGATGAAAGGTACAACGCTGACAAGTATTGTACTGGATGTACTTTATTTTGACCCTGACGAATTTGATCAGCAACTGGCGGCAAAAGTAGCCAGTGCACCGCAATTTTTTACCCGCTCCTCGCTCATTATTCAGTTAAGTGTGCCGCTAACCGACACCGAATTTGAATTGTTGGTTACCTTGTGCCGTCAGCATCAGCTGCAGCCCATGGCGGTCAGAGGCGAAGTCGGAACATTAAAAAGCACGATCAATGACTTGGGTTTATCTGATATCAGTCAGAGTAAAGCCACAGAAACCGCGTTAAACGACACAGCCGATGCCAGGCAGGCACCCAGCGCTCCGCCGGCAGCGGTTCAGGCAACCAAATTTATTGACCGGCCGGTACGCTCAGGACAGCAGGTGTATGCCCAAGGTGCAGATCTGGTCATTATTGCCCCGGTGAGTGAAGGGGCTGAAGTACTGGCTGACGGTAATATTCATATTTATGGCACCATGCGTGGCAGGGCGCTTGCAGGGGTGCAGGGGAATACCCAGGCGCGTATATTTTGTCAGCAAATGGAAGCAGAATTGCTGTCCATTGCCGGGCGCTTTGTTATGCAGGAAACAATACAATCACAGTGTTGGAAAAAACCAGCACAGGCTTATTTGGAGGAAGACGCGTTACTGGTCACAGCCCTTGGCTAACTGGTAATGTTTTCGTCGAGGAAAGGTAAATGGCAAAAATCATCGTTGTAACCTCAGGAAAGGGGGGCGTAGGTAAAACTACTTCCAGTGCAGCCATAGGCACCGGGCTGGCAATGCAGGGACACAAAACGGTAGTGGTAGACTTCGATGTGGGCTTGCGTAACCTGGATTTAATCATGGGTTGCGAGCGGCGCGTGGTATATGACTTTGTCAATGTAATTAATAAAGAAGCAACGCTGAATCAGGCGCTGATCAAAGATAAACGCACCGACGGTCTGTCTATTCTGCCGGCATCGCAAACCCGTGATAAAGACGCGCTGACGATGGAAGGTGTGCAGCAGGTGCTTAATGACCTGAGTAAAGATTTTGAATATATCATTTGTGACTCGCCTGCCGGTATTGAGCAGGGCGCACAGATGGCATTGTATTTTGCTGATGAAGCTATAGTGGTAACCAACCCGGAAGTGTCTTCAGTTCGCGACTCAGATCGTATTTTAGGCATTCTGCAAAGCAAGTCTATGCGCGCTGAGCAGGGCAAAAGTGTAAAAGAACACTTGCTGATCACCCGCTATAACCCGCAGCGTGTGGCAACTGCCGAAATGCTGAGTGTGGCTGATGTGGAAGAAATTCTGGCAGTGCCTTTGCTTGGTGTTATACCTGAATCAGAAGCGGTACTGAAAGCCTCTAACCAGGGTGCGCCTGTTATTCTGGATCAGGAGTCAAATGCAGGGCAGGCATACACAGATGCTGTGCGTCGACTACTGGGTGAAAAGGTTGACCATCGCTTTTTAGAAGCGGAGAAGAAAGGCTTCTTCAAGAGACTGCTCGGAGGGAAATAATGGGCATATTTGATTACCTGCTGAAAAAGGGCAAGCCCACTTCTTCAGCATCCGTAGCAAAAGAGCGCCTGCAAATTATTGTGGCGCATGAGCGCCGTAAACGATCAGAGCCGGATTACCTGCCAATGATGCAAAAGGAAATTCTGGAAGTGATCAGAAAATATGTACAGATTGCTGATGATCAGGTCTCTGTGCAGGTGGAAGACAGTGATGATTGTTCAGTACTTGAGTTGAATATCACGCTGCCTGAATAATCGCCGTCTTATAATAAAAACGCCCTGCCAGTATCTGCCAGGGCGTTTTTTTATTGGTACTTGTTATGGGGTGACAAGCACTATTTAGCGGGCATATTTTGCCGGTGTATGTTCATCCGGCAGACTGGCCTGAATAAACTCGCGGATATCCTGATTAGCGGTTTTCAGGTCGGCCTTGCGCAGATACATCATGTGTCCACTGCGATAGCCTTTAAAGCTCAGGCGCTGCTTCATTTTACCGCTGGGATCTAATTGCCATAGTGTATATTTCGCGTCAAAGTAGTTGGTGGCACCATCATAATAGCCAGACTGTACCATCACATTCAGATACGGGTTTTCAGCCATGGCCTGACGAAGGTTTTCACCAGTTTCATCATCTGAACGGTCCCATGGGTACACATTGCCAAACATATTATATTTCAGGTCAGTTTTTATGTTCAGCTGATTGACCAGATAATCATTCATGGCCGGAGTAAAGGCGTGCAACCAGGACGACAGTTCGGCGTTGTAATCCGGCTTGTCACCGGTGTCCTGTTTATCCAGACCCAGATAGCGGCTATCCAGCCGGCCAATGGTTTTACCTTCTTCTCGTAACAGTTCTTTCCAGAAAAAGCGCGGGCTGACGTCCAGATTGGTACGCAAAATAGCTTTTTCAGATAACCCCGAATACGCCGCCATCTGACGGGCAATCGCCTGTTTTTTCTGGCTGGCTAAAAATCCGCCCTGACTAAGCGCCGGCAGCAGTTGCTCCATCGTAAAGGTTTCCACCTGAGGCAGAAAATCTTCCAGTGCCATGTTCTGATATTCAGGTTTGAGTTTTTTGTGGTGCCAGGCGGTTGCGGCAAAGTAGGGCAGGCGATTGGCCGCCTCAACAATGCCTTCACGCTTAATGCCCAGCTCAGTAGGCGACACCAGGATTACACCGTTTAAATACATCCACTGCTGGCTTTGCAGGGCACGGGCCAGGCCAGACACCCGGGTAGTACCATAACTTTCACCAATCAGGTATTTGGGTGAGCGCCAGCGTTCCTGACGGGTGACAAAGGTATTTATCCATTCGGCCAGATATTCCACATCGGCATTCACACCAAAAAACAGTTTTTGCTGTTCTTCTTTGGACGGCATTTTGCCTTCTGCATCGGGCAATACGCGGCTAAAACCTGTGTTAACCGGGTTTACATACACAACATCGGCCACATCCAGTACCGACTCAGGGTTACTTTTAACGCCATAAGGCTGCAGCGGATAGCCTTCTTCATCAACATTCAGTACCACCGGACCTGTGTAGGCAATGTGCATCCATACTGAGGCAGAGCCAGGGCCACCGTTAAAGCTGATAAGCAAAGGCCGCTTTTCCGGTGCTTTCACATCATCTTTTTTATAATAGGTGTATTGTAAGGTCGCAATGGGGTCGCCCTGGTCATTCCAGACCGGCTGCATACCAGCAATAGCAGTGTAGTTTAAACGGTGTCCCCGAATAGTGGTTTTGTGTTGGGTGATGGTGTGCGTATCCACCTGGGCCTGTCGGGTGTAAGAAGGAGCCGTGTCAGCGGCAAAAACCGGCAGTGCAGATAGAGTTGATGCGCCGAGCAGCCCGGCACACAGATATCCTTTCCAGTTCATAAAACCTCGTTCATGTCGTTTTGTTATGGTTATTTTGCGCAAGGCACCGGCCCCACGGTAAACGACATGTTAACAGGTGGCGGCAGCAATGTGCTGCCGCTGACCGGAAAAAACGGTTAATTTGCAGTCTTAAGGCGGTACATCAACAGGGCCGCACGCTGCGCCTGACTGGTCAGCGAGGGGATATCGCCCGTTTCTTTCACAGTATGGCCGCCCGTGCCTTTCATGCCCAGTCCATCCAGCGCCATATCTACATTTGTGGCGGTAAAGGAAATATCGGCAGCACCGGCATTACGGGGGTCTACCGCAGCAACCTTGCCCTGACCTAATGCTTCACTGATAGCAGAGTACATACTCAGTAGCTGCGCATTACCCTGGGTGGGGGCCATCGGTGGATAACCATCATCAAAAATTATTTTTGCGCTGGTTTGCGGCAGATTGTCGGCCACGATTTCACGCATAGTGGCTTTGGTCTGATTTAACTGCTCCACCGATATCGTACGGATATCGCCGGTGACCCGGGTGGTTTCTGCCACCACGTTGTCTTTACCAAATGCTGTACCCCGGCTGGCTTTTTCGTCCATGCTAACCTCAGTACCGCCGACGATTTTGCCCGGGTTAAACGTCAGCAGTTTTTCACCGCGAAGGTTGGTATAGAAGGCGTGCAGAATACGGGCTGATTCATAAATCGCCCCTGCGCCAATATCTGGCTGGAACACCTGTGAAGAATGAGCCGGTACGCCGGTTACGGTTAGCTCCCAGCCCATGGCCCCGCGGCGGGCAGTGTTGGCGGTAGCTGGGTCGCCGTCACCATCTTCAAAACCCAACGCCACATCGGCCCATTCGGCTGCTTCTGTCAGCGCGGCTTTAGACAAGTTCAGGGGGCGGCCACTGGACTCCTCATCGCCGGTCATGACGACCCGGATATTCATATCATCAAGCTCACCGGCCGCCTTCAGACCTTTCAGTGCTTGCAAAATAATGACATTGCCGCCTTTCATATCTGAAATGCCAGGACCGGTAGCCAAACCGTTATCCAGCATTTTAAAGGACTGAAAAGGACTGTCTTTGGCAAACACAGTATCCAGATGACCAATTAACAGGATATTGGGCCCTTTACCGCCTTCATTGGTGGCCACCAGATGACCGGCACGGCCAAATTTTTCTCCAGAGATAAATCTGGCATCAAAGCCCAGCGCAGTAAACTCAGGGATCATCATATGAGCATTTTTTCTGATGCCGTCAAAATTCATGGTACCGCTATTTTCATTGACCAGGCTTTTGAGCAGAGCCACCGCATCGCCCTGGGTGCTGGCAATATGATCGACCGCCTGCTGTTCTTTTTCAGTCAGGCTGGCCAGAGCAGGAAAAGCGGTCAGGGCAGACATCAGCGCTGCACAAATAAACCGTTTAGACATGGTATACCTCGTTAATTGGCATGATTAACTCACTACCATACAAACTTTGCAGGGGAACTGGCAAAGTTTCACTGCTCAGTTGTCTGGCATAAGCGACCAGTGTCTGAAAAAGGGTAAACGTAATTGGTCTTGTGACTGTAGTAACAGCAACAACCAATAAATTCACCAGCAAAGCTGACGAGGCGCAATATGAAACAAGTTGAAATAGCTTCTCCGGAACAAGGTCTGAATGGCATTAAGGTTACCGATGTAGCTCCTCCGCCTGAACCCCAGGCGGGCGAAATCATGGTACAGGTGATGGCTTCCTCGCTTAACTATCATGATTATGGGGTCGCCAGCGGTGTTATGAAGTCCAGCCCCGGACGTATTCTGATGTCTGACGGTGCCGGTGTAGTCAAAGCCGTGGGGGAGGGGGTGACTGCATTTGCACCGGGAGATAATGTGGTGTCTGTGTTTTTTCCTGACTGGCAGACCGGCGGGCCCACGGTCGGGGATTTTTCCCGCACGCCGGGCGACGGCATTGATGGTTATGCCAGAGAGTATGTCACGCTACCGGCCAGTTACTTCACCCGTGCCCCCCAAGGCTGGAGCCATATTGAATCTGCCACTATTACCACGGCCGGCATGACTGCCTGGCGGGCACTGGTGGTGGAAGGCCAGCTTAAAGCCGGTGACACCGTGCTGCTGTTGGGTACCGGTGGCGTATCGGTTTATGCTCTGCAGATCGCCAAAGCCATGGGAGCTACTGTTGCCATCACTTCCTCTAGTGACGAAAAGCTGGAAAAAGCCCGCGCCATGGGCGCCGATTTCACGGTGAACTATAAAACCGATGAACAGTGGGGAAAAACGGTCGCACAATGGAGCGGTGGTGGCGTTGATCATATTGTTGAGGTTGGCGGCCCGGCCACACTGGGACAATCGATTAAAGCAGCCCGGGTTGGCGGCAGTATTGTGCTGATTGGTGTACTGACTGGTATTGGTGGTGAAATTCCCACCGCCATGTTGATGCGCAAGCAAATCAAGCTCACCGGCGTCATCGTGGGGAGTCACAAAGAACAGCAGGACTTTGTACGGGCACTGGAAAACATGGCATTCAGCCCTGTTATTGATAAGTCATTTGCGCTGGACGAATTAGCAGATGCGTTCAGATACGAAGAATCTGGCCAGCATTTTGGTAAAATCGCGGTCGATTACAGTAAGTAAGAAAACCCGCAAATAAGGTTAATTTTTAAACTGTACATGCTAAGGTTTCGTACATAGAGACGGTGCGAAACCTGTATTCTCCCACCATAATTTGTACAATTACTTTAATATCAAGGACCTCAGGTGACCGTTGAAATCGTTACCGATACGTCTCAGGAAAAAGCGATCCTGGAAACATGTATCAAATCTAAAGCAAAACAGGGTGAATCCCTTCAGATCCTTGAAGCAGGCTGTGGCAACAAGTGGCAACTTTCTTTAACCGGCATTGACTATACGCTGTCTGGCATTGATATCGATGCTGATGCCGTGGCTCTTCGGCAGCAAAAATACAATGATCTGGATGACGTGCTGATAGGTGACCTGCGCACCGCTGAACTGCCCAACGACCAGTATGACGTTATTTACACCGCCTATGTGCTTGAACATGTGGATAACGTAAACAAAGTACTGGAAAATTTTTATCGCTGGCTTAAACCTGGCGGTGTGATTATTATCAAAGTTCCTGATCGGGATTCTGTTTACGGGTTTGTAGCCCGCAACACACCACACTGGACTCACGTACTGTATTACCGCTGGATAAAGGGTAACAAAAATGCCGGCAAACCCGGTTATTTGCCATATCCCACGGTGTATGACAAAGCGCTGGCCCGTTCCAATATCTCTGCATATTGCGCCCGTCAGGGACTTAAAGTACGGGCGACGTACGGCAAAAATAACTATCTGCGAAAGAAATCACTGCGCGATCATGCCATCAGGGTGTTTGTTCAGCTAATGAATCTGTTTTCATTTGGCAAGCTGGCCTGGCATTACAACGATTTGATTTACATCATAGAAAAGCCAGCATTGCGTACCGCTGCCAACAGTTCAGGTGATAATCCAAAGCACTGGCAGTCTACCGGGTCGATAGAAAAGACCTCGGCATAGCTTTATTTAGCTAAACCGGCCAATAATTCAGGCGGAATATTCGATCTCTGGCGATAAATCAGGATAATAGGGCTGTTTGCCTGTCACTTACCTAAGAAACGGGCGCTTAAAAACTATTCAACGACAGATTGCGGAGAATGCCATGGCGGTACATGAAATAAAACACCCTCTTATTCAGCACAAAATCGGCCTGATGCGTGAGGCTGGCTTAAGCAGTAAGAACTTTCGTGAACTGGCCAGTGAAGTGGGTAACCTGCTGACTTACGAAGCGACCCGCGACCTGGTGACCGAGCCGGCAACCATTGAATGCTGGTCTGGCGATTCGATTGAAGTTGAGCAAATTAAAGGTAAAAAGATTACCGTTGTGCCCATTCTGCGGGCGGGTCTGGGTATGTTAGACGGCGTGATGGAATTAATCCCGAATGCCAAAATCAGTGTAGTTGGACTGTACCGTGACGAGGAAACTCTGGAGCCGGTGGCGTACTTTGACAAAGTGGTTAATCATATTGATGAGCGTACCGCATTGATTGTAGACCCTATGCTGGCAACAGGCGGCACGCTAATCGCGACCATCGATCTGCTGAAACAAAAAGGCTGTACCAAAATTATGGGACTGTTTCTGGTGGCGGCCCCTGAAGGGATCAAGGCGGTGACGGATCTGCACCCGGATGTAGATATTTTTACAGCGTCGGTAGACGATAAACTGAATAAAGATGGCTACATCCTGCCGGGGCTGGGCGATGCCGGTGACCGTATTTTCGGTACCCGATAACTCACTATAAAGGGTTCTGAAAAACAGGCCGCATGTAAGGTGCGGCCTGTTTTCGTTTATCGACTTAACATTCAAATTATCATACTTTCGATTTAAATTTTTAAGAAGACCGCGAAAAGACTGTTAAATACCTTCCCTTTCAACTACATTTACGGTTGTTAAACGATTAAGATAAATATGTGTTAAAAATTTACATAGCTTGCTACCGTGCCGCTGTGCAAATCCAGCAATCGAATCAGGATGTCGTGATAAGTCAAAGCACTCATGAATAAAAAAAATAAGCTCACTTTAAAAGATGTTGCCCAGCAGCTGGATGTGTCTACTGCAACGATTTCAAATGCATTTAACCGTCCAGACCAGCTATCGGCGGCGCGCCGACAGGACATTCTGGCGGCCTGTGAAAAGCTGGGGTATCACGGACCGAACCGGGCTGCGCAAATCTTGCGTAAAGGTGAGTCGGGCATTGTTGCTGTGGTACTGGCAGACAATATTGAGTATATGGTCAGCGATCCGGTGGCCAGTACTTTTGTTAAGGGAGTGTCCCGGGTACTGCACGAAAAGGGGAAACATTTGCTGCTTTACAGCGGTAACGCCGACTCTATTCGCGAGGTGGCTGATTTTGTCGATGGCTTTATTTGTTATGGTTCGCCGGAAAACAGCAAGCTGGCCAGTGAGTTAACAAAAACCGTAAAACCCGTGGTCACGGTTGATTTTAATCTGCCCGGTCAGCCGGCAATTAACATCGATAACGAACAGGCCGCCTATGATGTGGCCCGACAAGCGATTAAACCACAGGAGCGGGTAGCGATTCTGGGATTGAAACTCATTGCCTCGCCAGCCACCTGCCGTATTTACGATACACCGCTGATCGATGCTGACAGCTCTATCTCCCATCGCCGCCTGGATGGGTATAAGCGTGCCATGAGTGATGCGGGTGTGGAGATAGACAACACGCTGATCTGGCATATTCCGGAAAGTGAAGGAACCTACGCCAGACAGGCTGCGCAGGAGGTTTTATGCAGCGATAACCGGCCCGATACGGTGTTGTGTATGAGTGATATTATTGCTCTGGAGTTACTACAGTGCGCGCTGGCTAAAGGAATTAAGGTGCCACAGGAGCTTAAAATTACTGGCTTTGATGGCATTGATGAAGCACTGCGTACCCGACCTAATTTAACCACTATCTGCCAGTCAAGTATTGAAAAAGGCGCGTTGGCAGCTAACATGTTGCTGGACAAGCAGTCTGAGTCGATCACTATGCCGTTTGAATTACTGGTAGGGCAAACCATTTAATCCAACCTTATTTGTATCCGTAAGCCAGCCTTTCGACGCTGGCTTTTTTGTGCCTGATATGATGCTGTCGATTGCGCATCTGCATATCCTCTATTGCCCTTTCTAACCGGCTTAAACTAAATGGTTTAAGTGCTGTTCTTCTCTCATTAACGTAAAAAGATTGTTTTTGTAAATTATTTGTCGAACCTATCTTGCTGTAACCATTGTTCTTTAGTTTAAATTAACAAAAAAGTTAACATTTATGCTTCACATAATGTTTACAACGTAAACTTTCTGATATACATTCTTAAACGATTAAGTTCTTCGGCTGCTGAGACCGAAGTTAATGACAGGGCGAGCAGACACTCTCCCAACTTTACAGCTAAACACATAAAAAGCTCTTTACGGAGATCACATGAAAAAGCCTCATTCATTTAGTGCACTAGCTTTGGCGGTTGGAGCTGTTCTGGCCAGCCCGGTATTCGCTCAGGAAGCAGCCAACGAAGCTGAACAGTCAAAACAGGATAAAGAAAAATACGAGCAGATCGTGGTTACTGCAACGCCAGGTGGCGCAACCATGCAGGAAGCCAGTGTATCGGTAAGTTCGTTTGATGAAGACGACATCGTTAAGTTTGCGCCGCGTTCAACCGCTGAAGTGTTTCGCGCCATTCCGGGTATCCGCGCAGAGTCATCAGGTGGTGGCGGTAACGCAAACATCACCATTCGTGGTATCCCTCTGGCCACCGGCGGTTCTAAGTTCCTGCAGGTGCATGAAGACGGTCTGCCAGTACTTGAGTACGGTGATATTAACTTTGGTAACGCAGATAACTTCATGCGTTATGACTGGTCTGTAGCGAATGTAGAAGCGATTCGTGGTGGTTCAGCCTCTACCTTTGCCAGTAACTCGCCAGGCGGTGTTATCAACATGATCAGCAACACCGGTGAAATCGGCGGCGGTGCTATCGGTACATCTTTTGGTGTGGACTATGACGAGTTCCGTCTTGATTTCCGTTATGGCGGTGAAATCAGTGACGATCTGTATTACCACATTGCTGGTTTCGCCCGCGGCGGTGAAGGCACTCGTGATACTGGTTATAATGGGGATCAAGGTGGCCAGGTTAAATTCAACATTACAAAAATGCTGGACAATGGTCACATCCGCTTATTCTATAAAAACCTGGATGACAAGGTATCGACTTACCTGCCATCACCAGTACTGGTGGAAGGCGACGGTGAATATGGTCCGGTTCCTGGCTATGATGCCAGCTCACAGGCACTGAATTCAGCTTACAACACCAATATCTCTACGTTTGACAGCTACGGTAACCCCGAAAATCGTGATGTACGTGATGGTATCGAGTCAAAAGTGAGCTCGTTTGGTGTTGAAGTAGACCTGGAAGTAGCAGATTCTCTGTTTCTGTTAAATAAATTCCGTATCTCTGATATCTCCGGTGGCTTTATTGCCCCGTTTACTGATGGTTTCCCTGCCGGTCCGGGCGATGTGTCTAACTTTGCCACTGCGCTATGTGACGGTGCCACTGACGGCGACGGCAATGCTCTGAACTGTTCCAGCACCTCTGTAGTTCTGGCCAATGGCCCGGGCGCAGGCGATGTGTACGCTGGTCAGGCATTTACCAACCTGCAGTTTGATACCCGTATCAATGATCTGGGTAATATGATAAATGACTTCAGCCTGCGTAAAGAATTCGATAACGGCGTAGATGTAACGGTAGGTTACTACTACTCCAATCAGGATATTGCTACCAGCTGGTCTAGCTGGCAGACATTCATCCAGACCCTGGATGGTGACAACTCGCAACTGCTGACCATTACCGATGGGGATGGCACTGAGCTGGTTTCTGATGGTTTGCTGTCGCCTAGCTTCCTGTCATGGGAATGGGACCTGAACTATGTGACCAAAGCGCCTTATGCCAACATTGGTTTTGAACTGAGCGACAACATTCTGGTTGACGCGTCAGTGCGCTACGACACTGTAGAAGCTTCAGGCGAGCTAATCAGCTCATGCTGTGGCGGTAATGTGGATTTTGACCTGAATGGTGATGGTGTAATCGGACAAATTGAAGATGCGTCGGCGACCAATAGCGGCTTTATCAGCGGTGGTGTTATCAACCTGAACCGTGCTGGTGCTGCGTCACAAATCGTAGACTACACAGCGCATAACACGTCTTACTCTTTGGGTGGTTCATACCTGTTGTCAGAAAGTCAGACGTTCTTTGCCCGTTACTCAAAAGGTGGCCGTGCTATTGCTGACCGTTTACTGCAAATCGGCGGTACACTGAATGCAGATGGAAGTCTGACCAGCACCACATCAGGTTTTGATACAACCAAGCAGTTTGAAGTGGGTTACAAGTACGGTACCCGTGACCTGATGTTAAACGCCACACTGTTTGACACCGTGACCGAAGATACCCAGGCAGAAGTGACCAGCGGTCTGACATTCATGCGTGAATACGAAGCAACCGGTCTGGAGCTGGAAGGTCGCTGGAATGCCACTGAAAACTTCGTGCTGAACGGTAACGTGACCTGGACAGATGCGGAAATCAGCAAAGATGTAAATAACCCGGCGCTGGAAGGCAATACACCACGTCGTCAGGCTGACTTTATCTGGACCATTACGCCTGAGTATGTAACAGATAACTGGTCTGCCGGTGCATCATTCCAGGGTTCAAGCGAATACTACGTGCAGGACAACAATGACCTGAAACAAGACGCTTACACACTGGTCAATCTGTTCGCGACTTACTGGGTGAACGATCAGTTCTCGGTCTCTTTGAACATGAACAACGCCTTTGATGAGTTTGTTATTACAGAATCTGAAGAGGGTAGTGCAGCGGTAGGTGATTACATCCGTGCCCGTCCACTGAACGGCCGTACCACGGTATTGTCTTTGAAGTACATGTTTGACTAATAACCTGTTCTCCCGTTATTAGATGTCATGCCCGCCTCGTGCGGGCATTTTTTATTCCCTCATCAGCAGCACGCCGTCATCTGTCACTTCCCGACATTCCCGTGAAAACCGTCGTTCCCGTGTACACGGGCCATATTCCGTCGTCCCGCGAAAGCCGGGATCTCGTTAACAGCTTGGCTGAGGTAAATACAACTTCCAGCTAGTGGTATTCATCCATGAAGCATCGTCCAGCCGCACATCCATGTGCGTCGTTCAGTCAGCTGCGTCATGCCACCGGCATAACGGTCTGCCTTCACCCCCGCGAAAGCGGGGATCTCGTTAACAGGCTGGCTGATGCAAAAGAGTATTAAAGGTCGTCATGTTCCAAGGAGATCCCTGATAGTCCTTCGGGCTTCAGGGATGACGGGTGATATTGCGTCGTCCCGCGAAAGCGGGGATCTAGTTAACAGCTTGGCTGAGGTAAATACAACTTCCAACTAGTGGTATTCATCCATGAAGCATCGTCCAGCCGCACATCCATGTGCGTCGTTCAGTCAGCTGCGTCATGCCACCGGCATAACGGTCTGCCTTCACCCCCGCGAAAGCGGGGATCTCGTTAACAGCTTGGCTGAGGTAAAAGAGTATTAAAGGTAGTCATGTTGCAAGGAAATCCCTGATAGCCCTTCGGGCTTCAGGGACGACGGGATTATTATTGCTTAGCGCCTTCAGACTCATAGGCCTGAACGTAAAAATCACCTACCAGGTAAAGAACATTGAGGTGGTTTGTGCAACACGCTTAAGGGCGGCAATATCCTGCTGTGACCAGGTCACCGCGCTGCCGGTAGCCTCACAGCAAATAACGCCAAGCGGGCTCAGATCGTCGTGAAATACATAATCGAGCAGGGAGTGAATATTGTTAGGCTTGAAGTAACCTTCGGTAAAACACAATGTATCCGGATTGCTGCGGGCGTCAGAAGCCACCACCACATCGTTTTTCAGCACAGCATCAAAGTACACAGGAAAGTCGTCCTGCCTGAGGACCAGGTTATCAGGTACATGAAACACCTGATTCTCATACAGGACCAGACAGGTGATTGCCGTTTTTTCCGGATTGAACTTCCATAAAGTTATCCGGTTGGCTTTAGGGATGACGTAGTCAACACACCGGCAAATTTCCCGGTGTTTACTCATTTTCGCCAGAGTAGTTTTACTTAACGCAAGCGTTAACTCGGTAAAAGGGTCGGTGGTTACCATTTAACTTACTACCAGTGAATAAAGAACGACAAGCCATCTTGATGGCGGTTTGATGTGTTCTGATACTGTAGCAAACTTGGTCTATTTTAGAATTTAGCCATTAGTATAATGTGTATCGCTGCCAGCGCTCGGCATATCATTTATCGAGCGCTGCGCCGATCACTGCTGACAGGCATCAGACTGCAGACCTGATCGCCATAATAATTATTGGTGTAGTTGCACACCATCGCAGCGCGCTGCTGCTGAACTTTAGAAAACCTGTTGAATAAATACGCTTTTACTTTTTTCGCCATAACCATCGCTCCTTATTGAGGTCTCTGATTATGGAGTACTTCTGGTTTTCTTAAAAATGATTAAAAGTAATCATCTTAATTGTATTTTTTGAATAAAAAGTCTTTCCAGGCATGATGCTTATCTGCCGGCAGGATAAACGGACTAACGGTAAACCGGTCAACAGAATGATGGCTGTTGTCGGTGAAGGTCAGAATCACCGGCGATTCTGCACCTTTATCCCAGGTTACTGAAAAGGCATCTTTATCCAGCGCGGTCAGCTTTCCGGTTAATGCCGGCATTTTTTCACTGGCGATGTATAGCCCATCCTCGCGCTGTGTAATAGTCATTTTACCCATGGCGACATCCACATAGGTGCCAGTGTAAGCGTCAGCCGGGCGACCGGTTTCGCCGCTGCCGGTGGCCGGGTGATGGCGCTTGTTCCAGCGCTTATCCCTGTCATCGGCAAACCCTTTAAAAGAAGCAACCCAGTCTCGCTGCTCATCCGGTGCCAGATAGTGTTTTAAAATAGTCTGCATAACCGCACCACGGGCGCCATAATGTGAGCCATTATTCATGATTACCGCACCGACCTTAAGCGAGGGAATAAAGGCCACATAGGTTTGATAACCTGACACCGTGCCGGTGTGCGATACGACTTTGCGGCCATTAATGTCACCCACCCGCCAGCCAATGGCATAGCCGGAAAACTGGGTGTCATTCCAGGCCTCATCAAGATCGCTAACCGGCAGGGCAACCTGCTGACGTACAAGCCATTGCTTTTGCTTTTTACTCACCAGCTGCTGAGTATCGTTCTCCCAGAAAGCCAGCCATTTGAGCATACTGTCCAGATTACAGGTCACAGCCCCGGCCGCATCGTAATTTACCGGTCCGGCACTGATTCGATTACGCGATACCGCAGTGAAGCCGGTTTGAGTTTTATAGGAATAACTAACCGCGGCATTATTCAGTACAGCATCGTCTACCCCTGAGCCATAACATTGCATATCCAGCTTAGAAAACACGTGCTCTTGCAGCGCTTCGGCATAGGTTGACTGGCGCTTTCGGGCAATAATCTCGCCTGCCACCAGGTACATCACATTGCTATAGGCAAACTGGGTTCTGAAGCTGTGAACCGGTTGCAGGTAGCGTAAATTATGAATAATTTCCCGGGTCGTGAATGTTGATGGGGCAGGCCAGAGCATCAGGTCGCCGGCTGCACCAGCCAGACCGCTTTGATGAATGAACAGGTCGCGAATACGAAACTCATGGGTAACCCAGGGATCAGACAATGCAAACTCTGGCAGATGATCCACCACTTTGTCGTTCCAGCTTATCTTGCCCTCGCTAACCAGCTGAGCCATTGCCAGCCCGGTAAATGCCTTAGAGGTGGAGGCCAGCCTGAACCAGGTGGTGGTATTCACCGGCAGATCCTGGTCTACATCACGCAGGCCATGACCGGCGGCATAGAGTGTTTTGCCGTCTACCACAATTCCCACCGCCATCCCCGGCGTATTGAAAGTCGCCAGTGCATCATCAATAACCTGCGGCAGCGTTGAAAGTGAATCCGGAAGATGATTGACAGGTTGCGCACAGACACCAGACAAGGTGCCACAAAATACAACAAGGGCACCACAAAGACGGGACAAAAGCATAAAACGTCCGAAGTAAAAAGTTAACTCATGCGGGATAACCAGGATAAAGGAGCCACCCGCAACACATAATGCATCACCGACCAGGGCCAGACCGGCACATAGCAATTGGCAGGTTCCCGGTTGATGGCTTTCACCAGCGCTTTGCAGCCAGTCTGGGTATCTACCATAAACGGTGCTTTTTTTACTTTCTCATTAATGGCCGAGCGAATAAACCCCGGATGTACCGTGGTGACTTTGATCGGAGTATCCATAACATCTATCCGGATCCCCTCAGACAAAGACGACAAGGCAGCTTTAGTGGCGGCATATACCGTCAGCGCCCGGCGAAACCCGCGTACCCCGCTCACCGAGGAAATGGTGACCAGATGACCGTAATTCTGGTCCCTGAATATTTCCATGGCGGCTTCGCACTGGGCCAGCGCCGATACAAAGTTAGTAATAGCAGTTTGCTTATTGGCCTCAAAATGACCGGTGCCAATCGATGCGCCTTTGCCCATACCGGCATTGACTATCACCCGATCCAGGCCATCCAGCTTATTCGAAAACTCCCGAAAAGCGTCAAAAACATCTTCATGGTCGTTTACATCCAGTGTGCGAATAACCACTTTAATAGAGCGATTAACGCTCAGACATTCCTGTTTTAACGATTCCAGATTGTCTGTACGACGGGCGCACAATCCCAGATTGTGGCCTTTTCTTGCAAATTCCAGAGCCATTCCATGACCCAGACCAGAGCTTGCTCCGGTAATGACGATTGAGCGACGCATTATATATGGTTAGTCCCAAACCAGTTGTTTAAAATGCTTACGGCACATTGACTCATACCGATCGTTTCCGCCAATTTGAACCTGATCGCCGGCGGTCACTGCTTTACCTTCATCATCAAGCCGAACCACAAAGCTGGCTTTACGCCCGCAGTGACACACAGTTTTCAGCTCAGCCAGTTTGTCGGCCCAGGCCATCAGATAATGGCTTCCTTCAAAGGTTTCACCTAAAAAGTCGGTTCGCAGGCCGTATGCCAGCACCGGAATATCCAGTTCATCCACCACTTCAACCAGTTGTCGAACCTGCTCTTTGGTCAGAAACTGCGCTTCATCAATAAAAATGCAATCCAGTGGCTGATGCCGTTGATGGTTGAATATAGACTGATAAATATTGTCTTCACTGCGATACAGCTCAGCGTCTGCCTGCAAGCCAATTCGTGAACTGACTTTGCCAACCCCGAAACGATCGTCAATCGCTGCGGTAAATATTACTACATTCATGCCGCGCTCGCGGTAGTTGTAGGCAGACTGAAGCAACGACGTGGATTTTCCGGCATTCATTGCCGAATAATAAAAATAAAGCTGGGCCATAATGGTTATCTTTTTTGTGATTATTTCTAATAAAGCGCGGCTATTGTAACTGACTTAGCCGGGAAAATCCGATCCCTGCCACTTATTGCTATGCCAAAGCGCAGGGCAAAAAAAAACAGAGGCCGAAGCCTCTGTTTCTATTTAAGAGAATAGTGGGTAGTGCGCGCTAGGAATCAGGCAGCGTCCTGACTCTTCACCGCTTTTGGCTTGGTTGCGCCTGGCAGAGTTTCTTCTGCCGACAGCAGCTCCATGTCGAAGGTAAATTCATCTACCCGCACAGCCAGTTTGCGTTTTTCGTTGTAATCATGCAGAAGCTGCGCTTCGGTGGCATTAATTACGCCTTTTTCCTGCAACTTGTTCAGTGCATTTTCAAACGACAGGAACGGTACAACCGGCTCCTTACGCAGTGCTTTTTGCACTTTACCCAGCAGGTGCGCTACTGCATGCTTGGCTTTAAAGGCCTGTTCATTGATGTCGTTACCGTCACCAGGAATCACTTTAACCAGATGCGTTAGCTGATCCTTCACACTGGTATCCTGCATCGCAGCGGTCGCCAGTTCAGTGACCAGTTTGTCCGAAATGGCACTGACACTGTTGCTGTAAGTGTTTGTCAGAGCACGCATCAGGCCGCGGGTCGCTGTATTCGGGAAGTTGTTGATAAAGTCAACAATTGCCTTTTCAGCCTGCGCCAGTGACCACTGAATCGCATAGTCAAAGTAAGGACGTGCCAGCTGGCGGTCTTCAATGCGCTGCTCGTAAAAACGAACCGCCGCCATTGCGCCATACAGGTAGCTCATCACATCACCAAGACGGGCTGACAGTAATTCCGCTTTTTTCAGGTCGCCGCCCAGTACCGCCAGTGATAAGTCGGCCAATGGAGCCAGCTTTGCTGACAACGCGTTGATCCGCTTTTCGTACTTACGTACTTCTGGCAGAGCCGAGTCAGCACTGCGCAGGAACGGCAGGTAGCTCTTACCAAAGCTGCGTACAGAGTTTTTCACACTGAAACTGACCGTTTTACGCAGTACCTTGTTAAATTCAGCATCCGCGCTGCTGTCATCACTGTGAATCAGGTCAACCATCTCTTTCAGATACGGGTGACAGCGCATTGCGCCCTGACCAAAGATCATCAGGTTACGGGTCAGAATGTTTGCCCCTTCCACGGTGATCGCAATCGGAATGGCGCTGTAGCCACCTGACAACGTATTTTGTGGTCCGCGCTGAATGGCTTTACCCGCCTGAATGTCCATCGCTGAGTTCATCACATCACGACCCAGTTCGGTCATGTGGTACTTGGCAATAGCGGTAACCACTGACGGTTTCAGCCCCAGGCCCAGACCTTCAGTTGTCAGTACACGCATGGCTTCAAGCAGGAATGTTTTACCTGCAATGTCAGCCATTTTGCCCTGAATACCTTCAAAGCGACCAATTGGCAGGCCAAACTGTTCACGCACAAAGCTGTACTCAGACGCCCCTTTAAATGCCGCCTGCGCAGTAGCTACGCCCATTGCCGGCAGAGAAATACCACGACCCGCACCCAGACAGCTCACCAGCATTTGCCAGCCGCGACCAATGTTCTTCTGGCCACCAATGATAAAGTCCATTGGAATGAACACATCTTTACCACGGGTTGTACCGTTATAAAAACGCTGGCCCATCGGGTCATGACGGTTACCCAGTTCTACACCCGGGTGTGACTTAGGCAGCAGGGCACAGGTAATACCCAGCTCTTTTTTGTCGCCCAGTAAACCGTTTGGATCAAACACTTTAAAGGCCAGACCCAGTACGGTCGCAATCGGCGCCAGCGTAATGTATCGCTTGTCCCAGGATACCGACAAACCAATCACTTCTTCGCCGTTCCACTGACCTTTGGTCACAATAGCGGCATCAGGAATACCGCCAGCATCCGAGCCTGCTTCTGGGCTGGTCAGGGCGAAACAAGGAATATCTTCGCCTACAGCCAGACGCGGCAGGTAGTGGTCTTGCTGGGCCTTTGTGCCATAGTGCATCAGCAGCTCGCCCGGGCCTAATGAGTTAGGCACCATTACGGTTACGGCAATCGCGCCGCTTTTAGCCGCCAGTGTGGCAACAATAGTTGAGTTAGCGTAAGGGCTGAACTCAAGGCCGCCGAATTTTTTAGGAATAATCATGGAGAAGAAACGGTTCTTACCCAGAAAATCCAGCACTTCTTCAGGAATGTGCTTGCTGTTTGACAGTTCGAAGTCGTCAATCATACCCAGCAGTTCTTGTACCGGGCCATCCATAAAGGCTTGTTCTTCTGCGCTCAGCTGAGCTTTAGGGATTGCACGTAATGCATCCATATCAGGCTTACCCTGATAGATAGAAGACTCAATCCAAATGTCACCAGCGTCCAGTGCTTCCTGTTCGGTTACAGAAATTGGTGGAAGAACTTTTTTCAGGCTTTTTCTAATACTCATGTTAACTCATCCGCTCATCTGACCAGTTGTTAAAGTGAATATTACCGCAAATTTTCAAAAGATCAAATCTCAGTGAGAATTTTGTTAACTTTCTTACCAAAACTTAACCTTGCTGCGGTTAGTTATCGCAGGGTATACGGGCGCTGCAGCAAAATGCATACGGCAAAGAGGAAGAAAATACCTGACTGTCTTATACTAATTGCGAAATTCCCGATACACTGTTGGCGTTTAAAAAACCATTAAAGGTATTAAAATCAATGCAAAAACTGCCCGGCTGGATGAAGTGGTGTCTGCATTCACCAAAAAAAACACTCTTCCTGTTTCTTATCATGTGTGTCGCGGCCAGCATTGGCGCGTCGAATCTGTATTTTCGTGGTGATTACAAAGTTTTCTTTGAGCCAGACAATCCTCAGCGTCAGGCGTTTGAAGATATGCAAAATATCTTCAACAAAAGTGAAAACGTATCTTTTCTGGTGGTGCCCAGACAGGGCAAAATTTATCAGTCTGATACCTTTAAGCTGATTCGGGAGCTGACCGAGGAATCCTGGCAGCTGCCGCTGTCTACCCGAGTAGAGTCCATATCGAATTATCAGCACACGTATTCACAGGATGACGACCTGGTGGTGACTGACCTGATTAATGAGGGGCAGTACGGTCAGAAACACATTCGCTGGGTGCGCAATGTGGTGGAAGATACCCCGGAGGTAAACGGCCGTCTGGTGTCGGATAACCGGGATATGGCAGTGATCAATGCCACCATTCAGCTGCCAGATGGTGACCAGACCAAAGAAGTCATTGAAATAGCTGATTATGCCCGGCAGCTGGAGCAAAAGTACGAAAGTGCGTATCCCAATCATGATATTTACCTGACCGGTATGGTCATCATGAACGATGCGTTTGCTGTGGCAGCGCAGGATGATGCGCAAACCCTGATTCCGCTGATGTTTGTGGTGATTACGGTCATGATAGCCTTATTAACCCGCTCAGTGGTCGCCGCGCTGGGCACACTGGCGGTGGTGGGTTCCTGTATTGCTATGACCATGGGGCTGGCTGGCTGGGCCGGACTTTTCCTGAGTACGGCCACCGTGAATGTACCCACTATGGTGATGACGCTGGCGGTGGCAGACTGCATTCATGTTATTGTGAGTTATCGCCAGTTTGCCCGCCATGGCATGGCCAAGCACGAAGCACTGGCTGAAAGCCTGAAGGTAAATACCAAGCCGGTTGTGATTACCAGTGTGACGACAGCCATCGGCTTTTTAATGCTGAATTTCTCTGCGGTACCGATCCTGGCCGACCTGGGTAACATGACGGCGGTGGGCGTAATGCTGGCATGTCTGTTTTCACTGACCGTATTGCCTGCCATTATTAATGCCTTGCCTTCGCGCATTCCACAGCGCACCAATGAAAAGACCAACCGGTTTGCCAGTGCCGGTGACTGGATCACAGAACGTCACCGCAAAATTTTGCCGCTTTCAATATTGGTTGTGGTCATTACCTGTGCTTTTTCGGCAAACAATGTCCTCAATGACGTGGCTGTGAAGTATTTTGGTCATCAAAGTACATTCCGTCAGGCGGTGAATGTGCAGGAAGACAAAATGGGCGGTATGTCGAATATCGATTTTGTGATTTATACCGACAAAGATTATGGCGTGACCGACCCGGCAGTACTGGGCAAAGCAGAAGCGCTGTCTGACTGGCTCAAAAAGCAGCCAGAGGTGAATCATGTGACCAGCTTTACCGACACCATGAAACGCCTGAACATGAATATGAACGGCGATGATCCGGATGCCTTTGCACTGCCTGAAACCCAGGAAATGGCCTCGCAGTATCTGCTGTTATATGAAATGTCGTTGCCATACGGCCTGGATATTAATAATCAGATTGATATTAACAAGTCGTCGATGCGGGTTATTGCAGTACTGGATAACCTGGGGAGCAACGAGTTTACGGCTTTTGAGCAGCGCGCTAATGCCTGGTTTGCCCAGCAGGCCCCCGAACTTCGGCTGGAAGCTGCCAGCCCGCCGCTGATGTTTGCGCATATTGGTTCACGTAATATGCAAAGTATGGTTTGGGGCACTATTCTTGCTTTAGTGCTGATATCCGGCCTGATTTTCATTGCTTTGAAATCCTGGAAGCTGGGACTGGTCAGCTTGCTGACAAACCTTATCCCGGCAGGGATTGGCTTTGGTGTCTGGGGCATGTTGTCAGGTGAAATTAATATGGCGTTGTCGGTGGTGCTCAGCATGACGATGGGGATCATTGTCGACGATACGGTACACTTTTTAACAAAATATAAGCTGGACCGTGAGCAGGGCAAGCAAGCAGTGGAAGCAATACGGTATACATTTGCCACCGTTGGCCAGGCGCTGGTGACCACCACACTGGTGCTGGCGGCTGGTTTTGGCATATTAATGCTGTCCAGTTTCAGGCTGAATTCTGATATGGGCACATTGACGGTCATCATTATTATTGCTGCATTACTGGTAGATTTACTATTCCTGCCAGCATTTTTGATGTGGCTAGGTAAAAACAGGACACAATCCAGAGGTACGCATGAAGCATAAATTACGTCCCCTTAGCAGCTTATTACTTTGCGCAGCCGTGGCTTTGTCGGCACCGGTATTGGCCGATGAACAAACCCAGGCAGAAGGTTTACGTATAGCCAAAGAACGTAAAGCGCAGGATACGGGCTGGGACAACAGTGAAGCCGAAATGAAAATGATTCTGCGCAACGCCCAGGGTCAGGAAGCTACCCGGGAGATTCGGGTGAAGTCACTGGAAATGCAGAGTGACGGCGACAAGGCGCTGACCATTTTTGACTCGCCCAGAGATGTGAGCGGCACCGCTTTTTTAAGTTTTTCACATCCGATGGATGCTGACGAACAGTGGATTTATCTGCCTGCGATAAAACGGGTCAAGCGTATTGCATCACGCAATAAGTCAGGCCCGTTTATGAGCAGTGAATTTGCTTTTGAAGACATGACGTCGTTTGAAGTTGAAAAATTTAGCTACGACTTCTTGCGCGATGACGTGTATAAGGGCGATGATGTTTTTGTTGTTGAACAGACCCCGGAAGATGAATTTTCCGGCTATTCAAAACAAATTGTATGGGTAGACAAAGCCCATTACCGGGTTCGTAAGGTTGAGTTTTTTGACCGTAAAGACGACCTGCTAAAAGTTCTGGAGTTTGATGAATACACCCAGTATGAAGTAGAGGGAAAGACTTTCTGGCGTCCTCATCGTAGTAATATGTTTAATAAGCAAACCGGTAAGTCAACGGAATTGGTGACTGAAGAACTCAAGTTCATGCAGGGCCTGGAAGAAAACGACTTCGATAAAAACAGTTTGCGCAGAGCACGTTAATTACATGATTAAACCAAGCCTGATAACCGCGGCAAGCCTGAGTCTTGCTGCTTTTTCTGCCCACGCCGAGTTTGAAGTGGACGTTGCAGGTAGTGCCTCAATTGAAGGACGCTACTTTTTGCAGGATCCTACTTATCCTCAACAGCCGCGCACCCAAAGCTCAGTGGCCATAGAACCTGAATTTTATACCGAGTGGAACAACGGCCAGGACAGTTTGCTGGTTAAGCCGTTTGCCCGGTTTGACGCGCAGGACAGCAAACGCAGCCACAGTGACCTGCGGGAGTTTCAGTGGCTGCACGTTGACGACAACTGGGAAACCCGTATTGGTGTTGGCAAAGTGTTTTGGGGGCAGACGGAGTCTTTGCACCTGGTTGATATTGTTAACCAGACAGATTCGGTAGATCAGGTTGATGGTGAGGAAAAGCTGGGCCAGCCCATGGTGAACTTTACCACTTACGGAGATTGGGGCACGCTGTCTGCGTTTGTGCTGCCTTACTTTCGTGAGCGGACCTTTTCTGGCGAGGATGGCCGGTTACGACCGCCTGTACCGATTGACGGTGACGGCGCCATTTATGAATCTGATGCAGAGCAGCACCATGTAGATTATGCGCTGCGCTATCAAAATTCATTTGGTGACTGGGAAGTGGGGTTATCATACTTTGACGGTACCACCCGGGAGCCTGAGTTAACCGTCGTACAAACCGACAACGGCATGATGGAGTCGGTGGTGCCATATTATGCTCAGATTCGTCAGATGGGCGTTGACCTGCTAAAGGTGCAGGGCTCCTGGTTACTCAAATTTGAAGGCATTTACAGAACCGGACAAAGCGAAGATTTTGGCGCGATGGTAGCCGGTTTTGAGCGCACCAGCGTGGGGGTGTTTGGTACCAGCCAGGACCTTGGCTTTTTGATGGAATATCAGTTCGACGAACGGGATGATAACTTTTTTGCCACCGGGCAAAATGACCTGATGGCCGGTGTTCGCTGGTCGCTTAATGATATAGACGGCACCGAGATGCTGGCCGGTTATGTTCAGGATCTGGAACATTCCGGCACTTACAATGGCTTTGTAGAGGCATCCAGCCGCATGACCGATAACTGGCGCTGGAAGGTGGATGCATATTTCTTCTCATCAGATGAAGTCAATGAAGACACCTTCTGGTTTATGCGTCGTGACGACCATGTTCAGGTCACACTGGAATACTTTTTTTAAACACTCTTTCTTCCATAAAGGCGATAGGATTACATGAAGAAACTGGGATTATTAGCGCTAACCGCAGGGTTATTAAGCCTGCCGGTACAGGCAACGGACAAAATGTACGGCGTAGTAGGTAGTGGCTATGGCGATGCAGAATATGGCAATGGTGAGGTAGGCAGCGCTAATCTGTTTATGGGGCTAGGACACCAGTTCGCGCCGAAATGGTATGTGGAAGGCGGCTATAAGCGCCTGTTTGATGAGACCGAAGACAACACCAACCTGAAAGCCGACTCTTTGTATCTGGCAATTTTAGGCAAGGCAGCCAATCAATATGGCGAGCTGTACTACAAGCTAGGCGTGGTCAGTGCTGATATCAGCGGTAAGCAGGTGGTTACCACAGAAGGCTGCGCAGCCGGTGAACAGTCCGGTGTATTTTGCGAGTATGACGATGGTGTGTTGGGGGGGCTGGTTGGCCTGGGCTTTGATATGAATATTGCCCGCAATAGTATGTTACGTTTTGAATACGAATATATTGGCGGTGAAGACGATTTAAGCGTCAGCCAGTTTAACATCGGCTTCAGATATAACTTTAATTAAGCGGTCAATGTAATCCAATCAGTCAGCTGGTTGGTATGAATATCAAAGTTATCAAAAGGTGCTGATATTCATGAGAAATGAGTTGGACAATAAGTTTGTGTTACGGGTGTTCGACAAAATCCGTCAGTTCGGAACAAAAGATGATGACCGGTATCGGTTAAACGGTATCACCGCATTTACCGATATGGACGGCTATACCTTGTTTGTGGAAGATCCAAAAGTAAAGCTGCAATACGGCTTTCATAACCAGTATCACTACGACTATGACTCACAAAGCGATGTCGACAGTTTCGAGAAAAAACTGAAAGAGATCGACAAAGAGTACTAGTAACACCAATCCGTTGTCCCGGAGGCACGTAGTGCAAACCGGGACCTCCCCGGAAATTGCGCGTCGTCCCTCGACCGCGCTGCAGCAATAATAATCCCGTCGTCCCTGAATCGCGCAGCGATATCAGGGATCTCCTTGAAACCTGACTACGTTGGTTTAAAGCATCTCTCTCGAGCCAAATTCCACTTGCTCTCAGGCTGTTTTGCATCAGCCAGCCTGTTAACGAGGTCCCCGCTTTCGCGGGGACGACGGAATAAAGCTCGTCGTCCCTGAATCGTGCAGGGCTATCTGGGGTGAAGGCAGACCGTTATGCCGGTGGCATGACGCAGCTGACTGAACGACGCACATGGATGTGCGGCTGGACAATGCTTCATGGATGAACACTACTAGTGGCAAGTTGTATTTAATCAGCCAGCCTGTTAACGAGGTCCCCGCTTTCGCGGGGACGACGAAATAAAGCTCGTCGTCCCTGAATCGTGCAGGGCTATCTGGGGTGAAGGCAGACCGTTATGCCGGTGGCATGACGCAGCTGACTGAACGACGCACATGGATGTGCGGCTGGACAATGCTTCATGGATGAACACTACTAGTGGCAAGTTGTATTTAATCAGCCAGCCTGTTAACGAGGTCCCCGCTTTCGCGGGGACGACGAAATAAAGCTCGTCGTCCCTGAATCGTGCAGGGCTATCTGGGGTGAAGGCAGACCGTTATGCCGGTGGCATGACGCAGCTGACTGAACGACGCACATGGATGTGCGGCTGGACAATGCTTCATGGATGAACACTACTAGCGGCAAGTTGTATTTAATCAGCCAGCCTGTTAACGAGATCCCCGCTTTCGCGGGGACGACGGAATGTGTGAGACACCAGACCCGCGCAATAATAATCCCGTCGTCCCTGAAGCCCGAAGGGCTATCAGGGATCTCCTAGGAACCTGACTACGTTGGTTTAAAGCCTCTCCCTCGAACCAAATTGCACTTGTTCTAAGGCTGTTTTGCATCAGCCAGGCTGCTAACGAGATCCCCGCTTTCGCGGGGACGACGGAATAAAGCTCGTCGTCCCTGAATCGCGCAGCGATATCAGGGATCTCCTTGGAACCTGACTACGTTGGTTCAAAGCCTCTCCCTCGAACCAAATTGCACCTGTTTTAAGGCTGTTTTGCATCAGCCAGCCTGTTAACGAGCTCCCCGCTTTCGCGGGGACGACGAAATATGTGAGACACCCTTTCATGAGGGGACGACGTGATATTTCCGTAAAACAACATCCGAATTGGTATCCGTGCCACTTACCGTTACAATAGCGCGAAAAAACAATCGGGAATTTTTTCTTGTCTGCAATTAAACCCCCAAAGTTCGAGCTGGCGTTTTTAGGCCCCAGATTCTGGCCTGTCTGGCTCGGTGTGCTCGTGTTGTACACCCTGACCTGGCTGCCATTATCTGTAATTCGTAAACTGGGCGCGGTAGCTGGCCGGCTTATCGGGCTTATCGTGCCTAAACGGGTGAAAGTGGCCAAGCGTAATATAGCTCTGACATACCCAGAGCTGTCTGAAGCAGAAGTTGAGCGTCTGACACGTGAAAATACCCGCCGTGCCGGCATGGCCCTGTTCGAAACCGCTATGGGCTGGTGGTGGCCTAGCTGGCGTATTAAGCGCCATTTTACGCTCGAAGGCTATGAGCACGTGGAAGCGGCCATGGCGCAGGGCAAAGGGATTTTTGGCCTGGCGCTGCACAATATGAATCTGGAATTTGCCTGTCGTGGAGTAGGGTATATCCATCCGTCTATTGCGTTTTACCGTAAACATAATAATCCGCTTATCGATTATTTGCAGTACCACGGTCGGGCCCGCTCAAACAAGTACATGATTCACAAGCGCAGTGCCAAGTCGCTGATTGCAGCGCTGGATGCTAAAGAACTATGTCTGTATCTGCCTGATCAGGATTATGGCCGGGCGCAGAGTGTGTTTGTACCGTTTGGCGGGGTGGAAAAAACCGCTACCTCAACCGCCACCCTGATGTTTGCCAAGCGGGCGAATTGCGTTCCCATGATTTTCACCTCACAGTACACCAAAAATGGTTACAAGGTAAAAATTTACCCGCCGATGCCAGAGTTAGCTGAACTAGAACCAGAGCCCGCGTTAACCTTGCTTAATGAACATGTTGCCAGCATTGTTGCCGAGCAGCCGGAAAGTTATCTGTGGATGCATAAACGGTTTAAAACTCGTCCTTATGATAATGATCCTTCGCTATACGATTAGACCATTTTTCATAATTGTTAGCAGTCATGCACCACTGTACTATTATTGATCATAGTAAATGAACAACGTTGGTTTAGTTGAATGGCTAGCAAACAATATTCGGGTACCGCGTTCTGGGTAAAGCATATTGGATTAGCGCTGGCGCTGATTATTGTTGCTGCAGTGCTGATTTACTTACAGAACAAAGGCTTTGAGACCGGCTCCGGCGCACAGAAAGAAGAGAAGTCAGTTTCTAAAGGGTTGAGTGAGTTTTATCGCGATTTCCGTTCATCCGGCAGTACAGAAGAAGAGCAGACTGGTGATTTTGTTGTCGACCTGCCGTCTTCTGGGCAAAGTCTGGATCAACAATTACGACAACGCTCAGCAACTTTGAATCCAGCTAAAGAAAACTGGGTGGGTGAGCATAAAAACCGTTCATTTAAGGCGGGCAATACCCTGCGTGACGCCATTACAGCCTATGCCGAAAAAGAGGGCATGGAGGTAGTGTGGGATTTAAATCAGGACTTTGTGATAAAGCATCACTTTCAGCTCAAGAGCACAATCGTCGGCTCACTGTCACAAATTGCCAGTGCAGTGAACAGCAATTTTGAAGGTGACGTGCACACCTATGTATGCGCCAGGCAGCGTTCGCTGGTAGTGACTGACAAGCTCACCGACTATGTCAGAAAAAATTGCTCCAAAGTGTAGCGGGCAGGGGGGATATTCCCCCAGTCATCCTTTAATCGCGCAGCAATATCAGGGATCTCCTTGGAACCTGACTAACGCATATTCAAAGGTTGTTTTAAATCAGCCAGCCTGTTTACGAGATCCCCGCTTTCGCGGGGACGACGGAACAGGTGAGCTCCCCGCTTTCGCGGGGGTGAAGGCAGACCGTTTTGCCGGTGGCATGACGCAGCTGACTGAACGACGCACATGGATGTGCGGCTGGGCGATGCTTCATGGATGAACATACTAGCGGCAAGTTGTATTTAATCAGTCAGCCTGTTTACGAGATCCCCGCTTTCGCGGGGGTGAAGGCAGACCGTTATGCCGGTGGCATGACGCAGCTGACTGAACGACGCACATGGATGTGCGGCTGGACGATGCTTCATGGATGAATACCACTAGCTGGAAGTTGTATTTACCTCAGCCAAGCTGTTAACGAGTTCCCCGTTTTCACGGGGACGATGCAACATAGCTCGTTACTACTAGAACAACGGTATGAAAACCTGACTACTCAAATAGCAACTTCCAGCGCGTTCTGACTTTATTGCGCAGGGCATCGAGGGTGTCGCTGGCCTGAGCATACTTGCTGTCTGCCAGTGTCAGCTGGTGATAGTAATCACGCAGTGTCAGGTAGGCATTTTGCAGTTCAGCCACCTCACCGGTCTCCAGCAGGCCAGCCTGACTTACCGCATCAAGAATACGCAGGTTGTCAGGATATACCGTGAGTGACGGGTTATCGCTGGCATGAGCCAGTACCCAGTACTGTGCCATAAATTCAATATCGGTAATGCCTCCCTCGCACTGCTTCAGGTCCACAGTATCAGCCTTGCCGCCGTCCAGATGTGCCCGCATTTTCTGTCGCATGCTGGTGACATCTTCGGCCAGTTTTACTTTATCTCTGTTAAGAGTAAGTACCCGCTTACGTACATCATCAAAGCTGTTCAGCAGGGCTTTGTCACCGGCCACACCACGGGCGCGTACCAGTGCCTGATGTTCCCAGGTCCAGGCTTCGTTGTGCTGGTAGGTTTCAAACCCGTCAATATGGCAGCACAGTAGCCCGGCAGCACCGGACGGACGCAGCCGTAAATCGGTTTCGTACAGCTGTCCGAACAGCGTCGTAGTGCTGAGCAAATGCATAACCCGCTGCGCCAGTTTGATATAAAACTGCTGGGCCTCGATTTGCTTTTTACCATTGGTCACGGCACTACGTGGTGCGTTATGAATAAATACCAAGTCGAGATCAGAGCCGTAGCCCAGTTCATATCCGCCTAGCTTTCCGTAACCAATAACCCCAAAACCGATTTCATCACTTTGCAGGTGCTCCGGTATCCCGAAACGCTGACTTATCTGATGGAAGGCGTGAAAAATGAGGGTGTCGAGTAACACTTCAGCCAGAACAGTCAGCTTATCGCTGACTTTATTAATGGGCAGAGAGCCGCTAATATCCGACGCGGCAATGCGCAACTGCTGGCACAGTTTAAACTGCCGGCAGTTATCCATAATCTGCTCAACATCATCCGGGTCGATCCGCAGCAACTGCTGACGTAACTCATCGGTATATTCAGCCCGGCTTTCCTCCAGACTTGTATTTTGCTGTTGCAGATATAAGGGCGTGAGTAATTCATCAAGCAGTAGCGGAAAACGGCTGATTTGTTCGGCAATCCAGTCAGAGCGCTCACATAAACGCACCAGCTGCCTGAGCACATCCAGATTTTCCAGCAGTAAGTTCAGGTAAGTGGTACGCCCGGTAATAGCGCTGACCACGCGCAATACCCGGTCGGTAAGCTCCACCGGTTTGTCAGCGCCAGCGCTTATCACGGTATGTAATAGTTCCGGCATCAGCTCATCCAGCGTACTGGCACCACGTTCGCCCAGTCTGAACTGCCGCAGGCCTGCCCGAAAGCTGGTGAGCCGGGCAAATAACGCGGTGGCGTGTTCGGCAGGCAGCCAGGCCTGTAAGGTCAGACAGAATTCCTGTTCGTCCAAATCAACCTGCCAGGCATCCTTACAATGCACATACAAATCGTCTGTATCGCCATGCTCCTCATCATGCACTTCTACCAGCTCGTTGAACTGGTCATGAATAAAGGACATGGCTGCATTTAATTGCTGTTTGAAAGCCGAATAATCATGAAACCCGGTGACCTGAGCAACCACAGCCTGTTGCCACTCATCATCCGGCAAGGTCTGCGTTTGCTCGTCATTAAACTGTTGCAGAGTGTGCTCTGTTTTACGTAAAAACAGATAGTGGTCATACATTTGCGTCAGAGTTTCAGCTTCAACAATATCCAGTTCAGCCAGTCCGTCCAGCGTGGCTTTTAATCCGTGACATTGTAAGGCCGGTTCCCGCCCGCCGTGAATCAGCTGAAAGCTCTGGGCAAAAAACTCCACTTCGCGAATACCGCCCGGGCCCAGTTTTATGTTATTGGTTAAACCCCGGCGCCGGATTTCACGATTAATCAGGCCTTTCATATGGCGCAGCGCATCAATGGTGGTGAAATCCAGGTAGCGACGGTAGGTAAAGGGCCGCAGAATATCTTTCAGCTCACGGGTATAGTCATCTTCCGGATTAATTATCCGGGCTTTGATCATGGCAAACCGTTCCCAGGCGCGTCCCTGTTCCTGATAATAGTCTTCCATAGCGGCCAGATGGGTAACCAGCGGGCCGCTGTCGCCAAACGGGCGTAGTCGCATATCTACCCGGAACACCTGGCCGTCTACCGTGATTTTATTCAAAGCGGCAATCAGCCGCTGCGCCAGTTTGGTAAAAAACTGCTGATTCTCAATGGTTTTGCGAGCGCCTTCTGTTTCGCCTTTGTAGGGATAACAAAAAATCAAATCAATATCGGATGAGAAGTTGAGCTCACCGCCGCCCAGTTTTCCCATAGCCAGCATCAGCATGGGTTGCGCGCCATACGGCCCGGCCGGCACGCCATAGCGCTGGCTTAATGCCTCATAATGCCAGTGGTAGGCTTCGTAAATCAGCGCATTAGCCAGCGCAGAGACCTGCTTCAACGAGTCCTCGATTGACTGACCATGAGTGAGATCCTGCCAGGCTATGGCGCACATTGCCCGGTTGCGGAACTGGCGAAGCTCGCGCTGGACAGCATCCTCAGTACTCTGCTCGTTTAACCGTGTACGCAATTCGCTGGCAAACCCGCTCACCGGTAACCGGTTATCTGCTGCGTAGCGCAGCCATTCCGGATGACGAATGCAGTGCTCGGCCACAAAAGGACTTAGCCCAAAAACTGCCTGTGTGTGCGTCTGATATTCAGCATAGTCGTCAGCATCATTAGACTCGCAGAAGCGTTGCCACAGTGCCTGACCTTTTTGTTCAATAATCCTGTTCATTTGTATTTGCGTAGGCATAATACCCGGCCTGTAAGAGCGGTAAAAACCGAAGAAAAAACAATAATAATGTGACGAGTGTGTCATAACCAACCGACAGCCGCCAGCACCGGCTGCCTAATGGGTTATCACAACTACTAAATAGTACGAGGGAGCCGTCATGGAAACATTAGTAAAGCTGGTACCACTGCCGCGGGATTTAGCGGTGTATCTGGTGATCGATCTTGTGCTGGCACTGCTGTTGCTGGTGATTATGAAGTGGCTGGCCGGCGCATTTCGCAAAAGCTCAGTGGCTGATGAGCTCGGGGTGAAAGATAACTTTGCTTTTGGGATCAGCATCGCCGGTGGCATGTTGTCATTATGTATTGTATTGGGCTCGGTGGTGGGCCGGCATGTAGGCCAGGGCCTGGAAAGTGCCGCCAGCGGTATGATCAGTTTTGGTCTGATTGGTATTTTACTGGTTCAGTTTGGTCGTTTCGCCCATGACAAACTGGTGTTAAATCAGGTCGATACCCGGGCTCTGATTGCAGATCGAAGCGTCAGTATTGCACTGGTGGATGCTGCCAGCCTTATCGCCAGTGCCATTATTCTGCGTAGCATGGTGTTATGGGTGGATGGCAGCGACATCAACGCCATGATAGCAATCAGTACCGGCTTTACTGTAGTGCTGGTGATATTGCTGGTGATGACCCGCATTTATGAAGTGCGCTACGCCCGGGACAATCAGAATGATTCTTTCCAGGGTGCACTGCAAAAGGGTCAGCTGGCACTGGCAGTGGAACATGCCGGCAACCTGCTGGGTACCGCACTGATAGTTGCCTCAGCCCGACACCTGCTGAACTATCACCCCGATGGCTACGTCAGTAATGTTACCGGCTGGATCATTGTCAGTGTGGTGTTATCGCTGGCGCTGTACATCATGGTTAATGGCAGTAAAAAAGTGATTTTATGGGGGCTGGATTACCGGCAGGAAGTAGATAAACAGCACAATGTGGGCGTGGCTTGTCTGGAGCTGTGCCTGGCGGTAGGTATTGCACTTATTGTAAATGGTATTCTGGAGTTTCTTTCCTAAGTCAGGCTTTATCCGGGTGATACGCGCCAGGCTCGGTGTAGGTAAAAATATGGTCGGGCAGGGTATCGGAGCAGCCATTAATTAACGCGGTTTTCTGTGCACGGCTTAACTGTTTGATGGCGTATTCCAGTTTCAGCGCAGCCGACTTATTGCTTACGCTCAGTACCGCCCGAAATCGCAGCGGGCCCTTTCCCTTTAACGCTCTGGCACCGCCGGTAATGGCACCGCAATGCTGGCGCATGCGGCGTGCCGGGTCGGTTGTACAGCCGGTGTAAAGTTGCCCAAGCCGGTTTTCGATCAGATAAACAAACCAGCTGACCGTGCTGGTATCCTCATTTTGCTTGCGGGCTGGTATACTTTGCGCCAATTTTCTACAACAACATTGATTACAACACCATGATATTACCAGATTTCAGCAAGGCGAAGGTACTGATAGTCGGCGATTTGATGCTTGACCGCTACTGGGGCGGCAGTACCAGCCGAATCTCGCCTGAAGCACCGGTGCCGGTAGTGAATGTAAGCAACAGCGAAGACCGGCCGGGCGGGGCGGCCAACGTAGCAATTAATGCCGCCATGCTGGGGGCCAGCGTCAGTCTGCTGGGGCTATGCGGCAATGATGAAAATGCGGCGCTGCTGAAACAAAAACTGGTGTCATTTGGCGTAGAATGCCATTTTTCTGCGGTGCAGGGGATGGATACCATTACCAAACTCAGGGTGATGAGTCGTAATCAGCAGCTATTGCGACTGGATTTTGAACAGTCATTTGCCCAGTCCGACAAAAGTGCGCTGCATGCGCAGTACGAGTCGCTGTTAGCGGCTACCGATGTGGTCATTTTGTCAGACTACGCCAAAGGATGCCTGGCTGAGCCACAGGTATTTATCGATATGGCCAGACAAGCCGGAAAGTTTGTTATTGTTGATCCAAAAGGCACGGATTTTGCCAAGTATAAGGGCGCCAGTGTGGTTACCCCCAACATGGCTGAGTTCAGTGGCGTTGCCGGGGAGGCGGTAAACGAGCAGGAGCTGGTCGCACAGGCTGTACATATGAAGTCTCAGCTGGACCTGACCGGGCTGCTACTGACCCGCTCAGAAGAAGGTATGACGCTGTTTCGCGACGCTGAACCTTTCTATTTGCCGGCCAAGGCCAAAGAAGTCTTTGATGTGACCGGGGCCGGTGACACTGTGGTGTCTACTTTGGCGGTTGCTGTTGCATCAGGCTGTGATTTGCCAGACGCCTGTGTGCTGGCCAATATCGCTGCGAGTATTGTGGTCGGTAAGCTAGGTACATCCACCGTGACCACCACCGAGCTGGCAGTAGCGCTGGGCGAGCAGCACCGGCATAACGATACCGGCGTGATGACCGAAGATAAGCTGGTGAATGCGCTGGAGCAGGCCAAAAAGCGCGGCGAAAAAGTGGTTATGACCAATGGTTGCTTCGATATTTTGCACGCCGGGCATGTGTCCTATCTTGAAGCGGCCGCCAAGCTGGGCGATCGGCTGATTGTAGCAGTAAACGAAGACGCTTCAGTGAGCCGGTTAAAAGGCCCGGGCCGGCCAGTTAATAATGTACAGCGGCGAATGGCCGTATTAGCCGGTCTGGCAGCGGTAGACTGGGTAGTGCCGTTTGCCGAGGATACGCCAGCGCGACTGATTGGACGTTTGTTGCCAGATGTACTGGTGAAAGGCGGAGACTATCAGGTCGAAGACATCGCGGGTGGAAAAGAAGTGATGGCCAATGGTGGCGAGGTCAGGGTACTGCACTTTGAAGAAGGCGTATCGACGACCGCCATCATTGATCAAATCGTGGGTAAATCATCGTAACAGATGCCACAGAATTTTAATTGCAACTGCGCAAAGATAGCTGTTAGGCAGGCTTTAGGCTAAGCTAATGAATTCATTGTGCAGTTTGTCAGACGTTAAGCGGTAATTTCATGTACGAAAGTTATTATGGGCTGGACTCAAAACCGTTCCAGCTTACGCCGGATCCGGATTTTTTCTTTGCCAGTCGCTGGCATAAACGGGCCATGTCCTATCTGCAGTATGGGTTATCGCAGGCAGAAGGCTTTATTGTGATCACCGGCGATATTGGCACCGGAAAAACCACCATAGCCAATAGCCTGGTAGCAGATCTGGAAGACGATATCGTGGTAGCGCACATCGTCACGCCAAAACTCAGTCCGGACGAACTGGTAAAACTGGTGGCGTCTAAATTTGAGCTGAATGTGGCCGGTAAAGGCAAGTCTGAAATTCTGGATGACCTGGAAGAGTTTCTGTACAAACTCAGCGACACCGGCCGGCGTGCATTATTGTTGGTCGATGAAGCGCAGAATCTGCCTTTAGAAACCATCGAAGAACTTCGCATGCTGTCGAACTTTCAGGAGTTTGGTAAGCCCCTGCTGCAAAGCTTTTTACTCGGTCAGGAAGAGCTACAGCCGATTTTGCGTGCACCAAATATGGAGCAGTTTCGTCAGCGTATAGTGGCATCATGCCATTTAGCGCCACTCACCGAGCAGGAAACTGAAGAGTACATTGTACACCGCATTATTCATGCTGGCCGTATGAGCGAAGACTCACTGCTTAGTGAAGGGGCGCACGCCAAGATTTATCAGTTCACCAAAGGTGTTCCGCGTAAAATTAATACGCTCATGGACCGTATACTACTGTACGGATTCTTAGAAGAGCTTGACGTGCTTGATGAAACTGCGGTGGATTCGGTAATCAATGAAGTCAGCGATGAGATGTTCCTGCCCGATGATAACATCAGTCATGTCAGTGAAATTGATGAAAGTGCTCAGGAAGTGTCAGCAGGTACAGGTGTACCGCATAAGCCTTCTAAAAAGCTGATTACCCCCAATGGCAATGAGGTACAGGACGCTGAATATTACAAAGCGATGTTAGGCGAGTTGGTGGATGCGCTGGATGATGCCATAAGCCATAAAATTAAGCTGACACAATACATCGATAATTTGCTTAAAAAGAAATATAAAACTTATGTACGATTAAAAGAAGATGAGTAATTCTTTTTAATTACTATTAAAGCCGGCATATGTCGGCTTTTTTTACATGTGTAAAAAAGTGTCATTTAAATTGTAATATTTACAAGCGGTTAATTTTTGGCCTGAGTAATGCTTTAGTGTTAATGCGTATACATCACCCATAAGAGGGGATTATGAAAACAGCAAGTAAAGCAGTATTAACCGGATTTATCCTGGCCAGTTCGTGGTCGGCTCAGGCAGCAATGTGCAATACCTCTGACGTGCAAATTGACTTTATACAAGTACAGGATGGGGTCGACAGCGGGACTTCGCTTGTTACCCCTATATCTGCAACTTCATGTCTTGGCGCTTTCAGCGGGAACAACAGTGCATTCGAAAACCCTACTATGGGTAACCTTGGTTATAAGGATGACGGCTGGTTTAATATCGACAGTTACAACGGCTGGTGGGACACCCCGGGGGCGTTTGTTGAAGAGGATGAGCTACAGGATCTGCAAGGCATGGGTAACATCGACCCGGGATGGATTTACGTGGGCAAATCTGAAGGTAGCGGGTTCCAGGGCGCTACCATGAATGGCGAGAACACCTCCTACACCTTTATTGATGATTTAATCACCTTATCAGGCTGTAAAACCAAAGGCGGTGCTGACACGGGGTGTTTTGATAACGCCGTGTCAGGAAACTTTACATGGGATCCGCCCGCTACCAACCCTGATGCATTGCTAGACCTGCTCGGAGGACAGTTCTTCGACAAGGTAGGTATCGTGTTTAAAAGCGGCAATGCCTTTGCTATGTATGAGTTTGATTTGGCGGGAATTGGCCTTGATCCGGTCTTTGCTGGTGACTACAACTATCTGTTCAGCGGCACCTGGGATATGTCTGATACACTGATCAATAACGGGGGGCAGCCTGCTGGCCTGTCGAATCTGACAGCATGGGCGAGAGACCCCGCGTCAACAGATGTGCCTTTACCGCCCACAGCGGTATTAATTTTATTCACATTAGTGCTGGCTATTCGCAGACGAATAATGGCATAATTGTGTGGAATCCATCTAAAGCCCAAAGGAATTGGGCTTTACTATAATAATAATATTCCATATTCCACACATGCAGCGAGCCTCGAGCTCGCTTTTTTTTGCGCAAAAGAAACACACTCCCCATCAACTGAGGAGCATGTTTTATTCCACACATCGTTTCCAGCGACATCGCTGCAATAAATTGCGTCCCTTGCTTTGCGCTGGTTTTGCACAAGTAATGTAAGCAATTGCAGTGCCATTATCTTCATAGTCACAAAAAAGTTGTTTTATATCAGTAGTTGGAAATTTTTCACAGAGATTAAAAAAATAAAAAAGGACATTTTTTCTTATAATTGGGTTAATTCTTGTTGCTGTTTGGTAACACAAGTAACTGATATTTTTTTCAGCGCGTAGTTTTTACAATTAAATACTTCAAAGCCGGCGATGAAATTTAAAAAACTACTTTTAAGTGATTAATTTTAAATGGTAGTAAGAGAGTAGATTGATTTAAAAAAACAGTTAGTTTAATGTTTGTTCAGCGTAGTAAAACAGCAACATCGCTTTTAAGAATTTTGTTAAAGACATTAAAAAAACCGGCTCTGTGGCCGGTTTTTTTGTCAACGGATAAGTCGTTTTAACGACCTTTTCCGAACAGCACAATCTCAACGGTCCGTATCAGAATCAGGATGTCCAGTAGCAGGCTCTGATGCTTTACGTAGTAAAGATCAAACTTCAGCTTTTCCATTGAGTCTTCCACGCTTGCACCGTACGGGTAGTTCAGCTGAGCCCAGCCAGCCAGGCCTGGTTTAACGTTGTGGCGCTGGTTGTAATAGGGGACTTCACGTACCAGCTTTTCAACAAACTCGGGGCGCTCAGGGCGCGGGCCAATAAACGACATTTCACCTTTAAACACATTGAATAGCTGAGGTAGTTCGTCAATCCGGTACTTACGGATGAAGTAACCAATCCGGGTAACCCGGTCATCATTCTGGCTGGCCCACTTGGCCCCGTCTTTTTCTGCGTCAGGCCGCATACTGCGAAACTTGATAATATTAAACAACTTACCGTTAAGCCCAACCCGTTCCTGCTTGTAGAACACCGAGGTGCCCGTGCGGCGACCGTCATCCAGCCATATAATCACAGCGGTAAGCAGCATGAACGGCCATGTGAAGGCAAAAATGAACGTGGCTAGCGTTACGTTAATAAAGTAGTCCAGCGCATCGCGCAGGTAGTTCTGGCTCTGAAAACCGTTGGAATAAATAACCCAGCTCGGATACATCAGATTAACTACAATCTGGCCGGTCTCACGCTCCATAAAGTCCAGTAAGTCAGTAACTTCAATGCCTCTGAGCCGGCATTCAAACAGCACTTCAACGGGTAATGTACCGCGGCGCTGGTCACACGCAATCACAATCTCTTCAATGTCATTATCATTCACAAACTGCTGAAAAGACTCATCTACTTTTACATGAATAATTTCTTCGTTTTTGATGCCATCTTCGCGGTTATCCCCCGGAATAGGAATGAACCCTACCAGGTCAAAAGCAATACGGTCGACATCACGGCGCATACGCTTTTCTATAATAGAGGCGCGTTCACCGGCCCCCAGCACTACAATACGGGCTTTGCCCAGGCCAAGTAAGCCCAGACGATTGGTAAAATAGCGAAAGATGACTAAAGTAATGATAATGCAGCACACTGCGGCTGGCAGATAGTAGGAGTGCATCGCCAAATCGTCAAAGAAGGCGCGGCTGACGACCTCTACTAAAAAGTAACTCAGGCCAACGCTGACAAAGATCCGCCGGATAATGCCGCGAAATGTTTCTCTGAGTTTTGCTTCATATAGTCCAACTGAAAGGGAACAAAGAAGAATGGCAACGGTTAATAAACCAACATTTACCACTAGTTTTTCAATTGAGACAGAATTTGTCAGATTTAACTGAACCAAAATAAAATGGGTAATGTAACCCATATACGCTATAAGTAATGCTTCCGTCAGAACTAAAATGTTGGAACGTTTACTTTGATTGTGTCTGTTTAATGCCACTCCTGGCCCCCTGATACATCGACGTCGAAGTTCATCATAAAGCTATTTATTGTAATAGACTAGAAATGATGTTGGCATTATAGTGTTATTTACCGTAGGGTAAATTATCTTTATAAAAAATTTCACCATAACGAGTTTAGGAACATTCTCTTATGTATAACTCTAAAAGCATCATTCCTGTTGTTCTTGGGGCAGCAGCAACAATTTTGTGCGGGTGTACCAGTACTTCCGATTTGCCTGAAGCGAAAACGCGTGCGTCTATGACTACCAGTGTTGATGAATATCAATACCTGATTGGTCCGGGCGACTCTCTGAATATTTTCGTATGGCGTAACCCGGAAATCTCTGGTCAGTATACCGTACGCCCGGATGGTAAAGTCACTACGTCTTTAGTTGAAGATATCGATGTGGCCGGTCGCACGCCTGCTACACTGGCTCGTGAGATTGAAGAAAAACTGTCCACATTTATCAACACGCCGCGCGTAACGGTAAGTGTTAACAACTTCCAGGGGCCGCTGAGCGAGCAGGTACGGGTTATTGGCGAAGCCGCTAATCCTCGTGCAATCAGCTACACCCAAAACATGACGCTGCTGGATCTGATGATTTCAGTGGGCGGTCTGACTGAATTTGCTGACGGCAACAGCGCTAAACTGGTCCGTGTAGAAGACGGTCAGAAACAAACATACAACATCAACATTGATGATTTGATTCGCAGCGGCGACATTTCTAAAAACGTTGATATTCTGCCAGGTGACATCGTGATCATCCCAGAGGCTTGGTTCTAGTAGTAACGGAACGATTTAGATGCAGGATTTACAGCCAGCGATTGCGCAGTTCTTTGATCTGATCAAAGGAATATGGATAAAAAAGCGCATCATCATAATTTGCTCATGGGTCATCTGCCCGATTGGGTTTTTCTATGTAGCAACCCTTCCTAACCAGTATGAGTCTTCAGCGAAAGTGTTTGTAGATACAGGCTCACCACTGCAACCAGTACTTTCAGGTATGACAATTCAATCGGATCCCAATGAAGAGATACGAATGATGGCTAAAACTTTACTTAGCCGGTCAAATCTTGAGACGATTGCGCGTGAAAGTGACCTTGATATCACTACAGCCAGTGACGCGGATTTTAATGCATTGATCAGTCGACTGGCCAATGATATACAGCTCAGCTTTACCGGCCGTGATAATATTTACACAATTTCTTATGACAACGAAGCGCCGGCAATGGCGCAAAGAGTTGTACAGGAAACTCTGGAGTTATTTGTTGAAGGGTCGTTAGGAAATAACCGCCGGGATACAGACACCGCAGGCCGATTCCTGGATGAGCAAATTGCTGATTACGAAGTTCGTCTGGCCGACGCAGAGCAGCGGTTAGCTGCGTTTAAACGCCGTTACAGTGATATTCTTCCCTTATCTGGTACTTACTACGGTGCGTTACAAGGGCAGCGAAATGAGCTTGAGCAGACGCAGCTTCAGATTCGTCAGACTCAGGAACAAATCGACGCTATCAAAGCGCAGCTTTCTACATCAAAACTGTCTGACAGCTTTGATGTTCGTAACGAGGGGGACTCAACCCTTAAAACACGTTACGACGAGCGTATCAAAGCGCTGGAAGATAAGCTGGATAACCTGATGCTGCGCTACACCGATCAGCACCCGGATGTTATTGAAACCAAAGCGTTGCTGGAAAACCTGGAAGCCTCACGTAAGGAAGAAATCGAAAACTTCCTGAGTGAACAGGTAGATGGCGAGGGCAATCCTCAGGGTGAATATAATAGCCAGCTATCACTGGATATGAGCCGGTTACAAAGCAATATTGCTTCACTAAGAGTTAAAGAGGAAGATCTGAAGAAAAAAATTGCAGATTTGGACTCCAAGATTGATTTAGTACCGCAAATTGAAGCAGAACAGGCCTCACTGAACCGTGACTATGGTATCACCAAAAAACGGTACGAAGAGTTACTATCGCGCAGGGAATCTGCCGATCTGACTCGTCGAGCAGATGTATCTGCTGAAGAGTTCCAGTTCCGCATCATCGAACCGCCAATGGTGCCAAGAGCGCCGTCCGGTCCACAAAGACTGGTGCTTTATACCGCTGTGTTGTTAGCTGGCTTTGGTATTGGTATAGGTATTGCGTTTGTAATGAATCAGCTCTCACCCGTATTGGTAAGAGCAAGGCAGTTACATGAGTTGACTGATTACCCTATCTGGGGAACAGTTACGCATCTGGAAATAGACTCTATTACCAAAAAGAATAACCGTAAAATTGTTGTATTTGCGGCGAGCTCTCTTGGTGTGGTCATTCTTTACGGTGCATTAATGACTGCTGAGTTAATGAACATAAATCTCTCAGGTATGTTGTCATGAGTAGTACGATAGAAAAAGCCCTGCAGCGTCGGCGCGAAGCGCTTGCTGCAGAAGAAGCCAATGGTGAAAGTGGTGATAAAACGGAGAAAACCCGTCGTCGTCGCCGCACGGTGAGTAATAAATCACCATTAGAGCCATTTAACATCGATATTCAACGGCTTGAGAATAACGGACATGTTTCATTAACGGGTATTCGCAAAAGCATTAACGAAGAATATCGTGAAATTAAACGTAAGTTATTGGCAAATGCTTTCGGGCCTCTGGCATCTACGTTAAAAAACAGCAATATCATCATGGTGTCCAGTGGCCGCCCGTCTGAAGGTAAAACCTTCACCGCGACCAATCTGGCTCTCAGCATCGCGTCTGAGCAGGACAAAACAGTATTGCTGGTAGATGCCGACGTACTCAAACCTAACGTATTGAATACGTTAGGCCTTGAGCGTCGCAAAGGCCTGATTGATTATCTGACGGGTGAAGTTGATGACATCGGTGATGTGCTGTATCCAACCAACGTGGATAAACTGAAAATTATCCCGGCAGGTAGCACGCACCATTTGTCAACAGAGCTTCTGGCCAGCCAGAAAATGCATGACACGATAGATGAATTTGCCAATCGCTACTCGGATCGTATCGTTATTATCGACACACCCCCTCTCATCGGTATCACAGAAAGTGCTGTACTGGCCAATTTTGCAGGCCAGGCTGTGGTTGTGACCGAAGAAGGACGCGCTAAGCTGTCAGACATAAAGCTGTGTGTCGAGCGCCTTAACCCCAACATGGCCATTGGCTTTGTGGTAAACAAGGTGGTTAACAAAGACGCCAACGACCCGGGCTACTATGGATATTATTATGCAGACGAGCAAGAAAAGGTTGATGAAGCGTAATTTTGCAGTTTCAAAACTTGCTGTTTTTACCTTATCCGTATTTGGTGGGTTACACGCTCAGGCTGGCGATCTTACGCTTCAGCCGAGCGTTTCTTCGGAATTAATCTTTCAGCAAATTGATTCTGAAACTCAGGGAGACCGTGACCTTAACACGTTACGAATTGAACCTTCACTGAAAGCAATGTATGAAAGTGGGAAGGTCAATGCATCGTTTACTGGTACAGGTACTCATTTAGAGCGTGACAGCGAACTGAGTTCCACAGATGAAGATTATCTCGAGTATTTCTACAACGCCGATTGGGATGTTATTGACAGACTACTGACGGTTAGTGCCAGCGGTAGTTCTTCTTATCTGAATGCCAACACCGACAACTTTTTGGTTTCTGATTTTCTAACAAATCCGAGCGATTTGGCTCGTACTGAAACAAATCGCCTCGGTGTAAGTTCAGACTTTACACGCAATCCTTATGTGTCGGGTAAAGCGCAATTAACCTACACCAAGGTCAAAACAGAGCAGACGCAGTTTGTATCTTCAAATCGTCTAGACAATGAAACTATTAAATTTAATACATCGTTAAACAATGGTGATGCGGCCAGAAATTACTTCTGGAATGTAAATGCAGAGGCCAGTGATACAGACCGAGGGCAGGCTAACCTGGGCTCGTTTACCAGCCAGAAAGCGGATGGCTTTTTTGACCAGCATATTGTACAGAACTGGGCAGTAAGGCTGGCGGCACAAACTGAGTCACATGAGTTTACTGCCAACAGTGGAGATATTTCCACTGAACGTAAATTTGATAGTGTTGGCCTGGGTGTGACTTATCGACAGGCAAAAAACCGTTCGGTTTCTTTGACTGCAAATAAAGCGAATTCTTCTAACCCTGAAAACGACGGAGATGTGTATCCAGGTGTAAATATCAACTGGGCATTTACTAACCGTACTAGTCTGTATGCGGATTTTGGTAAACGTTTCTACGGCGATGCGGCGAATGTGAATTTTCAACATGCCACTCGAAGAATACGTACATCACTGACGTATTCTGAAGATGTCAGCGATTTTTCACAGTTGTTGTCTAACCCTGAAACACTTGGCATTTTTGTCTGCCCGGGTAGTAGTTTCTCTTTAGACTGCTTCCAGCCAAATACGCTTAACTATGATTTGGTAAACGGTGAGCAGCTGGTTCAGATACTCGACACAAACAACGCGCTGGAAGATGATGTAGTATTGCGCAAGAACGGCAAATTGCAGATCAGTTATCAGTCTCGCAGGTTAACTGTAGGAGTGTATGTTCAGCAGGCCAAGGATGAATATCTTGGGCAAGGGTTTGAGCGTGAAACTCAGACAATTGGAACCAATGCGAATTACCAGCTAGGGGCGTATACCAATTTGGTCGGCTCTATCAGCTTTGCTGACATTAATCGTGTTGACGAGGATGGTATTGAGACTGATAGTGAAAACACTCGATTTTCACTGGGGCTGAATCATCAGTTGTCACGTTACTTTACTGCAAATGCTGAATTTTCTTACATTGATCGTAGTGGGGAAGCTCAGTTTAGTAGTTTAGGTAATGACTACAACGAACAGCGATTGACACTGGGTGTGACATACCGTTACTAGTTGAACTGAAACTGACAAAAAAGCCGGTTAATTTCGATTAACCGGCTTTTTTTAATTTGTCGCTCTTAGTTTTTCCAGCCAGGATGCATACCGGGTGGCTTTATTCAGCGTTGCCGGTAAACTTAGCCTGGGAACAGCAAACGCGTTGCTTCTGGCCTTACTGGCCACGTAATAGCCTGGTTCAGAGGTCAGTGCACCAATAAATCCATGCTCACGGACTACCGCCATAGCCCGCTCATCATAATCTTCCTGCATACCTACCGGATAACAAAACACTTTTGATGGAGCACTCAGGTGCTGGTTTAACAACGCCATGCTGTTGTTCAGTTCCAGGTGAATATCTGATGTTGTTAATGTAGACAGCGGATTGTGCGCACAAGTATGTGAGCCAATTACCAAGCCCTGAGATTCCAGTTCTGCCAGCCGGGCCCAGTTTGCCGGCGTGTAGCGACTTACATCCATCTGCTGAGCCGGGCATAATGCTGCTTCAATATCAGCTACAAACTTGCTGCGGGCCGACTTTTCCAGCCGCTTGGCATGCAATGACAACTGCCGACGAAACTGCCGCTTATCTTTTAGCGACAGTACACGCTCACCGGGCATACCTAACGCGGCCACATCCAGTTGTTTACACTGGCTTGACTGCACGGCGGTTGCAATACGGGCATCCCAGGGCAACTGACCCTCAATGAGGTCTGTAATCACAAACAGAGTAGGGTGGGCTTCGTATTTCAACAGAACCGGCAACAGCGCATCGGTCTGGTCTTCATAGCCATCATCAACAGTAAAGCAAATATAGTTTTTAGCAGGATTAAGGCGGGTTTGCGGATCGAGCAATTCGTCCACACTGATGAATGTACAGTTGTGCTTTATCAGCAGGCGCAGAAAATCTTCCAACATGGTCAGATCAGTTCCGTTTAAACCATGCTGTCCGCTGGGTCGGTGCAATGTAAAAATGCACACGTGCTGGCTTAGCGCTTTGTTCAACAGCCAGTTTAGTCCCGGGCTTAAAAATAACGAATGAATCAAGTTACAGTTTCCAACTTCTCAGGCAACTTCATCATGCCTTTATGCAAACAAGAACTTTTTCCTTGCACAAACCGTGACAAAGCAGAGCAAAACGTTAATCGATTATCTGTATTGGACCTATTAGTCTAATTGCTTAGCGATTTGGGCTAACATTTGCTAACTTGACATCCTGTTGAGATGCGTCCATGCCTGTTGCATAAGCGTAGTGTTTTTAGACAAGCAACAGAAATTCGGGCTCTTCGGCACCAAAAGTATATAGGTATTAAGCTATCATATCCGATAGAATAAGCCCATAATTCGTTTTAGTACCCGGGTATAACGGTAGAGCGTGTAAAAACGATCTTTTATTCCTGAAATTTACTATAAACGGTATTAAAAATTTTGCCTTGAAAAGGCGGCTAATAAAGGTTGTATAGTTATTTATGTCGAACGTTAATGCGATGACAGTCGATGTGGAAGAGTATTTCCAGGTCGAGGCTTTCGCCAAAGATATTCCAATCAGCGAATGGACTGGTTACGAATCGCGGCTTGGACTGCAAATGGACAAGTTACTGCAAACTTTTGCAGACAATAACGTCAAGGCAACCTTTTTTACGCTGGGCTGGATTGCGCAAAATCACCCGGACATTCTAAAGCGAATCATTGCCGAAGGTCACGAGATTGCCAGTCACGGCTTTATGCATCAGCATTTGTCTAAGCAAAACGCAGATGTATTTTTTGAAGATATCACCAAAGCCAAAGCGTTGATTGAAGATATCACTGGTGTAGAAGTAAAAGGCTATCGCGCTCCCTGTTTTTCGATCAGTGCTGATAACGACTGGGCTCACGACTTAATTGCCAAAGCGGGTTATCAGTACAGTTCAAGTAGTTACCCGATTAACCATGATCTTTATGGTGTGCCTAACGCGCCCAAAGATGCTTATCGTTTATCTAATGGCCTGCTGGAGATACCTGTCACAACGGCTAAGTTCGGCAATAAAATTTATCCGGCCGGCGGCGGTGGCTATTTCCGTTTGCTACCTTTCTGGCTATTTAACTATCTGTTCAATAAAGGTCAGACCGATCGTATTGCAAACTTTTACACCCATCCGTGGGAGTTTGACCCTGAGCAGCCAAAAATAGAAAGTAATTTCAAATCCCGGTTCCGTCACCACGTGAACCAGAAAACAGCGCTGCAGAAGCTAACCAAACTGTGTGCAAAGTACGAATGGACCAGTATGGACAAAGCATACCTGAGCAAAGAGCACCCTGTACTGGGCGACTGGCAACAAGTCGCCAACGGCCAGTTTCTGACCACCGCAGTGTAATACCGCTACAAGCGGTCATCCACCATATTCTGTTATCCCCGAGCAATCGGGGATCTCATATTTATCGTCATCCCCGATGAACCGGGGGATCACCCATTCACCGTCATCCTTGAGGAATCGGTGATCTCCTCTTTACCGTCATCCTTGAGGAATCGGTGATCTCCTCTTTACCGTCATCCCCGAGTAATCGGGGATCTCGCGAACAGGCTGGCTGATTTAACACAGCCTTGAACCGAGATAGTCACGTACCCAGGGAGATCCCGGATACCGCTATGCGGTTCCGGGACGACGGAAGGGGTAAACATCTTTGAACCAGAGTAGTCACGTACCCAGGGAGATCCCGGATATCGCTCCGCGATTCCGGGACGACGCGTAATTGTGGTCATTCACAACATTTCGCTATCCCCGATCAATCCGGGAATCACCAATTCACCGTCATCCCCGAGTAATCGGGGATCTCGCGAACAGTCTGGCTGACCCAATACATCGTTGAATCAGAGCAGTCACGTATCCAAGGAGATCCCGGATATCGCTCCGCGATTCCGGGACGACGCGTAATTGTGGTCATTCACAACATTTCGCCATCCCCGATCAATCCGGGAATCATCAATTCACCGTCATCCTTTAGGAATCGGTGATCTCCTCTTTACCGTCATCCCCGAGTAATTGGGGATCTCGCGAACAGACTGGCTGACCCAATACATCCTTGAACCAGAGTAGTCACGTACCCAAGGAGATCCCGGGTACCGCTCCGCGGTTCCGGGACGGCAGAAAGGATATACATCCTTGAACCAGAGTAGCCACGTACCCAAAGAGATCCCGGATATCGCTCCGCGGTTCCGGGACGACGCGTAGTTGTGGTCATTCACAACATTTCGCCATCCCCATAACAACAAGGGATTTCCGCCCACCTCTCAAACCTGTCCTGAAACACGTCTTCACAACATGCTAAAACTTTAGGAATCTATACCTTTTGAATCTTATAGGGTAGAGACGTGAAACAGCCAGCTGTCTACATCTTATCCAATGCCCGCAATACTGTGTTGTATGTTGGCGTCACAAGCGATATCAGTATGCGGATAGAAACCCATCAAAATGCAAAAATGACTGGTTTTGCGAAGCGGTACAACCTTTATAAACTGGTGTACTTTGAATACATAGATAGCATGGAACAGGCTATTGTAAGGGAAAAACGCCTCAAAAAATGGCCGAGAAAATGGAAAGAGGAGCTAATTGATAATGTTAACCCCGGCAGAAACGATATTAGCCACCTGATCGATCCAGTCTATTGATTATCTTATTTACTGTCATTCACCACATTTTGCCATCGCGGATGAATCGGGGGATCACCCATTCACCGTCATCCCTGAAGAATCGGGGAGCTCCTCATTACCGTCATCCCCGAGAAATCGGGGATCTCGCGAACAGTCTGGCTGATTTAACACAGCCTTGAACCGAGGTAGTCATGTACCCAAGGAGATCCTTGATACCGCTGCACGTTTCCGGGACGACGGGTAATAAGGGTCATTCACCACATTCCGTCATCCCCGAGTAATCGGGGATCTCGCGAACAGGCTGGCTGACCCAATACATCTTTGAACCAGAGTAGTCACGTACCCAAGGAGATCCCGGATATCGCTCCGCGGTTCCGGGACGACGGTAGTGGTAAACATTCTTGAACCAGAGTAGTCACGTACCCAGGGAGATCCCGGATATCGCTCCGCGATTCCGGAACGACGGAAGTGGAAAACATCTTTGAACCAGAGTAGTCACGTACCCAGGGAGATCCCGGATATCGCTCCGCGATTCCGGGACGACGCGTAGTTGTGGTCATTCACCACGTTTTGCCATCGCGGATGAATCGGGGAATCACCCATTCACCGTCATCCCTGAAGAATCGGGGAGCTCCTCATTACCGTCATCCCCGAGTAATCGGGGATCTCGCGAACAGGCTGGCTGACCCAATACATCTTTGAACCAGAGTAGTCACGTACCCAGAGAGATCCCGGATACCGCTGCGTGGTTCGGGATGACGACTAACAGGCGATTAAAGGAAAAGATTAGCTGTTACGCGACAACCACATCTTGCTCAACAGCCGTTTCTTGATATTCATTCCATATTGACCATGAATAAATACACCGGATGTGTCTTTAAACACATTGCCCCAGTCGGCTTTATAGCTTTCTTCGCCGCGTAAGAAGTCGATGGCTTCTAATGCCAGATTAGGCATGTCAGAAATAATTTCGTGTAACAGAATAATGCCCGGAGACAGGTTTCTTTCATCGTCGCTGGTGACCGGCACGTAATAATACAGATAGTCGTCGTGAACAAACCCTAAGTGTGCAGCCAGAAACGCCCCGTCTTTTTTAATACAGGCAAGGTGCAACTGGTCTTTAAACCCGGCCAGCAGTGACAGGGTTGCCTCGCGGTGCTGGGCATCTGTCAGGCTGTTGGCTCCATGGCGGGCGGCGCTCTGATCCAGTACCCAGTTTATCAAGGCTTCATCAAAACCATATTGCGTATGTATCTCAATGGAGCCAGTCTGTTCCAGCTTACGTTTACGGCGGCGGGCTTCCCGGGCCACTTTGGCTTTTACCGGCGCCCCCTGGAGGCGGAAGAAGGTTTGCTGCCAGCTCTGGCAGGCTGCACTGCCGGATAAATTCAGCAGCGCATCGCGTAACGCCATATCCGGGTACTGAAGTAGCAACGGATACGCCTGATACTGACTACGCTGAATATAACCGTGCATCGCGCCCAGAATGTCGGCCACCGGATAGGCTGAATCACATAACAACATCTGATAGTCAGTAAACCGCTGGCATAAATGACTCAGCACAGGCAACGAAAAGCGCTTCGACAATGGCTTTACTACCAACGGCAATATGCCCACGCACTTATCCGCCATCCAGGCGCTTACCATAACCGGCGGCTGGCTATTCAGTGACGCCTGATAAGCACACCAGTCATAACTGATAAAAGGAGAGGCCTTTGTTTCTTTTTGTAATGTCAGCCATGCACCACGCAGGCTGTTCAGGGCAGGCAGACCCTGTTCAACTTTAATTAGCATCAGGGCAGCTGCCGGGCCACATACGGGCCGATAATTTTAGTCAGCCATACCGGCAAACGCTGCCACACAGCAATGGCCATTTTAAATTTAGGATTATCAGGGTTAAGTGAGTCACCGCCCGCTTCTTTGCTGAAGTTGTACCAGTAATACTGCTGCGGCTCAGCCCCCCACTGCTTTTTGAACCGGTAAGTACCGGCGTCCTGCGTAGAACGGCCAAAGTCAAACCAATGCATTTTACGGTCAATAGAAAATTTGAGTATGCGGTCGTACAACCACATATTCATGTTCATGCTATTGGCTTCACGCAAGGTGGAAGCCCAGGGAATTTCCATCATCTTGCCGTGCTCTAACAAAAATCCTGTCGCCACCGGTTTATCGTTGATGTAGGCCACTGCAATGTGACACTGCTCAGGCATCGCTTTTAACAAAGCTTCAAAAAACGCCTTGCTGTCTACCGGGGTGCCCAGATCACGCATATTCTGGGCAAACACATCATAATAGTCGTCTAATAATTCAATGCCGCCAATACGCAGGCGAGGCTGATAGGTATCGCCTTTTTTTACCTGGGCCCGAATCTTAGTGCCAATTTCTCTATCAAACTGTTCGTAGGTATCTGGCATGGCCCGTAGCATCGACACCTTTTTGGTCGATGCCTCAAATTTGCCTTTGGCCAGCGTACGTACCTCAATATATTTGATGTCCTCTTTTTTGCTTTCGGTATCACATACCTCAAGTAGTGCATCAAACACGTTGGTAAACCGGGTTAACGGGCCGCCATAATTGAAAAACGGTAAAGAAACCGCAAAGGTGCCCATCAGCGGGGTGACCATAAATATCAGCGGCAAGCCGCCAACAATCTGGTCCTTATCATTTTTTGCCAAAAGCAGCTCAGCACTGGCGTGCGGCTGGGCGCGCAAAAAGTCCCACACTGCGCGGCTGTGATACACACTGGCCTGTTTATGCTCAGCCACAAAGTGCCACCAGGCATCCGGAATCGCATCGGCGGCTATCCGGCTAACCGAAAAGTCGCCCTGAAATGCTTCTTCAGGTGCTGCGAACTGGCCGGGTAGAACCCTCACCGGGCTAGCGGCTTCTTCGTCTTCGTTCTGGGCTTTTAACAGGCGTTTTTGCTCGGTTTCCAGGTCTTTCACCCGGCTACTCACCTGCTGCATTTGCTCTATTAACGTAGCATGCTCGGCCGACCCGGACTCAACCTGTTTAAACTGACGGGCGATCTGGCCTTTTTCCGCTTTCAGCGATTTAAGCTCACTTTTTACTGCTTCGATATCCATGGGCTTTCTATAGTTGGGAAGTCTCAGCCTGGGGACGTTCCCCAAGCCACTGGCGGTGGGTATCCAGAATGTGAATCATACGGCGCACATGCCGGGGCTTTACACCTTTATGTACAGGCAGGGTTAACAGGCAGTCGGCCAGATTCTGGCTAACCGGCATGGCAAACGGCGTTTCACATTTGCCGGTCACCCCATCAATGTCTTTTAAGGCTTTGCCGTACATGGGCGATGCGCCAAGGCCCGCTTCGTTGAGCGTTCGTAACAGGTTTTCACGGCTGGCCGGTGTTTGTGCAATCAGTGGCAGGCGCAGTAAACGTTTATCCTGAGCCTGCTTACCCCATAATACCGGCACCGCTTCCTGCAGGCTGGTCTGGGCCTTGTTGTTCTGGCGCAAATAGGCCAGTACTGCCGAGGCAATTCCCTGTTGTTTACCTGGCGCCATCAGCTCAACCCGCTCCAGTGCATGGTACTCTGTGGCACCCAGATTAATACCGGGCATCCGGGTGAGCGCGCCATACGCTACCGGATGACAAATTGTATTAAACAGCCGGCCTTTGATCGCTGTTATCCTGGCGTTGTCTTCCTGGTGCGGTAGGTTGGTCAAAAATCCGTCAATCCGGGCCTGGTTCCAGGCAAGTAAACCACCACCGAGCATATTCACCGGTTTTCCGCGCCCCAGAGAGGTAATGAAAAAGTCAGCCTGATGAGTGTTGTGCGGCAAGGTATAATTGTAAACCGTGGCAATATTGCGATCGCACCGCACCTCAGGAAACCACTGTGCGTTATCTTCAATCAGGCGCACCTGCTCACCGGTTATCTCACGAATAGCCGCCAGATCCATGCTCAGGCCAAACAGCGCCGGGCAGATAACAGCCTGAATATCATCGGCGATTTCACGTAACTGCGCCAGGTTAAACTGATAACGGTCTTGTTCAAGATCGATTAATACTGGTGTGGCATTAGCAAAATGGCAGGCGGCCACCAGGTCAGGGCAGCCATAACCGGGTACCACAACCTTAAAGTGCGTATCAACAGGAAGTTGCTCGCCCACCCAGCTAAGAATCTGGCCAAGGGCAGCGGTACCACTGTTCACGGCAATATAGTCAAAGCCCACAAATTGAAGCGGGCTGAGCGAATAATCGCTGGATAAAGGCGGGAACGGCGTTCCCACCGGAGGTAACTGGCTCCAGATCATCGTGCAGACGGCTGCCATACAGTCATACGTTTACCCGACAGGAACTGAATACCGGCATCGAGCAGGGCAATATTCACCTGCGTAAAGAAGTAGATAATTTTGGCCCACGATTTATTGCGCAGAGATTCAGACCAGTGAGCGGCCAGGGCAATACCATAAAAAGCCAGCTGGGCAACATAAGCAAAGGTATAAAATCCGTCGCCTTCACCCATGCAAAACGGAGTGATGACAAACAGGGCGGCCAGCGTCCAGGGCACAGTCCAGCGCAGCAGCTTGTGGGCAAACACCTGATAGGCAAACAGGCCGAATTTACCCGGATTAAGCACTTCAGGGTGGCGTTCAAGCGCGGTCATTCCACGGATCACAGTGCGGATTTTACGCGCATACTCTTTGCTCGGGTCGGCCAGGTCGGTGTAAAAGCCCAATACATCCGGTGCTGTAACCGCTTTATACCCGGCCCGGGCACAGTTCAGCGCGGTGTTAAAGTCGCTGGGCGAGTGAATATCCCACTGCTCACATACTTCAACCCGGGCGGCAAAAAAGGAGCCGCTTAACCCAACCAGACCGGCCAGACGGGATTCCTGTTTACGCAGCCACATTTCGTATTTTACGTACGCACCTTCACCGGCCACGCTGCCTTCTTTGCTTACAAAGCGGTCTTCGCTGGAAATCGCTCCCACATCCGGATCATCAAAATAACGCACCAGTTTTACAATACCATCCGGCTCGATACGGGTTGCCACATCAGAAAACACAATAATGCCTGCGTCCACGGTTTTAATCGCGGTCAGCTGCGCGTTCTCCTTACCCAGGCGCTCTTCTGCACGAACCAGGCGTACATTTTGCTCGGCATAAGACTGCACAATGGCATCGGTTTCGTCAGTAGAGCTGTCAGAAGCAACCACCAAACTCAGCTTGTCATCCGGGTATTCAAGCTCCAGTGAGTTTTCAATTTTTTCTTTGATTCGCTTTTCTTCGTTGTAAGCGGTAACTATCAAAGTCACATGAGGGAACTCCTGCACGTCGCCGGCAGCAGTTGTTTTAACTGAAGACCCCTTGAACTTGTTTAACAACAATAGGGTAAAAGGGTAAATAAAATAACTAAATACAGAAAGTAGTAGTAGAATCCAGAATAAAAACGTCATATCCATTCGTCTGTTGACAGCCTTGGTGTTGGTATTACTTTACAGGCTATTTTTGATTATGTACAAGCGTCAGCCGTGCAGCTGAACAAATATTTTCCATTACAATTTTAGTGCTCAAGTGGCACTGGTTGCACTAGAATACGTAAACGGTAAGATAAAGCTCAATATCACCTTAAGTCTAACGCCCGGTTTTTTGAAAAATGCAGGCTAATGACAGTGCCGGTAGTAACAGGAATTTAGTCATTCATGGAAAAATCAGGTTTTTTATCGTCAGTCAGCTGGAAAGTGCTGGCTGTCATCCTTATTGGTATTGCGGCGACCGGCCTGGCCGTTCCCGATACCTACCAGACTCTTCACCAGCTGTGGACCAAAAATAACGAAACCTACTCACATGGGTACGTGCTACTGGCATTCACCGTTTATGTGCTGGTAACCGACAGCCGCTGGCAAACCTTCCGGCCAGCATTCTGGCCCATTCCGCTGGCACTGGGTGCCGGGGCGGTGTGGATGGCCTCCAATGCGGTTCAGATCATGATGTTTCAGACCTTGGTGCTGCCTGCGGTGCTGTGGTGCTTACTGGCCTCAATGGTGGGCTTTAAAAGCAGCTTGAAAACACTGGTGCCAGTATTGTCGCTGTATCTGGCGCTGCCGGTGATGGACATTCTGGTTACCCCGTTACAGGACTTAACCACCTGGGTAAACACGCGCATGATTCATGCAGTGGGCATGACTGCATTTATCGATGGCTATGATATTCACATGCCATACGGTGTGTTACGCATCGCTCACGGCTGCGCCGGGCTTAATTACTTGCTGGCCGGTACCTGTCTGGGCATCTATTACGCTTATCTGAATCTGCAAAAGTTATCCCTGCAATTCAAAGCCGTGGCGCTGATTGTGCTGTTATCTATTGTCGGCAACTGGATTCGCGTATTTCTTCTTATTATGATTGGCTATGAGTCAAAAATGGAAAGCGAGCTGGTTTACGACCACGGCTTTTTTGGCTGGGTAATTTTTGCGGTGCTGGCGGTGGGATTTTTCTTTTACGCCAAACGTCTTGAAGCCCAGGACAGTGAATTTACCGCTTCCAATCAGGGCGTTGCCTTACCGCTTAACGCTAAAATGATCAGCGCCATTGTTTTATCACTGGCGGCCTTCCTGGTGCTGCCTTTTACGTGGAGTCATCTGAACAGCCAGGCGGGCACCGCCACTATGCAGGTGAATGTGCCTGACGCATTCAGTGGGCTACGAAAATCGTCACGCAGCCTGGATGAGGCCGGCGCGGTTTACCAGGGAAGTGATCATCACAGTATTCGTACCGGCCGTATTGCCGGTTATCCGGTGGCGCTGGTTACTGCCAGCTACCGTACGCAGAAGCAGGCCAAAGAGCTGATTTATTATGCTAACCGGCCGGCCAAAGGGCTGGGCAAGGTCACTACACTTAGTGGCCCGGGTTATATCGTAAATACCGCTCAAACCCGTAATGGCCAGCGGGTGTTCTGGCTGTACCGGGTGGGGGAGAGCCTGACCACCACCGACATGCAAACCAAACTGGCACAGCTGAAGCAGGTGTTCAGTACCCCGGTTGCCAGTGCGGTGATTTTGCAGGTTAACTGCGGGCGTGACTGTGACAACGCGAAGCAGCTGCAACAAGCGCTGGAACCCCAGCTCGCTGCTCTTGGCCAGGTTGAGGTACGCTGATGCGCATTATGCATATTGCCTCGGGAGACAAATGGGCCGGGGCAGAGGTACAGGTGTGGACATTGTGCGCTGAACTGGTACGCCAGCAGCATGAGGTGCATGCGGTCATTATGAATCCCGGACGACTGGCCGGTGAGCTGGAAAAAGCCGGGGTAAAGGTCACCATACTGGATGAAACCCAATACAGCTTTTGGCAACTGCTGGGCAAACTAAAAGCAGAACTGCGCCGGGTTTCCCCAGAGGTAGTACATACCCATCGCCAGAAAGAAAATATTCTGGGGGCGCTGGCCAACCGCCTGACTATTAACGCAAAAAGTTTTCGTACCGTGCACGGTGCGCCGGAGTTTGCTCCTAGCGCCAAACAAAAAGTGCAGATAGCCATGGACCAGTTCTGTGGTAAGTACCTACAACACGGTGTCATCAGCGTAGACAGCGAGCTGACTGAAAAACTCAAAGGCATTTATCCGGCTGGCAAAATCCATACGATTGCAAATGGCATTAGCACTAAAATTGTATGCGAAGATGCTGCTAGTAATAAAGTTGAACCTTTGAATAAAGCATTCGTACATATAGGTCTGGTTGGCAGACTGGAACCAGTGAAAAGAGTGGATCTATTCTTGCAGGCTGCGGCCTTGCTAAAGCAGAATGCGTCGTTAAATCACAGTTTCGTCTTTCATGTCTTTGGCGACGGTTCGCTGGCGGATAATCTGAAAATACAAGCGGCAGAAGCGGGCATCAGTGAACAGGTTATTTTTCATGGTCACACTGACTCGGTCCGGTCCTGGATTGCGCAGATGGATTATTTAATGATGACCTCTGACCATGAAGGCCTGCCCATGACGGCACTGGAGAGCCTGGCGCTGGGTACACCAATGATTGCTCATGCCACCGGCGGCTTAAAACCGCTGTTACAGCAGGCGTTTCCTGAAGGGCTGGTTTACCAGCATTCTGCGCAGGGGTACTATGAAGGAGTGCTTCGGGCATTGAAGCAGCCTGACGCTTCTGCAGGGCAAATAGGGTTACCAACTGCTTACGAAGCCGCCAATAATGCAAAACAATGTGTTGCTGTTTACACACAGCCTATATAACTAAGAGATAATAATGAAACCAGGCGTTTTGCTTGTAGCCAACTGGAAATCAGATGTGGGGTATGCGTGGTGGCTGATGGAAAGCTACTGGCGGGTGATCTCTGAAACACTATCTGACAAATATACAATCTATCTGGCGTTTCCAGAACTGAATGAGGTGCCGGAAACGCTCAAAAACGGCAAAATTAAATTTGTAGAATTTCCATTTTATAATGTCAGTCAGGATCTGTCCGGCTCTGTGTCATTTATTAAACAGCACAATATTGAAGTGCTGTATTTTACTGATTTTCGGTATGCCAGCCCGCTGTATCTGCGTTTTAGAATGGCCGGAGTGAAACATATTATCAATCATGATCATACACCGGGTCACCGCACTACACCTACGGGATTAAAACGATGGCTGAAAAAGCTGTATTTTAATTTGCCTTTGCTACGCGCTGATAAAATCTTTGCAGTTACGCCATTTGTTAAACAAAGAGCACAAAATACCGTGCAATTAAATGCTGACTATTGTGCAGTGATTCCTAATGGTATTTACCCTTTAAAAGGCAGCCAGCAGGCACCGGCAGAGCGTGATGACGTCGCGGCTTTAAAATTGGTGTCTGTATCCCGGGTATCAGAATACAAAAATCTGAGTTTTATTGTGGCAGTTATCAAACGTTGTGTAGAGCGGGGACTGACAAATATACACTGGACTCACTATGGTGATGGTCCTTACATGAACGGCCTGCAGCAAGAAGTCACCAAGGCCGGTTTGCAAAACCATGTTACTCTGGCCGGAAAAGTGCCCAGCGTTGATAAATTATTAGGCCAGTATGATATTGGTTTTCAGTCTTCTCGTGGTGAAGTTGGCTATTCATTGTCTATTCTTGAGATGATGCGCGCCGGCCTGCCTGTTCTGGCTCCGGATAACCCTTCCGTATGCGGAGCCACAGCCCATGGGAAAACCGGCTACATTTACCGGGAAGATGATGTGAATGACGCTGTTGAGGGCGTGGCACAATATTATCAGCAGCCCCCGCAGATTCAGGCTCACGGCGCTGCTGCAATTGATGTATTCGGGGAAAAGTACAACCTGCACAACACCCACGACGTGTTGAGAAAGGAAATTAAAAAGGTTATTGCGTAAATGAAAATACTGTTGTTATTTCCTCATCCAATTAAGCCAACTTTTGAAGCGATCGACAAAGGTGACATGCCTCGCGAACGCCTGTACGGCTTTTATGAGTTAATGAAGGACCCGCAATATACCATTTACGACTCAGATTCCCGCTTCGAGGGAACCGCAGACAAAATTGCTGCTAAATTCAGGGCCTATGGAGCAAACCCGGTAGATCATAAAACGCTGGCAAAAATAGCCAAAGTTGATGTTATCGTGGTAAAAGACAACGTATCTTCAATGGTAAGCCTGACGGCGCGTTTGCTGGGTAAGCCAGTCATTTATTACGATTCATTGTTTCCTATTCCTAAGTGGGCAATTAAACGCTTTTTTCTAAAGCGTTGTCTGGCATCGTGCCAAAAAGTAGTTGGCTATAATTATCAGCAGGTTGAAGATTACGAGCGCGAGTTAGGTGTACCGCTTTTACAAAAGTACAAGCACCTCGATTTTCTGCTGGATGAGACCTTTTATAATAAGGTGTATCAGCAGGCACCGGAACCGCAGGAGCGTGGTTACATACTGAGTATTGGCAGAGACGTTGGCCGGGATTTCAAGACGCTGATTGAAGCGAGCAAGCGAACAGGACATAAAGTGAAACTGATCACGTTGCCTTATTTGCTTACCGGTATTGAGTTGCCTGACAATGTAGAAGTGCTGCAAAATATCAGCTATGAAGCGCTATTTACCCTTTATAAGGGAGCAAGTGCCGTGGTGGTGCCATTAAAACACAACCTGTCCTATGCCTCGGGTATACGCGCCATTATGGAAAGCCTGGTACTGAGCAAGCCGTCGGTGGTGAGTGAAACGCCTTTCGTCACAAACAATTGTTTGGATTATCCAAATCTTATCCCTGTACCACCAGAAGATGTGGATGCAATGGAGCAGGCGATTGAGCAGGTATTTGCAGATCTGGACTCGCCCCGTGATTATCAGAAATCATTGCCTGCCTACGAAAAAACGCATCAGGAAATCAGTCAAATGCTAAATGAAATGGTGGGCCATGGCTGAGCAAGTCCACACTGATATTTTAGTCAGCGTAGTGATGCCCTGTTACAACTACGCCAGCTACATCGCCGAGTCTGTTGCCAGTGTAAAAGCGCAGACCGAAACCCGATGGGAGCTTATTATTGTTAACGATGGCTCTACGGATAATACCGAGCAGGTGCTTAAGGCCTACGAGGACGATCCTAAAATTACGGTAGTCAATAAAGCGAATGGCGGCGTTTCGTCAGCCCGAAATTACGCTTTGCAGCAAGCTCAGGGGAAGTATATTGCGTTTCTTGATGCCGATGATATCTGGCATCCGGAAAAATTGGCTCGCGTAGTAGGTGAAATGCAAAAACACAAGGCAGTGTTTGGAAGTTCTGATTTCACCCGGTTTTCAAAAAACTCAGACAATTTTGGCCACTTTCTCGATTATTGCCGTCAGCTAAATCATCTAAAGGGCACGCAGGAAGCCGTCGTTTATGCAGAGCCTTTATCTGTTTTCTGTAGCTCACTGGAAATGCCCTGGTATCCGTCAGCAAATATTGTTCAGGCTTCTGCATGTAAGGGCTTGTTGTTCGACGAGTCCATGAAGCTCGGTGAAGATCTGGATTTTTTCCTGAAACTATGGTCTCTGGGGCCCGCTGTATTTGTGCCTCAGCCATTGCTCAAATTACGGGTTCATGACAGCAATGCCAGTAAAGCCAGTACGAACCACCCCTTATTAGTGGCGCAGCGCTTTGCCCGCCACCGCTTGTGGTTAAGTCATCGTGATGACTCACTGCATTTGCGTAAGGCGTTGGCCCTGCGTGAAGCCATGATTCTTGGTATGCGTGATTTGCTTGGCACTGATGCGCCACTTTCACAGCAGGACAAAGTCTGGCTTAAACAGCAGTATCGCCAGTGGCTATTTAAAAAAGGGCTGTCGGTGACGCAGCGACTCAAACTGATTTACAACGCACTATACTTATCGCTGGGTAAAGCATGAAAAAACTCGCCAGACAGCTGTACAAAAAGTGGGTGTCGGAAGAGCTCAGGTATCGTATCTATCTGGCACGAAATCCGGATGTACGTAAAGGGTTGCTTCAGGAGGGCGTTGAAACCAGTAAGGCTACATTTTCGCTTAAGCCTTATCTGGACAATAACTGCCTGTTTATACATATCACGAAAACAGCCGGCATTTCACTGGCAACCGGACTGGCTGGTGCACTTCCCACTCATGCACGGGCATGGCAAATCCGTATCATAGTCGGTGAAAAGGCGTTTAATGAAGCGTTTAAGTTTGCCATTGTGCGTAATCCCTGGGATCGGCTTTATTCATCGTATAAGTATATCCGTCAGGGTGGGTGGAATGACTACGACAAATGGTACAGAGACAAGTATGGCCTGGCCGATGTCTCGTTTGAAGACTTTGTTTTAAAGCGGCTTAATCCGGCCATGCTTGATGACCACTTACATTTCTGGCCACAAAGCGTGTTCGTTTATGATAAACAAGGCCGCCTGCTGGTGGATCATCTGGGACGGTTTGAGAATCTGGCCGATGAGTATCGCTTCTTGCAAACCAAGTTTGCCAATTCCAGCGATTTAGAACACCTGAACTCATCAGCTAAAAACAGCTATATGGATGTATACACACCGGAAATGGTGGAAAAAGTCGCCAGTCTATATCATCAGGATATAACCAACTTTGGTTATAGATTTGATAACAGCACTGAACAAAAATAAAAGTGAGCCGGATACAAAAATGGTCGTATTCAGCCGAGTATTAACAGGATTACAGGTTTTATGAATAAAGTGCTGGTTGCGGTAAAAAAAGATGAGGGCGTGCTTAGTCCGTCAGAAACTTTTTTACGCCTGCACATTACCCGGGTTAGTGGTGTTGTTGATGGGCTGATTGGTAACCCGGGAAGACGTCGGTTCCATTATTCCGGTAAACCCTTGATGCCGGAAAACATCGTCTATAAGGTGGTTAAAAATGTAAGTCGTGGTGTGTTTGGGCAAGACAATGCGTTCTCCGATAGCCGTGTGCTGGCTCGCTACCTTACTGCTAACAATATTGATGTGGTACTGGCTGAGTATGGGTCAACCGCTGTTGAGGTGATGGAAGCCTGTAAATTGGCAGATGTAAAACTGGTGGCACATTTTCACGGCTGGGATGCCTATGCCGATGAAATGCTAAACACCTATCAAAATGATTACCAACAGTTGTTTGGTCAGGCTTCTGCTATTATTGCTGTGTCCAGGCATATGCAACAACAGTTAATTAAACTAGGCTGTGCACAGGATAAAATAACGGTAAATCCGTGTGGCGCTGATATTGATGCGAGCCTTGAGCGAACCGGTCAAACAGAGCAGATACGTTCTTTTATTCTGGTAGGCAGACTGACGCCCAAAAAAGCGCCTTTAGTCTCGCTCAAAGCATTTCACCGGATTGTAAAAAAGCAGCCTGAGGCGCGCTTACATATTGTTGGTGACGGCCCGTTAAAAGCTGAGCTGGATAGCTATATAACTGAACATGATTTAAGTGATCTGGTTATTTTTCACGGCGCACAGAATCACGATTATGTAATCAGACAGCTACAACAAAGCGACTGTTTTTTACAGCACTCTGTGGTTGCACCCAACGGTGATCACGAAGGAACACCGGTATCTGTACTTGAAGCCATGTTGTTGGGATTACCCACCGTTGCTACCCGTCATGCGGGTATCAACGATGTCATCACTCATCAACAAACTGGTTTTATGGTAGATGAACATGACATTGACGACATGACTGCTCAGATGCAGTTTGTTATGGATAACCCGGAAACCGCATTTGCAGTAGGGCAGAGAGCCCGTCAGCATATTATGGATAACCATACTGCAGCGATAAATATTGCCAATATTAATGCGCTGCTGGCTAAACTAAATTAATAAAACGCTCAGTATTAGCGCGTGATAATATTAATGCGCAAGCAACTAAATTTACCCCGTCCTTTGGACTGTTTTGAGAGATTAGAAAGTGTATGCTTAGTCATATTAAATCCCTGTTTTCGCTTTTAACTAAGCAACAAAAAAGACGTATATATCTACTACAGGTTCTGTTTCTGATATCTGCTGTATCTCAAATTGCTACAATCGGCAGTGTTGCGCCTTTCATTGCGTTAATATCTACACCCGATATTCTGGAAACCAGTGAGATGTTCGGCTATATCTATGAGCTTTCACCGGCGGAAACCTATTATCAGTTCCTGATTTTTTACTCGGCAATGGTATGTGTAATTATATTTTTGGGTAATCTGATTTCTGCTGCCGTTCTCTGGTATTCGCTGCGTGTTACCATCGACACCGGTGCAGAGTTGCAGCGCCGACTGTTTCGTCAGTATATGGCAAACCAGTTTATTTACTTTATGCGTAACAGTGGCAGCTACATGATTGCCAAGATAAACGGGCAAATTCCTCGTATTATCTATATGGTGCTTCAGCCACTGATGCAACTTATCTCTCAGTTTTTTATTGTCACGCTTATTATAGTGACATTGTTTGTTGTAGATCCCGTCCTCTCCTTAATCACTGCGTTAATCGTAGGGTGTATCTATTTTGTAATTTTCTTTACCGTACGAAAGAAAACTATGGAAGCAGGTGAGATAACAACAGAAGTAAACGAAAAAAAGTTGGCTATCTTACAGGAGAGTATTAAGGGGATTCGTGACGTAAAGCTTTTGCATGTGGAGTCCTGGTATGAGCAACAGTTAGACGAAACCACTCGCAAAGGTCTGGGCGCTAACTCTTATGTTGCGTTAGCCGGAGATTTGCCTCGTTTTATTGTAGAAACCGTTATCTTTCTGGCAATTATTGGCCTGGCGTTATATTTGTTGTTAGCAAATGGGTCTACATCTTCTATTGTGCAGACACTAAGTTTTTACGCGATGGCGGGTTACAAGATACTTCCGGCTGCTCAGCAAATGTACAAATCTGTAACTACCCTCAGAACACACACTAAGGTTGTGGACAAAGTAAAAGACGAGTTTGAGGCATCTGCAAAAACTGCTATTTACGATGATCATGATACAGCCTCTTTAGCGGGAGAGCGGTTAGCTTTCTCAAACCAGCTTTTAATGGAAAAAGTCACTTACACTTATCCGGGTGAGACGCAACCGGCTATCAAAAACCTGGATATGACCATTAATGCCAATAGCCTGGTAGCCTTTGTTGGCGAGTCGGGTGCCGGTAAGTCTACGGTAGCTAATCTTGTGTGTGGATTAATCTCTAACGGCAGTGGTGAGATTACTATTGACGGTATACCACTTGAAAACAGCAATGTGCGGGCCTGGCAGCGCAATATTGGCTACATTCCACAAAGTGTATTTTTGATTAACGACACCATTACTAAAAACATTACGTTTGGTATTCCTGACGACGAAATTGACCTTGAACGAGTAAAAGTCGCCGCTAAAAAGGCCAATATAGATGCCTTTATCGAAACGCTACAAGACGGTTACGAAACGGTCGTCGGTGAAAATGGTGATTTGCTGTCGGGTGGTCAGAAGCAGCGTCTGGCTATTGCCCGGGCTTTGTACAAGAACCCCAGTGTACTGATTATGGACGAGGCAACCAGCGCGCTGGATAACATTACAGAGCGTAATATTCTGGCGGAAATTCAAAAGCTGTCTAAGTCGATGACCGTTATCATGATTGCGCACAGACTCTCTACTGTTGAGCACTGCGACAATATCTTTATTTTTGGTGAAGGTAAGGTGGCAGAGCAGGGCACTTATGACGAACTGCTGGTGAAATCTGCTTACTTCAAGGAGCTGGTATACGGTAAAGACCAGTCGGTACAGGCCTGATTTATGATATCTGTGGTAATTTGTACCTATAACCGGGCCGATGCGCTAAAGCAGTGTCTGGCATCGTTTGAGCAGATTGATTACGCCAACCCCTGGGAGCTGGTTGTGGTGGACAACAACAGTAGTGACCATACTGCCACGGTGATTGAACAGGCCAGAGTTCAGTATAATCTGCCCATAAAAATGGTGTTTGAACAGCAGCAGGGGCTGGGGTATGCCCGTAATGCCGGACTAAAAGCAACCCAGTACCCAATTGTGGCTTACACCGATGACGACTGCTATCCACAGGCTGATTACCTCAGCCAGATCGAGCACAATTTTGCTAAACACGATATTGGCTTTGTGGGGGGGCGGGTGCTGCTGCATGACCCAACCGATCTTGAACTGACCGTGCAGTTTTCTACTGAAACCGTATTTTTCAGCCCTACTAGCTACATGCGGGCCGGGGTTATTCACGGCGCCAATTTTGCCTTTAAACGAGAGCTACTGATTGCCGCTGACGGATTTGACCCGAACCTTGGGGCGGGCTCACCGTTTAAAGCCGGTGAAGATACTGACTTGCTGACCGAATGCCAGCGCCTGGGCGCACAGGGCAAATATGCGCCTGAGATTGTGGTGTCACATCATCACGGGCGTAAAACTCAGGCAGAATTTGACAGCCTTATGCACTCATACGATATCGGTCGGGGCGCTTATTATGCCAAACGGTTATTTTTCTGCTCTGGCCGCCGGCTCAGAACAGCTAAATACTGGTTTTACTGTATTCGACACCAGCCCTGGGCAATGACGAAAACCGAGTTAAAGGCGGCCTGGCAGTATATTTCACGCAGAATGAAGAATCAGTTAGATTATGCACCCAAACAGCTCTCCTGATGCCCCCCTGGTGTCGGTCATTATCACCACCTACAAAGGTGCCGACACCATAGTAAAAGCGGTTAGCAGTATTCTGGAGCAAACCTGGCAACATACAGAAGTGATAGTGGTTGACGACAACGGGTTTGATACCCCTGCCCAGAAGCAGACGCGCGACGCACTCTCTGCACTGTCGGATGCACGGATTGTGTACCTGCCACATAAGCAGAACAGCAATGGGGCAGTGGCCCGTAATACTGGCATCTCCGCTGCTCGGGGCCAATATATTGGTTTTCTGGATGATGATGATCTGTATTTACCGGAGCGAATAAGCCGCTCGGTAGGATTTTTACAGGAGCATCCCCGCCTGGCCGGACTGTGTGTGGCGGTAGAGGTGCATTATTCGGCGCAGCACGTTGTGACTGTGCCTATGCACAAACCCATCACCGCTGAGCGCATGCTGGTGGATGAGATGAGTATTGGCACCGGAAGTAACCTGTTCTTTCAGCGCCGTATTTTTGATGACGGACTACGCTTTGATATCGCGTTTCGCCGGCATCAGGACCTGGAATTTATGCTGTGTGTATTGCGTAAATACCGAATTGGTAACCTGGATACTGTACTGGTGGTTAAAAAAAGTAACAGTAACAGCAATATTCCAAACTACCAGAACTTCAGGGCGGCGAAAATGATGTACCTGAATAAATTTCAGCCTGAAATTGCGGCGCTGTCTTCTGCCCAGCGACAGATGTTTTATAAAACCCACTTCAGGTTACTACTGGATATTGCAGAGCAGGAAGGCAAACCTCAAAACATCCGCACTGCCTACAAAGATTGTGTGAGACACCGGGTGTTTTATATCGGAGATATGATAACGCTGGTATTAGGGCGCAGCCGCTATCAGGCGCTAAAAAATAAGCTGACAGGCAAGCGCTAGCCTGCCGCTTTAGTTAAGTAAAGTATAACCTGAGCCATACAAAGGTGAGCAAATTCGGCTTAACGAAATCCTGCCAGTTTAGCCTTAAACTTCATCGGGGTGTTACTGATATCATCGTGCACCCCAATTCGAACCAGTTTGCTCACGTCTGAGTTGTTGGTGTTAATACCGCGCATAGTGGTGACCGCACACTGATAGTGTTTTTTCACCATGGCATGGGCCTGGGCAGAAAAGTCGCCATTAGGAAAGCAAAATGCTTTTATCTCAACGTTATTGGCCAGCTCCAGCTTTTGTTTGCTGCCAATAATTTCTTCCTGTAATAACTCTTCGGATAATCCGTTGACTAATCGGTAATGACGGCGTGTGTGGCAGCCTAATTCAACGCCATAATTTTTCATCGCGTACGTTAGCTGCGCCTGGCTGATCATCTCTGTTTGAGTATGCTTTTCCAGCAACGGAGCTAATGGCTTTAAGCGTTTGTAAATATCGTCATCGCCATAATGCTTTAAACTGTCTATCACTGATGCTGCGGCATCACGGGTTAGCGGTAGCCGAGGAATGGGGCCGGTTAGCTGCATCAGGGCATGCCAGGAATTATCCGGCTTTAGTCCGGGGGTTAGCAGCAGGCGCAGCACCTTGTTAGGCCAGAATGGCGCCGGCATATTTAAAAAGTCGCTGACCACAAACAGGGTAGACGGAAATTCATACTGTTTAAGCACCGGAAAAGCAAACTGATAATTGTCCAGCCAGCCGTCATCAAAGGTAATTGCTACCGCCACCTGAGGGCGTTCTTCATCGCTCATTGTCACCCAGTCTGATGCCAGTACCACAGGCAACTGCATATCATTAAGCATCCGCATGTGCATAGCGAAGGTATGTTCGCTGACCACCATGCCAGGCTCTTCAAACTGATAGCGGTTGTCGTCTTTTGGCAGCACCCGGTGATACATCAGCACAATCAGCTTTTTGTCACCTTTTTTTATGCTTTGCCAGCCAATAGTGCTGGCATAACCGCGCATCAGAAATTTTAAAAACGGCTTTATCATTGTCTATCTGCTAATTAAAAATAGTGCTTAAGCTCGTACCAAAACGGGCCCATATCATCCATACGGTTTATTTCATGGCGGCGACCAGACAAGCGCGGAGTTAAAAACGCACCAACAGCACAAAGTTTGTCTTGCGTACTGAGTTGCTGGTCTTTCAGCTGAATATAAAGATTATCCAGATCGCCAAGCAACCAGCGAAGCTGCACACCTGGTGTAAAGCCCGGGTGTGCGTCAAGCGTGGCATACTCGCCATCAAACAGGAGTTCAGGAAAGCTGACACCGGCATCAATGGCCAGCTGCAAAGAGCCCCACAGGCGGGTGTTGATCTCCATCAGATAGGGCGTACCGCTACTGTCTACCTTAAATTCTACCATAGCTGCGCCATGCCAGTGGGCGGCGTCGAGCAAAGCCGTCGCATGCGCTTTCATTACCGGGTCTACCGGTGCGCTTTCGCTAAGTACACTCACCCCGCCGCTAGGCGGTTTTTCCCGTAGGCGGCGATGCGCAAAAAAGGCTTTTGCCTGACCTTGCTGGTAATAACAAAATACCCCTGCACCATGGCCGTCAATGAACTGCTGTACCATAAAGGCATAACCATCAAAATAAGGCTGACTGGAGAGGGTATCACGCATTTGCGCTTCGTTATGCACAATGTGTACCTGCGTGGCAAGCCATTGGTTATTGACCAGTACTTTAGACAGCGCTGGTTTTAATACACAGGGAAATACAACGTCTTGCCAGTTTATTTCATCGCGGTGTTCACAGTACTGGCTGTGCGGTACAGGTACACCGAGCTTTGTGGCCAGGTGTGTCAGCTCGGTTTTATTGCTCAGCTGTAATAGGGTACTCAGGCTGGCAAAGGGCAAACGGCAATCGGGCAAGCTGCTTTTGTGTTCTGCCAGGGTACGGCTGGTGACCTCTGTCACTGGCAACAAAAAGTCGATGCTGTATTGCTCAATAACATCGCTTACCCAGCTTACAAATGCGGCTGCATCCTCGGTTGGGTCCGGACATTGTAAATAGGCATGACTGTACGCAGAGCTTCCGGCCAGCGCCATAGGCAGACTGTCGCAGGTATATACCACAATATCACTGCGCTTACCCAGCGCTCGGGTAGAAGCCAGCGCACTTCGCTGGGCGGCATCAAAAATTAGTACAACGCGTTTTTTCATATACGATTATTTATTGTCCGTTGGCGTAATAACAGAACTGGCGTTAAATATTGATTTTATTTACTCAGTATGGTGCTACAAGGTTAAGTATGGCCAGAATTAGCTCTTTACGATGGTAGCGTGTAATACTTTAATTTTATACCTATAGTTCATGCGCATCTCTATTCATAATACATTTTTTATTTATACATAAACTCACAAAAAAGTATTGTATATTGGTGGGCTAAACTTGAACTCAGCACGTAGTGTGGTTAGCTGGCGCATCATTTGCTAGTGCCTGCCACAATGGCAAATATTATAAGCTGCATCTTTTGTTGTATGCAGTATGCAGAGATGTATTTGCTTGTTATCCTATTCTTTAGTCACAAAACATCGGGAAGTTTGTTGGCACATGCCTGACACGCCACTATGACGTACAATATTTTACACCTTATCGATACCACCGGCCCTGGCGGTGCAGAAGACGTTTTTATTACCCTTGCCGCAAAATTGCGTACTGAGCAGGTAGGGAGCATAGCGGTTATTCGCGGTGAAGGTTATGTCGCAAACTCGCTACGCAAGCAAGGCATTGAGCCAGTTATCATCGACTCCAAAGGCAGCTTTAACGTGGGCTTTATTCGTGAGTTATGTGCGTTGATAAAAAAACACAACATCGGGCTTATTCAGTCCCATTTACTCGGCTCAAATGTTTACGCCAGTATTGTAGGTTTGCTTACCCGCACACCGGTGATTGCAACCTATCATGGTATGGTCGACGTATCGCCTAATGAGCGTTTTAAAGGTCTGAAGCTGTGGTTTATGCGTAACGGCATAAAGCGTTTTGTTGCAGTAAGCGATTCACTACAACAAAAAATTCAGGATTACAATTTGCTGGTGCCAGAGCGTACCAGTGTGGTTTATAACGGCATTGATACTCAGCAATATAAAACACAGCGGTTAACCCGCTTAAAGCAGCAACTGAACATACCCGCCAGCACCTTTTTACTCGGTGCGCTGGGTAACGTCAGGCCTTCTAAACGCTACGACTTACTGGTAGATGCCATTCACAAAGTTAATCAGCAGGGGCTGGATATTGCGGTGGTTGTGGCCGGGGACCCGAAAGCATCATTAAAGCAAAAGCTGGACGCGCAAATGAAAGCGCTGGGCGTTTCGAATATTCACTTTATTGGTTTTATTGATGATACCCCGGAATATCTGCAAAACCTCGACGGTTTTGTATTAACATCCGATGCCGAAGGTTTTTCGATCAGTACTATCGAAGCGATGGCTACCGGCTTACCGGTTATTGCCACCAAGTGCGGTGGCCCGCAGGAAATTATTGAAAACAGCCAGCAAGCCACGCTGGTTGCGGTGAATGCTAATGCCATTGCCCAGGCTATTATTCACAATATAATGCACTTCACGCCCGGCAGTGTTAATCAGCATGCCATAAACCGCGTGCAGGATAAGTTTTCTGAACAGGCAATGGTCAGCGGCTATCTACATCTTTACCAACAGGCAGATAAACATTTTGCAAACATCTCCCGTTCAAATCCGGAGCCACAACAATGAGCGTTAGTCAGTACATTGCAGATACTTACGGCTCTAAACGTGGCCTGGTCCGGTACATCAAATTTAACGCGCTCGCCAGCCTTGGTGCTTATCGCCACGCTAAAGGTAATAATGTGCAGCATACCCAGCGGCTGATTTATATCTGCAGCGGTAACATTTGCCGCAGCCCGTTTGGCGAGTTTGTGGCACACAAGGCTGATTTTCCTGCAATATCGTTCGGCTTACATTGCCGTGGCGGTGACCCTGCATTTGCAAAAACACTGGATTATGCCCAGCGCCACAACTACGCTTTAGACAGTCACCGCTCAACCAATATGCAGGATTACGAGCCCAAAGAGGGAGATTTGCTAATTGTTATGGAGCCTGCACATCTGGCAGAACTGGATGCACTATACCCAAACCAGAATAAGGTGTTGATTGGGTTATATGCCACGCCCAAAACGGTATACCTGCATGATCCTTACAACACAAACCAGCTGTTTTTTGACAAGTGCATGGCGCAAATCGAACAGGCCACTCAGGCTTTAATAAAACAAATACAGAAGTAAAAGTATGAAAACTCAGGTAGCCCTAAAGGACACAGACTTTATATTTCTTAAAGTCAAAAATTTATGGACGCATTTTAAAAGTGAGTCTTTTGCGTTTAAGTGTATTTGTATGTATATATTTCTGGAGTATTTTAAACCTCAGGCTATTTTTCCTGTTGTTGATATACTGCCATGGGCGCAAATTTTCTTAGTTTTTTCTTTTTTGGGGTTGTTTTTTGACAAAAAGTCTAATTCGAAAATAAATGGATTATATTTTTTAATAGTTATTTTCTTTTTAATTATAAATTTGTCTATATTATATGCGTTTAATCGTGCATGGGCGATGCAGCAATATATAATTTTCTCTCAATGGGTTTTAATAATATTTCTTATATCTTCAATAGTAACAACCAGAGAGCGTTTTTATATATTTTTTACTATTTTCTTTTTATGTTGTTTCAAAATTGCTTTCGGAACTGCAAAGAACTGGGTATTGAGGGGGTTTTCTTTTACTGGTTGGGGGCTAATGGGTCCTCCTGGATATTTCCAAAATTCAGGTGAGTTAGCTGTATTGATGTTGATATTTTTTCCTTTATCATATTATCTTTATGTTAATTTAAAGGATCACGTTAATAAATGGGAAAAGTACTTTCTACTAGTAGCTACGATTTCTCCTATACTAACTTTACTCGGTTGTAGTAGTAGAGGTGCTCAATTAGCTTTGCTTCTTCAACTAGTAATAATGTTTTATCGAAAAATATTTAAGCCAAAATATTTGATCGTTATCGGGTTGGTAGCGGTGTTAGGTTGGCAGTTATTACCTCAAGAACAGAAAGAAAGATTTACAGAGATTGGAGAAGATAAAACATCTATACAGAGACAGCTATATTGGGAAAACGGCTGGGAAATGATGAAAGAACATCCATTTTTAGGAGTGGGGTATTTTAATTTTCAGCCTTATTATCAAGTTCATTATCCCCAAGACATGCTTTATAAACGAGCTCAGTTGCCACATAACATATTTATACAAGTTGGAACTGATGCTGGGTTTATAGGTCTTTTGGTTTTTATGCTAATAATTTTAGGTAGCTTATTAATAAGGTTTCCAGCTAAATATATAGTTGAAGTAAGCCAGACAGATAAGTTATATAGTTCTATCTGGAGCGGGTTGAAAATAGGCATTATAGGGTTTGCGTTAGCTGGACAATTTGTAACTATTGCCTACTATCCTTTTTTATGGATATCTATTGCTTTGTTAATATCATTAAGTAAATCATTAGAAGGCACAATGAAGAAGAAAGTTTCATGAGTAGATTAGTTTGGATTACGTGGGAAGAACAGCCAAGAAACAAGTCTATGGCAGATATGTTAGGTGCTGACTTTTATAAAATAGAGGAAAAGAGATCTTTTTTACTTCGTTATTTTTTTTGTATAAAAAGAACAATCAGAGTTCTTTTTAAAAAATATGATATAGTAATAGTTCAAAATCCATCTATGATTCTATGTGCAATCAGTGCTATCTTTAAACTTATTTTGGGCTATAAGCTAGTCATTGATGCCCATAATGCGGGGATTTATCCAAAAGAAGGTCGTAGCAAATTTTTATTAAAATTAAATGATAGAATATTGAAAAGTTCTGATTTAGTTATAGTTACTAATGAATGTCTCGTCTCATATTTAAAAGAGCTAAATATACTATCTATACCTATAACAGATCCCCTACCTAAATATGATTCAGAAAATTATAAAAATACCAGAATAAAAAATCAGATTTTCATTATTTGCTCCTGGTCTGAAGATGAGCCGATTCAATTGTATTTAGACTTAGCAAAAGATTTACCAGAGTACGAGTTCTACTTCTCGGGTAATTATAGGAAGTTTGATTTTAGCAACGCTATTATTCCAGAAAATGTTTTCTTATTAGGTTTTGTCGATGCTGAAGAGTATATAAAATTGCTTTTTACATCCCTTGTTACCATAGATTTGACGTTACGTGACAGCTGTCTGGTGTGCGGTGCTTATGAGTCGATAAGCGCAGAGGTTCCAGTTATATTAACGGATAACTTAGTAAATCAAAGTACATTCTCTACAGCAGCGTTATATAGCACAATAGATAGAGTTAAACTTCGTGATAAGGTACTTGAGTCAAAAGATTTTGATCGAAACAACATAATAAAATTTAAAGAAAGGTATGAAAAAGAATACGCGAAGAGTGTAGAACTTTTCTATAGTCTCCTAAATGCCAAGAACTAAATTGAAATTATTTTTTAGTGTTTTAAGAGTACAGAATATGAAATATCGTTATCTGCTATTAATTTTTCTACCTTTTTTTTCGATATCAGGTGATTTTCGAGTAGAACCAGATAGGTATCCAAATGATTTCACCATTGTTGATAAGCATTGCATGCTACGTGGAGGAAATGTTTTTTCTTCTGACGCTACTAATACTGTCATTTCAGATGAAGAATTTTACAGCGGTACGAAATCGATCAAAATGACAGTTAAGAAAGGTACTTTAGGCTTCGGTTCGTTTGGAGGGGTTATTAATTTTAAACATTGTTTACCTGATACTCCTCGATTGTACAAAGGCGACGAAGTGTGGGTTAGATTACGCTTATATGTTCCGGAGAACTTCGAGTACAACAAAAATGGCCGAAACAAATTTCTCAGATTTCGTAGTTTTCATGTAGAGGATGGTAAGTATGTGAGTGATGGCTACAATGATGTTTATTTAGATTCACACAATCTTAACGATTCTACAGCGACGCCATTCGATTATATCTATGAAGGCAAACAAAGATGGTATCAGTTTGGAAAACCAACAGATTTTCTGTCGCAAGGAAAGTGGGAGACAGTGGAATACTATCTTAAACTTGATGATAAAAGTCGTTCCGAGGGTGGTAATCCTATTATGAGGTTTTGGAAAAATGGACAACTCATAGGCGAGACATATGATAGAGCAAACTTGAAATCAGCAAACACATTCATAAGTGCTTTGTATATATTTACTTACTGGGATAACAAAGGGGCTCATAAAACGCAATCGTTATTTGTCGATGATTTCTTTCTAACAACAAATTTTCCTAGCGACTTTGACAGCAATGGGAATCGTTATATTGGGATGGGTAATGGTCACACTACACCATGGCAAACAATGAAATGCCCCGTTGTTGAATGAAAAATTTTCGGCGTGAATTAAAAATAAAGTCAGAGACTGTAAGATTATCTGGGTAAGTGGCTGTTTATCATAGTGATACGTGGTCACTGCACATAATCATAAGCTGACTCATTGCTACTTCCCTATCTCTCTGGCATTTATCGTGTAACTGACTTACGGATTTTTGGCGGATAGTCGAAAATGACACTCAGAGGCTCTCAGTTAATGCTACAAAGCAAGCTAATCGTTGGATATTAGTCGCTCCATTTGTCAGCGAACTCTGTCGGAGCCAGTTCCGCTTCAGCCAGTATAGCCGCGCCGTAAATTCGTTTCAGGTCATCGGCAATCACCTTGCGTTGATTCCAATTCATATAGCGCAGCGAGTGGTGAATTTGATGCACAATACACAATTATACTGTGTTTTTGGATAACCGGCTTCGATGGCTTCAGGGAAGCCTTTCAGACCATCGCAGCAAGCAATAAAGATATCCAGCACGCCATGGTTTTTAAGTTCGTTCATCACAGACAACCAGAACTTAGCGCCTCGGTTTGTGCCATCTATAAACTTAACAATGCCTTTTCACCATCAGCAACGAAGCCGAGTGCCATATAAACCGATTTATTATGTACCGCACCAGAATCCCGATTGCGTACCATAAGACAATCCAAGTAAACGACAGAACAAAGCGCGTCCAATTGGCGCTGCTGCCATTATTTTACTTCATCTGTTACCTGCTCATTGGTAAATTGAGAGATAAAGGTGGGCGAGACTTCTACGTCGTAAGATTCCTCAAAATGGGCCTGGATATCTCGAATTGTCATCCCTCGGGCATAAAGCGAGATAATCCTTTCATCGAAGAAGTTAAGCTGCTTCTCGCCTTTTTTACCGAGTTTCGATTCAAAGCTACAATAGTGAACACGAGAAATAACCAGCTCTACCTCACCGTGAAAAGAGCGAAGTTTTACTGGATTTACCATTTCTGGAATTGCCGGAATTCTTACCTTAAAGTGTATGTTTAGCATAACTAAGATGCTGTTCCATCTCAGCATTCTAAGCGCGTCCAGCAACCCTTTTGTTAGCTGTTTAAGTAACCCTGCTTCACCGAGGATGTCTTCGGGGGGATCACAGCCTTCTAAAAGCTGATCGATAAATTTGCCTGATATTGACATTCTGTATTTTTTTCGACAGGTTAAGAATGCCTTTTACACAGATATTTTACACTCTCTAGAGTCACGTAACACAATTTTATGATGAGGTAGCTTTTATATTTTCCACTTAGTCAAGGTGTAAATACTCTACTTCTGGATTGTTAATCTTTACAGCAACATTACTGTTAACTTTACCAGAGTATTTATTTTGTATTAAACTCTTGATCCGGTCTGTAGACGATTGTGGTGAGATATTTTTTATGGCCCACTCTCTTCCATTATAATTTTTATAATTTTTGACCAGATATAAAATTGCTTCATTACAGCATGAATCATGCCCAATCATGCCTGTGGATTCATTGATATAACTTTTATTTACACCCCTGTTTTCAGCCACACAAAATACAGGTGTGTTACAAGATAAACTTTCAAATAAAACTCTATTACTTCCTTCTTTCAAGCTAAAAAGAACCGATACTTTAGACTCATTATATAACTCAATTAGCTCATTTTGATTGACGCCATTAGATACAAAAATATTATTTTGTAAGTTTTTACTTTCTAGATGAAGAGATATATCATCTGAGTTCCCTCCCCAACCCGCACAAACAATTCTACATTTAATGTCAGGATTGACTTTGACAAGGTCGTCGACAATTTCAATAAATCGATATACTCTTTTTACAGGATTATTATTTGCGACATACAGTAAATCCCATTTTTTATTTAAGTTATTATAATTGATGAATTTATCTTGGTTCACCCAATTCGATGCGCCTATGTCAATAACATCCACACTGGGATACATTGTAGAAATTAAGGCTCTATCATCTAAATCAGTTGCTTGAATTATAAGATCATCGGCAGCTTCGCAAAAAGCTAAAATATCAATATCCGCATAACCAGTCCAACTCGGTTCCAATATAAACAAATATTTTTCATTTAAATCTTTAAACTTACTAGAGTTAAGTAGAGTTCTGAATGAAGATGTAAAAGATACAAGTAAAACACCTTTTAAATCCAATTTATCATTTTTATAAATTGGACTGCTTAATTCAATAATACGAGAGTCAATCTTATCGTAATCAGTATCATCTTTTTTTAGGGCTTTTATAAAACTATGTTTTTTCTTGATTTTATATAACTCTTTTAGAGCTATTTGGTTTTGCCCATCGTATCGAATAGCTTTTAAAATTTTATTTAATTTTTTCTCTAAAGACAGGCCGGGAACCTTGGCACTGAGATAAGTTGCAAATGAGAAAATTCGAGAAAAATGAAGATGGAAAACTGATTGTATGTATTCTTTTCTTTGTCTTTTCATTGTAAATAACATAATAGAAATATACATAAGTATAAACATTAATTGTTTAACTTGTACATAGTCTATTTATATGTAAATCTATTATTTTTCTCTTTTTATATAACTAAAAATTATTGCACTTAATAGGATTATATATGCCTCCGGAATAAAGGTGAAAAAGTTCACCACTCGTGTTAAAAGGTGAGATGATAGCAACTGCTTGCAAGTACTCCTCTGCAATAGGCTAAAAATATGGATATTTATTATGATTTACGAGCAGTTGATTGAGTGGTAACGATAGCAGATCATGGTGAGCTTGCGTGTAAATTTGAGTTGCCGCAAGCTCGCCAAATACAGATATGAGAGTCCCAATATTATCAACCCGGACGACAATTGCATTCGAATTCAGAAAAACCAGCACTAATTACACAGGCAAAGGCTTTTAAGCGCGGAAGTCAAGTCGCAAAGTTTAGATATCAGAGCTATTAATTACCTTTAGTGCGTGCGAGATTAAAGAAAATTAAAGGTCTGAAAAAATCCCGGTGTAAGTAAAATCATCGATTGTTGTCTCCTTAAAAATCAAAAAATCAAAAAATCAAAAAATCAAAAAATAAAAAAATCGAAGTCGCGCTTTTCATTTACTTCCCATTAAAAATAAATTTCAACATTTCATTTTTTTCAATAAAAATTTTGTGAGCTGCATAAGATATAAGTGCAGTAAATACTACAAGTACAGAAAAACCTATGTAAGCGTTTGGGTTAAAATCAATAATAAAATCTGCAATAAGCATTAAGATTAAATAGTGAAATAGATATACACTATACGAGGCTTCAGATAATTTTGACATGATTGAGGATTGCTTTGAAAATGCCATTTTAAAGACTTTGAAGCAAAGCGCTATAGCAAACCACTGCGAAAGCGTATATAGGTATTCTTTGGTGATGGATGAAATAAACCCTTCTCCAAGAAAGTTGTAAGTTAAAACTGCTGAAACAATCAATATAATGTAAATGCCCGAGTTTGTCTGAATTATTGAATTTAAAAGTTTTTTATTGCAGCTTATTAAATACCCGAAGGCAAAGAAAATATAATTATAAAGCAGCGAGTAGGGAGAAAATACTCCCCACTTTTCAATGTAAATGGGTATACCAATTTTATTCAAAAACATAATGCCAAGTGCAAAAATTGGCATTGCGAACAGGATAAGCCAGGAGTTGGTTATACAACTTGAGGAATTTCATAGATTAAATTTGGTTACGAAATGATGTAAAAGTGCGGTTATTAGAAAGAAGTATACTAGGTCAACTAAAAACCATAAATGTACAATATATCTTCCAGAAACAATATAATCTATTAGTGATAGATTTAACCAACCTTCATTAAGTAAAAAGTAGTGTAAAAGCAAATTAAAAGTAAAAAGAGTGGATACAAGAGGAATAGCAATTCTGGGTATACGAACTCTTAAAAATTTTAAAGTGCCATACTTATTCAATGTTAAGTAACAAAAAAACCAGATACAACAAAGAATGCTGGCAGAAGATTTCGACTATGTAGTACATCACATTGCTAGTACTATCATTATAGATAGGCAAAACATGCTTAGGGCTAAAAATTTGAGCTGCATGTATTACAATGCCCAGTAACATAAGCACTGCTCGCATAGAGTCAAAATAGTAGAGCCTTTCGTTGTCTCTCATAAAGTAAATTCTTTTAGATTATTGTAATTAGTATCTTCATTGTTGAAATAAAGAAAAACCTTTAAGCTTTTTTTTGTGGAATTCTATTTTTTCATTTAAATAGTCCTGATCTAATTGCTCCAGTATTCCAAATTTTTCGGTGTTTTTGAATGCATGACTTTTTTTGTGGTTGATATATTGTTCTGGTAACTCTATAAAATCTGCTATTTTTTCTAAATTTGAACCAATTTCTTTTGTTTTAACAGTAAAGAGTTTGTTTGGATGGATTGTTTGCAATACATTTTTATTATGATCAGCCCAGTATGAAAGATATCCGTCTAAAGTATATAAACCATTTTTCTTAAGTATTTCTTCTTCTGCAGGATGGCTTAATAATCGATGCTGAAATCTATGTTCTCTAATAGCAACCCATTGCTTTGTTGTTGTACGGCGTAGTGAGTCGTTTATGAAAGATTCTAACCATTCTCTAGGTTCGCGATACGTAAGTATGAATTTAGCATCATTAAACTCTGCTTGAAGTTGCTCCATAAGGAAATAGTTTAGTTGGGACGAATCTATATCCAGACATAGTCTTTTATCACGCGCTTGTATATATTTCTTGATTTGTTTTTCAGTTAATTCTTTGTTTTCAAATTCTAATATTTTTTCAATAAAAGAATCACTTTCTGGCTCGTGGCTTGCCCTAACAGAATTTTCAAAAATTTCTGCTATGGAGTGCGTTCCAGTTTTTGCTGCACCTACACAATAAACTCTGCACTCTCGTTTGTAATGGTATCGTGTGGAAAGTTCTTTAAGTTTGTTGCTAATGCGCTTCATTTTATTGTTTAGCATTGTATTAACTGCCCCGGGGTACATATTATATTTATATATTTCATCATCAAAAATAGAGAGATTTCTTCATTGTCGAAAGTAAATAATGTCTCTTAATCTTTGACTCTATTAATTCATATAAGTTTTTTGTTTAGACTATCAAAAGTTTGCGAAAATAAGCTTTTTCCTCGCACAATAGCATCTTTGTTCTCTTTTAAAAGCTCTGAATAGGGTGTTTCAAGTAACATTGTTATCTTGTCACTTATCGCCTGTTCTTCTTCTGCAATATCCAGAGCCCGGTGTCCTAACCCAATCGTGTCCAGAACCCCTGTATTTTTAGGCTCATAGCCAACGTTTATTCCTGGTACGTCGCCAAGCAGGCAGCTGATAGTCATGTGCAAGCGCATGCCCACAAAGTAGATGCCATGTTCAGCCACATATTTGATTAGGTCATCAGGCTGATAACGAGGTTTAGATACAGTAACACGGGCTAAATCAGAATCACTCAGATTCGCTTGGTTGACTATTTCATCATGAAGCTTGGAATCGTCTTTGTAGGTTGCAACACCCTGACATGTAGAGATAAATTCAATAGCGTACTGCGTTTTAAGTAATTGTTTTAGAATGCTAACCGCTTTTTGTTTAAGCTCATCTTCTGCTATACCCAACCAACCCCGAAAATTTAAAAATATTTTCTGACGCTTCGGGTGGGGTAGGGGACCCGGTTCAAAGCCAAGCGCTACATCGCCGGTCAGCGTAGATTTAGTCATGACTTCCGCATCTTCGAGCTTTTCTAAGTAACCCACAGAGTGCTTTTCCCTTACCCAAATATGCGAGATTGTTTTTAACATTGCGCGCGCTTTTGAACCCGGGCCTTCAAAAGGACCTAACGACTGACCAACAATATATATATTTTTATTCAGGGCTTTTAAACTTTGTAATACCGGTAACAACTCACTGTAATCATAGTATTCGTGGATAAAACCACCGGGCATCAATATCACTGCGTCAGCATCTTTTACTAAGCGGTATTTTTCTCTGAACCCGGCTTCGAGTTGTGCCATACCAAAGCTCATCGTCTCCAGAAGTTTGCCTATGAAAGGCTTTTCCAGATACTGACTTAGCTTGTGTGGTGTTTGAGCTGCGGGGCTCAAAAATTCGTTTAGAATAACCGGGGCTTTAATAAAAGCCTGGTGGTTATAGTTATCGCAGGTAGCAATAGTGACTTTTGCATTACAGTATTTATTTAGTCCCTGCTCAAGAGCATCAAGCAGCAGTTGATCACCACCATTTGATGCAATGCTGTGTACAACCATTATTTTTTTCATAAAGAATCCGAGTAAGCTACTGCCAGATTATAGGCACATTATTTATCAAGCATAAAAAAAGAGTGGAATTTACCACTCTTTATCCTGTAACAGTAAGTGATTTTACATCTTGGCTTCAATACCCGATTTGGTGTCCAGCAAAGACTGGTTGCCGGGTTTAAGCTGCAATGCCTGGCGGATGAGCTTATGGGCTTCATCAAGGCGGTTTTGCTGCCCCAGTAACCATGCCAGGTTATTCATGGCAATCCAGTTTTTAGGCTGGGAGTCTACTACCTGCTGGTAATAGCCGATAGCTTTTTCTGGTTCGCTCTGGGCCAGTTCTCCGGCCAGCATCATTGTTACCTGAATATCGTTGCTGTGGTTACTTAAGTGTTTTTCCAGTACCGATACGCCTTGTTGCTCTTGACCACTGGCTTTGAGTGCCTGATAGTAATACTGCACCGCAGCAGTGATAGGGCGGGCTGAGTAAGCATCTTTCAGCTGGTTTACGGCCTCACTGTTGTTACCCAGAAGCAAGTTGATACGGCCCATCAGCAGCTGGTATTCCGGGTCACCTTTGCCAACGTCAGTGACTTTTTGTAAGGCAGTTTTGGCATTGCTGGCTGACTTTTTACCTAACTGAATACGTGCTTCAATCATGGCAGCCTGATCAGCGGCTTCCGTATTGCTTTTATCAATACCGCTTAATGTTTTAAGCGCTTCATTAGGCCGGTTGTTCATGGCCTGTGCTTTGGCCAGCGTGAGTAATATCTGGTTATTGGCTTTATCTTCAATCACCAGTCTGCGTAGCACATCTACCGCACGTTGGGGCTTGCCGGTTTTAATCAGCGAGTCACCCAGCAAATATTTGGCCATAGGCTCATCCAGGCCATTAAAAGCGGCTTCGTTACCGATCTCTATCACCTGGGCATAGTTACCGGCAAGATACTGAGCATAAAGACGTGTAAAAGCACTGGTCTGGTCGTTGCCAGTAATTTGCTTAACCAGTGGCTGAGGGCTTTCCTGTAGCGCCGCTAAGCTTCGGAAGCTGCCTAATAGTGCGTTGCGGTTATTAGGCGCCTGTTCAAGCACTTTACCAAAGCCGGCTTTTGCCTGGGCAAACTCACCCTGGTTAAACGCCCGTGCTGCCTTATCGTTTAAAGCAATGACGTTTTCCGGTTCCAGCTCCAGCACTTTGCTGTAAATGCCGGGTAAATTATCGGTGTTACCCAGATACTTTTCCAGTTCGGCAGACAGCAGGTAGTTTTGTACGTTGTTGGGCTCTTCACTGATCCAGCTGTCTAACATTTCACGGGCTTCTGCCGTATCACCAGATGAGGTTTTCATCGATAGCAGCAGAGCTTTTGACTGTGACGTGCTGGCTGTATCCGGGTTATTCAAAATGGCTTTGCTGGACTCTTCAATCAGCTGAGCACCGGTGGCATCACCCGACAATGCTTTTAGCATACCTAACTGCTGGCGCTTACGGTCAGTATCCACTTTCGACATATCAATGGTGTCGATGATTTTCTTTGCATCGTCGGTGCGGCCGCTTTCCAGCAAACTAAAACTGGTATTAACAGCCAGATTGGTATTCTGGGCGGTCATTTCCGGGTTGCTCAGCATCATGTTAAAGGCATCGCGTGACGCACCTACCTGAAGCTTTGCCGCTACATACATTTGTTTGGCCGGGTGGGTGGCCGGAACATCATTCACAATTTTTGACAGGTTTTGAATGGCCTGCTCGTAATTACCCACCCTGAAGTTGGTTAAGCCGGCAATATATGAGGTAAGCGGCGATGCCATACCATTGGCCATAGCCCGTTCAATTAACACATTGGCCTGTTCAAAATCCTGCTCGGAAATAGCAATCAGCGCTTTTTGCTGGTTAGCCAGGGGCTGGTCTTTAAAACGTTTTAAAATGTTGTCTACGTACGGCTTGGCGCCGGCATAGTCATTTAGCTGCAGGTAAGCCTGAGAAATGTTCAGATTCAGGCGCAGGTACATGGGTTTTTCTTCCAGCATGCGCTTGTAAGTTTGTGTGGTCAGCTCATAGTCTTTCAGACGGTAGGCAATTTCACCCACCAGAGAGCTTACCAGCCAGTCATCTTTAAATTCTTTGGCAGCGCGTTCAAGTACCTGGGTATTGTCGGTATCCCGGTTTATCAGATAGGTTACGGAGAGGTCCTGCAGCATCTTGTTAGCTGCATCACCACCCTGAGTGGCCTGCGCAAACAGCGATTGGGCTTTGTCAGCTTCATTACTGCGTGCGGCAAGCAGTGCCGCAATGGCCTGACCTTTGGCTTTTGCCTGGCTGTTTAGCTTGCCTTCCAGATCGCCAAAAATAGAATCAAACTGTTCAGTTTCACCACTGGCGTATAATGCTGTGAAGTATTCAGATGCAAAATCCGATACATCAGCGTTCATATTAATGGCTTTTTCAAATGAACTGACCGCGCTTTCCATATCGCCTAACCCGTAATAGGTTTTGGCCAGCAGAATTCGCGCCTGGGTATCATCAGGAGAGGTTTGAACCGCGTTACGCAGCGTAACCACCGCTTCCTGATAATTGTCTGACTTTAGCGCTTCCTGCGCTGTCTGCAGTTGATCTTCCAGTGACGGCTGGCCACAACCGGCCAGTAAACCTAATGAAATTGCACCGGCAAGGGCAGACTTTAAAAGCATTCTATCCATAACCTACTACTTAACCTTTTTCTAAAGTGATGGCTTACTGTAAGCCTAAAGTATATAAAAGAAAAGACTACGCTATAAGGGCTGTACAGGTTTAGTACGGAAAAAAAATAAGTTTATCAATTTTCAGGGAAAACAGCTTGCGCTTCTTGTTTTACAGTAATTTTTTGCAGTCATATTTTCTGAACGATTGTCAAAAATTTTTACAGAAAGAATTTTTGTTGTATTAAAGTGATTTTAAATCAACACCTTGTGTTGTGGCTTAAATCTTGCTCATGTGTTTTTTTGTACACAAGGAAGTTAATCATGAAAACTTTTTTACTAGGAATTTTACTATTATCATCGTCATTAGCCCACAGCGCTATTTTGTCGTACCCTATTATCAGTGAATATGGTTCAGGATATGATGAGCGAACATATAACGCACAACTAGATTGGGCCTCATATCTTTTCGAAGCTGACTTGGGTGTAGAAAAGATATATGGATTTCAGCTTTACATGGAACTAGCCCCTTCATCAATATTTTATGGTAGCTCCAGTTTGGGATTCGGTGTCAATAGAAATTATTTGTTTAACGGATGGTTATATAACGGCATCACGTTAAATGAATTATCACCAAAAGTCATGCGATACTCAATGTACAAAGAATTAGAAATCGAGGAGCAGTCTTATAACAAATTTGCCGTAGGGATGGCTTACAATAAAAGAGAGTTTTCAAGATTTATGTTGAAAAACGTAACTTTATTTTTTTCTACAGATATTCATGACAGGTTTTATCCTGATACTGCTAATGCCCCATACTTGCCTCCGATAGGCGAGCCGATATATTACCATCAGATATCCGAACCGCCTACTTACATGCTGTATTGTCTTTTGTTTATCCTATGCCTTAGGGGATGTAAAAAAATTATTTAATTACAATGGTGAGGCCGGGAATGTATGACTGCCGGCCCGTGCCTTCACCGAAGTCTCTAAATCAACCACATTAAACTACAAATAGTCGTATCTTTGAGAAAAATACTTTGTTTTAGTTTTTATCGTCGAAACTGTATCATCAGAAAGTTGCTCCTTCCATGACAAGTCTTCGGTCACGGTATAATCAAAAGAAGCTCTCATTCTATTGCCAAGAATGTGACTTTTAAGTTTTTCCTGCATGAAGTCGGAACTGATGTCATTCCCAAGAAAATCTTTTATTCGTGATAGAGTGGCTTCCAGTTCGTTACACACGTCTTCATATCTCACATCAAGCACTACAACATTTTTTCGTTTTTTTAGCTGCTCTACACTTTTTATATAATCATTCCATTCTGTGATCGCAGTATCAATCATGTTTTCATCAATATCTCTGTTCTTTCGATATGAGTTACAAAATGCGGCTGGATCTCTAACCAAATGAATAACCTTGACTTTTTCTTGCTTATAAAAATCGGAAAAAAGCTGCGCTCTGCGAATGGATTTTGTTCCATCGATATAAATTTTGGCATTGGAATACTCGAGCGCGCTTTTAAAAAAATCGATTTGAGATTGTAGGAAATTATTAATTTTTTTTGTTACCCCGGTGGCATGAGCAAAGGTATTCCTTAAAAAGGAATCTCTAATTGGGGATGTTAGATATTTATTCAGGACATGGTTTTCATGGAATCGGGGCAGGATTACATGGTCGTCATAGTTCCATGCTTCATGAAACTCTGTTTCTTTGCTGTAGTTAGTCGTCTGAGTATAAAAATCACACTCGTCTATATGCTGTCCGCAGGAGCATATGTATCTACGTTTGTCATACTTGTTGAAAGGAAATGTCTCGCCATTACAAACAATATCAGGATTTGAATCCAGAATAAGCGAAAAAAGCGTGGCGCCCGAATACCAGTTTGACAACAAAAATACAGTGTTCATAAACATCCTTTTAAATAAAACTGTTATTAAATATTATCGCAATAAGCAAATTGTTTGAATATTTTTATATAAAATAAATCATAAAAAAAGGCTCCCGAAGGAGCCTTAAAGAATAGGGGTAGAGTGCGTCAGCAATTATGCTTTGCGACGACGGGCAGCGCCCAGACCTAACAGACCTAAAGCCATTACTGCGATAGTTGACGGCTCAGGTACTTCATAGAACTGAGCAGATACGTCACCACGGGTAATTTGCGTACCGGCTTGTGCGAAAGAGTCAAAGTCACCGTTCACGTTAACCATCATAGAGAAAGGCTTAGGTGAAACGAAGTACTGGTCACCTTCAGCAGTCAGTTCGAAGTTCATGAAATCGAAGTTGAAAGCAGTGATGGTGGTGTTACCAATTTTAGTACTGGTACCCAGGTTGTTACCGATACTGTCAGACAGTCCTAACAGGATGTCGTCGCCGCTGCCGACGATAGAGTCAACATTATTGTCATCAGACAGGCCAGTATCGTTGTTCACGTCCAGGAACAGGCTGAAGCCACCGGTGTCGCCTACGAAGAAGTTAACGATACCGTCTTTACCTGAGGTGCCCTGTGCGTTGAATGTTGCGTACAGAGAGTAAGTGCTGTTCAGACCTGTGTTCAGAGAGTTAGAGCCCAGGAAGAACTGGCCAAACGTTGCGAACGCAGAGGCAGTGAAGTTACCTGCACCGTCAAAAGTAATGCGTTCTACGTAGCCACCGTTGATTTTATCAGCAGTCACTGAAGAACCAGAACCGGCCGCGTAAGCTTCATCAACAGTAAACTGAACAAAGTCAGCAGATGCAGTGAAAGAAGCAGCCAGGCCAGCAGTCAGAGCTAAAGATTGAACCAGCGATTTAATTTTCATTTTCTATGTATTCCAAAAAGAGTTAAGGCATCAAGTATCCTCGCTATAGATAATACACTTCTTGTGCCAACTTTTTATGTCTATGATTTGTATGGACATATTGCCTTATATGCTGTGAGGGCATAAAGGGTGGTGTAAATATTCCTGACAGTAGTAAAAATGCTGAATCGTCTGTTATACAAGGGCTGTAGCGATGTTTTAAACAGCGTTTTGAGTGAAATAGTGAATCAAATCAATGGTCGGAGCAGTGGGGGGGGTATGGTGGGAATGGTTTTATGAGCTTTTGGGGCGGTGTAAAAAAATTGCTGTGAATTAATAGTTGTCGTCCCAGAACCACGAAGTGGTATCAAAGATCTGCCTGGCGCATGGCTACTTTGGTTCAATGGTTTTGTTGAGTTAGCCAAGATGTTCAGGAGATCCCCGATTACTTGGAGATGACGGAATTAACCTGCGGCCTTACGGGATGTAGGGAAGTATACGAGATTTCGGGAAGTAACCTCCGGCTTCAAGGGCTCATGGTTTTTACCAAAGGCTGATTCAAACAATCGTCGTCCCTGAACCACGAAGTGGTATCAGGGATCTCCTTGGAACATGACTCATTTAGTTCTAGGTTATTTTGCATCGGGCAACCTATTCAGGAGATCCCCGATGACTCGGGGATGACGGAATTAATGTGCAGCCTGACGGGATGACGGGAACTATACGGGATGTCGGAAATGGTCTTCGGTCTTGGGAATAATCGTAAAAGAACAAACAAAAAAAGGCTCCCGAAGGAGCCTTAAACACACACATATATTAGTCTGTCAGCAATTATGCTTTACGACGACGGGCAGCGCCCAGGCCTAGCAGACCAAGTGCCATAACCGCTACAGTTGAAGGCTCTGGTACTTCGTAGAACTGTGCAGAAACGTCACCACGAGTAATTTGTTCGCCTGCTTGTGCAAAGGCGTCGAAGTCACCGTTTACATTAACCATCATAGAGAATGGAGTAGGTGATACGAAATACTGGTCACCTTCGTCAGTCAGTTCAAAGTTCATGAAATCGAAGTTGAACGCAGTTACCGTCTGACCATTGATTGTAGTGCTGGTACCCAGGTTGTTGCCGATAGTAGAAGATGAACCTAACAGCAGATCTTCACCGTCACCTACTACAGAAGTAATGTCATTCTGGTCAGACAGCATAGTGTCGTTGTTAGAATCCAGATAGATGTTAAAACCACCTGTATCACCAATGAAGAAATCTACATTACCTTCTTCGCCTGCTGTACCTTCAGCATTAAAAGTCGCATACAGAGAGTATGTGTTGTTCAGACCAGAGTTCAGAGAGTTAGAACCCAGGAAGAACTGACCAAAAGTAGCAAAAGCAGATGCTGTGAAGTTGCCGTTACCATCGAACGTGATACGTTCTACGTAACCACCATTGATTTTATCAGCAGTAACCATTTCGCCACTACCTGCAGCATAGCTTTCGTCTACTGTGAACTCTACAAAGTTTGCAGAAGCAGTGAAAGAAGCAGCCAGACCAGCAGTAAGTGCCATTGATTTTACAAGTGTTTTGATTTTCATAATTTATATCCGTATTCCAAAAATTAGTTAGGCTTTAATGAAGCCACGAATAAGTATGAGCAGGTTTGATGCCAGCTTTTGATAAAAAAGGGTGAGATGAGTAAGTTGTAAAAATGAGGGCTTAAACAGGATTTCTTGGTTAATCCTATATTTATGATTAATAAGAATTAATTTGATTTTGTGTCAGCCTTTTTTACACTTTTTTTATGTCGAAAATATGGTCTTTTATAGTAGATTTTTTCTAAGCCGGTAAAAGTGTCAGTTTCCTTTACAACTCGAAATTATATCACCCTGTAAAATAGTCGTAGATATGTAACAACTAGCCCAAAGTTACAGGGTCATATTTTACGATGTAAATAATGGGCAGGTGGGAGAGCACACTAATTTTTACCAGATAGCGGTTCTAAAGGCTGATTAAAATCGGATGTCGTCCCGGGAGCATGAAAGGCTAGCCGGGATCTCCTTGGAACATGGTTACCTTGGTTCAATGGTTTTGTTGGGTTAGACAGACTGTTAAGGAGATCTTCGATTACTCGGGGATGACGGAATTAACCTGTAGCCTTGCCAGATGTCGGAATCGGCTGACGATGGTAGAAGAGAATAACCACTGTTACTAATAGCGATTTTATTGCTTCACCGTCGTCCCTGAACCGCGAAGCGATATCAGGGATCTCCTTGGAACATGGCTGCCTTGTTTCAATGGTTTTGTTGGGTTAGACAGACTGTTCAGGAGATCCCCGATTACTCGGGGATGACGGGAATTAACCTGCGGCCTTATGGGATGTCGGAATCGGATGACGATGGTAGGAGAGAATAACCACTGTTACTAATAGCGATTTTATTACTTCACCGTCGTCCCTGAACCTCGAAGCGGTATCACGGATCTCCTTGGAACATGGCTACCTTGGTTCAATGGTTTTGTTGGGTTAGGCCGACTGTTCAGGAGATCTTCGATTACTCGGGGATGACGGAATTAACCTGTAGCCTTGCCAGATGTCGGAATCGGCTGACGATGGTAGGAGAGAATAACCACTTTTACTAATAGCGGTTTTATTACTTCACCGTCGTCCCTGAACCTCGAAGCGGTATCACGGATCTCCTTGGAACATGGCTACCTTGGTTCAATGGTTTTGTTGGGTTAGGCCGACTGTTCAGGAGATCTTCGATTACTCGGGGATGACGGAATTAACCTGTAGCCTTGCCAGATGTCGGAATCGGCTGACGATGGTAGGAGAGAATAACCACTGTTACTAATAGCGATTTTATTGCTTCACCGTCGTCCCTGAACCGCGAAGCGGTATCAGGGATCTCCTTGGAACATGGCTACCTTGGTTCAATAGTTTTGTTGGGTTAGGCCGACTGTTAAGGAGATCCCCCGATTACTTGGGGATGACGGAAAATATACGGGATGTCGGGATGACAGTGACGGAACAAACAAAAAAGGCTCCCGAAGGAGCCTTAAAGAATAGGGGTAGAGTGCGTCAGCAATTATGCTTTGCGACGACGGGCAGCGCCCAGACCTAACAGACCTAAAGCCATTACTGCGATAGTTGACGGCTCAGGCACTTCATAGAACTGAGCAGATACGTCACCACGGGTAATTTGCGTACCGGCTTGGGCGAAAGAGTCAAAGTCACCGTTCACGTTAACCATCATAGAGAAAGGCTTAGGTGAAACGAAGTACTGGTCACCTTCAGCAGTCAGTTCGAAGTTCATGAAATCGAAGTTGAAAGCAGTGATGGTGGTGTTACCAATTTTAGTACTGGTACCCAGGTTGTTACCGATAGTGTCAGACAGTCCTAACAGGATGTCGTCGCCGCTGCCGATGATAGAGTCAACATTGTTGTCATCAGACAGACCAGTATCGTTGTTCACGTCCAGGAACAGGCTGAAGCCACCGGTGTCGCCTACGAAGAAGTTAACGATACCGTCTTTACCTGAGGTGCCCTGTGCGTTGAATGTTGCGTACAGAGAGTAAGTGCTGTTCAGACCTGTGTTCAGAGAGTTAGAGCCCAGGAAGAACTGGCCAAACGTTGCGAACGCAGAGGCAGTGAAGTTACCTGCACCGTCAAAAGTAATGCGTTCTACGTAGCCACCGTTGATTTTATCAGCAGTCACTGAAGAACCAGAACCGGCCGCGTAAGCTTCATCAACAGTAAACTGAACAAAGTCAGCAGATGCAGTGAAAGAAGCAGCCAGGCCAGCAGTCAGAGCTAAAGATTGAACCAGCGATTTAATTTTCATTTTCTATGTATTCCAAAAAGAGTTAAGGCATCAAGTATCCTCGCTGTAGATAATACACTTCTTGTGCCAACTTTTTATCTATATGATTTGTATGGATATATTGCCTTATATGCTGTGAGGGCATAAAGGGTGGTGTAAGTATTTCTGACAGTAGTAAAAATGCTGAATCGTCTTTTATACAAGGGCTGTAGCGATATTTTAATCAGCGTTTTGAGTAAAATAGTGAATCAAATCAATGGTCGGAGGAGTGGGGTGTTATGGAGGGGGTGTTTTTATAAGCTTTTGGGGCGGTGTAAAAAAGCTGACAGGGTGAGTAGGGACATTTACAGTTTCTACTTATCGTCGTCCGGGCGACTGCAAGGCTACCCGGGATCTCCTTGGTATATGACTTCCCTGGTCCAGTGGTTTTGTTGAGTTAGCAAGGTTATTCAGGAGATCCCGCATAGGCCTGCGGCCTTCTGGACTCATGGTTTTTACCAAACGCTGACTCAAACCATACGTCGTCCCTGAACCGCGAAGCGGTATCAGGGATCTCCTTGGAACATGGCTTCTTTGGTTCAGTGGTTTTGTTGAGTTAGCCAGGCTGTTTAGGAGATCCCGTATAGGCCTTCGGCCTTACGGGACGACGTGAGTTGTCTGCGGCCTTTCGGGTTAACGGTTTTTAACCTTCGGCCTTATGGACTCATTGTTTTTACCAAACGCTGATTCAAACCATACGTCGTCCCTGAACCGCGAAGCGGTATCAGGGATCTCCTTGGAACATGGCTTCTTTGGTTCAGTGGACTTGTTGGGTCAGCCAGGCTGTTTGGGAGCTCCCGTATAGGCCTTCGGCCTTACGGGACGACGTGAGTTGTCTGCGGCCTTTCGGGTTAACGGTTTTTAACCTTCGGCCTTTAGAGCTCATGGTTTTTATCAAAGCTGATTTAAACCCATCGTCGTCCCTGAACCGCGCAGCGGTATCAGGGATCTCCTTGGAACATGACTACTTTGGTTCAGTGGACTTGTTGGGTCAGCCAGGCTGTTTGGGAGATCCCGTATAGGCCTTTGGCCTTACGGGACGACGTGAATTGTCTGCGGCCTTCTGGGATGACAGTGACGAGACAAACAAAAAAGGCTCCCGTAGGAGCCTGACATCAGAGGGTATTGAGTATTTGCAGTTAGGCTTTGCGGCGGCGTACTGCGCAAAGGCCTAACAGGCCTAAGCCCATTACTGCGATAGTAGATGGTTCAGGCACGGCCATGAACTCTGCACTTACATCACCGCGGATGATTTGCGTGCCCGCTGGTGCGAACGCGTCGAAATCACCACCAACTTCCAGCGAGAAAGCAAATGGGTTTGGCGCTACAAAGTAGTTTTCGCCTTCACCGGTCAGTTCAAAATCCATGAAATCGAACTTAAACGCAGTGACATTTTGGCCCATGATGGTGGTACTGGTGGCCAGGTTGTCACCCAGACCCATAGAGAAGCCAAGCTCTACATCATCATCTGTGTTAATAACTGATTCTACATCATCGTCGTCAGACAGCTTAGTATCGTTGCCGCGATCCAGATAAAGTCTGAACCCGCCCTGATCGCCAATGAAGAAATCGATAGCGCCGTCCTGACCGGATGTGCCGCTTGCTTCAAAAATGGCGTACAAAGAATACTGGTTATTTAAACCCGTGTTCAGCGAGTTTGAACCTAGGAAGAATTGACCGAAGGTAGCAAATGCTTTGGCATCAAAATTACCTGCACCGTCGAAGTTTAAGCGTTCAACAAAACCACCGTTGATTTTGTCTGCCTGAACCAGGGTGCCAGAAGTTGAGGCGTCTACTGCATATGCTTCATCAACAGTAAATGTAATACGTGAGGCTGATGCTGAAAAAGAGCACGCCAGCCCGGCTGTAACCGCCAGTGTTGTTGCAAGTGTTTTCAGTTTCATGTGTATTTCCCTATTAGAATGTGTGAGGCGACACAATGTTGCCTGAATAGGATAGGGCAGAATTAATGCCACTTTTTTAACCAGTTGTTTTTGTTTGTTTTATCGTCAGTAAAAAGAATAAAGATTAGCGCATGTGTAAATTTATCTGACATCGGACTGGTCTACAGGTCAGGCCAGTAAAGGGCTGTAGAGGAAGTGGGTTTAATTTTAAAGGGTTGTTTTGATTGTGATAAGTCAAAAAGTTGTAGTGTTATAAGCAAATATAAAAACAAAAAAGCGGCCGGAGCCGCTTTTTATATCATCTTATAAAAGCTTACGCTTTACGGCGACGTGCTGCGCCCAGACCTAACAGACCTAAAGCCATTACTGCGATAGTTGACGGCTCAGGTACTTCATAGAACTGAGCAGATACGTCACCACGGGTAATTTGCGTACCGGCTTGTGCGAAAGAGTCAAAGTCACCGTTTACGTTAACCATCATAGAGAAAGGCTTAGGTGAAACGAAGTACTGGTCACCTTCAGCAGTCAGTTCGAAGTTCATGAAATCGAAGTTGAAAGCAGTGATGGTGGTGTTACCAATTTTAGTACTGGTACCCAGGTTGTTACCGATACTGTCAGACAGTCCTAACAGGATATCGTCGCCGCTGCCGACGATAGAGTCAACATTGTTGTCATCAGACAGACCAGTATCGTTATTCACGTCCAGGAACAGGCTGAAGCCACCGGTGTCGCCTACGAAGAAGTTAACGATACCGTCTTTACCTGAGGTGCCCTGTGCGTTGAATGTTGCGTACAGAGAGTAAGTGCTGTTCAGACCTGTGTTCAGAGAGTTAGAGCCCAGGAAGAACTGGCCAAACGTTGCGAACGCAGAGGCAGTGAAGTTACCTGCACCGTCAAAAGTAATGCGTTCTACGTAGCCACCGTTGATTTTATCAGCAGTCACTGAAGAACCAGAACCGGCCGCGTAAGCTTCATCAACAGTAAACTGAACAAAGTCAGCAGATGCAGTGAAAGAAGCAGCCAGGCCAGCAGTCAGAGCTAAAGATTGAACCAGCGATTTAATTTTCATTTTCTATGTATTCCAAAAAGAGTTAAGGCATCAAGTATCCTCGCTATAGATAATACACTTCTTGTGCCAACTTTTTATCTCTATGATTTTTATGACTATTTCATCTTATATGCTGTGAGGGCATAAAGGGTGATGTAAATATTCCTGACAGTAGTAAAAATGCTGAATCGTCTGTTATACAAGGGCTGCAGCGATGTTTTAATCAGCGTTTTGAGTGAAATAGTGAATCAAATCAATGGTCGGAGGAGTGGGGTGTTATGGAGGGGGTGTTTTTATAAGCTTTTGGGGCGGTGTAAAAAATTGCTGTGAATTGATAATTGTCGTCCCTGAACCACGAAGTGGTATCAGAGATCTCCCTGGCGCATGGCTACCTTGGTTTAATGGTTTTGCTGGGTCAGCCAGGCTATTCAGGAGATCCCGCATAGGCCTTCGGCCTTACGGGATGACGGTCTTTATCCGGGATCTCCTTGGCGCATGGCTACCTTGGCTCAATGGTTTTGTTGGGTTAGGCAGGCTGTTCAGGAGATCCCGTATAGGCCTGCGGCCTTACGGGACGACGTAAATTGTCTGCGGCCTTACGGGATGACGGTCTTTATCCGGGATCTCTATGGAACATGGCTACCTTGGCTCAATGGTTTCGTTGGGTTAGGCAGACTGTTTAGGAGATCCCGTATAGGCCTGCGGTCTTACGGGACGACGGTTATTATCCGGGAGCTCCTTGGAACATGGCTACCTTGGCTCAATGGTTTTGTTGGGTTAGGCAGACTGTTCAGGAGATCCCGTATAGGCCTTCGGCCTTACGGGACGACGGTTTTTATCCGGGATCTCCTTGGAATATGGCTACCTTGGTTTAATGGTTTTGCTGGGTTAGGCAGGCTGTTCAGGAGATCCCGTATAGGCCTGCGGCCTTACGGGATGACGGTCTTTATCCGAATCCCTTGGAACATGGCTACCCTGGTTCAATGATTTTGTTGGGTCAGCCAGGCTATTCAGATTTTGTTGGGTCAGCCAGGCTATTCAGGAGATCCCGTATAGGCCTGCGGTCTTACGGGACGCCGGTTATTATCCGGGAGCTCCTTGGCGCATGGCTACCTTGGTTTAATGGTTTTGCTGGGGTAGGCAGACTGCTCAGGAGATCCCCGATTACTCGGGGATGACGGGAAATATACGGGATGACGGAATTACCTGCGGCCAAAAAGGATGACGGGTATTTGCCAGGGACGTCACTAGCGAAAGTCCTGTAATAACATAAACAATCGTAAGTTGGCTCTACAGTTGCTGTTGAATGCTATGTAAAGTGTCTTTTAAGGCTGCATTTTCAGGCTGCAACAAAATTGCTTTCTGGATTATTTTACTCGCCTCTGCACTTTTATTCTGGGTGTTCAATAGCCATGCAAGATTATTCATAGCAACCCAGTTTTGAGGTTCTAGCTCAATCAGCTTTTGGTAGTAATTAACTGCGCGTAAGGGCTGGATTGACGCATAATGGTCGGCAATCGTCATCAGGGCGTGTGTGTGCTGAGGGTACTGGCTTATATGTTGAGTCAGTAATTGCTCTGCTTGCTTTTCCTGTGAGTCTGCTTTCAACGCATGATAATAATACTGTGTAGTTATATCCGCCGGATCTTGTTCATAAGCTACAGATAATTGCTGAACGGCAGATTTTACATTCCCTAATGCAAGATTGGTTCGGCCAGCTAAAAACAACCAGTTTACTGTCTGCTGCATTGAATCTGAAGCAGAAGATAAAGCTTCCATTGCTTTAAGCGGGTGACGTTGTGCTACATAAACTTGAGCTTCAGTTAGCGCGACTTTGTCTTGCGTCGCCTGTATAGGCGTGGTGATCAGCTTCAACACATCAAGTGCGCTGGAATAGTTTTTTGTAGTAAAGTAAGCTTGGGCCTGAGTTATCAGCAATAAATCAGAGGCAGCATGTTGGTCAGAATACGCATTCAATAGCGCAATGGCCTGGTTGCTTTTTCCTGTATTGATAAATGAATCGGCGAGTAAGTAGGTGACAAGCTCCATATTTTTTATACTAAACCTATTGCTTTCAAGTATTTCCACTACCTTCTCAAAGTTATTTGTGAGGTGGTATGCAAATGCTATGGATAACGGCGTTATGTCTTTAGCAGATATCACTGTCGACAAAAGTTTCTGCTGATTATTGCCTGACGCTACCCCCGATCTTATATACCCCTCGATTGCTGCTCTGTCGTTTGGTGCAGCGGATACCATTTGTTCAAATGTATTAAAGGCTTCCGGGTATTCGTTCTGCTCAAACGCACTGACAGCGGTTTTCAACATTGCTGTTCGGTTTGACGGCGCATACTCCAGTACCTGTTTATAAAATGATTGCGCCTGATCGACCTGGTTACTAATTTCAGCAAGTTCTGCGGCCAGCAAATAGTTATCAATGTTTTTGGGTTCTTCAGTCATCCAGTCGTTTAGTAAGCTGTTTGCTTTGTTGATATCCCCGGCAGATATGTGAACCGACAGGAGCAATGCTTTTGACATTTTTGTCCCCCCGGCAACATTACCGGAGATAATCGCCTGACTGGAATCCTCAATTAGTTTCATACCAGCATCGGTGTCGCCACTGGCAATTTTGATTAGACCAAGTTCCTGTGCCAGTTGGGGTTCTGTTTTGTCAGCACCATCCAGAGAAGCCAGAAGCTTGGCTGCATCTTGCTTTTTACCTGCCATTAAAAGTTTATAGCTGGTAGCCATGGCAAGGTGAGTATTAGCCTTTGCTAATTGTGGATTGTACAGAAGCTCCTGCGCAGCTTGCTGGTCGTCACCCATTTTCAGTTGGGCAGCGACATACATTTGTTTTGCAAGGTGGTTTCCTGGCGCTAAATCGATGACCCGGGAAAGATGCTTCAGCGATTGCTCATAGTTTTCAATTTGAAAGTTGGTTAAGCCTGCGATGTACGATGTTAGCGTAGAGCTTAGACCTGATTTGATTGATTTTTCTATGTATAAGTTTGCTTTTTGATACTCTTTTTTATTGATATAAATAAGTGATAACTGTTGGTTTGCTAAAGGGTGATTTTTCACTCTTTTAGCAAAGAAAGTGACGTTTTTTTCTGCTGCATCATAGTCACCCAGTTGCAAGTAGGTTTGGGCAAGGTTAAGACGGATTGGCAGAAAGAAAGGTTTGCTTTCAGCCATTGCTTCGTAAGTCTTCGCGGCCAGAGAGTAGTCTTCTATCCGGTATGCTATTTCGGCAACTAAAGAGTGAATGAGCCAGCTGTCAGGATGAGCCTCAATGGCATCGTTTAATAGTTGCGAGTTCTGGTTGTCGCCACCAATAAAATAACGCAATAGCTTTTGCAGCGTAATGAGTTCCGGCGTACTTCCGCTTGACCGGGCAGCTTTGGTCAAACTCATGTTGCCACGAATAAAGTCGGCATGACGTGCTGAGATAATGCCAGACAATGCATGAAAATAAGCAATTTGCGGAGAAGATAACTTATCTTTAAATAATTCAAATTGAGAGGTCAGTTTTTTATTTTCTGCGTTGGTGTACAGGGCCAGAAAATAGTTATTAGAAAATTGTTCCGGCGATGCGCCTAAGTCTATTGCCTTCTCGTAGTGAGAAATTGCGCTGGCCATATCACCTAACTTAAAATAAGTGTTAGCAAGCAGTATTCTGGCTCTTTGGTCGCCAGGGAACTCTAAAATGACTTGTTTTATGATAGTGGTAGCAGCAACAAAGTTTTTTTGTTGTAAGGCATGGTTGATGGATTCAGTTTGTTCTTCCAGTGATGGCTTACCGCATCCATATAAAGTCATTGTCGTAATGAATAACAAAAATGTCAGTTTGCGTGCCTTAATCGTCATTTTATTTTTCCGTAAAAGAGGTTTGTATGAGGAGAGGTACTGAAAAGGCTCCTAATGGAGCCTTTGAGGGATTATGCTTTTTGGCGGCGTAAAGCGCCTACACCTATTAAACCTAATGCCATGATAGCCACTGTAGAAGGCTCTGGAATTTCATAGAACCTGCCATTTGCTGTTCCAGTAAACTCAATAACATTTGAAGACTGGTCACCCTGGAATGAACCGTCAACGTTCAGTTCAAACGAAAATGGATCAGGTTCAACAAAGTAGTTGCTACCTTCATCGGTAAGCGAGAAATTCAGAAAGTCAAAATTGAACGCTCCTTGCCCATTAAAAGCAAAGGCAAAATTTTGAGAAATAGTTGGCGCAGTGCCTAACAGGATGTCTACACCATTGTCTGAAGGTAAAAATCCGTTGTCAGATGGTGAAGTAATGCTACCAGTACTGACGCCACTTAAATCTTCAAGATCATTACCTACATCCAGATAAATATTGAACTGACCACTGCTGGTAGTAAACATGCCGGTAGACTGGTTTACCGTTCCTTCAGCAGTAAACAGCGCATATAAGCCATAAGTATTGTTTAAGCCGGATTCATTAATTTCTGCCAAACCATTGTGGAAGGCTGTGAAATTAACCAGCGCACCTACAGTGAAGTTATTGCCGTCTAACGTTACCGTTTCACCAAAGTTACCACTAACCCGGTTTGCCGTTATTAAGGATTCAGCTGAGTCGGTTGCATAGCCTTCATTGACGGTAAAATCTACGTATTCCGCAGAGGCACTAAATGCTGAGCTTAGTAAAGCCGCCGCCGCAAATGCTTTTAGAGTTGTTTTCAGTTTCATGTGTATTTCCGTATTAGATTGGACGATGTGTGTAACATTTACAGGGCAAACATATATCGTGCCATGTTTTAAGCATTTGTTTTCTATTGTTTTTATTGTTCTTAAGGTGGGTGTGTGTAAATAAATCTGACATTGCCTAGGACAATTATTGATATTTATTGCATTAAATATGGCACAGTTACAGTTCGCAGTAGTCAGTACATACCATTCAGTTTTTAAATGTAGCCTGCGAAAAGTAGCGTGGAGGGGAGGGCCCAACAATTGGCGAGCAACGGGTGATGTTATTGCCGCACGGACGGAGATCTGACGGGACTACTGAAATCTTGCTATTAAATCATTTCAGGTATTCTCGGAAGAAGATGGTTTTATAAGTAACTAATAGAACTTTTCCTACAAATAACTTTTCTTCAGATGTTGTTAATGAAACTTGAAATCACGTAGTGAAAAACAAAAGGCCAGCTTTAAAGCTGGCCTATTATTAGTCAATATTCAAACTAACAATTATTTACGGCGACGTGCTGCGCCAAGACCTAACAGACCTAGTGCCATTACAGCAATCGTTGACGGCTCTGGTACTTCATAGAACTGTGCTGATACGTCACCACGGGTAATCTGAGTACCTGCCTGTGCAAACGCATCGAAGTCACCATTTACGTTAACCATCATAGAAAACGGAGTTGGTGCTACGAAATACTGATCACCTTCTTCAGTCAGCTCAAAGTTCATAAAATCAAACTGGAACGCAGTAATAGTCTGGCCATTGATGGTAGTGCTTGTACCTACGTTGTTGCCGATAGTGTCAGAGAAACCTAACAGCATATCTTCGCCGTCGCCAGTAATTGAAGATACATCGTCATCATCAGACAGGCCGGTATCGTTATTTGGATCCATAAAGATGCTGAAACCACCAGTTTCACCAACAAAGAAATCCACATTGCCTTCTGAGTCAGCGTAACCATCAGCATTGAAAGTTGCATACAATGAGTAGGTATTGTTCAGACCGGTGTTCAGTGAGTTTGAACCCAGGAAGAACTGACCGAATGTAGCAAATGCTGACGCGCTGAAGTTACCAGCACCGTCGAAAGTAATACGTTCAACATAGCCACCATTGATTTTATCTGCTGTAACCAGATTGCCATTACCTTCGTCTACAGTGAACTCAACAAAGTCCGCAGATGCAGTGAAAGAAGCTGCCAGGCCAGCAGTCAGAGCTAAAGATTTTACTAGTGTTTTGATTTTCATAACCATCTCCATATTCCAAAGAGTAATGTGCTTTAAGTAAAGTCACCCTTGAGTATGAGCAGTTATGATGCCAACTTTTTAAGTAGTTTGTTTTATAAGCAGTTTATTATTCGTACTACTTTTGGCTATGACGATTTGTAAATTATTTCGACAGTTTTCGGGGTTTTCATCTGTCATTTGGAGCGCAATGCCGCTACAGGCCTCGATTTATAAGGCGTTATGCAGATATAGTTCTTTATCTATAATTTTAACGTTTAGTTTACAATACTCGTATTGATGCACATGGCTCAGTATAATCAACGTGCAACATACAACTTTTTTATGTGGCGCCAGCAGACTGTGCTGATAAACAAAAACGGCTCCATCAGGAGCCGTTTTTAAACATGCAGGCAATATTACTTTGCTTTACGACGAGAGCTTGCGCCCAATCCGATCAGACCAAGGGCCAGCACGGCAATGGTTGAAGGCTCAGGTACTTCATGAAACTGCACATCAATGTTACCGCGTACCACCTCAGTTGGGTTCAGGCTATCAAAATCACCGGTCAGGGTAATAACACGCGGGAACAGTTCAGGACTAACAAAATAATTCTCACCCTCGTCTGTCAGCGCTACATTCCAGAAATCCAGAGTCACAGCATTAATTGTCTGACCAAAAATAGTGGTTGATGTAGCCAAGTTGTCACCTAACGTGTTGGAAAAGGCCAGACGTACATCGTCGTTGTCAAACTCCAGTGAGTTTACATCGCTCTCATCCTGAAGCTTGGTATCGTTGTTCAGGTCAAGAAACAACTCAAAACCGCCGGTTTCACCAACCAGATAATCAACAATACCTTCAGAAGCAGAGTAGCCAGAGGCATTAAATGTGGCATACAGACCATAGGTATTGTTCAGGCCTACATTTTTAACCGTGTTAGAACCATCATAAAACAGACCGAATGAAACAAACGCTGATGTTGCAAAGTTGCCTGCCGCATCAAAGCTGATTTGCTCAACATAGCCGCCATTCAGCTTGTCCAGTGTAACAAAGTCGCTGCTGGCGCTTTGCGTTGCATAGCCTTCATCAACAGTAATGTCGATAAGCTCGGCTGAAGCGGTGAATGAGGTTGCCAGTGCAGCTGTCAGTGCAAAAGATTTAACCAGAGTGTTCATTTTCATTGTGTTATGTCCGTATTATGTGTGTGGTACTTCAAATCTACGAGTAAAGTACTAGCAAGTATAGGTCCAACTTTATTATTACCTTGTTTTAAAACAGTTTTTTTGTAGTATAAATAGTAAGAAAAGGTGCAGGTGTAAAAAAAACTGACAGGTGATAGCTTAGCTTCTGATTTTTATAAAAAAGTATAATTTATAGCCTGCCAATGTGGCAGCTTGTGAAGTCGTCGCAGATAAAGAGATTTACCGGGCGTTGATGAAAAGCAATGTAAGACGAGTGAAAAGAGAGAAAAAGAAAAATATCCTGAATATACAGGCACAAAAAAAGCGGCCGGAGCCGCTTTTTATATCATCTTTTTAAAGCTTACGCTTTACGACGACGTGCTGCGCCAAGACCCAGCAGGCCTAGTGCCATAATAGCAATTGTTGAAGGCTCTGGTACGTCAGTTACGCCACCAGCATTTTCAAACTGTGCAGATACGTCACCACGAGTGATTTGAGTACCCGTTTGTTCAAATGAGTCAAAGTCACCGTTTACTTTCACTGTTACAGAGAAAGGCATTGGTGAAATGAAGTACTGGTCGCCATCGTCAGTCAGATCGAAATCAAGGAAGTTGAAATCGAATGCTGTTACTGTCTGGCCCTGTACTGTAGAGCTAGTACCCAGGTTCTGACCCAGTGCGCTTGAAGAGCCCAGCAGAATGTCTTCGCCGTTACCTACGATAGAGTTAACGTCTTGGTCATCAGACAGCATAGTGTCGTTGTTAGTGTCCAGGTACAGCTGGAAAGAACCGCTGTTACCAGAGAAATATTCAACGTTGCCTTCAGAGCCCGCTGTACCAGCCGCATCAAACGTTGCGTACAGAGAGTAAGTGTTGTTCAGGCCAGTGTTCAGAGAGTTTGAACCTAGGAAGAACTGACCAAAAGTAGCAAATGCGTCAGCTTCAAAGTTACCGTTGCCGTCAAAAGTGATGCGCTCTACATAGCCACCGTTGATTTTATCAGCAGTCACTGCAGAACCATTCGCAGCGGCAAAGCCTTCGTCTACAGTGAAGTCTACAAAGTCAGCAGAAGCAGTGAAAGAAGCAGCCAGACCCGCAGTCAGCGCCATTGATTTTACTAATTGTTTAATTTTCATAACCATCTCCATATTCCATATTTGACCACCTTTAACAGGCGGTTCCGATAGGGATTCTGCAGCTGGTGTGCCAACTCGGCATCTTCATGATTTTTATAAATATATGTGAGCTTTCACTTAGGCGGGAAGAGGTGAGTAAGCAGGGTGTAAAATACTTTGACACCTTTTTGTTCAGTTACTCACCAATTTGCCTCAATCGTTTGAGACTATTCGTTCTGCAAGCTTGAATTTTAACCGCTGGATCGGGCCTCGGTTACCTTTCGGACACCAGGTTTTTGTAAGCTTATTTTTGTAGGCGTCAAAGTGCAGACCATAGGGGGCAGCCAACACTTTACCCCGATTAAGCAGAATTTTGAGCGCATAAGTTTCTGCCATGCCGGCACACAGATTAATGGCCATGGCGGTAGATGGGCCACGGCGCTCCTGAAAATTGACCGAAGATTCGTCAGCCAGGTAATCGCGTTGTAACATCGCCGGAGACAAGCCGATTAAAAACTGAATCAGCTGACCTTCTTCTGTTTGTTTGTCTTCAAACCGGAAATATTCCTCGAACGTCATCTGTCCTGGCATAAAGCACAGCAGGGCGCTGCCCATGCCTAACGGCGCGGCGGTGACGACGGGAATACCTTTGTCATAACATTTTTGAAAAACCAGTTTACGGGCGGACAGCGCAAAAAAATCCAGACTGTCGATGTATAAGTCTACGCCGTCGAGAAAGTCATCAACATTGTCAGGTGTCACCCCTTCACCAAACTCGCGAATATCCATCTCTGGGTTAATGTCGTGTAGCATTGAGGTCATCACTGACATTTTCTTTTTACCCACCGTCGACATAAAGGCGCCGGCCTGACGGTTAAAGTTGTGCACATCGTATTCGTCAAAGTCAGACAAATTTACGTTGCCAATACCCATGCGGGCCAGGGTGAGCGAATGCAGGCTACCAACACCGCCACATCCGGCTACGGCTACCCGTTTATTTTTTAATTGCGCCTGTTCTTGTTGTGTTACCCAGCCAATATTTCTGGAAAATGCGTCGTTGTAATCAAACACGTCCTGCTCTCTTAAACTGTCTGTCCTGTATCGGTTTTAATTATAGGCCCCCGGGCAGTATTCAGCCATGCAGATACTGCGCAGCCCGAATCACTGTTAAACAGGTTTTTTGTATGTTTTTCAACCGATAATTGCTTTAGGAAATAAGCGGTTATTCATGCATACTATTTATCGGCAGGCAACTAAATAGTTGTAGTTTAGGGTAAATGAATAAACAGGACGTACAAGCGTTATGCGTAGCACTTTTGTATTGTTATTGGGGATGCTCGCGGTACAGGGTAGTGTGCTTGCCGGGCAGCTGGCCGAGCGGGTAGCGCAGATAAAGCCGGCGGTGGTAGGTGTTGGGCTGGTGGCGCCGCTGGCTACCGTGAGTCATCAACTTAAAGGCACCGGGTTTGTGATTGGCAATGGCCAGTATGTTGTAACCAATGATCATGTGGTGAATGTTGAGGTGCCGGACAACATTAAATATCATCTGGCTGTTTTTGCCGGGCATGGTCGCAAGCCGCAAATAATTGCGGTTGAACAGGTTATCAAAGATGAAGAGCACGATTTGGCGCTGCTCAAAATCAGCAAAACCCTACCCGCTGTTACACTGGGGCAGGCTTCGGCGGTGGTGCCTGATGGCACTGACCTGGCCGTAACAGGCTTTCCGATTGGCGGTATTCTGGGTTTGTATCCGGCTACCCATAAAGGCATTGTGGCGGCTTACACGCCCAACATTATAGCGGCAAAAAATACCTCGCAAATCTCTGAACAATTTTTGCAGCGTTTACGTAATCCCATCATGGTTTATCAGCTGGATGTGATTGCATATCCGGGGAATAGCGGAAGTCCGGTTTATAACGTAGAAACTGGCGAGGTTTTTGCTGTGATAAATAAAGTCTTTGTAAAAGAAACCAAGGAATCGGCCATCACCCACCCCAGTGGAATCACTTATGCTATTCCGGTAGAACATGTCATTCGTTTAGCACATAAACATTATATTCCTTTATTGTGAAAAGTATACGCTAAGCTAAAAGTATGTCGTTTCGTTACATAAAAAAATGTGCAACCATCTTATAAATTTTAAAGTGTCGTATTGGTATGTCAGCAGAATTTAAAAAAATAGCCGTAATCGGCCTGGGCTACGTTGGGCTGCCGCTGGCAGTGGCGTTTGGTAAGTATCGTCCAACAGTAGGGTTTGATATTAACCTGAAGCGGGTTGATGAGCTTAAAAGCGGTAAGGACCACACTCTGGAGGTGTCAGCAGAAGAACTGGCACAGGCAGACCAGCTAAGCTTCAGTGCCGACAAGGAAGCACTGGCAGGTTGCGATGTGATCATTGTTACCGTGCCTACGCCAATTGATAAAAACAAGCAGCCAGACATGACGCCGCTTCACAAAGCCAGTGAGATGATTGGCAGCGTGATCACACCTGGAACTGTGGTGGTGTATGAGTCAACGGTTTATCCCGGTGCCACCGAAGAATACTGTATTCCACTGATTGAAAAGCAATCTGGCCTGGTATTTAACCAGGACTTTTATGCTGGCTACAGCCCGGAGCGGATCAATCCGGGGGATAAAACCCACCGTCTGGAATCTATTGTTAAGGTCACGTCTGGCAGTACGCCCGAGATCGCCGACAAAGTTGATGCCCTGTATCGTGAGATAATTAAAGCCGGTACCCATCGCGCCTCATCTATTAAGGTTGCTGAAGCCGCCAAGGTGATTGAAAACACCCAGCGCGACCTGAATATTGCGCTGATTAACGAACTGGCGATGATTTTTGATAAAGCCGGTATTGATACCGAGGAAGTGCTGGAAGCCGCAGGCAGCAAATGGAACTTTTTGCCATTTCGCCCGGGCCTGGTAGGCGGTCACTGCATTGGGGTGGACCCGTATTATCTGACCCACAAAGCCGAAGAGCTGGGGCATCATCCGGATGTGATTCTGGCCGGACGTCGCATTAACGACCGCATGGGTGAGTACGTGGTGTCGCGGCTGGTGAAAACCATGCTGAAAAAGCAAATCATGGTGAATGGCGGCAATGTGTTGCTGTTAGGTATCACCTTTAAGGAAAATTGCCCGGATATACGCAATACTAAGGTGGTTGATATTGCTACCGAGCTGCGCGATTACAATGTGAATCTGGATATTTACGATCCATGGGCAAGTTCGGAAGAAGTTTTGCATGAGTACGGCCTTGAACTGGTAGATGCGCCTGAAAAAGGTAAGTACGACGCGGTCATTGCGGCGGTGTCTCATCACCAGTTTAAAGCCTGGTCAGCCGAAGAGCTGCGCGCACTGTGCAAAGATAACAGTGTGATATTCGATCTGAAATGTATGTTTGATAAATCAAGCGTCGATATTCGCTTATAAGGAATCTGTAAAATGAAAGTGCTTGTTACCGGTGCGGCTGGCTTTATTGGCTCGCACGTATCAATGTACCTGCTTGAGCGGGGCGACGAAGTGGTAGGCCTGGATAATCTTAATGATTACTACGACCCGACCCTCAAAGAAGCGCGCCTTGAGCGCATTAACGCGGCACCTGGTGCAGACAAATTCCGTTTTGTGAAGATGGGCGTTGAAGAGCGTGAGTCAATGGAGCAGCTGTTCGCCGAAGAAAAGTTCGACAAGGTAGTGCACCTTGCGGCGCAGGCGGGTGTGCGTTATTCCATTGAAAATCCACACGCGTACATCGATTCCAACATTGTTGGCTTTATGAATATTCTGGAAGGCTGCCGCCACAATGAGGTGAAGCACCTGGTTTATGCATCGTCAAGCTCGGTATACGGCGCCAACGAAAGCATGCCATTTGCGGTGGAAGACAATGTTGACCACCCTATGTCATTGTATGCGGCAAGTAAAAAAGCCAATGAGCTGATGGCGCATACCTACAGCAACCTTTACAACCTGCCCACCACCGGTCTGCGTTTCTTTACGGTTTATGGCCCGTGGGGTCGCCCGGACATGGCTCTTTTCCTGTTCACCAAAGCGATTATGGAAGATAAGCCTATTCAGGTATTTAACTATGGTAATCACCGCCGTGACTTCACGTACATCGATGATATCGTAGAAGGGGTTATCCGCACACTGGACAATACCGCTCAGGTAGATGAAAACTGGAGTGGCGAGAAGCCGAATCCGGGTAGCAGTAAAGTGCCGTGGAAAGTCTATAACATTGGCGCACAGACTCCGGTTCACTTGTTAAGCTACATCGAAACACTGGAAAAGGCCCTGGGCAAAGAAGCCGAAAAAGACCTGCTTCCTCTACAGCAAGGCGATGTGCCTGACACATTTGCTGATGTAGAAGCCCTGGTCAATGACACAGGCTACCGCCCAACCACAACGATTGAGACGGGTATCAACAACTTTGTTGAATGGTACCGCGACTACTACAAGGTGTAGTGGTTGTAGTGAGTAGTTTGAAAAGCGCCGCAAGGCGCTTTTTTTGTATGTGTTGACCCGTCAACCCTCGTTCCGTGAGCCTGTAAGGCTACCCGGGATCTCGTTGGAACATGACTACATCGGCTCAATGATTGTAATTCTTCCCGTCGTCCCGGAATCGCGCAGCGATATCCGGGATCTCGTTGGAACATGGCTACATCGATTCAATGATTGTAATTCTTCCCGTCGTCCCGGAATCGCGCAGCGATATCCGGGATCTCGTTGGAACATGGCTACATCGATTCAATGATTGTAATTCTTCCCGTCGTCCCGGAATCGTGCAGCGATTCTGCAATGTGCGGGACGACAGTAAAGGAATAACCCCAACACCGTCGTCCCGGAATCGCGTAGCGATATCCGGGATCTCCTTGGGAGCATGGCTGACTAAGTTCAGTTATCGTAGTAAATGAGCCAGACTGTTTAGGAGATCCCGTATAGGCCTTTGGCCTTACGGGATGACGGTTTTTATCCAGGATCTACTTGGAACATGGCTACATTGATTCAATGATGTTCCCTCAACCGTCGTCCCTGAATCGCGAAGCGATATCTGGGACCTCCTTGGAACATGACTACCTAAATCAATGATGTTTTGTGTCAGCCAGACTGTTCATGAGATCCCCGATTGCTCGGGGATGACGGAATGAGGCGGCGATGACGGTTTTTATCCGGGATCTCCCCGGACCATGACTTTCCTGCTTCAGGAAATGCTGGCTCTGTTTGATATCATGTTATTGTTGGTAAAACGCAGTATTTCGTCGTTATAAAAACGTTCTGTTTCGGGTAACTGTTCGCGAATATTTTTTCTGATGCTGTTAAGCATTGAGGCAAAGCCAGGACGCATGCCACGGGTCAGCAGCTCTTTATTGATGTAGTAGGGCGCGCGTTTGCCATGGTAATCCACCACCGGACCGATTTGCTCAAATTTTATTCCTACAAAGCTCATGCTGCGGGCCAGACGCGGCTCCATCATAACGTAGGCATGGGCGATGTTACTTTCCAGCGCGGTGGCCGCAGCGGCAAAATACAGGCCGATGGCAATAAACGGAAAGCAGCGCATTTCTGTTTCAGAGTACGCCTGGTGGTTAATAACACCTGTCGCGGCGCCGGCAAAGCGGTCCATCTGACGACGGCGGAACTGCGCGGGCACAGCCAGACGGGAAATTTCACACACATTCTTGCGGTCAAAATTCTGTGGATTTAAATCATGTCGGGTAATTGATGACAGGCAGTATTTTTCAATAGGTAACATTTCGTGAGACTGCAACGGACGAACCGTTCTTACTGTACCGGCCAGCTCATCACTGTTGATGTGACGTATCAGGCAATGCCGCGAATAATGATCGAATTCATCAATCTCAAGACCATCAGGTGCAACAGGTTCAAACTTTAGCTCTTCACAATACACATTGTGGCGAATCTGAAAAACCGCCTTGCGAAGTTCGTGGTCACTGGCAAGCTGGGGCGTCAGATACGTCCCGAAGTGACTGGAAATAAAGCTGGCTTCTTTTAATTGCTGATACCCTTTAACCAGCTTACCCAGTTTAGATTTACTCACCCGGCGACTAATCGCGTCCATCATTGAACTACTGTTTACCAAATTCATACTGCCACCAACATTCGTTAAATACCGTATCTACTGTTCGTCAGTAGACGAACCCCTCAGGCCTTGTCACAGTTCCTTGATTACGTGATTAAGTTTTGCACTACTGTTCCGATTAACCAAGCAGTATTTGTTACACTTCCGGCTATATCGGGTATCCCCGTTGATACCCATGTTGTGATGACAGTTGAATTTGCCTGAATTTTGCTTTTTCACTGGTAAGCTAAGCAGAGTAAGGGCTAATACGCCATGCTAAAGTGAGCGTTTTGGGAGTGTGGGTCAAATCAAAGGTGTCTGAAAATATACCCCTTTACAGCGTCAGGCGCAGGGCATTGATATTAAAAAATCGATTAAAGAGTGAGGTTATGATAGTAAAACGCGCCTTAAAAAGACGCGTTTTTGAATTATCAGGCGCGGGCTTTCATCTGTTTGCGCCGTGCATGCAGCAGTGGCTCGGTATAACCATTAGGTTGGCGGGTACCTTCAAATATCAGCTCACTGGCAGCCTGAAACCCGATGGCGTTGTCCAGATCCGGTAGCATTGGAATATACTCCGCATCGCCGGCATTTTGTTCATCAACCAGCTTTGCCATACGGGCCAGAGTCTCTTCAACCTGCTGGCGGCTGACAATTCCATGCACCAGCCAGTTGGCAATATGCTGGGCAGAGATTCGTAAGGTTGCCCGGTCTTCCATCAGGCCCACACCGTTAATATCCGGCACCTTGGAACAGCCGATCCCCATATGCACCCAGCGCACCACATAACCCAGAATACCCTGAACATTATTATCCAGTTCCTGCTTTATTTCTTCATCCGACAGCTGGACATCGGGCGCCATCAGCGGCACGGTTAAAATATCCGTTAGGCCATTAAAGTCTGTATTTTCCAGCTCCTGCTGAACGCTGAAAACATCAACCTGATGATAATGCAGCGCATGCAGAGTGGCGGCAGTGGGTGAGGGGACCCACGCCGTATTGGCGCCAGCCTTGGGGTGATCGACCTTGGCATCCATCATCGCCTGCATCTGGTCTGGAATGGGCCACATTCCTTTGCCAATCTGGGCTTTACCGGATAATCCACACTCAAGCCCGGTAACCACGTTGGCCTTTTCATAAGCAACAATCCAGGGTTCGGTTTTAAGCGCTGCCTTGCGGGCAAACGCACCGGCCAGCATCGAGGTGTGAATTTCATCTCCGGTACGGTCTAAAAAGCCGGTATTGATAAACACAACACGCTCCCGGGCTTCGCTGATACAGGCTTTTAAGTTAACGCTGGTACGGCGCTCCTCATCCATCACACCCATTTTAAGTGTGTTGGCCGGCATGCCCAGTATGTTTTCTACCCGACCAAACAGGGTATTGGCAAATGCCACTTCCTCAGGCCCGTGCATTTTCGGTTTAACGATATACACATTATTGGCGCGGGAGTTTTTAAAGCGGCCATTGTTCTTCAAATCATGAATGGCGATGGCTGAGGTGATCATGGCGTCCATCAGGCCTTCAAACACCGGTTCTCCGTCCAGCAAAATCGCATCGTTTTGCATCAGGTGACCCACATTTCTGACAAACATCATGCTGCGACCCGGCAGTGTGAGTTTACTGCCATCTGTGTCCGTGTATTCCCGGTCCGGATTCATCTGACGGGTTATTTCAGCGCCGTTTTTGGTCATAGTGATTTGCAGATTACCCTGCATCAGCCCAAGCCAGTTCTGATACACCAGGGTTTTGTCCTCAGCATCAACCGCGGCCACCGAATCTTCACAATCCATAATGGTGGTCAGGGCAGCTTCCATCAAAATATCTTTAACCCCGGCTGGGTCGCTCTTGCCGACCGCCGCTTGCCGATCGAGCTGGATTTCAAAGTGCAGTCCGTTATGTTTAAACAGCAGTGCAGAAGGGGCGCTGGCATCGCCCTGATAACCGGCAAAGCAGGCTGGATTTGCCAGCTGACGGGTCTGGCTGTCACTAGTGCGGGCCAGACACTGCCCATCCTGAACAATATACTGTGTCACATCACTGTGGCTGCAACCTGATAACGGAACCACATCATCCAGCCAGGCTTTTGCTTTGGCCACAACGGCATCGCCACGGGTTTTATTATAACTGCTGCCTGGTGCCAGCTCGCCTTGCTGGCTAATCACATCTGTGCCATAAAATGCATCGTACAAGCTGCCCCAGCGTGCATTTGCCGCGTTTAATGCATAGCGGGCGTTGTTGATAGGCACAACCAGCTGGGGACCGGCCATGGTGGCAATTTCTGCATCGACCGGGCCGGCGTTCAGACTCACGCTGTCGGGCTGTGGCACCAGGTAGCCAATATCACGCAAAAATGCCTGATAGCTTTCCTGGTCCAGCGCGCCCTGTTCTTTATGGTAGGCGTCAATTTTTTCCTGCAAGGCATCACGCTTGTCCAGCAGGGCCTGATTCACCGGGGTGAGGTCTGCCAGCAGGCTTTCAAAGCCCTGCCAGAAAGCCGCAGGCTGCACTCCCGTGCCAGGCAGAACCTTTTCGTTAATAAATGTGTGTAGGGTAGAGGCGATGTTCAGGCGACCCTGTTCGGTATATCCCTGCATTATTTTTCTCCGCAATGCTTTTTAAACCAGTGTAGAGAGAGTCGCCCTACATTTTTAATTTATGGTTTGTATGCTTGTCATTTATTTGCTGAATGATTCATTTGTTCTGCCACATCACTGATCAGCCGGCGCAGCCAGATATGCCCGGCGTCATGATGTAACAACGCACTCCAGGCCATTTTCAGAGCAATGGGCGGAATGTCAAACGGCGGCGCTTTTAACACTACCTGGGGGTCATCAATGAACAGCCGGGCAGCTTTGGTGGGCAATGTGGCAATCAGGTTCTGGGTTTTGGCGATTTGCAGGGCTGCATGATAATGGCGGGTAAACACCCGGATGTCCCGCTGCTTGCCCAGTTTGGTCAGCTCAGCATCCACCCAGCCCAGTTTCTGAACTTCATTGGGGTCGATACCCACGCCCACACCAAAACCGGTTTTACTGACCCATACATGGCTGGCCGACAAATAACTGTCTAAATCAAACTGCCCCGCAGCCATGGGGTTTTCGGCGCTCAGCACACAGCTGAAAGTGTCATACCAGATGACTTTTTGATGAAACGACAGCGGCAGCTCTTCAAACCGGTTAATGGCCATATCCACTTTGCCCTGTTCCACATCGTGAAAGGTCACATCAGACGGGGTAATCAGATCCAGGGTTATATTGGGAGCCTGAATGGCCAGTTCGCTGAGCAGGCCCAGCAACAGTGTGCTTTCAGCATAGTCGCTGGTCATTATCCGGAAGGTACGCTTGCTGGTGGCGGGGTCAAAATCTGTTTCCGGCTGAATCGAGCTTTCAAGCCGGCTTAATACATCCCGGATAACCGGTTGTAATTCCAGTGCCCGTTTGGTTGGCGTCATGCCATCGCTGGTGCGCACCAGCAACGGGTCTTTAAACAGATCCCGCAGCCGTTTCAGGCCGTTACTCATTGCGGGCTGAGTAATACTCAACTGATTGGCTGCCCGGGTCACGCTGCCTTCGCGTAGTAGCACGTCCAGGTAGACCAACAAATTCAGATCTACTTTGGCTATATTCATAATTGTGATGCCTGTGCTGATAGATATAGGGTTGGTCGATTATAAAGCGAATTAAAGACGCTGTCAGATTGACTTTTAGTTGTAAGATAACCTGCTTTATGAATCTAACTTAATGAAAATGCTATGAAAAGTAGAGCCCAGTCTGCTCTGTATTAATTCTATCCAGTCATTATCATCATAAAAATTGATAACTGCTGTGAATAAAAAAGGCTCCCGAAGGAGCCAGTGTTGGGAACAGGTTAACGCTTAGGCGTCGAACTGGTTCATTGTGTTGTCTTTACCGCTGGCTTTCAGTGCGCCTTCGCCTGAGAAGTACTCTTTGTGGGTATCACCCAGGTCAGAGCCTGCCATCGCCTGATGTTTAACACACGCCAGACCTTCACGGATTTCCTTACGCTGAACACCTTTGACATAAGCCAGCATACCTTCATCACCAAAGTAGCCTTTAGCCAGGTTATCGGTCGACAGCGCTGCTGTGTGATAGGTGGGCAGCGTGATAAGGTGGTGGAAAATACCGGCTTCACGGGCTGCATCTTTCTGGAAGCTCTGAATCTTCTTATCGGCTATGCCAGCCAGCTCGCTTTCATCATACTGCGCAGACATCAGCTTATCGCGGTCATAGGCTGATACATCCTTGCCTTCTTCCTGCCAGGCATCAAACACCTGCTGACGGAAGTTCAGTGTCCAGTTGAAAGAGGGCGAGTTGTTGTAAACCAGTTTGGCATCAGGCACCACTTTACGGATTTCATCCACCATGTCAGCAATCTGGCGAACATGCGGTTTTTCTGTCTCAATCCACAGCAAGTCAGCACCATTTTGCAGCGAGGTAATACAGTCCAGTACTACACGATCAACACCGGTATTGGCTTTAAAGCGGAACAAACCGTTAGGCAGGCGCTCTGGTTTCACCAGTTTGCCATCCTGTTTGATGACCAAATCGCCATCGTTAATATCATCAGGACCATTAACTTCAGTGGTCTCAAGAAACGCATTGTATTGAGAGGCCAGATCGCCCGGTGCATTCGATACCGGTATCTTCTGAGTCAGACCAGCGCCCAGAGAGTCAGTCCGGGCAACAATCACGCCATCATCCACACCCAGCTCCAGAAAGGCGTAACGTACGGCGTTAATTTTTGCCAGGAAGTCCTCATGAGGTACGGTGACCTTACCATCCTGGTGACCACACTGTTTGGCATCCGACACCTGGTTTTCAATCTGGATACAGCAGGCACCGGCTTCAATCATTTTCTTGGCCAGCAGGTAGGTCGCTTCCTCGTTACCAAAACCGGCATCAATATCAGCCACAATTGGCACCACGTGGGATTCAAAATTATCAATCTGATCCTGAATTGCAGCCACATCGCCACCGTTTGTTTTTGCTTCGTCCAGCTGTTTGAACAGTTTACCCAGTTCGTTGGCATCAGCCTGACGTAAGAAGGTGTACAACTCTTCAATCAGCATAGGCACCGTGGTTTTTTCGTGCATAGACTGGTCTGGCAGAGGACCAAACTCAGAGCGCAGGGCGGCAACCATCCAGCCAGACAGGTACAGGTAGCTCTTTTTCACCGTGCCCTGATGCTTTTTAATAGACAGCATTTTCTGCTGGCCTACAAACCCATGCCAGCAACCCAGTGACTGGGTATACTGAGATGAGTCGGCATCGTAGTCAGCCATATCCTGGCGCATAATGGCGGCGGTATAGCGAGCAATGTCCAAACCGGTTTTAAAACGGTTTTGTGCTTTCATCCGTGCTGCATACTCAGGATTGATGCCATCCCAGGTACCATTCTGGGTAGATTTAAGCGTAGCAATCGCGTCGATATCTGTTTGGTATTGAGACATGCTCGTTCTCCATTTCTTTTTGTTTCGTTAACTGTACCGACCGCGTTGTGTCAGTCAGTGAATTTCGTAAGGTCCATTTCATCCTAGGTGGGTTTTTGAGATAACGTAAATATATTGTTGTCATTGTGGTCATTCATGGTGTGAATGATGATTGGCAAGGTAGATTGGCAGGGGACAAAAATTTCGCGATTAATTTCGACTAATGACAAATTGCGCCGATAGGTAAACTAAAATATAACTACAGCAAAAATAATGCGGAAGTAAGTAGCATAATGAGCAGTATTCTGGCGTCTGTTGACCAGCGAACCAAGCTAGTGGGTGAAAACCGGCTGGAGCTTTTGATGTTTCGGTTAGGTACCCGAAATGCCTTTGCCATCAATGTTTTTAAGGTAAAGGAAGTGATTAAGGTGCCCGCAATGAATGCCATGCCCGGCGCGCATTTTAATCTCAAAGGCGTGACCACTTATCGGGGCAAGTCGATTCCGGTCATTGATTTACGCCAGGCGATTAAAATTCGCGGTGCCGGTATCGGGGATTATCCGGTTAATGTCATTATCACCGAATACAACCGCACCGTGCAGGGCTTTTTAATTGGTGATGTACTGAGCATTGTGAATACTTCCTGGCAGGAAATTATGCCGCCACCTAAAGCCATTGGTAAAGCAAACTATCTGACCGCCATCACCCAGATGAATATCGCCGGTCAGAAAGAGCTGGTGGAAATTATCGATGTGGAAAAAGTGCTGGCAGAAATTATTGAATACGATACTGCCATTTCAACCTCATTGCTTGAGGACCCGGCTATTGCCTCTTTGCGGGGCAAAAAGATTCTGGCTGTTGATGACTCATCTACTGCCCGCCGGCAAATAAAAGAAACACTGGGGCAGCTTGGTATCGACATCATTGAGCGGGAAAATGGTGCCCAGGCCCTGAAGCTGTTAAAGCAATGGGCGGATGAAGGCAAAACGATTACCGATGAAATCCTGATGATGTTTACCGATGCTGAAATGCCGGAGATGGATGGCTACCGGCTCACTTCCGAAGTACGTAATGATCCGCGTATGCAGCATTTGTTCATTGCTTTAAATACCTCATTAAGCGGAAGTTTTAACGAAGCGATGGTAGAAAAAGTGGGCTGCGACCGGTTTATTTCCAAATTTCAGCCTGACATGCTGGTGGATGTGGCCTTACAGCGGATGCGGCAGGTGCTGGAGCAAGGTTAATTGTGCGGTTCATCTGTGTTTTCAGGGTGTTAAAAGAATAAATTTTGTTCTCAATGGGGTGGTACATTACAATCTTTGCTGATTGTTTTTCACGGATGCTTTTCATGTTTCGAAAACTACTTTATGTCACAGCTGTCTCGGCAATGGCGTTGCAGGGCTGTGCCCAGTCACCCGGGTCATCTGACAGCCCGCAAACTCATGCTTCTGCAACACCTAAAAATATAATTATGGTGGTTGCTGATGGTATGGGACCCGCTTATACCACTGCCTACCGCAACTATGCTGATGATCCGGCTACGCCGGACGTTGAGTCAGTGGTACTTGACGATATTCTTATTGGTAATGCGTCAACCTATCCGGCCAATGTATCCGGTTATGTCACAGACTCTGCCGCTGCGGCCACTGCGTTGGCTTCTGGTATCAAATCCTATAATGGCGCCATTGGTGTTGATGACAAAAAACTGCCGGTGGAGTCAGTATTACAGTTGGCTAAACAACAGGGCATGCGTACCGGGGTTGCGGTGACCTCCCAGATAAACCATGCTACCCCGGCTGCCTATATTGCCCATAATGAAAGCCGCAAAAACTACAACGCCATTGCTGATAGCTATTTTGACGATCGCATTGACGGCAAGTTTGTTGCCGATGTAATGCTGGGCGGTGGCACCAGCTACTTTGAGCGCAAGGACCGGGACCTGGTTGCCCAGTTTATTGATGCCGACTATCAGTATGTCGACAGCTATAACAAACTGGCGACCCTGCCTGAAGGTTCTAATGTGCTGGGTTTATTTGCCCCGGTGGGTTTACCGGCAGCGCTGGATGACAGTCGCCCTCATCGTCTGGCGTATCTGGCCGAGCATGCTATCAAACACCTGGAAAACCCCAACGGCTATTTTTTGCTGCTGGAAGCCAGCCAGGTAGACTGGGCGGGTCACAGCAATGACATCGGCTCAGTGGTGGCGGAAATGGATGACCTGGCAGCAGCCATCACGTATCTTAAAGGCTATGTAAAAAGCCACCCTGATACGCTGGTTATACTGACTGCAGACCACAGTACCGGTGGCCTTACCATTGGGGCAAATGGCGAATACCTGTGGCAGCCTGAGTTTTTACACCAGATGAAATCATCGGTCACTACGATTGCCCGTAATTTACCGGACATGGAACAGCCTATGGCATACATCAGTCAGCAGCTGGGTTTTGCTTTGACCGACGAAGATAACCAGCAGCTGCAACAGGTGCTGGATGCTACATCAGAGCAAGCTCGTGAAACCGCGCTAAAAGCATTTCTGGACAACAAAACCAATACGGGCTGGACAACCAGCGGACACACCGGTGTGGATGTAGAAGTATTTGGTTTTGGGGCTGGGCATGAAGCATTTGAAGGTCAGATTGATAACACCGACATTGCTAAAATTATGAAGCGCTTTGTCGCCGGAAAAGCAGCACCTGTTGCCGCATCAAAGGTGACCACCTCACCGAGCGCCAGCCCTGCAGCCACCCAACAGGGCAAAGCTAACGAGGCCTGTAATTTTAAAGAAAGCTGGCGCTGCGAATAATCAGCTTCACCCATAAAAAACGGCTCGAGAGCCGTTTTTTTATTTCTGATTCAGAAAGGTTTCTAATTCCTCTCCGGTAATCTTGCCAATCTGGCTGAACAGATACCATAGTGCAGTGACCAGCAAAATCATGCTGGGTATAACAATAACCGGGTAGCTTAAGGCTGTCATACGTCCCAGCTCTTCGGTATAGGCCGTGGTGCCCGGCTCACTGACCAGAATCACTTTCGCCAGAATATAGTTCAGGGCAGAGGACAGAAAAAACGAGCTGGCAACAATGTACGAACTGACCGCCACTTTCTTTTTAAACTCCGCCTGCTTGTTATGGCGATCCAGCGAGGCGTTCAGGGCCTCCCAGTTAATAATCTGATCGTTCAGAATAAGCATTTTTACCAGTGGCTTTTTGGTGTACTGGGTGACTAGTACGGCAATGCCGATGAGCGCCGGAATCGCAGCTTCTTTGATAGCGATGTATTCTGCCGGTAGTTTCAGCAAACTGATGCCGCCGGTCAGCAAAACACTGATAATTCCCAGAATAGAAAAACCATTGACCTTGCCGGATTGTTTTAAATCCCAGAATCCGTAGCCAATTGGAAAGATAAGAGCGGCAATAATACTCCAGGCCGGACCCAGATATTCATCAGAGCTGGTGTAGCTCATAATGACAACCGGAATAATGATATTAAAGGCCAGGTTTCCTAAAAAGCCCTGGTTCTGACTTTGCTGTTGTTTTGCTTGCTGGTTCGACGACGTCATGCAACCTTCACTTCTGCGGGCTGGTTTACAACCCTGATTATTTTTAAATACGGGCCAGCTGACAAACTGGCCGAATGTACATTGTAACAGGCTGATTTTAGCCACACACCCATACTATCGTTTAAAAGCGCTTAACTGCCTGTTTGCCCGGCAATTTAAGTCTGCAAAAGCCGCTTATTTGCCGGCTCCCCAGCGCCAGGCGGCCAGCAGACCGGCCAGAAAACCGAACAGGTGATATTCGTAAGAGACAAACCGGTCAGTGGGCAGTAATCCAAAGAGCATGCCGCCATACACTACCGCAACCAGTACCGACATAATCATGTAAGGAACTCGCCGGGTTTTAAACCCAGCCAGCAGTAAAAAGCCCAGGTAGCCATACACAATACCACTGGCACCAATGTGCATTGCCGAGCGACCAAACAGCCAGACTCCCAGGCCAGACAGAATAAAAATAGTCAGCGTGGTTTTGGTGAAAATTCGGGTGCCCCATTGCCAGGTCAGCCACATAAATACCAGCAGTGGAACCAGGTTGGCAAACAGGTGCGAGGGTGAACCATGTAAAAACGGGGCGGTGAAAATATGCCAGATACCTGGCGTAAAGCGGGGCAGTACGCCCAGATTGTTTAAGCTGTGAGCAGTGAAAAAGTTGATAACCTCAATCACTATCAGCACAAGTGCAAGGCTGCCTAAAAAGCGCAGCTGTTGTTTAAGCGGTGGTGTATGACTCATAAAATTATATGGGGTACGTAACGGGATAAATCCTGGGTGATAACGTGCGTGTCTTCACGCACTGAAATACCGGCAGGCAGATTATCTACCAGCCAGCTGCCTATAAGCGTATGGTTACGGCTGAACTGGGGAAGTGGATGAAACTGCTGGATGATAAATCCCTCGTCACCATAGGGTCCTTCAGACAACGCGGTTTCCACCCCATTTTCAATCAGCGAGATATTAGCCCCTTCCCGGGAAAATACCGGCTTTTTAATCCAGCGCCCGGTGCCACTGTGGGCCGACTCATCGGCAAACCAGGCAGGCAGCAGGTTAGGATGATTGGGAAACATCTTCCATAACTGGGGCAACAGTGCTTTATTTGACAAAATGGCTTTCCACAGCGGTTCCAGCCAGTTGACCTGCGCACTGCTAAGCGCCTCGGCAAAGGGCTCGCGCAGCATAAACTCCCACGGATACAGTTTAAAACAGTCGGTAATGGGGGCATCGTTCAGGTCGGTAAATACGCCGGTATCAGCCAGTCCGATATCTTCAATAAACACAAAGTCGGTGTGAATACCGGCTGCTTCGGCGCAATCCTGCAAATACTGCACGGTGCCGCGATCTTCATCCGTCTCCTGACAGCAGGCAAAATGCATCTGGTTAAGCTGATAAATACTGGCAATATCGGTAAACCGGTGAACCAGCTTTTCCTGCAGGGAGTTAAACTGATCAGCACTGCGTGGCAGGTTCAGCCGGTCAACCTGTTGCTCAAGCCACAGCCATTGCCAAAAGCCGGTTTCATACAGGGACGTTGGCGTGTCTGCGTTGTTTTCCAGCAATTTTGCCGGACCGGTTCCGTCATAGACCAGATCCATGCGTGAATACAATGACGGGCTGCGCAGCAGCCAGGATTCTCGCATCAGGTCCCAATAGGCAGAAGGGATTTGAAAGCGCTGTAACAGGGCTTCGCTGTGCACCACTTTATCGACCACAGCCAGACACATCTGATGCAGCTCGGCGGTTGGGTCTTCTAAGTCACGTTCTATCTGCTCAAGGCTGAACTGATAGTAAGCACTTTCATCCCAGTAAGGCTCGCCGTACATGGTATGAAAGTGAAACCCATACTGGTTTGCCTGTTGCTGCCAGTCTTTGCGTGGCGCAATGGTATGACGAAGCAATCAGCCTCCCCAGCCACCAGAGCGAGAGCTGCTGCCCCAGCTGGATTTAGCCCTGACCGAACTGCCAAAACCGCCCCGGCTCATGGTGCGGGTGACAGCCGGCTTGGGTTTAAACTGGGACGGACTGACGCGGTAGTTGCGTTTGCGAATATCACCGTCAAACACATAGCCGTCAGCCGATACCCAACGCGAGCGAAACGGCGAGTAGGGCGAGTAAGAGGTAAACAGAGGCTGCGAGTAATACCGGTTGGGTGACAGCAGCTGACTGACCATAAAGCCGGCCATGAACGGCATGAAAAAGCTGCCGGACTCATTAGTAACCTGACGGCACTGATTCTGGCCAAACTCATATTCACAGTCATACTCGGAAGAAAATTTCGGGCTGGTGCGCGATGCCTCATCCACGGCCTGCTGATAGGCCGCCTGACACTGAGAGGTAGCATCCGGGTTGTCACTTGAACATTCGTCTACCGAAGTATAAACCTGGGCAGGCTGGCGGTCGTTGGAACAGGCACTAAGCAGCACACTGGCCACACCCAGCGCCAGAGGTTTAACCGCAAAATGCTTACGCATGCGGCCAAGGTCAATGGTTCGGGTACGTTTTTGCGTAGTCATCATGAACCTCGCTTAGTAGGTCATACAGGCGGCGTTTAGTAAGCCTACAGCTATCGACATGGCAGCCAGCATAGTCCCGGCTGACACTTCATTATTATTGATGCGTTCGGCGATGCGCGGCATAAAGGTAAAGCGCAACAGGGCAAAGGCCAGACACTGTGCGATAATGGCCACCACTCCCCAGATTGCAAAATCAACAATTCCCAGCGAGTTAGCAGCCGCCCCCGACAGCGCCAGGGCAAACCCTACAATAGAACCGCCGAAACCGACGGCGGCAGCCACGTTTTTATCCTCTTTGACCAGTTTCCACTCGTCATGGGGAGTGACCATGGCGTAGGCAAACTTAAAGATGAATAAAAACACAACCGAGGTGACAAAGTAGAGCGCGAAGTTATCCAGCCCTGCCAGTGACGCCAATATAGTATCCATGGAATAGTCCTCTAACCGTTAATTTGAATATCTGCAGGTTGTATATCAAAACCGGTACTGATAACCAGACAGCGGTCATGATTGTTACCGATAATTTTTTCTTCACCCACCACCAGTAACGACTCGGTGCGATCGTTTTCAAGTGGGCGTTCATAGAGCATCATAAACTGATCTGTTGTGCTGGTATCACCATCTTCTTCATACGTGGTTTCGGTCACCGCTACCGGTGGCGAGGTGTCGCCTACGGCACTCCACACTCTGGTGTAGGTGTGTCCGTCCAGCGTATAGGTGGGTTGCGAGATCAGATTTTTCAGACAGTCCTGCCACTGGGCCTGCGAGCCGATAGTGCGGGTTTCGTAAAAATGCCAAAGCTTCACATCGGTGATGTGATTTTCGGTCAGGCCGCCATCGGTAACCACCTGCAAAAAGGCCTCGTCGTCGGTATAAAAACGCAGCAAATTACCGCCGCTATCCAGCGGGGCATCGCCCACCGCCTGAATCAGCTGTGACCGGGCACAATCAGATATGGTTAGCTGCGGTAGTAACAGACTCAGTTTCAGGTTATCCAGCTCAAACGACCCGCCCAGATACAGCCCCATAATTTCAGGCGCCTGCGGTTTTTCAGGTTTTTTGTCACGGCCAAAAAGTTTGCTAAACATATCAGCTTCCTATTTTGTTCCAGTCAATATCGTGGATACGGTTTTCTGCAATGTAAAACAGTTTGTCTTTTGGGCTCAGCGTGACGTCAAAATCCGGGTTCACCACCATATTCTGATACACGCCGCCGGGCGCATAACCGATAAAAATAGCATCATAGTGCTTTTTCAGGTTGATGAATACGTGCCCAACGGTCAGTTGTTGGCAATTGTCGGGCAGCGCCACAGAGAACTGGGCCTGACCGTCCACACCCAGCAAATCGTGGTGCAAAATACTGGAGCCCGGATCAAACACTGACTTGGCCAGCATTTCCACCGCTACGCTGGGCGTGCATTCTACTTTAGGGCAGTGACTTTGCAGCAGCGGAACCAGGGCATCGTCAGTAAAATAAGCTACCTGATGGGCATTTGGATTGCGCTGGGAGGTATACAGTGCAGTGGTCAGCGTGACATCGTCCTGCGGGTTATCGATGAGAATGACACTGGCATCTGCCACGCAGGCCCGGTCCATATCCACGTCTTTATTAAACGATTCCACATGCACAAACTCAATGTTGCCAGGCATCGGATTGGTAATATTGGCTTTTACGCACAGCACAATATCAGGTTTGTTCTCCAGGTGCCGGCGCTCTTTAATCAGCAAATCCAGCAGCAACATGGTTTTTTGTTCATTCCAGCCAATGACCAGTATGTGGTCCTGCACATGTAATGATTTCATTCCGGTTAATCCTTTCTGCCACTGATTACTGACCCAGGCTGCAATTCGACCGATAACCATGGCAAAAATACTCAGGCCGGCCGGAATCACCAGCAGGGCAACGACCATCTTGCCTGCCGGGGTGACCGGCGACAAATCGCCATAGCCGACGGTGGATGCCGTAACCGCTAACCAGTATATAAAGTCAATCTGTTGGGTAAGTGCGTGCTCACTTGCTGCGTACAACGACAGCCAGCTCAACAGTGCGTAAAGCAGGGTAATCACCACAATGGTGTACCAGCGCAACTCACTGAAGTACCGCACCATTATTTTTCGAAAGTAAGTCCAAGACCCCATGGTCAGGGTAACATCCTGTTGTTATTGTTTAACTATTAATTGCAGTATGCCTGCTGTCATTTCGCCACACAACCGCTAAGCCAGCGCGGGCCGTGAAATAAAAAAGCCCGCACTAAGGCGGGCTTATGGCGTTACTTATTTGCCCAGAATCCGGCTTAGTTCATCGTCGGCCGAGGTTTTTCCACCTCTGATGCCGGCTTCAGCCAACCGTTTTTCTAAGTCAGTATTACTGTCTTCGCTGGCCAGTTCTTCAGCGGCTTCCAGCTCGGCAGAGCGCATTTTCTGCTTTTCCTGAATACGGCTGAGCGATTCTGTGGCCGTTTTCATTTTGCTGTTTGCACCCATATGGCGTGATGAAACGGCTACCTGCGCTTTATGCACACTTTCGGTAGCCTTCACCATATCCACCTGTTGTTCAAGACGGCGCAGATTGGCTTTGGCTTGTTGAATATTGCCTGCAAGCTGCTTTTCTGATTGCTCGAACTGGTCCAGATAGGCCTGTTCCTGATCTCGCTCTTCTTTCAGCTCAGAAACTTTCTGCGCACAGTCCAGCGCTAGCTGACGGTCGCTGTCAATGGCTTTACGGGCATGGGCTTCGTACTCAGCAATAGAGGCATTAAAGCTGTCTATTTTTTGCTTAGACAGTTTGCATTTGGCCAGAATCTGGGTACGGGCGTGGTCAGACTTACGCAGCTCTTCTTTCGCCTCGCGGATTTCCTGATCCAGAATGCGCAGAGCCTGGCTGTCGGCAACAGATTCTGCCGCTTCGGTCGCTCCGCCTTTTACTGCGGTGATAAGTTTTTTCCAAACAGACATTCGCTTCTCCTGTGACGGGGTCGGTTAGTGTAAGTGAGTTTCGTACGCATCTAAAAACGATGCGACATTCTGAAACAGGGTTTCAACTTCAATGACAACGCTTTCTTTTTTGGACTGGGCGCTTAAGGCCCCAAACGCTGTATAGTATTCTTCACCGTTGATGGTAGAGATGCCCACCGTGGTCAGCGGAAACACCATATGGGTGGATAAAATTTCATGATCCAGCGCAGCTTTGTCTTTAACCTGACTGGCTGCAAACAGCAGGCTTTCTACCAGGATTTGTTCACCACTGATTGCCAGCCAGGCGTCAATGCCATCCGGGTTTGCAATAAGCAGGCAGTTATCTTCACGGGTAACGACAAAGTCATCGAAGTTCGATAACAAAGATTCAAGCTGGTCAAGATCCCAACTCATAGCGTGTCTCCTTTACTGTGGGTTGAAGCGAATGTCGGGTTGGTTTAATCACACTGGTAAGACTGTAACGGTAAACAGCCTTCACGCCAACATTCGCGCGCTCAGTGTAGACAGATGAGGGCACTATGGTCAATAATCAATAGTGTTTTAATGTGTAAATAAATATTTTTTTGTGAGTTATAGTTCACGAATGTGAATGTGGGAGGCAGGCGTGGCAAAACCCAGTAAATGGCGGCAGGCAGTACAACGTATTGTAAAATCTGAAATGTCGGTGCGTGGTGTGAAGTATCAGGGCCTGAGCGACAGGCTGGCAGAGATAGGCATTGAGCAAAGTGCAGATAACCTGCGCAATAAAGTCAATAAAGGCATTATGGGCGCTGATTTATTGCTGCAAATCCTGATGGTATTAAATGCCCGGCCGTTGTCGATGGAAAATTTAGTTGAAATCCTCACTGATCTTGAGCGTGAAGACGGGTAAACTACCGGCCATAAAAAAGCCCGGTCAAATAACCGGGCCGTAGAATATAGGATAAGTTTGGGAGAACATCATCTCTATTCACGGTCATCTTAACCGATTAAGTTAATTTGTATATAAAGTAACCGTATTGAGACTGATTAAATAGTATGCAATCCCATACGCTTTGATGCTTTTGTCCTTGTAATTCAGAAATTTACGTTTTGGTATTGTAATGAAACTCAGTGATTTTAACTTCTCTTTACCGGACAATTTAATTGCCCGATACCCCACCGAACAGCGCAGCGCGAGCCGACTGATGCATCTGGATGGCAAAAGCGGTCAGGTCAGGCACACCATGTTTGCTGACATGTTGTCGCTGGTTGAAGAAGGCGACCTGCTGGTATTTAACAATACCCGGGTTATTCCGGCGCGACTCAAAGGTAACAAAGAAACCGGTGGTCAGGTTGAGGTTCTGGTAGAACGTATTTTAGCAGACGATACGATTTTAGCTCATGTGCGGGCGAGTAAAGCGCCCAAAGCCGGAACCCGGTTATTGCTGGAAGACAAAGTTAATGCAACCGTGCTGGGGCGTCAGGATGCATTGTTTCATCTTGAATTTAACCACGCTGAGAGTGTACTGAGTTTACTTGAGGCACATGGTCATATGCCGTTACCGCCTTACATCGACCGTCCGGATGAAAGCAGTGATAAAGAGCGCTACCAGACGGTGTATAACGAAAAGCCCGGCGCTGTGGCCGCGCCGACCGCCGGCCTGCATTTTGACGATGCTATTTTGCAGCAGCTTAAAGACAAAGGCGTGCGCACCGAGTTTGTTACTTTGCACGTAGGCGCCGGCACATTTCAACCGGTCCGCGTTGATAATATTCTTGAGCATAAAATGCACGCTGAGTATGCCGAGGTAGACCAGCAGGTTGTTGATGCGATCAAGCAAACCAAAGCGGCCGGCAAGCGGGTCATTGCGGTAGGCACCACATCGGTCCGCTCGCTGGAGTCGGCAGCCCAGGCGGCTGGCGATCAGTTGATTGCCCCGTTTATGGATGACACCGAGATTTTTATCTACCCGGGATATAAATTTAAGATCATTGATGCCATGTTCACCAACTTTCACCTGCCAGAGTCAACGCTGATTATGCTGATCAGTGCGTTTGCCGGCCGTGATAATGTGATGAACGCCTATCAGCAGGCGGTAGAAAACGAATATCGCTTCTTTAGTTATGGCGACAGCATGTTCATTGAAAAAGCCTGATTGCGACCGGTAAACACAAAAATGTTACCGGAAGTGCTTTGTCTACATGATCTGAGCGGCAGAACTGGTATAATCGCCGCCAATTTATTTTGACCAGCGCGCTTTGCGCCCGATATTGGAACAGACATATTCATGCAGTTTGAATTGTTAAAAACAGAAGGCAAGGCCAGACGCGGGCGTCTGGAATTTGACCGTGGCGTGGTTGAAACTCCCGCCTTTATGCCGGTTGGCACCTACGGCACTGTGAAAGGGATGACCCCTGAAGAGCTGAAAGATACCGGTGCTCACATTTGTCTTGGGAATACCTTTCACCTGATGCTGCGACCGGGAACCGGCATTATTCAGCAGCACGGTGATCTGCATGATTTCATGCATTGGGATAAGCCAATCTTAACGGATTCAGGCGGCTTTCAGGTTTTCAGTCTGGGTGATTTACGTAAAATTACTGAAGAAGGCGTGACGTTCCGTTCACCGATCAATGGTGAAAAAATTCTGCTGACGCCGGAAAAATCCATGGAAGTGCAGCGTGAGCTGGGCTCTGACATTGTCATGATTTTTGATGAATGTACGCCATTTCCGGCCACTGAGCAGGAAGCCCGTCTGTCGATGGAAATGTCACTTCGCTGGGCTAAGCGCAGTAAAGACGCCCATGGTGACAGCAAGGCAGCACTGTTTGGTATTATTCAGGGCGGTATGTATGAAGACTTGCGCGATGTATCGCTGGCCGGCCTGGAAGAGATTGGCTTTGACGGTTATGCCATCGGCGGGTTGTCGGTAGGCGAGCCTAAAGAAGATATGATTCGCATTATTGACCATACTGCGCATCAGATTCCTGAAGACAAGCCACGCTATCTGATGGGCGTTGGTAAACCAGAAGACATCGTTGAGGCAGTGCGCCGTGGTGTTGATATGTTTGACTGTGTGATGCCAACCCGTAATGCGCGTAACGGCCACCTGTTTGTTACTGAAGGCGTGGTTAAAATCCGAAATGCCCGTCATCGTAACGACACCTCACCACTGGATGAGAAGTGTGATTGCTACACTTGCAAAAACTACTCACGGTCTTATTTACATCATCTGGATAAATGTAATGAAATCCTGGGGGCGCGCTTAAACACCATTCACAACCTGCGTTATTATCAGCGGGTTATGCAGGGTCTGCGTGATGCAATTGATGCTGGCAAACTGGATGAGTTTGTTGCTGAATTCTATGCCCAAAAAGACATGCCGGTTCCGGCACTATAACAACAACGAGATAGAGGAAAACTATGAGCTTTTTTATTTCTGATGCACATGCACAGGCTGCGGGTGGCGCTCAACAGGGCGGCGGTATTGAAATGCTGATCATGCTTGGCGTGTTTGGTCTGATTTTCTACTTTCTACTGTACCGTCCACAAGCTAAGCGTGTAAAAGAACATAAAGCCCTGGTAGAGTCGCTGAGCAAAGGTGATGAAGTACTGACCCAGGGTGGTCTGGTAGGTCGCATCACTAAAGTGAGCGAAGAGAAGGACTTCATCGAAATCGCCCTGAATGACACCAACAACATTGTTGTTCAAAAGTCATCGGTTACCGCTGTGCTGCCTAAAGGCACAATGAAAGCAATCTAAAAGTTCTACGCCGGGGCCGGAATTCTGTGTTCCGGCGTCCGGCAAAAAGGAATTTGTCCGTGTTAAATAAGAACTCTGTCTGGAAGGTACTGATCGCACTCCTGTTCGTGGGTCTGTGTGCTCTGTATGCACTTCCGAACCTGTACGGTGAAGACAATGCCGTGCAAATATCCGCTGGTCGTAACGCTGAAGTTACTGAGCAGATGGTCAGTCAGGTAGAGCAAACGCTGGCTGCCAACGAGATTGATCCAAAACGAATCGAATTTGAAGAGGGCCAGATTCTGGTGCGTCTGACCGGTTCTGAAGATCAGCTTAAAGCCCGCGAAATGCTGGAAAAAGCCTTAGGCAGCGATTATGTCGTGGCCATGAACCTGGCTGCTGATACCCCGCAATGGCTGGAAGACCTGAGTGCAACGCCAATGAAACTGGGTCTGGATTTGCGTGGTGGTGTGCACTTTCTGATGGAAGTGGACATGAGCGAAGCTATTGATAAATCACTGGAAGATGCCGAAGGTGATTTTCGTACCGCACTACGTGAAGAAAAACTACGCTATCGCACCGTCACCCAGCGTGATAACTATATCGACATCATTTTTCGCGACCAGGACACTCTGGACAGCGCGAAATTCTTTTTGCGTAACCGCAACCGGGATCTTGAATATTCAGAACCAGGCAACCTGACACTACGGGCGACTTTCTCTGAAACCAAACTTAAAGAAATCCGCGATTATGCGGTAAAGCAGAATATTACCATTCTGCGTAACCGGGTTAACCAGCTGGGTGTTGCCGAGCCACTGATTCAAAAGCAGGGCGCTGATCGCATTGTGGTGCAGTTGCCAGGTGTTCAGGATACGGCTCGGGCCAAAGAAATTCTTAATGCGACAGCTACGCTGGAGTTTCGTCTGGTTGACCAGGATAACGATGTTCGCGACGCTGTTGCCGGTCGTGTACCACCTGGGTCTCAGTTAATTGAAGACAAAAATGGTCGTCCGCAATTGCTGGAAAAGCGGGTGATGCTAACCGGTAACCATATTATTGATGCTAACAACAGTGTTGATGAATACGGTATCCCTCAGGTAAACATTTCTCTGGACTCTGAAGGCGGTAATAAGATGTCGCGCGGTACGCGCGGTAATATCGGCAGCCCGATGGCCACGGTGTTTATTGAATATAAAGCAACCGGTGAGAAAAACGATCAGGGCAAGCTTGTTTTTGAAAAGCATGAACAGGTTATCTCTGTGGCCACCATTCAGGCTCAGCTGGGTAGCAGCTTCCGTATCACCGGGCTGGACTCGCCTAAAGAAGCCCGCGACCTGGCGCTGTTGTTACGGGCCGGTGCTTTGATTGCACCTATTCAGATTGTGGAAGAGCGCACTGTAGGTCCAAGCCTGGGTCAGGAAAATATTGAACTGGGTATGCAGGCGATTGTTTATGGTCTGGCCGCCGTGCTGCTGTTCATGCTGATTTACTACAAGGCATTTGGGATTGTGGCCAACGTTGCGCTGGCGTCTAACCTGGTGATGATTGTTGGTATTATGTCGATGATCCCGGGCGCTACCCTGACCTTACCGGGTATGGCGGGGATTGTACTGACCGTAGGTATGGCGGTTGATGCCAACGTGCTGATTTTCGAGCGTATTCGTGAAGAATTGCGTGAGGGCAGAAGTCCGCAGCAAGCTATTCATATGGGCTACGACAGTGCATTTTCTACCATTTTAGATGCCAACGTGACGACCTTTATCGCCGGATTGATTCTGTTTGCTGTGGGAACCGGTCCCATCAAAGGCTTCTCAATCACACTGATGATTGGTATTGCAACATCCATGTTCACTGCAATCTTACTAACCCGCATTATCGTTAATGCTGTGTGGGGTGGTCGGAAAGTGAAGAAATTGGCGATTTAAGGAGAAGACGATGCGTTTAATTAATCTGTCTGGCGACGTCAATTTCATGCGCCTGCGCATACCGGCGCTGGTGCTATCGACCTTGCTTATTATTGGCTCAATTGTGTCGCTGGCGACCAACAGTCTGAACTGGGGCCTGGATTTTACCGGCGGGACGCTGATTGAAGTGGGCTATGACAAGCCGGCAAAACTGTCAGATATTCGCCGCCAGCTGACCAGCGCGGAATTTGAAGATGCTGTTGTGCAAAACTTTGGTTCCAGCGAAGATGTGCTGATTCGTATTGCTCCCCGTGATGGTGTGAAATCAAATGTGATTGGCGATCAGGTTCTCGCGGCGCTTCGCGCTGGGGGTGATAATGTGGAAATGCGCCGGATTGAGTTTGTTGGTCCTAACGTGGGCGAAGAACTGACTGAGCAGGGTGGCCTGGCCATGCTGACTGCACTGTTGTGCATTCTGGTGTATGTTGCCATGCGATTCGAGTGGCGTTTTGCTCTGGGGTCAGTATCAGCCCTGGCACATGATGTGATTCTGACTCTTGGCCTGTTCTCAGTGCTACAGCTTGAGTTTGACCTGACCGTACTGGCAGCGGTGCTGGCGGTGATTGGTTACTCGCTTAACGACACCATTGTTGTATGTGACCGTATTCGCGAGAACTTCCGCAAGATTCGTAAAAGCGAGCCTACCGGCATTGTGAATACCTCGCTGACGCAAACGCTAAACCGAACCATCATTACCTCGCTAACGACCATTTTGGTACTGATTGCGCTGTTCTATAAAGGTGGTGCACTGATTCACGGGTTTGCTACAGCCCTGCTGTTTGGTGTGATTATCGGTACTTACTCATCAATCTACATTGCCAGTTCTGTTGCGCTGGCACTGGGTATCAGTAAAGAAGATTTGATGCCGCCACAGATTGAAAAAGAAGGTGCTGATCAGGACTCACTGATGTAAGCCAACTGACACTGACTAAAAGCCGCTGTGAACAGCGGCTTTTTTTTATCTGAAATCTTTTATCAATGATTAAACTCAATTAACCATGGTGCGTAGGCAACAATGAAGAGATCATCTGGAGCCTGTTATGTTTTGCAAAGCCATTCCAACTCACACCGCCACCCTTATCGCTGACGATAAAAAACTGGGAAATTTTGATGCCACTTTGAATGATAAACACCTGTCTGTCTGGGCTGATCCCAAAATAGTTAAGCCTTATAAAGAGGTAAAAGTGTGTTTAAGCCACGGGGTTCGCTTCACCGTACCGGTATCTGAGGTAAAGTGTAATAAAGCGATGTTGGTAGAGCCTGATAGTCTGGAGTTTGTTTTAAGCTGAGGGTTTTGAAATCATCCGTCGTCCCGTAAGGCCGCAGGCCTATAAGGGATCTTTATAATAACCCGTCGTCCCGTAAGGCCGAAGGCCTATACGGGATCTCGTGAACAGTCTGGCTCATTTAAAACAACCACTGAATAACGTTAGCCATGTACCCAGGGAGAGCCCTGATACCGCTTCGCGGTTCAGGGACGACGGTAGGGGCAAAGTCACGGGCATCTTTTTAATAACCCGTCGTCCCGTAAGGCCGAAGGCCTATACGGGATCTCGTGAACAGTCTGGCTCATCTAAAACAACCTCTGAATAATGTTAGCCATGTACCCAAGGAGATCCCTGATACCGCTTTGCGGTTCAGGGACGACGGTAGGGGGGCAAAGTCTCGGGCATCTTTTTAATAACCCGTCGTCCCGTAAGGCCGCGGGCCTATACGGGATCTCGTGAACAGTCTGGCTCATCTAAAAAACCACTGAATAACGTTAGCCATGTACCCAGGGAGATCCCTGATATCGCTTCGCGATTCGGGAACGACGGTAGGGGCAAAGTCACAGGCATCTTTTTAATAACCCGTCGTCCCGTAAGGCCGAAGGCCTATACGGGATCTCGTGAACAGTCTGGCTCATCTACAACAACCACTGAATAATGTTAGCCATGTACCCAGGGAGATCCCTGATACCGCTTCGCAGTTCAGGGACGACGATGGGGCAAAGTCACGGGCATCTTTTTAATAACCCGTCGTCCCGTCGTCCCGTAAGGCCGCAGGCCTATACGGGATCTCGTGAACAGTCTGGCTCATCTACAACAACCATTGAATAACGTTAGCCATATACCCAAGGAGATCCCTGATACCGCTTCGCGGTTCAGGGACGACGGTAGGGGGCAAAGTCCTGAGTATTATTGTTATACCGCTACGCGATTCGGGAACGACGGTAGGGGCAAAGTCACTGGCATCTTTTTAATAACCCGTCGTCCCGTAAGGCCGAAGGCCTATACGGGATCTCGTGAACAGTCTGGCTCATCTACAACAACCACTGAATAACGTTAGCCACGTACCCAAGGAGATCCCTGATACCGCTTCGCGGTTCAGGGACGACGGTAGGGGGGTAAAGTTACGGGCATCTTTTTAATAACCCGTCGTCCCGTAAGGCCGAAGGCCTATACGGGATCTCGTGAACAGTCTGGCTCATTTAAAACAACCACTGAATAACGTTAGCCATGTACCCAAGGAGATCCCTGATACCGCTTCGCGGTTCAGGGACGACGATAGGGGGCAAAGTCCTGAGTATTATTGTTATACCGCTACGCGGTTCAGGGACGACGGTAGGGGGGCAAAGTCACGGGCATCTTTTTAATAACCCGTGGTCCCGTAAGGCCGAAGGCCTATACGGGATCTCGTGAACAGTCTGGCTCATTTGAAACAACCACTGAATAACGTTAGCCACGTACCCAGGGAGATCCCTGATACCGCTTCGCGGTTCAGGGATGACAATAAGGGGAAGTCGTCTCGAGTATGGTCTTCATACCGCTACGCGGTGCAGGGACGACGATGGGGGTAAAAGTAGTCCCGGCACAATCGTTGTAGTGCCCGGCCGTTCAGGGGGATCTTTAAACTGTTAAAAACAAAAAAAAGCGGCCGAAGCCGCTTTATCATTACGTTAACTATTTCAGGTATTACTTAAGGTGTTTGACCAGAGCCTGAACAACCTTCGGGCTACCAGCAACAATCTCACCTTTATGCAGAGGGTCGTTGCCGCCCTGGAAGTCTGTGGCCAGTGCACCGGATTCGCGAACCAGTAGCTCACCAGCAGCAATATCCCATGCTTTAACACCGCGCTCCCAGTAACCATCGTGACGACCGGCCGCTACATAAGCCAGATCCAGTGCAGCAGAACCTGCACGACGGATATCGCCACATTCGTGGAAAATTTTGTTCAGGCTTAATGCGTACTCGGCATAGGCAGTCTTGTTTTTAAACGGCAGGCCGGTGGCAAGAATTGAATTGGTCAGGTCCCGCGGCTTAGAAGCACGGATACGGTAGCCATTTAGCTGTGCACCCTGACCCCGGCTGGCGGTAAACAGTTCGCCACGGATAGGATCAAACACTACAGCCTGATCAAGACGGCCTTTGTGCAGCAAAGCAATAGAAACGGCAAAATGAGGAATGCCTTTGATAAAATTGGTGGTGCCATCAAGCGGATCGATAATCCACTGGAAGTCGCTATCCGAGCCTTCGGTTGTTCCGCTTTCTTCACCTAAGAAGCTGTGATCAGGATATGACTGACGAATTTTTTCGATGATCGCCCGTTCTGCTTCCCTGTCGATTTGCGTCACAAAATCATTCGCGCCTTTGGCTTCAAGCTGAAGATCATCCCGTTTTTCAAAGCCACGAATAATAACAGTACCAGCAGCACGCGCAGCGCGCACCGCAATATTTAGCATCGGATGCATAGATAAACCACCAATTGTAAAAGACCAGAGAGCTACCGGCAGATGCCCATAGCTGTAAAAACGCGCGAAGTGTACCTGCCGACACACTATTATGCAATCGCAGTGTTGCTTAAGTACATTGCAAAATAGCCATCTAGAGCTCTACTGTGCTACTATGGCGCCAAATTGTTCGACGATAGAAACACATGCTGGAAAATATTCGCGTTGTCCTGGTTAACACATCTCACACCGGGAATATCGGCTCTGCAGCAAGAGCTATGAAAACGATGGGGCTGAGCCAGTTGTATCTGGTTGATCCGGTACAGGCACCAGACGGTAAGTCCAGTGCGATGGCGGCCGGTGCCGGCGACGTACTGGGAAATGCCGTAACCGTGGCCAGCCTGGAAGAAGCCGTATCTGATTGTGGTCTGGTAGTAGGAACATCAGCCCGTTCCCGTACCCACTCCTGGCCCATGCTGGAACCGCGTGAGTGCGGTGAGAAAATGATCAGCGAAGTGCCCAAGTATCCGGTTGCGCTGGTCTTTGGCCGTGAAAATAATGGCCTGACAAACGAAGAACTGCAGCAGTGCCATTATCATGTCTGCATTCCGGCCAATCCTGAATACAGTTCACTGAACCTGGCGATGGCGGTGCAAACATTAAGCTACGAAGTCAGAATGGCGTGGCTTAATCAGGAGCGCATTGCTGAAACAGAAGCCGAGTATCCGCTTAACGATGAACTGGAACGATTCTACGATCATCTGGAGTCCACGCTTCAGGGCACCAATTTTATTGTGAAGAATCACCCCGGCCAGGTCATGACTAAGCTACGCCGGTTATTCAACCGGGCGCGTCCTGAATCTGCTGAGCTGAATATCCTGCGCGGTATTCTGTCTTCTATCGATAAGGCTGCAGGTAAAAAGTAGGGCAGGCATGTTTGAACGAATAAAAGACGACATAAACGGCGTATTTCACCGGGACCCGGCAGCCCGCAACACTTTTGAGGTGCTGACCAATTATCCGGGCTTACATGCTATCTGGATTCACCGCCTCAGCCACCGTTTGTGGAAAGCCGATTTTAAATGGCTGGCCCGCTCTTTATCTACGTTCAGCCGCTGGCTTACCGGCATTGAAATTCACCCGGGGGCAACCCTGGGGCGGCGCTTTTTTATTGACCATGGCATGGGTGTGGTTATTGGCGAGACCGCCGAAATTGGGGACGATGTTACCCTGTACCATGGCGTGACCCTGGGCGGTACGTCCTGGCAGGCAGGAAAACGCCATCCGACATTGGCGAACAATGTGGTTATCGGGGCCGGCGCTAAAGTACTGGGTCCGATTACCATCGGCGAGGGCGCCAAGGTTGGCTCTAATTCTGTGGTGGTGAAAAGCGCACCGCCCGGTGCAACCGTGGTCGGTATTCCCGGTCGTATTGTTACCTCGACCATCACCCGCCAGGAAGCGGAAGAGAAAAACGACAAACGCCATAGCATTGCCCAAAAATACGGGTTTGACGCCTACGCGATTTCACCCGACAACCCTGATCCGGTTGCCAACGCCATGGGCATCATGCTGGAGCATATGCACCAGATGGACCATAAAGTGGAAGAGTTATGCGGGGTTATTCGTTCGCTGGGCGGGGATGTTTGCACTGATAACATTAACTCCCTGAGCAAAGAGGATTTTGCCAGCACCGGTATTGATCCGGTGGTACAGGAGCACAGCGACCCTCAGCAAGAGGCGTTTGATCCAAAAATCTGATTACGCCAATCGTTAATACCTGAGTAAAGTATAGGGTTAAATAGTTGACCATTTTACTCAGGCATGGAACAATTCTGCCCACAACAAAGGGTAGGGGGACCTATGAAATTAACGTCAAAAGGCCGCTATGCGGTAACCGCAATGCTGGATGTGGCCTTACATTCCACCCGTGGTCCGGTACCTCTGGCAGAGATCTCCGAACGACAGGAAATTTCACTTTCCTATCTTGAACAGCTTTTTTCCCGCTTACGTAAACAACAACTGGTTGACAGTGTACGTGGTCCGGGCGGTGGATACCTGCTGGGCCGTGCGGCGGCTGATATCGCCATTGGCGAAGTCATTCGGGCGGTGGATGAGTCTGTCGATGCTACCCGGTGCGCCGGACAGTCTGATTGTCAGGGCGGCGAACGTTGTCTGACCCACAGCTTATGGCAGGACTTAAGCGAACGCATTAATGTGTTTTTAAACGGCATCACCCTGGGCGAGTTAATGGCCCAGCGGGATGTGCAGGAAGTGGCGCAGCGCCAGGATAAAAACACGCTGGGCAAGGCCCAGGACATCAAAGTGAGCATACAGCTGTAATGAGTGATTTAAAGTTACCTGTTTATCTTGATTATGCAGCCACCACGCCGGTCGACCCGGCGGTGGCAGAGCAAATGATGCAGTGCCTGACGATGGACGGCACATTCGGCAATCCTGCCTCGCGGACCTATCGGTATGGCTGGATGGCGGAAGAAGCGGTCGATATTGCCCGTAATCAGGTGGCTGACCTGCTGCACTGCGATCCGCGTGAAATTGTCTTTACCTCCGGAGCGACAGAGTCAAATAACCTGGCGCTTAAAGGCGCAGCTCAGAGCTATCAGGATAATGGCCGTCACATTATCACTGTGGAAACCGAGCACAAAGCGGTGCTGGATACCTGCCAGTGGCTCGAAACACAAGGGTTTGATGTGACTTATCTGCCGGTAGACGAGCATGGCATGATAAGCCTTGAACAGCTTATTGAGGCCCGCCGGGATGACACTATCCTGGTTTCTGTGATGCACGTTAACAATGAAATTGGCGTGATTCAGGATATCGCCGGCATTGGCCAGTGGTGTCGTGAAAACAATATCATTTTTCATGTAGACGGCGCACAGAGTGTGGGCAAACTGCCGGTTAATTTAAGCGAGTTGCCGGTAGATTTGTATTCGGTGTCGGCGCACAAATTTTATGGCCCGAAAGGCATTGGCGCGCTGTTTGTCAGACGCCGTCCGCGGGTGCGCATTGCTGAGCAAATCCATGGCGGCGGCCATGAACGGGGCATGCGCTCCGGTACTCTGGCAACCCATCAGATTGTTGGTCTGGGCGCTGCCTGTGAAGTGGCCGGACAGAAAATGACAGAAGAATCGCAGCGAATTCGTGCGTTGCGCGACCGTCTCTGGCAGGGCCTGAATGTGTTGGGCAACACCAAGTTAAACGGGCATCCTGAACAACGGGTTGCCGGTAACCTGAACATGAGCTTTGTCGGAGTTGATGGCGAAAGCCTGATGATGGCGCTCAACGATGTGGCGGTGTCTTCCGGCTCTGCCTGTACATCAGCCAGTCTGGAGCCATCTTACGTATTGCGCGCAATTGGCAATGATGCTGAAACTGCTCATAGCGGCATTCGTTTCAGTGTCGGGCGTTTTACCACCGAAGCTGAAATTGACCATACCATTAAAAAAGTGCAAGACGTGGTGACCCGTATGCTGGAAGCCAGACGCGGCAGCAGCGCCGGCGCCACCGCGTAAGTCCCCGTTTTGCGTTGAATAATGCAGGGCTTTCGGGCATGATCCGCGGCACTTTTTTCACGACTTAAACGGCACGGACTGCTGTTAAGCGGGCGTGCAGCCCGTCTGAATTCTTGAGTGAAATACTCAGGTATTATACAATTGAGCACAAATTAAGTAGCAGAACAGCAGGGTAACTGCGCAGATGTGGGGCAAGACCGTCATGGCCTCATTATCGGGTGTTCTGCCATGACAGGCAAACGAGTGAGATCCAAACATGAGTGAACAGATCGAACAGGCGCTATCGAGAAAATACGATGCCGGTTTCTATTCTGAAATCGAGTCTGAAACCTTCGAAAATGGCCTGGACGAGTCGGTGATTCGCCGCATCTCTGCCATGAAAAACGAACCTGAGTGGATGCTGGAATGGCGTTTAAAAGCCTACCGCACCTGGTTAGAAATGGTAGAACCAGAGTGGGCCCATGTCGACTACCCAAAAATTGATTTTCAGGCAATTTCTTATTACTCCGCGCCCAAAAGCATGAAGGATAAACCAAAGTCATTAGACGAGGTAGACCCTGAATTGCTGCGTACTTACGAAAAGCTGGGCATTCCGCTGCACGAACAGGAAATGCTGGCCGGCGTGGCGGTAGATGCAGTTTTTGACTCGGTCTCTGTTGTGACTACCTTCCGCGAAAAGCTGGAAGAAGCGGGCGTAATTTTCTGTCCGATTTCAGAAGCCGTGCACAAATATCCGGACCTGGTGAAAAAGTATATTGGCTCGGTGGTTCCGCGCAGCGATAACTATTATGCCGCGCTAAATAGTGCAGTCTTTACCGATGGCTCGTTTGTTTACATTCCTAAAGGCGTTCGCTGCCCGATGGAACTGTCGACCTATTTTCGGATCAACGAACAAAATACCGGTCAGTTTGAACGTACCCTGATTGTGGCCGACGAAGGCGCTTATGTCAGCTATCTGGAAGGGTGTACTGCGCCTCAGCGGGACGAAAACCAGCTGCATGCTGCGGTAGTTGAACTGGTGGCGATGGATGATGCGCAAATCAAGTATTCCACCGTGCAAAACTGGTATCCGGGTGATGAAAATGGTAAGGGCGGTATTTATAACTTCGTGACCAAGCGGGGTATTGCTCATACCAATGCGAAAATCTCCTGGACACAGGTTGAAACCGGTTCTGCGGTGACCTGGAAATATCCTAGCTGTATTTTGAAAGGCGATAACAGCGTGGGTGAGTTTTATTCAGTAGCGCTGACTCGCGGTCGTCAGCAGGCTGACACCGGCACGAAAATGATTCACCTGGGCAAAAACACCCGGTCAACCATCATTTCCAAAGGCATTTCAGCCGGCAGAAGTAACAACGCCTATCGGGGGCTGGTCCAGATGGGCCCTAAAGCCGATGGTGCGCGTAACTTTACCGAGTGCGATTCACTGCTGATTGGTGATCAGTGTGGTGCCCATACATTCCCGTATATCGAAAGCCGCAATCCCACAGCGATTGTTGAGCATGAGGCAACCACCTCAAAAGTGAGCGATGACCAGTTATTTTTGTGTCAGCAGCGCGGCATGGATCCGGAAAAAGCGGTATCCATGATTGTTAACGGCTTCTGTAAAGAAGTATTTAAAGAATTACCGATGGAGTTTGCGGTGGAAGCCGGCAAACTGCTCGAAATCAGTCTTGAAGGTTCAGTGGGGTAATAATGCTTAAGATTAAAAATTTACATGCTAGCGTAGAAGATAAGGCCATCATTAAAGGTCTTGATCTGGAAATTAATCCGGGTGAAGTGCACGCTATCATGGGCCCTAACGGTGCCGGCAAATCTACCCTGGGTTATGTGCTGTCTGGCCGTGATGGCTATGAAGTGTCGGAAGGTCAGGTTGAGCTGGAAGGCAACGACTTGCTGGATATGGAAGTAGAAGAGCGCGCCCAGGCGGGTCTGTTCCTGGCGTTCCAGTATCCGGTTGAGATTCCTGGCGTAAGCAACATGGAATTCATGAAAGAGTCAGTTAACGCCATTCGTGAACAACAGGGCGAAGAGCTGCTGACCGCTGCTGATTTTCTGAAAAAAGCCAAAGCAGCCTGCAAACAGGTTCAGTTACCACTGGATTTCCTGAAGCGTGGCGTTAACGAAGGCTTTTCTGGCGGCGAGAAAAAGCGTAACGAAATTATGCAGATGATCCTGCTTGAGCCAAAACTGGCGATTCTGGATGAATCTGACTCAGGTCTGGACGTTGATGCCCTGCAGGTGGTTGCCGATGGTGTAAACAGCCAGCGTGACGGCAAGCGCAGCTTTATCGTGGTTACCCATTATCAGCGTCTGTTGGACTACATCAAACCTGACTTTGTACATATTCTGGCTGATGGCAAAATCGTGAAAAGCGGTGATGCGTCACTGGCAATGGAAGTGGAAAAATCAGGTTATTCTTTCCTGGGTAAAAAATACGAGGAGGCAGAAGCATGAGTCAATGGCTAACTGAGGTCATTGAGAGCGCGTCTGCAACATCGGATTTTCTGGCTCCGGTGCGTAAAAAGGCGCTGAGCTCTCTGGAGCAGGCTGGCTGGCCCGGTCGTCGTAACGAAGCATGGCGTTTTACACCACTGACATCGGTGGAAAAGCGCACGGTTAAGGCAGCCGCCGAGGTGCCAGCGCAAGACGCGCCGGCCATTGATGGCCTGAGTGCTTATGAACTGATTTTTGTCGATGGTCAGCTGACCAGCGACACCGCACAATTAGACTTGCCAGCGGGCGTAACCGTTGCGGCATTTGATAAACTGGATGCGACTCAGCAGGATGCGGTGAGCAGCCTGTACGGTCAGGTTAAACCACAGCGTCACGTATTTGGTCTGGTGAATGACGTGGCCTCAGCGCAGGGTATCTTTATTGATATCGCGCCGGGCATAAAGCTGGATAAAGTGATTCGTGTGACCAACCTGGTAACGCAGGATGTGGATGCACACACCCGTGTGGTTGCCCGTATTGGCGAAGGCGCCTCTGCGCGTATTTTTGAACATGCCGAAGGCCAGGCCAGCAGTATGTCTACGGCATTTGCCGAATACGCGATTGGCGACAACGCGCATCTGGAGCATTATCGTTTTGCTATGATGACCGGCGCGGCGAAGCAGGTTGGTGGTTCTCACTTCAAACTGGGCAATGCGTCTACCCTGAATAGCACGGTAGTAGGTTATGGCAGTGAATTGTCTCGTCTGGATGTGGATATTATTCATGCCGGTGAGTATGCCGATGCCAAAATGAATGCTGTTTATCTGCTGGCCGAAGGCGAGCTGTTTGACCTGCATTCAAACATTGAGCACACCATGCCCAACGGGACGACCGAAGAAAATGCCCGGGGCATAGTGGGAGACCGCGCTCGCGCGGTGTTCAATGGCCGTATTCATATTCATCGTGATGCTCAGAAAACACTGGCAGAGCTGAATAACCGTAACCTGTTGCTGTCTCGTCGCGGCCTGATCAATACCAAGCCTGAGCTTGAGATTTATGCTGACGATGTTAAATGCGCCCACGGTGCCACAGTGGCAGAGATTGATGATGAAGCCTTGTTCTATCTGCTGACCCGCGGTATCCCGCGTAGCAAAGCACTGGTGATGCTGAACTTCGGCTTTATTCAGGAACTGGTTAATCAGATCCCTGAAACCAGTATTCGTGACTGGTTACTGCCAAAACTCAGCGAGCGCTTTGCTACCATGGAGGTCAAATGAGCCTCGACATTGCGGCCCTGCGCCAGCAATTTCCCATTTTACAGCGTCAGGTAGACGGCAAACCGCTGGTTTACCTGGACAATGCCGCGACGACACAAAAGCCGCAGGCGGTGCTGGACGCCATCATGGAGTTCTACACCACCTGTAATGCTAATGTGCATCGTGGTGCGCATAAGCTGTCTGATGAAGCGACCAGACTCTACGAAGATGCCCGTTCAACGGTGGCCTTGTTTGTGAATGCCAACAGCCGGGAAGAAGTTATCTGGACCAGCGGAACCACCGAGGCGATCAATCTGGTGGCCAATGGGTTAGGGCAGCTGCTTAACCCTGGTGATGAGGTAGTGGTGACCGAAATGGAACATCATGCCAACCTGGTTACCTGGCAGCAGGCCTGCAAACGAGGTGGTGCGACCCTCAAAGTGGCGCCAATCAAAGAGTCTGGCGAGCTGGATTTTGAAGCTTACTGTACTCTGTTGAATAAGAACACCCGGTTTGTGGCGTTTCCGCATGTTTCCAATGCGCTGGGCACGGTGAACCCGATTGCCCAAATGACTGGCAAAGCCAAAGCCGTTGATGCACTGGTGCTGGTTGACGGTGCGCAGGGCATTGCCCATGGCGATGTGGATGTGCAGGCTATTGGCTGTGATTTTTATGCCTTTTCCGGCCACAAGGTATTTGCGCCTACCGGCGTGGGTGCGCTGTGGGGCAAAGCCTCGGTTCTGGCCGACTGGCCGGTTTGGCTGGTTGGCGGAGAGATGATAAGCGATGTGACTTATCAGGATGCCAGCTGGGGCGCGCTGCCCAATCGTCTGGAAGCCGGTACGCCTAATATTGCTGGTGCGATTGGTCTGGCGGCGGCATTAAACTGGTTTTCCGGGCTTGATAAAGTGGCGGTACAGACCCATGAAAAAGCGTTGTTAGCCAGTGCTCATGAACAGGCGGCGGCCTTTGAGGGCTTGCGTGTGATTGGCACCGCACCGGATAAAATCGGTGTGATGAGCTTTTTGCTGGAGGGCGCACACCCAGCTGATGTGGGCTTTATTCTGGATCGGCAGGGTGTGGCAATTCGCACCGGCGATAACTGCGCGCAACCTCTGATGAAACGGCTGGGCATCCCAGGTACAGCCCGGGCGTCGTTTTCTATTTACAACACCCTGGATGAAGTAGATGCCTTATTTGCTGCGCTGAAAAAAGCGCAGATGATGCTGGCATAACAGGAGAAACTGATGAGTGTTGAAACTTTTGTTCCCAGTAAAACAGTGGTCACGCTGACTGACACAGCGATCACTCACTTTACCAAAAAGCTGGCCAGTGCTGATAAGAGCTGGATTCGCCTGTCGACCAAGGTAAGCGGATGTACCGGTTATGCTTATTTGCTGGATTTTGCTGATGCACCGCAAGAGGGTGATGAAACGCTGGTAGCCGGGGATAGCGTTAATGTGGCGGTATCTAAAGATGCGGCCGATTTGGTGCGCGGCACCGAAATTGACTATGTGACCGAGGGCGTGAACGGCATTATTAAATACAACAACCCGAACGTCGTTGACGAGTGCGGTTGTGGTGAAAGCTTTAATATAGGTTAAGGGTTAATGCCAGCACAAAAGATGGTGGTCACCGAGCGTGACTGTACAGTACGTCTGGTGCCTGCCGGTGATGTGAAAACACTCCCGGCGGGTGAATTTGTCACCATTACCCAGGAACTGGGCGGTAATTTTACGATTACCTGGCGTGGCAATATGTTTCGCATTGACGGCACCGACGCCGATGCTATTGGCCGCAAGCCTCAGGTCATTGATTTTACAGCGCCTGAAGATGGCAGTATCAGTGAAGATCAGGTATGGGAAGCGCTGGAAACGATCTATGATCCGGAGATTCCGATTAACCTGGTGTCGCTGGGGCTGATTTATAAAGTCGCCATTGATGCTGACACCGCTGAGGTTAACATTGATATGACCCTGACTGCGCCTGGCTGCGGTATGGGGCCTGTATTGGTAGGGGATGTTGAATACCGGGTAGGTATGGTTCCTAATGTGAAGAAGGTCAATGTTGAACTGGTGTTCGACCCGGCCTGGTCCCGTGAAATGATGAGTGAAGAAGCGCAGCTGGAAGCTGGTCTGTTTTTCTAGCCTTGTGACAAATAGAGTGTAAAAAGAAGATTATGGATTTACCAAGTAGTCAGGACATCATCGACGATCTGGAATTCTTTGATGACTGGGAGCAGCGCTATCAGTACATTATTGATTTGGGCAAAGCGATTCCGGGTTTAACCGAAGAACAAAAGCTGCCTGAGCGGCTGGTTAAAGGTTGCCAGAGCTCAGTGTGGATGATGTCACGGGTTGAAAACGACCGCATTCAGTTTGATGTAGACAGTGATGCGGTGATTGTACAGGGCTTATTGGCACTGGTACTGGCCGCTTACAACAATAAAACGCCAAAAGAAATTCTGGCGTTTGATATTGATGGCTACTTCACTGAACTGGATTTAGAACGTCACATCAGCCCGACCCGGGGCAACGGGTTACGGGCCATTGTTGGTCAGATCCAGACACTGGCCCGCCATCAGGCTCATTAAGCGGTTAACTGCTATGCTGTCATTCATGTGTCATTAACTCTGTGGTAGCGTAGCGAACTGATTTACGGATATTGACAACTATTTCTGCGCTGGTGCGTATCAGCACTGGTCAAGCCGTTAAGAATTGCCTATAATTCGCGGCCAAAATTTTTAAGACATTATCGGAGAAAAGAAAAATGGCTCTAGAGCGTACTTTTTCGATCGTTAAGCCTGACGCGGTAGCAAAAAATGTTATCGGCGCAATCTACAACCGCTTTGAAACTGCAGGCCTGCGCATTGTAGCGTCTAAAATGGTTCACCTGAGCAAAGAACAGGCAGAAGGTTTTTATGCTGAGCATAAAGAGCGTCCTTTCTTTGGCGCCCTGGTAGACTTCATGACGTCTGGCCCGGTAATGGTTCAGGTTTTGGAAGGTGAAAACGCGATTGCGAAAAACCGTGAAATCATGGGTGCAACTAACCCGGCAGACGCAGCAGCGGGTACTCTGCGTTCTGACTATGCAGCGTCTATCGACGAAAACGCAGTACACGGTTCTGATGCGCCAGAATCTGCTGCTCGCGAAATCGCTTACTTCTTCTCTGAAGAGGAAATCTGCCCACGCACTCGTTAATTAAACGTTGCTAAGCAGACTAAAAAAGGAGAGCAGATGCTCTCCTTTTTTGTCGCTGCGGTTTTTTACCGCAGCGGTGTTATGCGCTTTTACCCGCCTGTGTGGTGTGGTAAAATTCGCGACCAATTTTTGAACGATCGTCCCGATGGTCTTGCTATCGCATGTACCGGCGCTCGTGATGCACAGAATTTTTTATTTAAGGTAAGGTCCGTCGTCTTATGGCTAAAACTAACTTGTTAAATCTCAACCGCGAAGGTTTGCGCGCGTTCTTCAAGGAGATTGACGAAAAACCATTTCGTGCCGATCAGGTCATGAAGTGGATTTATCACCATGGCGTTAGTGACTTTGCTGAAATGTCTAACATCAATAAGAACCTGCGCGCTAAGCTGGAAGAACACTGTGAAGTGAAAGCGCCTGAGATCGCGTATTTTCAGGAAGCCAGCGACGGCACCATTAAGTTTGTACTGGCGCTGGAAGGCGGTCAGGAAGTGGAAAGCGTGTGGATTCCGGAAACTGACCGGGCTACGCTGTGCGTGTCTTCTCAGGTTGGCTGTGCGCTGGAATGTACATTCTGTTCAACGGCGCAGCAGGGCTTTAATCGTAATTTGACGTGCAGTGAGATTATTGGTCAGGTATGGCGGGTAGCCACGTTCCTGGGCTTGTCGAACGACAGCGGCAAACGACCGGTGACCAACGTGGTCATGATGGGCATGGGCGAGCCCCTGCTGAACCTTAAGCATGTGGTCCCGGCTATGGAAATCATGCTGGATGATTATGGTTTTGGTCTGTCTAAACGCCGGGTTACTTTAAGCACATCTGGTGTTGTTCCTGCGCTGGACAAGCTGGGTGATATGATTGATGTTGCGCTGGCGATTTCACTGCATGCGCCAAACGATGAACTGCGTAACGAAATTGTGCCCATCAACAAAAAGTACAATATCGAAGAATTCCTGGCCGGTGTACGCCGCTATCTGGGTAAATCAAAGGCGAATCAGGGCCGGGTGACGATAGAGTACGTGATGCTTTCGCACATCAACGATAGCACTGAGCAGGCGCATGAGCTGGCCAAGGTGCTTAAAGATACGCCAAGCAAAATTAACCTGATCCCGTTTAACCCGTATCCGGGCTCACCGTATACCTGTTCGTCTAACTCCCGGATGGATCGCTTTGCCAAGGTACTGATGGAATATGGCTTTACCGTGGTGGTACGTAAAACCCGTGGTGACGATATTGACGCCGCCTGTGGCCAGCTGGTCGGGGATGTGGCCGATCGGACTAAGCGGATGCTGAAAAAACAGCTGAAAGGCGAGCAAATATCGGTAAAAATAGCGCAGTAATCTGAACTATAGGGAGGTAGCAGTGGATGCGTAGGATACTTATCGCATGTGTGTTGGTGCTCAGTGGCTGTGTCAGCCAGTCACAGCCGGGCTTGCTCAGCGACGACTTTGATACTGAGCAGGCCGCGAAAACCCGGGTCTCGCTGGGGCTGACTTACCTAAAAAATGGTAAGTATTCCCAGGCCAAGGAAAACCTCGACACTGCTATTGACTTTGCTCCGCGCCTGGCCGATGCCCATTATGCTATGGCGTACTATTATCAGCAGGTGGAAGAAGATGCCCGCGCCCGCGAGTATTACACCAGTGCGCTGGACCTGGCCCCTGACGATGCTGATATCGCCAACAGTTATGGGGCGTACCTGTGCGAGCAGGGCGATTTTGCGACAGCATTTAATTATTTTGATCAGGCCGTCTCAAACCAGCGTTATGCCAATACCGTACTGACCTATGAAAATATGGGGCTGTGTGCTCAGAAACAGGGTAATCATCAACAGGCTATCGATTATTTTCGTAGCGCCCTGAACCATCAGCCTTCGCGAACCCGCACCATGCTGTTGCTGACCGAGGAATATATCGCCACCGGCAACTGGGATGAAGCGCAGAAGCGGCTGGACCGTTATCGCCGGATGGGGCGGGTAACCCCTGAGTCTATCTGGCTGGCTGTACGTATTGCCGATGGGAAGAAAGATCTGGAAGGCCGGCAGCAGTACGGTGAAATGCTAAAGACGCTGTATCCTGACAGTGCTCAGGCCAAAGCCTACGAAAAACAGTTCGGTACGCTGCCTGATATTACCCGTACCACAAAAGAATCAGTATCAGGCACCACTCATTCATTAACAGCGATGCTGGCAGAATCTAATCGCTCACAAAGCGTGCAGGGCAATGAAAAACGACGTCAAACGACTGAAAATAGTCGCGTTCACATTGTTCGCAAGCATGAGAACCTGTACCGTATCTCGGTTAAATACAACATTAAATTGAGCAGCCTTGAAGCCTGGAATCCGCATCTGGATACCTCTTCGTTAGAAGTGGATGACCAGCTTTGGCTTGTTCCTCCTGAGCAAAGATAATTACTAGGTAGTTGAATGAAACCAGAAGACCTAACGGACACATCAGCGGCACAACAATTCGATCAGGATGCATCCTATCAGGAGTCGCTGTCTGGCCCTGGTGCCCTGTTAAAACGCGCCCGCGAACAACAGGGCCTGACCCAGAATGATGTGGCCAGTAAGATTTATGTTAAGCCTGCCACCGTTGAAGCCCTGGAACAGGATAAAATCGACGGGACAATGTCGGTCACTTTCACCAAAGGTTATGTGCGCAATTACGCCAAACTGCTGGGGCTTGATCATGTTATGATTATCGAGGAGTTTGACCGTATTCATTCAACTCCTAAGTCATCTGCCCAGCTGCAGAGCTTTTCTCAAAGAGTGGCCAAACAGGCTCATGATGATCGCTGGATGATGGTCACCTGGGTTATCCTGTTTTTGATCATTGCCGGTGTGGTTGCCTGGTGGTATCAGCAGGACGACAGCGCCGCTGACGATGAGGACACCGTGATTGTTCAGCAAGCCAGTGAACGGGGGGCTGCTCAGGATACTCAGGATGTGGCCGAAGATGCCATGCGCATTGCCCGCAATGCGGCCTCCGGCGCCGCGCAGAAAGCCGCTGAAACCGTGAGTAACGTAACCGGTAACGATACTGCGCAAAATAATGATGCAACAACGACCAGTGTTCAGACTGACAGCGCGGTGACAGAGGCGCCGTCAGAGGCCAGTGAGCAAAGCCAGTCAGGCTCTTCGCCGGTGGCCATGGCCTTCACTTTTGGGGAAGATTGCTGGGTTAGTATTACTGATTCCACGGGTGAACAGCTTGCCCATGGTACAAAACGTGCGGGCCGCACCATGCAGGTGACAGGCCAGCCACCGATTAAAGTGACGCTGGGCGCGCCGGATCAGGTTGCCGTGACCTATGCAGGGCAAACGGTTGATATTTCAAAATATCAGAATGGCCGTACCGCGCGCTTTACCTTACCGATGCAGGAATAAACATGTTTGCAGAAAGTCCGATTAAACGCAGAAAGTCCACCCGTATCAATGTGGGCAATGTACCCATTGGTGATGGGGCGCCCATTGCGGTTCAGTCGATGACCAATACGCTGACCACCGACGTTGACGCAACCGTTGCTCAAATCAATCGGATTGCCGCGGTGGGCGGTGAGATTGTGCGGGTGTCTGTACCGACCATGGACGCTGCCGAAGCGTTTAAAGAAATTCGGAAACAGGTCTCGGTGCCCCTGGTGGCCGATATCCATTTTGATTACCGGATAGCCTTGAAAGTGGCCGATTACGGGGTTGACTGTTTGCGGATTAATCCCGGCAACATCGGTAATATGGAGCGGATTCGCTCGGTGGTTGATTGCGCCAAAGACAAAAATATTCCCATCCGGATTGGAGTTAACGGCGGCTCTTTAGAAAAAGACATTCAGGAAAAATACGGCGAGCCGACGCCTGAAGCGCTGGTCGAGTCTGCGATGCGTCATGTGGATATTCTCGATAAGCTGAACTTTGACCAGTTTAAGGTCAGTGTAAAAGCCTCTGATGTCTTTTTAGCCGTGGGGGCGTATCGCCTGCTGGCCCAGAAAATTGACCAGCCACTTCACCTCGGCATCACCGAAGCTGGCGGTATGCGTGCAGGTTCAGTGAAAAGCGCTGTGGGTCTGGGTATGCTGCTGGCTGAAGGCATTGGGGATACGTTACGGGTATCGCTGGCCGCCGATCCGGTCGAAGAGATTAAAGTGGGCTTTGATATTCTTAAGTCGCTGCGTATCCGTTCCCGGGGAATTAACTTTATTGCCTGCCCAAGCTGTTCGCGCCAGGAGTTTGATGTTATCGGCACGGTCAATGCGCTGGAACAGCGCTTAGAAGATATTGTGACACCCATGGATGTGTCCATTATTGGCTGTGTAGTGAACGGGCCGGGCGAAGCCGAGGTGTCAGACCTGGGGCTGACCGGGGCCCGCAATATGAGCGGTTATTATGTGGATGGTAAGCGCCAGAAAGAACGTCTGAAAAATGACGAGCTGGTCGATCAGCTGGAAGCCCGTATCCGGGCCAAAGCCAATCAGCTGGATGAATCGCGTAAAATTGATATCGCGATTAAAGAATAATTGTCCACTGCCCATACCGTGGCAGTGATTGTTGTTTCACAGTAAAGCCCCTATAATGCGGGGCTTTTATTTATCAGCAGTATGAGAAATTCAGGTGGCTAAAACAATACAGGCTATTCGCGGAATGAATGACTGCCTGCCGGAAGTATCCGGTACCTGGCAGCAAGTAGAAGCAACGTTACGACAAGTGGTAGCCAATTATGGTTATCAGGAAATTCGTACGCCTATCGTCGAAAGTACCGACCTGTTCAAACGCTCTATCGGCGAAGTGACCGATATCGTTGAAAAAGAAATGTACACGTTTGAAGACCGCAACGGTGACAGCCTGACGCTGCGCCCGGAAGGCACAGCCAGCTGTGTACGGGCCGGCAACGAGCATGGCTTACTGTACAATCAGCAGCAGCGTTTATGGTATATGGGACCTATGTTCCGCCACGAGCGGCCGCAAAAAGGGCGGTATCGCCAGTTCCACCAGTTTGGTGTAGAAACCTATGGGATGACCGGCCCTGACATTGATGTAGAGGTTATTCTGCTCAGCGCCCGGCTGTGGAAAGCATTCGGTATTGCCGAGCATGTGAAACTGGAAATCAATTCCTTGGGTTCAAACGAAGCCCGTCAGGCGTATCGTGACGCGCTTATCGACTTCTTAAAAGCCCGTGCTGATCAGCTGGATGAAGATTCCCGTCGTCGCATGGAGTCAAATCCGCTGCGCGTGCTGGACAGCAAAAACCCGGATGTGCAAAAAGCGCTGGAAGGCGCGCCGTCACTGCTTGATCACCTGGATGAAGAATCTGCCCAACATTTTTCACTTTTATGTGAACGATTAACGCAGGCGGGTATCGAATATGTGGTTAATCCACGTCTGGTGCGTGGTCTTGATTATTACAACCGGACTGTTTTTGAGTGGGTCACAGACAGCCTGGGCTCGCAGGGCACGGTATGTGCCGGTGGGCGTTACGATGGCCTGGTGGAACAGCTGGGTGGTAAATCAACGCCGGCAGTCGGCTTTGCCATGGGGATTGAGCGCCTGGTACTGCTGCTCACCACTTTAAAAGCAGATGAGCAAATCACCAGCAGCGCGGATGTGTATGTTACTGCTCTGGGCGATGATGCCACAGCTTATGCGGTGGAAGTGGCTGAGCAACTGCGTGATGCCATGCCAGAAACCCGCGTGATGATGCACTGCGGTGGCGGTAATATGAAAAAGCAGCTGAAGCGTGCAGACAAAACCGGCGCGGGCATTGCCCTGTTGCTGGGAAGTGAAGAAGCGCAGCAGCGTCAGGTGACGATTAAACCCTTGCGTGACGGACAGGAGCAACGTACCGTAGCGCTGGCTGATCTACCGGGTGTACTGGCTCAGGTGTTGGATTAACAGATTTCGCTGGCCGTAAGTACGGCAGGTAAGCATAAGTAGAGGTTGAAATGGAACAGTTCGCTACAGAAGAACAACAAGTTGAAGCGATAAAACGATTCTGGAAAGACAATGGTACTGCGATTATCGTCGGTGCCGTGCTGGGGCTGGGGGGCTTGTGGGGCTGGCGCTATTACAGCGACACCCAGATTGAAGCCAAAGAACAGGCTTCAGCTCAGTACCAGAGTGCAATTGAACAGCTTGAAAACGATGGCGCGAATAGTGTTGAGCAGTTTATCAGCAAGCACCCTGATACAGGCTATAGCAATATTGCCGGTTTAGTGTTGGCTGGCAAAATGGTTAACGACAACAACCTGGACGGTGCTGCCAGCCAGCTTAAACAGGTCATGGATACCACCAGTGATAAACATCTTAAATCACTGGCGGGCGTTCGTCTGGCCCGGGTTCAGATTCAGCAGCAACAAGCGGATCAGGCCCTGAACACTTTAAACGCCATTAACGATGAGTCTTTTAAGGCGCTGGTTGCTGAAATTAAAGGTGATGCCTTTGTGCAGCAGGCCAAAATGGATGATGCGCGTACGGCGTACACCGAAGCGCTGGAAGCTGATGACCAGAATCAGCTGGTTCAGATGAAGCTGGATAATCTGTCTGTAGCCACTGGCTCATAATAAACCGTCCAAGAGGTAGCTGATTTGTCAGGATTAACGTGTGGCCGTAAAGGCCGGGTTTCACGCGCAGTAGGTCTGGCCATGGTAATGTCGGTGACATTATCTGGCTGTACAACAATTTCTAATTGGTTTGCAGACGACGAAGAGATCGAAATTCGTACGTTAAAACCCATTGATGAACAATTTGAGCCCGAGCTGGTTTGGGATACCTCCGTTGGCGACGGCATTGAAGATTATTTCTCTCGCTTACGTCCGGTGTACGGCGATGACAAAATTTTTGTAGCCAGCCGTCATGGTGAGGTGGAAGCACTGAATCCTGATAACGGCGACAGCCTGTGGGAACGGGATTTTGCCATCTTTGACGGCGACGGCTGGTGGGACTCCATTGCCAAACTGTGGCGCTCAGGTCGCTCAGCCCGTATCGGTGGTCTGGTTGAATATAACGGTACACTGATTGTTGGCACTGAAAATGGCAGTGTTATCGCGCTGGATACCAAAACGGGTGAAACCAAATGGACCAGTGAGGTTGAAGGTGAAGTGCTTTCGGCACCCTCGGTGGCTGAAGGCATGGTGGTAGTGAATACCGGTGCCGGCACCCTGTTCGGACTGGATGTAGAATCCGGTGAGCAGCAGTGGGTGCACGAAGGTGATGTACCGCCGCTGACTTTGCGCGGTATCTCTTCACCGGTGGCCGCCAATGGGGGGGCAATCATCGGTACGGCAACGGGTAAAATTCAGGTCAACATTTTGGAGTCGGGTCTGGTGGCGTGGGAAACGGCGATTACCAAACCGTCCGGCGCGACAGAGCTGGAACGTATTGTTGATGTGGATGTCACCCCATTGCTGTATGGCGGTATTGTTTATGCTATTTCATACAACGGCACGCTGGCGGCAGTTGAACTGCGTAGTGGCCGGGTTATCTGGAAGCGTGAATACGGCTCGTACCGTGATATCTCGATGGAAGGGAACAGCTTGTTTGTGGTTGACAACAACTCTGTTGTATATGGCCTCGACCGCCGTAACGGGGTAGAACTGTGGTCACAAAGCTCAATGAAAAAGCGTAACCTGACCGAAGCCACGCCGGCCGGTGACTACCTGGTGGTGGGTGACAAGTGGGGCTACCTGCACTGGTTAGAGCAGGAGTCAGGAAAAGTGGTTGCCCGTTATGATTTGGGTGGTGACGATGAAGATGAATCAGTATATGTGTCACCGCTGAACGTCAAAGATAACATTGTTGCTATTACCCGTGACGGCACCGTTGCGACCATTACCTCACCAAAATAACCTGTTTCATTAAGCAGGGGCGGTAAGCAGGCTGACGCTGAGGCTGTTTATCGCTATAATACGCCAATCTATGCACAGGCCGCGCTTGATCGCGGCCTGTTTGTCTGTTTTAAAACTCATGTAGGAATACATTAATGTTGCCTGTAGTTGCACTGGTGGGCCGGCCCAATGTCGGAAAATCCACGCTGTTTAATCGTCTGACCAATACCCGGGATGCCCTGGTAGCAGATTACCCCGGTCTGACCCGCGATCGTAAATACGGCCAGGCAACTTATGATAAAAAGCAATTCATCGTGGTGGATACCGGCGGTATCACCGGCGATGAAGAAGGCATTGATGAGCATATGGCGCGTCAGTCACTGCTTGCCATTGACGAAGCCGACGTGGTGCTGTTTATGGTGGATGCCCGTGCTGGCCTGATGCCTGGCGACCAGGCCATTGCTGAACACCTGCGCAAAGTAAACAAAAAAGTGTATCTGGTGGCCAATAAAGTCGATGGCATTGATGGCACCAGTGAAAGCGCTGAGTTCTACCGGTTGGGTCTTGGGAATATCTACCAGATTGCGGCCGCCCATGGCCGTGGTGTATCCCAGTTGCTGGAAACGTCCTTAACCCCGTTAAGCGACGACTTCCCTGGTATGGATGTAGCCCCTAAAGAAGAGCATAACCTGTCTGCCGAAGAGCAATTGGAACGCCTGCAAAGCCTGCCGATAAAACTGGCCATTGTGGGTAAGCCGAATGTAGGCAAATCTACCCTGACTAACCGTATTCTGGGTGAAGAGCGGGTAGTGGTTTATGACATGCCGGGCACAACCCGCGACAGTGTCTACATTCCGTTTGAACGGGATGAGCAGGACTACATCATTATTGATACCGCCGGGGTGCGTAAACGCCGTAAAGTCAGCGAAGCGGTAGAAAAATTCTCGATTGTAAAAACCCTGCAGGCCATTGAAGAGTCTAACGTGGTACTGATGGTGGTGGATGCCCGTGAAGGTATCTCTGATCAGGACCTGAGCCTGCTTGGTTTTATTCTTAATTCTGGTCGTTCACTGGTCATGGCAGTGAACAAGTGGGATGGTCTGGATACGGATATCAAAGATGAAATCAAGCGTGAGCTGGACCGTCGTCTGGGTTTTGTTGATTTTGCCCGTCTGCACTTTATCTCTGCACTCCACGGCTCTGGGGTAGGTAATCTGTTTGAGTCTGTGATCGAAGCATATGAAAGCGCCACTAAGCGTATCAACACCTCCATGCTGACCCAGATTATGGAAATGGCGCAGGACGAGCATCAGCCACCTATGGTACGCGGCCGCCGGGTGAAAATGAAATACGCACACGCGGGGGGCTACAACCCGCCGGTGATCGTCATCCACGGTAACCAAGTGGATGATTTACCGGGTTCGTACAAGCGCTTTTTGATGAATTATTACCGCCGTTCACTCAATGTAATGGGCACGCCCATTCGTATTGAATTTCGTGAAGGGGCCAACCCGTTTGAAGGCAAGAAAAATCAGCTTACGCTGGCGCAGCAGCGCAAACGTAATCGCCTGATGTCCTATCATAAAAAAGGGAAGTAGTTGTAACGTCACTTCCCTCACTGACATGGTTCCACCGTCTTCCTCGCAATAATAACCTAGTCATCCCGGGGGCAAATAGTGCAACCGGGCCTAAAGGGACATAACGACCTAAGCAAAAGGATGATTTGAATCAGCCAGTCTGTTGAGGATATTCCTGCTTTCGCGGGGACGAGGGGGATGATGTATCAGTTACCTCTACTCAAAGCAGCCAACATTCATCGTCGTCCCTTAACCGCGCAGCAGCAACAATAATTCCGTCGTCCCTGAAGCCCGGAGGGCTATCAGGGATCTCCTTGGTACTTGACTAACCGGGCTCAACGCTTCGTTAGTGACATAAGTGATTAATTGTATATCGCAGGTTTACCATCTTTTGCCGGTGTTGACCGGCGGCAACCAGAGGGTAATGGCGATTACCCTCTGGACTCCCACACTGCCTCTGTGCGCTCAACGCTGCGCTTTAGATGAACAGGCAAAATCAACCGGGCAAAAAGGGACATCCGTGTCCCTCTTGTCCCTATCTCATCATCCGTGATGAGATTTGCTTTTGCTTATCTGTTCATCTAAATCCCATGAGCTTAAAGGGGCTCAAAAGCATTTTTTCTTCAAATATCCGGTGGTTAATAACCCCACCCATCATTCCGGGGGAACGAAGTGCAAACCGGGATATCCCTGGGACATGACTACCTAAGCAAAAGGATGATTTGAATCAGCCAGTCTGTTGAGGAGCTCCCCGCTTTCGCGGGGACGACGAGGATGATGTATCAGTTACCTCTACACAAGGCAGCCACCATTCATCGTCGTCCCTTAACCGCGCAGCAGCAACAATAATTCCGTCGTCCCTGAAGCCCGAAGGGCTATCAGGGATCTCCTTGGTACTTGACTAACCGGGCTCAACGCTTCGTTAGTAACATAAGTGATTAATTGTATATCGCAGGTTTACCATCTTTTGCCGGTGTTGACCGGCGGCAACCAGAGGGTAATGGCGATTACCCTCTGGACTCCCACGCTACCCCTGTGCGCTCAATGCTGCGCTTTAGATGAACAGGCAAAATCAACCGGGCCAAAAGGGACATCCGTGTCCCTCTTGTCCCTATCTCATCATCCGTGATGAGATTTGCTTTTGCTTATCTGTTCATCTAAAGCCCATGAGCTTAAAGGGGCTCAAAAGCGTTACTTTCTTCGTATACCCTGTAGTGGGTAATTCTACCCGTCGTCCCTGGGGCGCGAAGTGCAAACCGGGATTTCCCTGGGACATAACTACCTAAGCAAAAGGATGATTTGAATCAGCCAGCCTGTTAAGGAGATCCCCGCTTTCGCGGGGACGACGAGGATGATGTATCAGTTAGCTCTACACAAGGCTGCCACCATTCATCGTCGTCCCTTAACCGCGCAGCAGCAACAATAATTCCGTCGTCCCTGAAGCCCGAAGGGCTATCAGGGATCTCCTTGGTACTTGACTAACCGGGCTCAACGCTTCGTTAGTGACATAAGTGATTAATTGTATATCGCAGGTTTACCACCTTTTGCCAGTGTTGACCGGCGGCAACCAGAGGGTAATGGCGATTACCCTCTGGACTCCCACGCTGCCCCTGTGCGCTCAACGCTGCGCTTTAGATGAACAGGCAAAACCAACCGGGCCAAAAGGGACATCCGTGTCCCTCTTGTCCTTATCTCATCATCCGTGATGAGATTTGCTTTTGCTTATCTGTTCATCTAAAGCCCATGAGCTTAAAGGGGCCAAAAAGCGTTTCTTTCTTCGTATACCCTGTAGTGGGTAATTCTACCCGTCGTCCCTAGGGCGCGAAGTGCAAACCGGGATCTCCTTGGAACCTGACTACCTAAGCAAAAGGATGATTTCAATCAGCCAGTCTGTTGAGGAGATCCCCGCTTTCGCGGGGACGACGGGGTGTATCAGGGAAACGACGGCGCACTACAACACTTTATGCTTACTAATCACCTGGCTCTCAATTTCGCCATCAGCCACCCGGGTGGTGATGGTGTCGCCGGTGTTAACCGAGTCGATGGTGGTCACCGGTGTTTTATCAGCAAAGGTGATGCTGTAGCCGCGGGCAAGGGTAGACAGAGGACTCACCGATTGGAGCAGGGCAACCGTATTGCCCAGACGTTTGCCCTCGTTAATAAGCTGTTTTTGCATGGCGCTGGTCAAACGATGATGCAGATTTGCCCGTTTGTCCGACAGCCGGCTTAGCGTAGCACCAGGGTGCTGGCGAAACAGGCGGTTGGTCAGCTGTTCATGCTGGCGCTGTTTGCCGGCCACAATGCTGCTGATACGATGTGACAGTGACATTTGTAAGCGGTCAACATGCTGCGACTGGGTATGCAGTCGGTTTGACGGATGGCAGGCTTTCAGGCGCTGTTGCAAAACATTCAGTCGGTGCTGCTGCTGACGATAATTAGCCAGCCAGGCCCGGTTAAGGGCGCTGATGCGCTGACCAATTGTATCAAGAATAGCCTTGCTATCCAGGCTCAGCAGCTCAGCGCCGGCTGACGGGGTAGGTGCCCGCAGGTCAGCTACAAAATCAGCAATAGTGACATCCACTTCGTGGCCCACCGCGCTGACAACCGGTAACCGGCTCTCGGCGATGGCATAAGCCAGCTGCTCATTGTTAAAGCACCACAAATCCTCCAGAGACCCGCCGCCCCGGGTGAGCAGGATAACATCAACTTCGTTACGCCGGTTGGCAGTTTCCAGCGCCTGAATCAGCTGCGCAGGAGCGCTTTCGCCTTGCACCATACTTGGATACACAACGACCTGCGTAGCCGGGCTACGTCGCTTGAGTACCGTTAGTGCATCATGCAGGGCAGCACCTGTTGAAGAGGTAATAATTCCTATGCGGCGAATTACCTCCGGTAAAGCCTGCTTACGCTCCGGCGCAAACCAGCCTTCACCTTGCAGGCGCATTTTCAGTGCTTCGAATGCCTGTTTAAGCTGGCCCTCGCCATCATGCTCGAGGTGTTCAATGACAAGCTGGTAGTCACCACGCGGCTCATATAAGCCAACGGATGCTCGTACCAGTACTTTATCTCCTTCTTTGGGGCGCTGTCTGACGCTGCGATTCGTGTTTTTAAACATAGCCGCTCGCACCTGGGCTTTGTTGTCTTTTAAAGTAAAATACCAGTGTCCTGAAGCGGCACAGACAAAATTGGATATCTCTGCTGACAGCCAGATAAGCCCGATCTCGCCTTCCAGAATCGTTCTGGCCAGGCGATTGAGCTTGGTTACGGTGAGGATCTGGCGATTGGTTGAAGGCGCTGTAAATAACATGGGCAAAAAAATCTTATTGAGAAAAGTCGAATACAGTTTACCTCAAAGTCAAAAAACACTACAATTGCGCCGCAATTAACCCTAAACCAAAAAGGTGTTTTTGCATGCTCCGAATCGTCCAAGAAGCCCTGACTTTTGATGATGTATTGCTGGTTCCCGGCCATTCAGAAGTCCTTCCGCATACTGCAAATCTGCAGACTAAATTAACCCGGAATATTACGCTGAACATTCCTATGGTGTCAGCTGCCATGGATACGGTTACTGAGGCGCGCCTTGCCATTGCTCTGGCTCAGGAAGGCGGGCTTGGCTTTGTACATAAGAACATGCAAGCTGAAGAGCAGGCACGTCACGTTCGTGAAGTGAAAAAATACGAAAGTGGTGTAGTGTCTGACCCGGTCACAGTATCAGAAGATGCTCAGCTGGGTGAAGTGCTGACGCTTAGCAAACGTATGGGCTACTCAGGTTTTCCTGTGGTAGATAAAAGCAATAATCTGGTGGGTATTGTTACCGGCCGGGATATGCGCTTTGAAAATCGTCTTGAATTGCCAGTCAGTAAAATTATGACGGGCAAAGACAAACTGGTCACAGTGAAAGAAGGTGCCAGCTCTGAACAGGTGCTGGAACTGATGCACGCCAACCGGATTGAAAAAATCCTGGTGGTGGACGACAACTTCAAGCTGACCGGTTTGATCACAGTAAAAGATTTCCAAAAAGCCGAAAGCAAGCCTAATGCGTGTAAAGACTCACTGGGTCGCTTGCGCGTTGGAGCGGCGGTAGGTGTTGGTCCTGGCACTGACGAGCGCATCGCGCTGTTGGTTGAAGCTGGTGTCGACGTACTGCTGATTGATACCTCCCACGGCCATTCACAAGGTGTTATCGACCGTGTGGCGAAGGTACGTAAAGACTACCCTGAACTGGAAATTATTGCCGGTAATGTGGCCACTGCCGCAGGCGCTAAAGCGCTGGTGGATGCAGGTGTAGATGCCGTAAAAGTGGGTATCGGCCCGGGTTCAATTTGTACTACCCGTATTGTTACCGGTGTAGGTGTACCTCAGATCAGCGCTGTATCAGACGCAGTAGATGCGATTGAAGGCAGTGGCGTACCGATTATTGCCGACGGTGGTATTCGTTTTTCAGGCGACATCGCCAAAGCGCTGGCCGCTGGCGCAAGCTGCGTGATGGTAGGCAGCATGCTGGCCGGTACCGAAGAAGCACCGGGCGAAGTGGAACTGTATCAGGGGCGTTATTTTAAGTCGTACCGTGGTATGGGCTCTCTGGGAGCGATGGATCAGCGTCATGGTTCATCAGACCGTTACTTCCAGGATTCCGACAGTGCAGAAAAATTGGTACCTGAAGGTATCGAAGGACGTGTGGCCTACAAAGGTCCAATTGCCAATATCATTCACCAGCAAATGGGTGGTTTGCGTTCGGCGATGGGTCTGACGGGCTGCGGAACGATCGATATTCTGCGTAACGAAGCCAAATTCGTTAAGGTGACCTCGGCTGGCATGGGCGAGTCTCACGTACACGATGTGAGCATCACCAAAGAAGCCCCGAACTACCGTCTGGGCTAAAACAAAATCTCTTCTTCTTTCAGGCTGGTGTAAACCAGCCTGACTGGTTTTATATACGGGTAAAATAGAATGACCACTAATATTCATGACCAACGCATACTGATTCTGGACTTTGGTTCCCAGTATACTCAGCTGATTGCTCGCCGCGTGCGTGAGATCGGTGTTTACTGTGAACTGTGGGCATGGGATGTCACCGAGGAACAAATTCGTGAATTTAATCCCCAGGGGATAATTCTTTCCGGTGGACCGGAGTCGGTTACAGAGCTGAACTCACCCCGTGCACCCGAATACGTGTTCAATGCCGGCGTGCCTGTACTGGGAGTATGCTATGGCATGCAAACCATGGCCGAGCAACTGGGTGGCGGTGTATTTGGCTCGAATAAGCGTGAGTTTGGTTATGCCCAGGTTGAGGTGACCGATCCTTGCCCGCTTCTGAGCAAAATTGAAGATCATCTGAGCGATAACGGCAATGCACTAATGGATGTGTGGATGAGCCACGGCGATAAAGTAGAAAGCATTCCTGAAGGGTTTGTGACTACCGCTAAAACACCATCGTGCCCGCATGCGGCGATGTATAACGCAGAAAAGCAATTCTATGGCGTACAGTTTCACCCGGAAGTGACCCATACCCGTCAGGGCCTGCGTTTGCTGACCCAGTTCATCATGGACATCTGTCAGTGTGAAAAACTGTGGACACCAGACGCTATTATTGAAGATGCCATTGCGCGTATCAAAGAAAAAGTTGGCAGCGATCACGTGGTTCTGGGTTTGTCCGGTGGGGTCGATTCGTCAGTGGTAGCCATGCTGGTGCATCAGGCTATTGGCGACCAGCTAACCTGTGTGTTTGTTGATAATGGCCTGCTTCGTTTAAACGAAGGGCAGCAGGTTATGGACATGTTCGGTGATCACTTTGGCCTGAACATTATCAAAGTGGATGCTGAAGAGCGTTTCCTGAGAGCACTGGAAGGTGAAGCCGACCCTGAAGCTAAGCGGAAAATCATCGGTAACGAGTTTGTTCGCGTATTTGACGAAGAAGCATCAAAACTGAAAAATGCAAAATGGCTGGCTCAGGGAACGATTTACCCTGATGTGATTGAATCAGCAGGCTCTGCCACTGGTAAAGCCCATGTGATTAAATCGCACCACAATGTGGGTGGCCTGCCGGAAGACATGAAGATGGGCCTGGTTGAGCCACTGCGTGAACTGTTTAAAGACGAAGTGCGCAAGATTGGTCTTGAGCTCGGCCTACCGTACGACATGCTGTATCGCCACCCGTTCCCGGGACCAGGTCTGGGTGTTAGGGTACTGGGCGAAATCAAAAAAGAATACTGTGATTTGTTGCGCCGCGCAGATGCGATCTTCATTGAGGAGTTGCACGCTGCGGATCTGTATCACAAAGTCAGTCAGGCATTTACCGTATTCCTGCCAGTACGTTCAGTTGGCGTGATGGGCGATGCCCGTAAGTACGACTGGGTAGTCAGCCTGCGAGCTGTAGAAACCATCGACTTTATGACCGCGCACTGGGCGCATCTGCCTTATGACTTTTTGGGCAAGGTGTCTAACCGTATCATCAATGAAATCGACGGTATTTCCCGCGTGGTTTACGATGTATCCGGCAAGCCACCAGCAACGATTGAGTGGGAATAAACCCGCGCCCTATTGCGTTGTATAGTAGATTACACTGACTGAAGCCTTGCCTTGTGCAAGGCTTTTTTATTGGCCGAATTTAAAAGGAAAAGGTATGACGACAACCCATTCAGTGGCTTTTCTGGGGGCAACCGGGGCGGTGGGAAGTGCGGCTATGCAGCGTCTGGTGCAGATGAATAGGGTAACATCAGTACTGTCAGTGGGGCGTCGAAAAACGCCGGTGGCTGATGGCGTATCGCATGTGAAACAGGTTATTGCTGATGTTCACAACAGCCATACCTATGCCGAGCTTATCCACGGTTATCGCACGGCAATTTGCACGCTGGGGGTAGGCCAGCCATCGACAATGTCTAAAGCCGAATTTGTTAAAACCGATAAAGAGGCTGTACTGGCATTTGCCCGCGTTTGCAAGGCGCACGGCGTCTCTCATTTTCAGTTACTGGCGTCAGTGGGGATAAGCAAAGATGCCCGCAATTTTTATCTGCGCACCAAAGGTGAGCTTATTGATGAACTGATTGCGCTTGATTTTGCCCGGCTGAGTATTTTTCAGCCATCGATGATTCTGACTCCGAATAACCGGTATGGATTGTTACAGGGTCTGACATTAAGGGTGTGGCCCAAACTCGATGTACTGCTACGTGGCGAGCTTAGAAAATATCGCGGTATACCGGTTGATGTACTGGGCAGGGCGATAGCGAATAATACCCTGACTGTAGGTACTGGGGTGGAATATCTGGTTTATGATGATTTCTGGCGACTGAGCGAGTAACACATTTGCGCTTGCCGCTGGTCGCACCTGTATGACAGATAACAAATCGTTATTGAAATAACCGGTGTTCTTCTTTATTTTGGCCGTCTAAATGTCTGGACGGTTAAATTGAAGATATGACACAAAACAATACAGTAATTCTTGACGGCGGCCTGGGCCGCGAACTTAAGCGCCGTGGAGCGCCTTTCAGACAACCCGAATGGTCGGCACTGGCCATGATGGAAGCGCCTGACATTGTGGGTGATATTCATCGTGATTTTATCCAAAACGGGGCGCAGGTCATCACCACCAACAGTTATTCGCTGGTGCCATTTCACATTGGTGAACAAAAGTTTGAAACGGAAGGGCGCTCGCTGGCGGCACTGGCCGGACTGACCGCTCGTCAGGCTGCGTCGGGTAAGGCGGTACAGGTCGCCGGCTCGCTACCACCACTGTTTGGCTCTTACCGCCCGGATCTGTATCAGGCAGATCAGGTTAAAGCACTGGCCCTTCCGTTAATTGAAGGGCTGGCGCCGCACGTGGACATCTGGCTGGCTGAAACCCAGAGCCTGATTAGCGAAGCACTGGCACTGAAAAATGCAGTGGACGAAATGGGACATCAGCAAACTCCTTTTTGGGTGTCGTTTACGCTGGAAGACTCGGTGGCTGTAGACACCCCCAGCCTGCGCTCAGGGGAGTCTGTTGCTGACGCTGTTGAGGCTATGTCCGGCGCTGGTGTCAGCACGATCCTGTTTAACTGCTGTCAGCCTGAAACAGTAGAGACCGCCTTACAGGTTGCCTCTTCCACTTTAAAACAGTTACAACGCGAAGACATTAAGTTGGGCGCCTATGCCAATGCGTTTCCACCACAGACCAAAGAAGCCACGGCAAATGACGGATTGGACGAACTGCGTGAAGATCTGAATCCGCAGGAATATCTGGTCTGGGCGCAAAAATGGCAAACGGCGGGCGCGTCAGTTATCGGTGGGTGTTGCGGAATCGGTCCTGAACATATCCATGCACTAAGCCGTCAGTTTAACATTTAAGGATAATCCATGGCACAGGGACAACGAATCGGGCTCACTGCGCTTACAGCATTGGTTTTCAGCTCTATGGTCGGCGCCGGCGTATTTAGTCTGCCGCAGAATATGGCTGAGGTGGCAGGCCTGGATGCCATGCTTGCAGGCTGGATCATTACCGGCATCGGTATTTTGTTACTGGCCGGTTGCTTTTTACATCTGTCACGGTTGCGGCCAGAACTGGACGGTGGCATCTATGCCTACGCCAGAGAAGGGTTTGGCGACCTGGCCGGTTTTTTATCGGCCTGGGGGTACTGGTTGTGCGCCACAATAGGTGTTGTAGGGTATCTGGTTGTCGCCTTTGCCGCACTTGGTGCGTTTGTTGATACACCGCAGCAGGTCATTTTTGGTCAGGGTACCACCTTGTATGCTTTGATTGCTGAGTCGCTGGTGTTATGGACGGTGCACTTTCTGATTTTAAAAGGGGTAAAAGAAGCCGCGCTGGTCAATCTGGTAGCCACACTGGCAAAAAGTATTCCGCTGGTGATTTTTATCGCAGTCATCTGTTATTACTTTGAACCGGCAACATTTACGGTCGACCGGGCTGGCACCAGCCTGAATCAGCCTTTTATGGAACAGGTAAAAAGCACTATGCTGATTACGCTGTGGGTATTTACCGGAGTGGAAGGTGCAATAATCCTTTCGGCCCGGGCGAAGCAGCGAAAAGATATCGGGCGAGCCACCTATCTGGGGGTGATTGCAGCGCTGATACTGTATGTGCTCATTTCGGTGCTGTCGCTGGGTGTCTTACCCCGCGCTGAGCTTGCCGGACTGGGGAACCCGTCTATGGCAGGGATGATGGCGTTATTTACCGGTACACCTGGCAAAATACTGATCAGCGTCGGGCTGATTGTCTCGGTACTGGCATCGTATTTAAGCTGGATCCTGTATTCGGCTGAAGTACCGTATACCGCAGCGCAGTATGGCGCATTTCCGGCCTTTTTTGCCAGAACCAACCGCAATGGTACGCCAGCTAACTCGCTGTTACTAACCAGCCTGACGGTTCAGCTGTGTCTGGTTATTGTGATGTTTACCGGCGAGGGATATAACACCCTCGTACTGGTCTCGACCTCGATGATTCTCATTCCTTACTTTTTGGTGGGGGCATATCTGGTTAAATTTACCTGGCGGCGTGCTGCATCCGGTAAGTTGCGGGCGATTGGCCTGGGCGCCAGCGTGTACGGCCTGTGGCTGGTTTATGCCGCTGGCGTGGATACACTGCTATTGTCGCTGATTCTGTATATCCCCGGCCTTGCCCTGTTTGTATATAGTCGCTATCAGCATGCCAGGCTGGCTGCTGCCAGCTGACCGTTGATACCAGCATGGCATACTGTGCCCGCTTACCGAGGCACAGTGCGTGGATGGCTGTGTGGTTCGCGCGTAAAAAAACTGGTGATATCGGCGGGCAGCTGAGGCGGACTGAAGAAGTAGCCCTGTATCAGTTCGCAGCCCATGCCGGCCAGCTTTTCTAACTGGTCCTTTGTCTCAACACATTCGCCCACCGTCACCAGCCCCTGACTGCGCGCCAGCATGATGATCGCTTTGACAATACCGTCATTAGACTGTGACTGGCCCAGCTGCGACACAAAGCTGCCGTCGATTTTCAGCTTATCGATGGGCAGGGTGCTGATGTAGCTGAGGCAGGAATAACCGGTTCCAAAATCGTCCAGCGATACTTCCACTCCCAGGCTCTTAATGGCTTTTAACGAGCGTAGCACCTGGTCGGTGGCCTTGATAAAGGTATTTTCCGTCAGCTCAATCTCCAGCAGGTGAGGTGGCACATAATGTTTGCGTAAAATACATACAATTTTCTGGGCACAGTCTGGCTGGGAGATAAAGCAGGCGGGCAGGTTTATAGCCACCGGCACCAGATTAAACCCTTCTGCCATCCACTGCTGAATCTGACGGCTGACCTGGTTAAGCATCCAGCAGCTCAGTTCGTTAATAAACCCCGCTTCTTCGGCCACCGGAATAAACACCGATGGCGGCACTATGCCGTCAGTATCTTCCCAGCGTATCAGCGCCTCGAGGCCGCGCAACTCCTGGCTGAGGGTATCAAACTGTGGCTGGTACACCACATGAAACGCATCATCCTGAATGGCCTGACGAAGCTTACTTTCCATTGATAACCGGTTGATTGAGTCAGTCATCATGTTGCTGTCAAAAAAGCGATAATGACCGGGCCCGGCGGCTTTTGCATGATACATACTGGTATCGGCAAACTTGAGTAATTCCATGGCATTAGCCTGTTGTTCAGGAAAACTGGCAATACCGATACTGGTGGAAATATGCAGGCGGTTTTCATTGATGTTCATTGGCTTGCACAGGCTGCTGATAATGCGCTCTGCCAGTTTAATCAGTTCATGGCGCTGAGTGGTGTGTTCAACCATGATAATAAACTCATCGCCGCCCCAGCGGCAAATACTGTCGGCATCTCGGATAATATCTTTGAGCTTTCTGGCCACGTCGATCAGCACTTCATCGCCAATATCGTGGCCCAGGCTATCGTTTATCAGCTTAAAGCGATCCAGATCCAGGAACATGACCGCAATACCGTGGTTATTGCGGCCTGCCAGTTTAAGGCCCTGCTCCAGCCGGTCTAAAAACAGGTGTCGGTTAGGCAGGAGGGTGAGAGCATCATAATTGGCGCGCTGAAACAGTTGCTCGGTGCGCAGTTCAACCAGACTTTCGAGCTCGGTATTGTGATTTTCAAGCTGCCCCTGATGCTTTTCTGTGGTGGTGAGAATATCGTTAACACCGCGAAATAACTCTCCCAGTTCATCCTGGCGCACATCTGGCAAACGCAGGCTGTAGTCCCGGTGTTGGGCTACTTTTTTTATAAGGTTAATCAGGCTATTAAGCGGACGACTGAGCATACGTTGCAGATGCCAGTTGAGCAGATAGGAAATCAGCATACTCAGAGCGAGCACGCCCAGCGCTACCACCATCGCATTGTGTTTCTGTTGCTCAAGCTGACGGGTATCGCCGGCTAGCAATAAGTAGCCGATGGTCTCTTCATCAAAATAAATGGGCTCAAGCAGGTACAGGCTGTGGTCGGTAAAGGTGGCGCCGTTTTGCAGTTCTGTCGGACTGATATTATCTGTCACCCCATCTCGGGTATAACTGGCAAATAATGTTTCGCTGCTGTCATAAACCCGGGCAAAGCGGATTGGCTCAAGTCCGCTGGCGGCCAGTAACAAACTTTCGGTTGTACTGGCATCGTTAAACAGTAAGGAGGTACGACTGGCCGATGCCAGCAGGGTAGACTGGCTGCTCAGCGCATTCACCAGGCTGGCTTTATAATCAGAGACAAAACTGGAATACAGCAATAATGCCACCAGACTCAGCGACAAAAAGTTTACACACAAGGTTGCCAGCAACTGGCGGGTAAAAAAAGAAGTACGGCGAACACTCATCGTATGGTAGCCACCTTGAGTAATTCTGAACTGACAGACAAATCCAGCGCTCTGGCGTTAGCCAGTGTCACTTCAAATCGCAATCGGTTGTCCTGTTCAAAAAAAGTGAACACAGCCTGATGGATGTTTACCGACCGGTTATCTGAAATTACCATGGTTGAGGTCATTATGTCACGGTACTCAGGAGCAGGCTTGTTGAGAAACGCAATATCGCAGGCGGTGGCCACAGACAGGGACACGACCTGCAGCGGATTTGTTTTCTTGTTTTTGCTGGCAATCAGACGAGTCATAAAATGACTCAGCTCAGGATTATCCTGAATACACAGCCTCAGTGGCATAGTCTGGTTATCAGGCCAGCTGATAAACCGGGTAAAGTTAACTATGTAGGCTGCCTTTAGCTTATCGACCTTCTTTAGTTCAGCTTTCGCCGGTAAGTGAAACAGCAAACCAGCCAGCATCAATGCCAGACATGTTTTCATACTGTGCCTTAAAACATCGTTGCCAGCTGGATGCCGGCCCGCCATACTTCTTTAGGCTGCGGGCCGTTAAGATGCTGGTATACCGGCTTGCTGAAATCAACAGACAGGGTCATGCCACCACCCAGCTGCGTGGACAAACCGGCCATCAGACTGACTTTATCACCGCCGTACAAAGCCGGATTAGTGATACTGGCAGGATAGGCAAAATTTCCCGGTACCGTGATTTCATCATCCTGACCGTGAATAGCATCGGTATGACGGTAATCCATGCCTGCCTGCAGGCCAACAACCGGGCTGACCTGGAACCGATAGCGGCTGCTTACTTCGTAATTGTTGCCAAGCCGATAGTGGCGATCATTGGTACCGCTGCGAATCATCGCCGATAAGGCAATAGTAAAGCTGTGAGCACCCAGGGTTTGCCAGCTGACTTCAAGCGGGAAGTCATACGTACCAGAACCAATTTGCATCGTATACGGTAACTGCTGCTCACCGGGCGCTCTGGGTGTATCACCGGTTTCATCAATTGAACCGGTGGGCAGGCTAAGTCCGCCACCCAGCCAGACTCGGTATTCGGGTGTCGCGTAGGCCAGCCAGCGGGCATTGACTACAACATCCCCAATGCCATCGGAGCTGATCAAAAAATGGTCATAACCGGGTACCACACTGATGTGATCGGTTAACTGACGGATAAACGGCAGCTGCACACCCACGGTCAGTCCCCAGTCATACTGATAACTAAGGTTTGCGATGGTGGCAAACTGGTCGATTACTGTGGGTAGTACCGGAAAATTAGACTGTGTACGGGCTTCTTCACCCGGCGTAAATAACACCTCGTCCAGAGACAAATCACTGTCGCCCTGCATATAGCCATCAAATTCTACGGCTTTAAACTGTAGCGCCATGCGCCAGTTTCCCGTTTGTTCCCGGGAACTCTCCTGAATATCTACATCCAGCAGGTCCTGAAAACTGAGTTCCGCAAATTCCGACGGAGTACTCTGGGCACAAACAACACCGCTACACACAGAGGCAACAAGAGCGGGTAGACTGAATGACAAGCTACGCATAAATCTGATTCCGTGATTAATGATAATTCCCTTGGCGATTAAACCGCAGCACCAGAGGAAAAGCGAGATAAGAAAGTCGCTCAGGTTATTATAAATGATAAGTTTAGCACGGCTTTAGGATGAGTAAGGATTCAACAAAAGGCGCATTTTTTATCAGTCACTGCTTTTTGCGATAACCGCCTGCCTGGTTGGTCATTATCATGATACGCTGATTTTTTATCAGCGGCGCATCAAGGAGATACCATGCTTGCTTTTGGATACAAACAGGCCAGCGAAACCCCTCACGAGGGCAGCATTATGCCCACGAATATGGCAAAACCGGTACCGGCTGGCCGGGACTTGCTGATCTCAGTCAGGGCTATTTCCGTGAACCCGGTTGATACCAAAATCCGGCGGACGGTGTCGCCCCAGCCTGACGAGTTTAAAGTGCTGGGCTGGGATGCTGTTGGCATCGTGGAGCAGACCGGTCATGACTGCTCACTGTTTAATGTTGGCGACCGGGTGTTTTACGCCGGAGATATCTCCCGGGCCGGTAGTAACGCAGAGTATCAGTTGGTGGATGAGCGGATTGTGGGCAAGGCTCCCCAACGTCTGAATGACGCCCAGGCTGCCGCATTGCCGCTGACTGCGTTAACCGCCTGGGAGCTACTGTTTTCCCGGCTTCAGGTGCCAGCGGATGAGCAGGGCGCTGGGCAATCCATTTTGATTGTCGGGGCTGCTGGCGGGGTGGGATCAATCATGATCCAGCTGGCTAAACAGCTGACGTCACTTAATGTCATCGCGACCGCCTCACGACCTGAAACCCGGCAATGGGTGAAAGAACTGGGGGCCGATGTGGTGGTGGATCACAGTCATGCACTGGACGAACAGCTGGCCAGGCAGGGCGTTGAGTCGGTTGATTATGTTGCCAGTCTGACCCATACCGATCAGCACTTTGAAGCCTGTGTGAGTATCCTTAAACCCCAGGGCAAATTCGGGCTTATTGATGATCCTGCATCCATCAGTATTGGTGCCCTGAAACGCAAAAGTATTTCCCTGCACTGGGAGTTTATGTATACCCGTTCACTGTTTAATACGCCAGATATACAGGAGCAGCATACGATATTAAACCGGGTCGCCGAACTGGTGGACAATCAGACTCTGACTACAACGCTGGGTGAGCATTTAGGCGTTATTAACGCCGACAACCTGATTAAAGCCCACCAGATAATAGAGTCAGGAAAAGCAAAGGGGAAACTGGTACTTGAAGGTTTTGAGCTTGTTCCGGGGGTCAAGTGAAATAGCATAAAAATAAGCTGGCCTGAAGAAAATAGCGATTACTGTCGAAATGGTAACGATAGTCATGGCCGGTGATGTTGAACGGGTGGTGCCGGCCTTGACCCGCTAGCAGATTACGGTAGGCTTAAGAGCCTTAAAACTGACCCTGCCCGGGGAGAAGATTTGTCGGCATCAATACCACTGGTTTTTCATCCTATTTATAGTCAGCTGGACTTACCGGTGCGCCATCGGTTTCCGATTGAGAAGTATCAGGGAATTCATGATGCCCTGCTGGTGCGGGGTATATCTGCGGATGCCTTTACCCGGCCAGCACCGCTCAGTGTGGCCAGCTTAAAAGCGTATTATGATCATGACTATGTTGACCAGCTGACCGCCGGCACTCTGGATGCAAAAGCCATGCGACGGATTGGTTTTCCCTGGTCTGAGCAATTGATTCAGCGGACCCTGACCGCGGTGGGGGGCACTTGTCTGACCGCCGAATTAGCCCTTGAACACGGCATCGCGCTGAACCTGACCGGTGGCTATCATCATGCCTTTGCCGATTTTGGCTCCGGATTCTGCCTGTTTAACGATTTATACCTGGCCGCCAGAACCATGCAGCAACAGCCGGGCATTGACCATGTACTGATTATTGACTGCGATGTGCACCAGGGAGATGGGACGGCCCTGCTGGCGGCCGGGGATTCATCCGTATTTACCCTGTCCATTCATGGCGAGAAAAACTTTCCGTTTCGTAAACAGCATTCTGATCTGGATATCGAGCTGCCTAAAGGGTGTGAAGATGAGGCATATCTGACAGCGCTGGAAGAGGCGTTACAGCTGGCATTTCGCTGCTTTTCACCGGATGCGGTGATCTATGATGCCGGGGTGGATGTGCACAAAAATGATGATCTGGGTCACTTACATATCAGCACCGCCGGCGTACTGGCCCGGGATTGCATGGTATTTGAAACGTGCCGGCAACGGGGCTTGCCGGTGGCAGCTGTGATTGGTGGCGGATATCAGCGTGATATTGATGCGCTGGTGGACGTGCACCTGCAGCTTTACCGCGCCGCAGGTGTGATTGCCTGAAAATCAGAGAAAAATCAGCTGAAAGCCAATACCAACACGCTCCTGAGAGCGGTCATAATCAATCAGCGAGTCACCGTAACCATTAAAATACTGCACCAGTAATTCATAGCGGTCGGAGAGCGGATACGTCAGGTTCAGCTCGATGCTGCCCCGGTTAGTGCCAAAATTCAGATTATTGCGTAGTTTAGCCAGCATTTTAAAATTACCCAGTCGACGCCCGTAACCCAGTTCTACCCGGCCGTAATAATCCTGAATGTTAGGGTTATCATCACCGGTCGGTTCTAATGGGTCGGCTTTTTCATCTTCCGGGATCCGGTACCAGGCTTTCAGATAATAGATGTCATCCTGATCAGAAAACAAAAAGGTGGTGAATAACCGGTTCCAACTGCGCGAGCGCAGGCCACTCTGGCCATTGGACATGTGATTAAAGCCTACCTGAAAAGCATTAAAGTCGTATCCGAGCACTGTGATATCGGCTTCCTGCATATAAAATACTTCAGGCTCATAATTGGTTTCACGAAATGGCTTGGAAACCTCGCTGTTGTAAAGCTGCCAGAAGGAGGTGAGGGTAAACCCGAAATACAGGCCATCGGCGGAGTCACGATGGGTGTACAAAGGCAGCTTTACGCTGAGCTGAAACTTGGCTTCTTTGTTATCTACGTTATCTGGCGATAAATCCTCATTGCCCAGTGAATTGGGATTAGTCACATAGGTAATTGGCAAAATAAAATTAGGCCGGTGCTGGGTTATCACAAACAGATTGTCCATTGCTTCGCGGTCTGCTTCAAAGCGATTGCTTAGCATGCTGGGTGCATCTTTGGCCTGTTCAGTGGTACTACTGTCCTGCTCTGCGGATTGCTGTGCAAACACCGGAGCGCTGCACAGGCCCAGCCCGGCGGCGAATAACAAAGGTTTCAACAAAGTGTGACTCCTGCAATTATAATTGTATGGTCAGTCCTTCGGCGGCTGCCTCAAGTACCAGGGGCGCTTCTACCGAGGCAATATAGTCGTGGCAATGGGCAAGGACCTTATCAATATCATCATCGGTGCGTTCCGGATCATGGCTGTACAGAGCCAGACGTTGTGCCCTGCAGGCCATGGCCAGTTTCACCGCTTCCTCTGCAACAGAATGACCCCAGCCAGATTTTTCCGGCATATCGGAAATCATATACTGTGCATCATGAATAATTAAGTCTGCGCCCTGGGCAAATTCCACAAAAGCCAGAAAGTCCGTTTCTTTTTTATACGGCGGATACAGCTCGTTGTCGGTCATGTACACCACTTTTTTACCATCGGCCACAATGGCATAGGCACTGCCTTTACCCGGATGATTCAGTGGCAGGCGGGTGACTTGTGCTGATGCAATCTGCCATTCATCACCGCGGGGGCTGAAAAACTCAATGTCGGATAACAGTGCACTGGGCGGAACCGGAAATACAGAGCCGCGCATCTGCCGCAAAATCTGATCATCTTCGGCCAGGGTAGTTTGCCCGGGCGTGATGATAATTTTGCGATCTTCCTGAAAAATAGGGGAGAAAAACGGAAAACCCTGAATGTGGTCCCAGTGATTGTGTGACAACAACAGATGAATAGGGGTGTTTTTGTGAAGCAGCTGTTTACCCAGCTGGCGGATACCTGTACCGGCATCCAGAACAATATCCGTATTATCAGCGAGTTCGACATGTACGCAGGCGGTGTTCCCGCCATAGCGTACAAAATCGCTTCCCGGTGTGGGGATAGAGCCACGCACACCGAAAAATGTTACCTGCATAATTCCTCCTGCTGTAGGCGTTGTGCCTCAGCAGAATCAAAGCGCAGTGATAAAGTCCGGCAGAGCGTCAATATCCAGCAGTTGCTTTTCACCTGTGCGGCGGTTTTTATATTCAACCTGTTGATTGTCCAGATTTCGCTCGCCAATAACAATGCTATGAGGTATGCCAATTAATTCCATGTCATTAAACATAACACCCGGGCGCTCTTTGCGATCGTCAAACAGAACATCAACACCAAGCGCTTTCAGCTTCTCGTACAGCGCTTCGGCAGTCTCTTTGATGCGCTGCGACTTATGCATGTTCATCGGAATCAGGGCAATCCGGAACGGTGCGATAGGATCAGGCCACATAATGCCGAACTTATCGTGGTTCTGTTCAATAGCTGCTGCCACAATCCGGCTTACACCAATGCCATAGCACCCCATGGTTAAGGTCTGGTGTTTACCTGTTTCACTCAGTACCCCGCAGTTCATTGCTTTGGAGTATTTGTCGCCCAGCTGGAAAATATGGCCCACTTCAATACCACGTTTAATGTCCAGCGTACCATTCCCATCAGGTGACACATCACCGGCAACCACATTGCGGATATCCGCAGCCTGTGGCGCCTCTGCCCAGTTAGCATTGGTCTTCAGCTGACCCGGTACCTGCGTTCCACACACAAAGTCCGCAGCGGCTGCGGCGCTAAAATCTGCAATCACCGGAACATTGAGCGCTGTCGGGTCGGCAAATTTAATACTGCAACCTAATACTTCGGCAGCTTTTTCGTCGCTGGCAATCACCAGCGGCGAGGCCACTTCATCCAGCTTCTCAGCCTTGATGTCATTAAGAGTATGGTCGGCTCTGTGAACCAGCGCAAGCCAGCGGTCGCTTTCTTCGTCATCGCTGTAAGCTTTCACCAGCACAACCCTAAGCGCCTGTAGTGGCTGAATATTGTTGTCTGACAGCCCTTCTTCAAAGGTTTTACCCTTGGCCACGGTCAGGGTCTCGCTGGCATTACCGGACGGGGTGGCCGGGGCCGGCTGGCCGGCTGGAGCCATTTCAACGTTGGCGGCGTAGTCAGAGCTGCTGGAAAACGCAATGGCATCTTCGCCAGAGGCGGCCAGTACGTGGAATTCATGTGACACGCTGCCACCGATGGAACCGGAGTCTGCGATAACGGCACGATAATCCAAACCCAGACGGTCAAAGATATTGCAGTAAGCGGTATACATTTTCTGATACGTTTCGGCCAGGCATTCATCTTCAAGGTGGAAGCTGTATGCATCTTTCATGGTGAATTCGCGCCCACGCATCACCCCGAACCGCGGACGAACCTCATCCCGGAACTTGGTTTGGATCTGGTACAGGTTCAGTGGCAACTGTTTGTAGCTGCTGACTTCGTTACGCACCAGCGCCGTGATCACCTCTTCGTGTGTCGGGCCCAGTACAAAGTCACGCTGATGGCGGTCTTTTACCCGCAGCAGCTCCGGGCCGTATTCTTCCCAGCGACCTGACTCTTCCCACAAATCAGCAGGCTGAACCACTGGCATCAGCACTTCAATCGCACCGGCCTTATCCATTTCTTCACGCACTACGTTGGCAATTTTATTCAGTACCCGTAACCCGGATGGCAGCCAGGTATATAAACCGGAAGCCAGCTTTCTAATCATGCCGGCCCGCAGCATTAACTGATGGCTGATAATTTCTGCATCTGCAGGGGTTTCTTTCTGTGTGGAAAGTAGGTATTGACTGGTGCGCATTGTTTGCGTTTCATCCTTAGGGAAAATTAAAACGCGCGTAGTTTAGCAGTAACCATAAAGGGTAAAAAGCAAAATGTCCGCTCTCTTCAGACCAGCTCAATAGCCTGTACTATGATTGCTGATTCACGCACCTGCCAGGCAATGTCCAGATCGTATAGCAGGACCTGATAAACCTTCTCGTCATCAAGGTTTTTGTGCCGGTAGGCGGGTCGTGGGTCCTGCTGCAATACTGCGGTTATCAGCGCGGCTAAATCAGGGTGGCGCTGACTGTGCTGATGCAGCTGGGGTAGGGCCTGTTCGCTGAAACTGACCGGCCGGTGAGGAATTGGGGCGTAATGGTCAAGATTATCACTCGCCTCGATACTATCGGCATAGCGGATATAAGGCTTGATATCGATAATTGGCGTACCGCACAGCAAGTCAACCCCGCACACGTTGAGTACCGGCTGACCGTTGATGATCTTAACACCGTGGTTTTCCACCACTGACATGCCCATCGGGTTTGGCCGGTGGGTGCTGCGGCTGGCAAACACGCCCAGTGTGGCATTCCCGCCCAGACGCGGAGCTTTAATGGCGGGCTTCCAGCCCCGTTCCATGGTCTGATGAAACACAAACAGCAGCCAAAGGTGACTGAAGCCATCAATGCCTTTAAAAACCTGCGGGTCGGCATAGTCCGGGTACAGGTGAATCTGCCCCTTGGCCCGGGCCAGGTTGGGCTGACGGGGAATGGCAAATTTTTGCTTAAACGGGGTGGTGATGGTGCCCACCGCAGAAAAAGAAAATGGGGTATTCATAATGGTATGGCTACTGCCTTTGTTATCGCCTGGCCACTATTGTGCCATAAAAGTGGTAGTACTTGAGCGTTACCATCAGAGCCGGTCAGGCCATGCGCGAAAGCAGATACCCACTCAAGGTGCCCGTTAATACCTGATGCCTGTGTGAAACAGGCTTTTTTCTTGCAAGATTCATTGAACCCCACCGGCATTAGCGGATATCCTTTAGCAGTTAATTTTACGCTGCTGTTGAATTTTATGCGCAAATCGCTATCTATAGAGCGCTTATCACAACAATGACTTTTTCGCGCCTCACGCAGCAAAACACAGGTAACGCATCAGGAATACCATGATTTCAGTGAAAAATCTGTCCAAATCATTCGGCAAGTTCAGTGCCGTGGATGATTTGTCCTTTGAGGTAAAACCCGGTGATATTGTCGGTTTTCTGGGCCCGAATGGCGCCGGTAAGTCCACCACCATGAAAATGCTGACCGGGTTTTTAACCCCCACCTCGGGCCATGTGCGGATTAACAACCGCCGGGTTGCCCGCAATACTAAGCGTCTGCAGCAGATTATCGGCTATTTGCCTGAAGGGGCGCCGGCGTATGGTGAGATGACAACTTTTCAGTTTTTGCACTTTATTGCTGATATTCGTGGTCTGCGTGGTAAAAACAAACGTCAGCGGCTGCGTGAGGTCATTGAGCAGGTTGAACTGCAGGATGTGCTGGCGCAGGATATTGATACACTGTCAAAAGGCTTTAAACGACGGGTGGGCCTGGCTCAGGCACTGATTCACGATCCGCAGGTACTGATTCTTGATGAACCGACCGACGGTCTGGACCCGCTGCAAAAACAGCATGTCAGAAAGCTGATAAAAAATGTCGCGAAAGATAAGATTGTTATTGTGTCTACCCATATCCTTGAAGAAGTCAGCGCCGTGTGTAACCGCACCATTATTATTGCTGACGGACAGCTGCGGTTTGACGGCACGCCCAAAGATCTGCAAATGCAGTCCCGTTATTGCCAGGCGGTGTCCGTTAAGCTGAGCTATGCCGCTGATATCAGTGGCTTGCTGGAAGTCGACGGGGTCATGGATATGGAAGTGGATAAAGAAACCGGCGAGGTGACACTGTTTCCCGAACCGGGCAAGTATATTCTTGGTCCTGTAACCGAACATGTTAACCACTACCGTTTGCCGATTGAGCGAATGTCGGTCGACCCCGGCCGCCTTGACGATGTATTTGTACGAATTACGGCGAGGAACCCTTCATGATGAACGCACTATTTATTGCCCGCCGCGAATTTGCCAGTTTTTTTGCCACCCCGGTGGCGTATGTGTTTATTGCGATTTTTTTGATGATGAGCAGTATTCTGACTTTTTTTGTCGGCGATTTGTTTTCCCGCGGACAGGCTGACTTACTGCCGTTTTTTAACTTTCATGCCTGGCTCTACCTGTTCCTGGTGCCGGCTATCGCCATGCGCACCTGGGCCGAAGAACGCCGTTCTGGCACTATCGAGCTGCTGATGACCCTGCCGGTCACGGTAACCGAAGCCGTCGTGGGTAAATTCATTGCAGGCTGGGCGGTGCTGCTGCTGGCATTAATGCTGACCTTTCCGCTGTGGCTGACGGTGAATTATCTGGGACATCCGGATAACGGCGTGATACTGGCTGCCTATATCGGCAGCTGGCTGATGGCTGGTGCGTTTCTGGCTATCAGCATGTGTATGTCAGCACTGACCCGTAATCAGGTTATTGCGTTTGTCATGGCTGTGGTGGTGTGTTTTGCGTTTGTCTTATCCGGCTCAGATATCATTTTGAGTGCATTCAGTGGCTGGGCCGATAACAGCGTGCTGGACACAGTGGCATCGTTTAGCTTTCTGACTCATTTTGAAGCCATGTCACGGGGCGTACTGGCTCTTAATGATGTGATTTATTTTATTCTGGTAACCGGGCTGTGGTTGTATGCCAGTCAGATTATTGTTGAACAGAATAAGGCGGCCTGAGTTGATGAAACGTTTTACTGCAGCTTCCACCCTGATACTCATCGCGCTACTGTTTGTGGGCCTGGTGATTGTCAACAACCACTTGTTTGATTCAGCCCGCCTGGATTTAACCGAAGGACAACTTTATACCCTGTCGCCGGGCACTGAGTCGGTCATCGAAAACATTGATGAGCCGGTCAAATTATACTTTTTCTTTTCTGATACCACATCCAAGGGGATGACGGGTATGCGCAATTATGCTGAGCGGGTCAAAGCCCTGTTGCGCGAGTACGAAAAGGCGTCGTTTGGTAAAATTAAGCTGGAGGTTATTGATCCCAAGCCGTTTTCCGAAGCTGAGGACGACGCCACCCGGTTCGGCTTAACCGCGGCGAAACCCGGCGATGGCAAAGAGCAGGTGTATTTTGGTCTGGCCGCCACAAATATGCTGGATGATCAGCTGGTGATTCCGTTTTTTGATGTGAATAAAGAACAGTTTTTAGAATATGACCTGAGTAAGCTGCTGTACCAGTTAAGCCATGCCACCAAGCCTAAGCTGGCCATGGTCACCGACATGGCAGTGGACGGCGGGCAAAGTCCGGTAACCGGTCAGTACCAGTCTTCCATGGTGTTTTTTGAACAGCTGGAGCAAATATTCGACATTGATGTCATTGAGTCAGATATGAGCTCACTGCCCAAAGACACCGACGTTATTATGCTGGCCCATGCCCAGTCGCTCAGCGAGTCGTTAAAGTACGATATTGATCAGTTTGCCATGCAGGGCGGGCGGGTTATTGTGTTTGCTGATCCGCACTTTGAGTCGGATATGACAGCCCTGATGGGAAACCGTGGCGCCAACAGCTCCGGCACCGGTCTGTTGTACAGCTGGGGCATCGATGTATCGCCTAAACAGGTGTTGCTGGATGGTAAGCTGGGGCTGGATGTGCGCAGCAATGCCGGTAATGTGGTCAAACATCCTGGTATTATCGGGTTGGGCAGCGAGCAAATGAACCGTGAGGATGTGATCACCGCCAACCTGGAGTCGATTAATCTGTCATCTGCCGGTGCGGTGTCGTTATTGCCTTCATCTACGCTGGATATGCAAACATTGCTGCATTCTTCAGACGATGCTTTTCTGGTGGATATCCGCTCTTACCTGCCGACTCAGGATCCGGCGGCGTTACAGTTATTACTGGGCAAAAATGGTAAGCAGTACACCATTGCCGGCTATTTCACCGGCAGCACGGTGTCAGCATTTGGTGAAGCGCCGCCGATGAAAGACGGTCGTCATTTTATGGCTACCACAGAAGATCTCAATGTGATGGTGGTCGCGGATGCAGATATGCTGACAGACCGTTTCTGGGTGCAGCAAAGTCAGTTCTTCGGGCAGACCGTGAATTCCCCGTTTGCTAACAATGGTGATTTTGTCTCTAACGCGGTAGAGAAAATGGCCGGCAGCAAAGCACTTATCAGTATCCGTAGCCGGGGTAAAACCACCCGTCCGTTTACCCGGGTAGAAACGTTAAAGCGGGCTGCCCAAAAACGGCTGCGTGAGCATGAACAACAACTCAGGGATCAGCTGGCCGCCACCGAAGAAGAGCTGGCGAAACTGCAGAGCCAGCGCGGTCAAAATGGCGCACTGGTACTGACTGATGCCCAGCGCGACACGGTGGACAGCTACACTGAAAAGCGGGTGTCTATCAGAAAACAATTAAGAGAAGTGCAGTACGAGCTGGACGCCGAAATAGACACTTTAGGTAACTGGCTGAAATTTTTGAACATTGCAGTAGCTCCACTGGTTTTAGTGGTAGTATTGTTCCTCATTTCACTGGCGCTGAAACTGCGCCCCGGAAAGGCGTATACCAAAAGGAAGTAAATGAACATTCGCATACTTGTTCTGTCTGTGCTGGTGGCTGTATCAGGTGGTGCAGCCTGGCTGCTGAGCTCTGAACCCAAACAGCAGCAGGTGCAAAGCGGTCCGGGCCCATTATTTGAACGCCTGGCCCGGGACAGCCAGAAAGTCTCATCGGTGAAAATTGAAAGCCACGATGGCGTGTTATTTCAGGCTGATCGCAGCAGCGGTCGCTGGCTGGCGAACCATTTGAATCCGGATGCCGGTTTTCCGGTCAATACCCGGGTGGTAGCGTCACTGATCACCGGCTTATCCCGGGCCCGGATCGTGGAGAAAAAAACCAGTAAGCCGGAAAACTACGCTCGACTGGGAGTAGAGGATATCAGCAGCAGTAACGCCCGGTCGGTCAGAGTCACGCTCAGCGACGGCAAAGACACCTGGCAGGTGCTACTGGGCAACAATGCCCGTCAACAGGGCGGTATGTTTGTGCGGCGGGATGGGGACCCGGCGAGTCTGCTGATTGACCAGCGCCTTCGGTTACCCGCATCGGCCACCGACTGGCTGGCATCGGCCGTTATCCCGTTTCGTGAAGATACCCTGGAACAGATCGAGTTTTCGCAACCAGCGACTACCGCGCTACTGCTGGCCAGAAAGCCCCGTAACGAACAACAATGGCACATCGTGACAGACGGGACAGCACTGGCCCCGATTCGTGATGAAGAGCTGGCCTATCCGGAAATCATCAGTCAGACCATTACCGATATGCTGGACTTTCGCTTTTTAAGCGTCCGGCCTTATCAGCAGGCGCGCTGGGAGGCTCAGCCTATGGCCGGGCGAGTGGTTTTCACACTGGCAGACAATACCCAGGTGATGGCGCAGATTAAACCGGCGGCGGAGCCCAGTCAGTACCTTATCTGGATCGACACACCTGACAGTCCGTCATGGGTCAGTGACTGGATATTTACCGTATCGGCTTATCAGGGCAAAGCGTACCTGACGAATCTGGGCAGTTTACTGGCCAGATAAGCTACTTTATCGCATAAAAAAGCCGGAATTTATTCCGGCTTATCTTTTTGCTGAGCGTGTATACACTGGTTCAGTTGCTTATCAAAGTAATCGCTGCCCAGCTCTTCAGTGACCGCCATATTGCGTTCAAATATGGCTTCCGGGTCGGGATAGTCTTCCAATGCCCGGGTAATATCATCTTCGCGAATCAAATGCAGGGTCGGGTAGGGGGAGCGGTTGGTATAATGCGAAGGCGCATTGCCCGGCTCACCTTCAAACTGGTAGTCAGGATGAAAGCTGGCCAGCTGATACACACCTTCATATTGCCACTGGCTTAACATCGCATGGGCCAGATCCAGCATGTCCAGATACCCGGTAAACCGGTTGAAAGCCGGCACCATCAATAACGTAGTAGAAATATCAGGCTGTTCGTCCAGCCGTTTACATTCTGCATGCAGGGCCAGCATGATATCCTGCACATCTTTACTGCGCGCCACGGTGTAGTGAATGGTATCCGGCTGACGTACAAATTTGGCAAACGGGCAGAAATTATGCCCGATGACGATGTTGTCCAGCCAGGCTTGCATGGCGCTGACGATGGCGCTATCGGTTGCGTTTGTCATATCAGGAATGGTACTTCACATACGCTTCCAGCGTATTTTCTATCAGACTGGCGACTGTCATGGGGCCAACACCACCAGGCACCGGCGTGATCCAGCCGGCCCGTTCTTTGGCTTTGTCAAATTCCACATCACCAATCAGTGAACCATCAGCAACCCGGTTAATACCCACATCAATCACAATGGCGCCAGGCTTGATCCAGTCACCGGGGATAAAGTTAGGTTTACCTACTGCCACAACCAGCAGGTCGGCACGACTCACATGAGCACGCAGGTCTTTGGTGAACTTGTGGCAGGTGGTTACTGTGCAACCGGCCAGCAGCAGCTCCAGCGACATCGGACGGCCGACAATATTAGAGGCACCAACAATAACTGCATCCAGTCCTTTTACAGGACGCTTAGTTGCCTCAATCATGGTCATGATGCCTTTTGGCGTGCACGGGCGCAGTGCGGGTACTCGCTGGGCAAGCCGGCCGATGTTGTAAGGATGAAAACCATCTACATCTTTATGCGGCTGAATGCGCTCAAGTACTTCCTCGGCGTTCAGACCGGCCGGTAAGGGTAACTGCACCAGAATGCCGTCAATTTCCTTGTCATTATTTAATTCATCCACCAACGACAGTAAGGTTTCCTGATCAGTCGTTGAAGGCAGGTCATAAGAGCGGGAAATAAAACCAACCTCTTCACAGGCTTTTCTTTTATTAGCTACATAAACCTGAGAAGCAGCATCGCTCCCCACTAATACAACAGCCAGGCCAGGTTGTCGTTTGCCGGCAGCCTGAAGTGATTCTACATAAGAAGCCACATGCTGACGTACTTGCTTGGCAATCAACTTGCCATCAATGATATGCGCGGTCATAGGTATTGGAACTCTTTACTATATATAGGAGACAAAAAACATCGCGCGCTATTGTTTCACAAAACGCACAGTCGCTACCAGTGAATGATGGTGCTTTACACTATGCCGCCTTCTACATGACGGCTTATCTGATTCGAAACGCAGCGTTGCTGCAAGGGCTTTTTCTTTTCACCTATATATGGAGGGACAAGCCCATTGCCCGGGAATGCTTTGCCTAAGCCCTGAAAACCCTTTTTTTAGTTTAAATTAGCACGATATTTCAACAGATTAGGCAATATATGTACATAATGTTCAAAAGCTGTTCGAACAATCAGATTTATTTGAATTAGTGCTTGCGTCGGGTAGGGCACATGGGCATAATGCGCCTGCGCTTCGGGGGGAAGGCAACAACGCCCCGGTGCTGGCAGAAGAAGCCACCTTTTGATGACTTGCTTGCAAGATATGATTAAAGGTTTGTTTTTTCTACTTTTCCTGCCGGTTTGCATGTTTTGTAAACGGTTAAAACATTTTTTCAAAAAAGTGTTTGACGCAGGTAGGGGAAGTCAGTAAGATGCGCATCCCGTAACGGAGAGGAACATTCCTAACGTTGCATTGTCGGTGAGTGGCGCAGTTTGGTAGCGCACTTGGTTTGGGTCCAAGGGGTCGCAGGTTCAAATCCTGTCTCACCGACCACTTTAGCTAGCGATGATTCGCCGGGCGCCCGTAGCTCAGCTGGATAGAGCAACGGCCTTCTAAGCCGTGGGTCGCAGGTTCGAATCCTGCCGGGCGCGCCATTTTTATGCGGGTCAGGTAGAAAGGCAAAAGTAGCATTTTATCAGTGGCATATGCCCTGGTTAAATGGTAAAGTAGCCGCAACGCGTCGTTAGTTAACACCATCTATGGTGGGCGTAGCTCAGTTGGTAGAGCCCCGGATTGTGATTCCGGTTGTCGTGGGTTCAAGTCCCATCGTCCACCCCACTTTTTCGCGGAAGTGGTGGAATTGGTAGACACGCTGGATTTAGGTTCCAGTGCTTCACGGCGTGAGAGTTCAAGTCTCTCCTTCCGCACCATATCGAAATCATCCTGATTTCACATAATTGCCGGTGAGTGGCGCAGTTTGGTAGCGCACTTGGTTTGGGTCCAAGGGGTCGCAGGTTCAAATCCTGTCTCACCGACCAGTTTTTATCCCCTCTGTTTTGCCTATATTTCCTTTATTAATCAAAATCTCATCTATTTGCCTTGATCCGTGCGTATTTAAACGGTTTTGTTGGCCTTTGCCTCTCGACTCTCAATTTATGGGGCTGTATACTACCGCGTCTTTTTTTAAACCAACGTGTTTAACTCGCGGTTATGTCAACAGCGGTTATACCAACGTTAGTACAACCACCTCTGAACCAGTAAGACACCGCCATTTGGCAGCAAGGGGATGAGGCAAGAAACCAAACGTCAAACGGACGTATAGTTGAGGTAATATAATGCAAGTTTCAGTCGAGACGACCCAGGGTTTAGAACGCCGTCTTACTATTACCGTGCCAGCAGATTCAATCGACTCTGCCGTTAAAGCACGTCTACAGCAATTAGCTAAAACACAGCGTATTAATGGTTTCCGCCCGGGCAAGGTTCCGGTTAGCGTTATCCAGAAGCGTTTTGGTGAGGCGGTTCGTCAGGAAGTTGCTGGTGATGTAATGCAGCAAAACTTCTATCAGGCAGTTATTCAGGAAAAAATTACGCCTGCTGGCATGCCTAAATTTGAACTGACTAAAGATCAGCAAGGCGAAGATCTTGAGTATGTTGCGTCATTTGAAGTTTACCCTGAAGTAGAGGTAAAAGGCGTAGAAGATCTGGAAATTGAAAAGCCAGTGGTTGAAATTAGCGACGAAGACCTCGATAACATGATGCAGACGTTGCAACAGCAACATGCTTCGTGGGCCGAAGTTGAGCGTGCAGCTGAAGACGGCGACCGTGTTGTTATGGATTTTGTCGGCAAAATCGACGGTGAAGAATTCGACGGCGGTAAAGCAGAAGATTTCGCTCTTGAGCTGGGCAAAGGCCGCATGATTCCTGGCTTTGAAGAGCCAATTGTAGGTGCCAAAGCGGGCGACGAAGTGAAAGTTGAAGTGACTTTCCCGGAAGAGTACCACGCTGAAGCGCTGAAAGGTAAAGACGCTGTTTTTGACGTCACTGTGAAAAAAGTGGAAGGTCAGGAACTGCCTGAACTGAACGACGAGTTTGCTACTCTGTTTGGTATTCAGGAAGGCGGCGTTGACGCACTGAAAGACGAAGTGCGCAAAAATATGCAGCGTGAACTAGACCAAACCCTGAAAACTCAGGTAAAAGAAAATGTTATTGCTAAACTTCTGGAAGCAAACGAGGTTGAAATACCTCAGGCGCTGATCGACCAGGAAGTTGAAGCACTGCGTGAACAGGCGAAACAACGTTTCAGCCAACAGGGCGGTGGCGCAAACATGCCAGAGCTGCCAGCTGAACTGTTCACCGACAACGCCAAACGTCGCGTTTCTATCGGTCTGCTGTTAGGTGAAATCATCAAGCAGAACGAACTTGAAGCTGACGATGAAAAAGTAGCGTCACTGATTGAGACTTCAGCCTCAGCGTATGAAGATCCTCAGGAAGTTATCGACTATTATAAAAATAATGACGAACTGATGCAGCAAATGAAAAATGTTGCATTAGAAGAGCAGGCCATTGAATGGGTACTGGCTAAAGCCAAAACTCAGGACGTGACCAAAGCTTTTGATGAGGTTATGAACAAACAGGCATAATGTAACTCTGCCGGTTTGACTTAACCTGTCAGCAACTGCTTAAATGCTCGGAACTTTCCGAGCATTTTTGTTTTTAACGCTAACAAATCAAGGTAGATAATGATCAATCCATTAGAACCACAAAATGCACTGGTGCCTATGGTTGTCGAGTCGACTTCCAAGGGTGAACGTTCCTACGATATTTACTCTCGCCTGCTAAAAGAAAATGTTATTTTTCTGGTTGGTCAGGTCGAAGATCATATGGCAAACCTGATTGTGGCCCAGATGCTATTTCTGGAAGCTGAAAACCCAGAGAAAGATATCTACCTGTATATCAATTCGCCGGGTGGCTCAGTAACAGCAGGTATGGCGATTTATGACACCATGAATTTCATTAAGCCAGATGTCAGCACGGTATGTGTGGGACAGGCGGCAAGCATGGGCGCATTTTTATTATCAGCGGGGGCAAAAGGTAAACGTTATTGTCTGCCTAACTCACGCGTAATGATTCACCAGCCACTGGGCGGTTTCCAGGGTCAGGCATCAGATTTTGAAATTCATGCAAAAGAAATTCTGTCTATTAAAGAGAAGCTGAACCGACTGATGGCACAGCATACAGGTCAGGATTATGAAACTGTGGCACGCGATACCGACCGGGATAATTTCCTTAGTGCAACAGAAGCCAAAGAGTACGGATTAATCGATCAGGTGATGGCAAACCGATCTGACGTGGCTGCTTCTAAGTAGTATAGTAATAGAAGACCGGACAATTGTTAGTCTAATTTTTGTGTCCGGATAAGGCAGAGGCATAACGTAATGAGTGATAAACAGAACTCAGACGGTGACAATAAATTATTGTACTGCTCTTTTTGCGGCAAGAGCCAGCATGAAGTCAGGAAGTTAATTGCAGGGCCGTCCGTTTTTATCTGTGACGAATGTGTTGAGCTATGCAACGACATCATTCGCGAAGAGATTAAGGAAATCGCACCCAAGCAAAAGCAGGATGCGCTTCCCAAACCACACGAAATTCATTCTCATCTGGATGATTACGTAATTGGCCAGGAACACGCTAAAAAGGTGTTGTCGGTTGCAGTGTATAATCACTACAAGCGCTTGCGTCATGGTGATGTTCATGAAGGGGTTGAGCTGGGCAAAAGTAACATTCTGCTTATCGGTCCTACCGGTAGTGGTAAAACACTACTGGCAGAAACGCTTGCCAGGTTACTGGATGTGCCTTTCACTATGGCCGATGCCACCACACTGACCGAAGCCGGTTATGTGGGTGAGGATGTGGAAAACATTATCCAGAAACTACTGCAAAAATGCGACTACGATGTTGAAAAAGCACAGCGTGGTATCGTGTATATCGATGAGATTGACAAGATCTCACGTAAGTCTGACAACCCGTCCATTACCCGCGACGTATCCGGCGAGGGTGTTCAGCAGGCACTGCTGAAACTGGTTGAAGGCACAGTAGCTTCAGTTCCTCCGCAAGGTGGCAGAAAGCATCCACAGCAGGAATTCCTGCAGGTTGATACTTCCAAGATTCTGTTTATCTGTGGTGGTGCATTTGCCGGCCTGGACAAAGTGATTGAACAACGCGCTCAGGTAGGCAGTGGCATGGGTTTTGGCGCAAAAGTGAAAACCAAGGAAAGCCAGTTTAACTCCAGCGAGCTGTTTAAACAGGTTGAGCCGGAAGATTTGGTTAAGTACGGTCTGATTCCTGAATTTATCGGGCGTCTACCGGTAGTGACCAGCTTAGAAGAACTGAATGAAGAAGCATTGATTCAGATTCTGCGCGAGCCGAAAAATGCTATTACAAAGCAATATAGTGCCTTATTCCAGCTAGAAGATGTTGAACTGGAATTTCGCGATGATGCGCTCAATGCTATCGCTAAAAAGGCCATGCAACGCAAAACCGGCGCCCGGGGATTGCGTTCAATTGTAGAAGCGATTCTGCTGGATACCATGTACGATCTGCCATCTGCCGATGATGTTAAGAAAGTGGTGATTGACGAAACTGTCATTCGCGGTGAGTCCAAGCCGATCTTAATTTATGGTAATGCAGATAACAAAAAAGCAGCGTCAGAGTAAATAATTTTGTCTGCTCACAAAGGCCCGTTTTGCGGGCCTTTGCTATTTTTATCTCCTCACTTTTCTTTGTCAAAAGTCTATAAACTGCCCAACTTATAATCAAATAGCGTGTTTTTTTGCTGTCTTTTTGAAAAAACCGTTGTCATCTGCACGTAAATGTCTGATGGTAAACCATACCCACTGACGGTCTTTCTCCTGCGCTGTATTGCCACGCGCAGAGGAGAAACTATTTAGCTGGGAACTGATTTGGTCTGTTGCAGGCCAAAAGGCAGGGATAAGCAACCGGACTCATTATCGAGTCATTCAAACAAACGACCGGGCGGGTTATTCACGGATAACTGTTTGAACTTTGCCACAATATCCCCATATAAAACGACAACAGTAACTAACAGAGTATAAGTATGACAACAGAGCGTGACAGTCGTAGTGAGATCCCCGTACTGGCTTTACGGGACGTCGTGGTCTACCCACATATGGTCATACCTTTGTTTGTCGGCCGTGAAAAATCTATTCGTTGCCTTGAAGCGGCAATGGACAATGATAAGCAGATCTTTCTGGTTGCCCAGAAAGATGCCAGTGTCGATGAGCCTGAAACGGATGACATTTACAATGTTGGCACGATTGCCACCATTTTACAGCTGCTTAAATTACCGGACGGCACAGTAAAAGTACTGGTTGAAGGTAATGTGCGTGGGCAAATTGACAAATATTCCCAGTCAGAGCCTTTTTATGCTGCCACGGTAGATCAAATTGAAGACGAAGCGATTGCTGAGAACGAGCAGGAAGTATTGATTCGCTCCGCGGTGTCGCAGTTTGAAGGCTATGTTAAATTAAACAAAAAGATTCCCCCTGAAGTACTGACCTCGCTTAACGGTATTGATGATGCTGCGCGCCTGGCCGATACCATGGCAGCGCATATGCCGCTGAAATTAACTGAAAAACAAAAGGTACTGGAAATGAAAGGCGTGAATGAGCGTCTTGAGTACCTGATGGCGTTAATGGAAGGGGAAATCGATCTGCTCCAGGTCGAAAAGAAGATTCGTACCCGGGTCAAAAAGCAGATGGAGAAAAGTCAGCGCGAATACTATCTGAATGAGCAAATGAAAGCGATTCAGAAAGAACTGGGTGAAATGGACGATGCGCCGGACGAGTTTGAAGCACTGAGTAACAAAATCAGTGAAGCAAAAATGCCCAAAGAAGCTGAAGACAAGGCGCGTGCTGAGTTACAAAAGCTCAAAATGATGTCGCCGATGTCGGCCGAAGCCACTGTGGTACGCAGTTACATCGAATGGCTGACCAATGTGCCATGGCAAAAGCGCAGCCCGGTGAAAAAAGATTTGTCGCGGGCTGAAAAAGTGCTGGATGCGGATCATTATGGTCTGGAGAAGGTCAAAGAGCGCATTATTGAGTATCTGGCTGTTCAACAGCGGGTGAAAAAACTGAAAGGGCCGATTCTGTGTCTGGTTGGGCCGCCAGGGGTAGGTAAAACCTCGCTGGGGCAATCGGTTGCCAAAGCTACCGGCCGTAAGTACGTTCGTATGGCGCTGGGTGGCGTGCGCGATGAAGCCGAAATTCGCGGCCATCGCAGAACCTACATTGGTTCACTACCGGGCAAGCTGATTCAGAATATGTCAAAAGTGGGTGTGAAAAACCCGTTATTCCTGCTTGATGAAATCGACAAGATGTCAGCAGATATGCGCGGCGATCCTGCCTCCGCTTTGCTGGAAGTACTGGACCCTGAGCAAAACAACAGCTTCAGTGATCATTACCTGGAAGTGGATTATGACCTGTCTGATGTGATGTTTGTTGCCACTTCCAATAGCATGAATATCCCTGGTCCGTTACTTGACCGGATGGAAGTGATTCGTTTGTCGGGTTATACCGAAGATGAAAAACTGAATATTGCACTACGCCATCTGATCTCAAAACAGATGGAACGTAATGGCCTGAAAAAAGATGAGCTGGAGATAACCGAGTCTGCCATTATCGGTATTATACGCTACTACACCCGAGAAGCCGGCGTACGGAACCTGGAGCGTGAAATCTCTAAAGTATGCCGTAAAGCGGTAAAAGATATCTTGTTGTCGAAGAGCAAAGAAAAAGTGGTGGTGACCCAGGACAACCTGAAAGACTTCCTGGGTGTACAACGTCACGACTATGGTAAGGCAGATAAGGACAATCAGATTGGTCAGGTAACTGGCCTGGCCTGGACCCAGGTTGGTGGTGACTTGCTGACCATCGAGACCAGTACGGTACCAGGTAAAGGCAAGATGACCTCGACCGGCTCTTTAGGTGATGTGATGCAGGAGTCAATTAAAGCAGCCATGACCGTGGTAAGAAGCCGCGCTCAGAAACTGCGGATTAACGAAGACTTCTATGAAAAGCGTGATATACATGTGCACGTACCAGAAGGCGCAACACCCAAAGATGGTCCAAGTGCTGGTATTGCCATGTGTACAGCTCTGGTCTCATCGTTAACCGGTAACCCGGTTAAATGCGATGTGGCAATGACCGGCGAAATAACCCTGCGTGGAGAAGTACTGGCGATTGGTGGTTTAAAAGAGAAATTGCTGGCCGCTCATCGTGGTGGTATTAAAACAGTAGTCATTCCAAAAGATAACGAACGTGATTTGGAAGAGATTCCGGAAAATGTTAAACAAGCGTTATCGATTCACCCGGTGAAATGGATTGACGAGGTGCTGGATATTGCGCTTCAGGAACCAGTAGAGTCGTTCGAAGTAGTGAACGCAAAATAAGCGTACCAAAATGGCTGTATCGCCTGATTTTAAAGGGCGGCAGCCATTTTTTCAGGTCAGGCGCTCAAAAAGTGTGCTGGAAAAGTGAAAAAAGCCGTTTTTTTTGAAATTTAGGGCTTTCAACGTGCAGAAGTTGTGTTACCTTTACTGAGTAGTCGCTTGAAGCCTTGTCAAATAAGGGATAGCGGCGATTCATTCAAAGTTAATCATTTGTAACAGACTGCTTGATTTTAGCATTAAGCCTGTTATAACGTTTCGAAACATATTTTCGAACACTGTTTCGGACAAACAGTATAATAACAAACGAAGGGGATCATATTGTGAACAAGTCTCAACTAATCGACCAAATCGCTGCAGGTGCGGATATTTCTAAAGCGGCTGCCGGCCGTGCGCTGGATGCATTTACTGATGCAGTTACCGCAGCACTGAAAGAAGGCGACCAGGTTGCTCTAGTTGGTTTCGGTACATTCGCAGTTCGTGAGCGTTCAGCTCGCAGCGGCCGCAACCCACAAACTGGCGAGACTATTCAGATCGCAGCAGCAAAAGTACCATCTTTCAAAGCGGGTAAAGCTCTGAAAGACGCGTGCAACTAAGAATAAAAGTTTCTTTAAAAAGGCGATGGTTAACCCCATCGCCTTTTTTATTTGTGTCGCCTGAGAGATTATGCAAAGACCTGACGGTTTCTCTCTCATCCTCAGGGCGATAAAGCACATCCAAAGGGGATAAAACCATCGCGTTTTCAATCCCAATCGCGTTATAATCCTGCCTAATTTTTGCCAGCATCGGAAGTATCCGGTACGTATCGGACTACAGACAGACTTGCGGCAAGTGTTGTAAGCAACGGAGTTGAAATCGAATCATGCTAGAAAGAATCAGAGAAGGTTCTCAGGGCCCGTGGGCCATGATCATTATCGGCCTGGTGGTCCTTAGTTTCGTCTTTGCTGGTGTAGGCAGCTATCTGACCTCTTCAGGCAGCACTGCAGTGGCAAAAGTGAATGGCGAAGAAATTGACCAGGCAACCCTGGAGCGGGCTTATGAAAACCAGCGCGCACGAATGGAGCAGCAGTACGGGGACAGCGTAGCGGCGATGTTTTCCAACGAAGGCTACCTGAAAGATTTTCGTCGTAATGTTTTAGAGCAGCTGATTAATAATAAAGTGGTTGAGCAACAGGCCACTGAGTTGGGTTTACGTGTCAGCGATGCGCAGGTCAAAGATACCATTCGTCAGATGCAGGCTTTCCAGACAGCCGGTGAATTTGATAACGAGCGTTATCTGGCAGTGCTGCGTCAAAGTGGTTTCCAGCCTGCAGATTTCCGTGATTATCTGCGTACCGAACTGACTCGTGAACAGCTCACTCGCGCACTGGGCGTATCGTCATTTGCGCTGGCCAGCGAAGTGAATCGCGCCTGGGATTTACAGTCCCAGACGCGCGATGGCGAGTATCTGATGATTAACAGCCAGGACTTTGCTGATAGTGTGGAAATTTCACAACAGGATTTGGAAAATTATTATCAGGCGAACATCACGGCTTTCGATACTCAGGAAAAAGTGAATCTGGCTTATGTAACGCTGTCTGTTGATGACCTGAAAGGCGACGTAAACGTTAGCGAGCAGCAAATTGAAGATTATTATCAGAATAATCAGGACCGGTATCGTGAAGAAGAAGAGCGTCGCGTGTCTCATATTCTGATCGAGTTTGGTGATGACAAAGATGCTGCCCGTCAAAAAGCAGAGAGCCTGCATCAGGAGCTGGAGCAGGGCGCTGATTTTGCTACGCTGGCAGAAGAAAATTCAGACGATACCTTCTCTGCTGAAAATGGTGGTGACCTGAATTTCATCAGCCGTGACATGATGGATCCGGCATTTGATGAGTCTGCGTTTGGTCTTGCTGAGGCTGGCGATGTTTCTCAGGTTGTCGAAACTGACTTTGGTTTCCACATCATAAAACTGACAGATATTAAACCAGAGCAGGTGACAGCCCTGGCTGACGTGAAAGAAGAGATTCGTTCTACCCTGCAACAGGACCAGGCGATGGAGCGTTTTTATGAGCTTCGCTCGCGTATGGATGAAGTGGCCTTTGAAGTGCCTGATACACTGCAAGATGTGGCGGGTGTTGCCAACCAGCCGGTCCGGGAAACAGGTTTATTTGCCCGGTCTCAGGCCCCTGAGTCGGTCAGTAATGCTGAAGTACTGAACCTGGCCTTTTCGCCTGAACTGATTGAAGATCGCGTTAACAGTGAAGTCATTGAGCTGGATGAAAATTCGGTTATCGTAGTGCGTGTGAAAGAGCATGAAGCTCAGCGTACCCGTGAGCTGGCAGAAGTAAAATCGGACATTGAAACCCAGTTGCGGGCAAAAAAGTCACAGCAGGCGGCGGTAAGCTGGGCTGAAGAATTACTGACCAGCCTGACTGCCGGTGAAGACGTGCAGGAAAGTCTGCAGGCGCATTCTTTGAGCTGGCAGCCGGCAGAAAAGGTCTCCCGTAATCCGGGCGAACTGCCTCGTGCGGTGGTAAACAGCTTATTTACCCTGTCAATGCAGGAAGGTCAGTCTCTGGATGTTGCCGAACTGGCCAATGGCGACGTGGCTGTGGTCAGGCTGACCGCGGTACATAAACCGGATGCACCGGCTCAGGAACTGGTTAACAGTCTGCGTCAGCGTCTGGGTCAGGCTTACGGGCAGAGCGCTTACCAGAGCTATGTGAATGGCCTGCGTAGCGAAGCTGAAGTAGAGATTCTGGTTCAGTAGGCTGTAAAAGTTTACCCAGACTGACAAAAGGTGTGCCGCGGCACACCTTTTTTTGTGGGTGAAAATAAATCAGTGAGTGAGAAACAGCATGAGAGAGTAAAATGCGGCAATCACAGTAGAAACCACAAAAATATAGGTGAAGCCCTGTTTACCGTCAGCTATCGAATAGTTATTGGCTTTAAGGTAACCAACCCACAGTATGCTAAGCAGCAAAGGAATTAGTACAATGATTTTAATCATGTGGGATACCTGTTTTGTTGGAGTAAGAAGATAATAGCCTGTTTTACTGCCTGCTTAAAAGCACCAGTCTGATTGGTTTTCTAGTCAAAGAGTACCAGCTGTTTCCATATTGCTACATTTTTTTATAAAAATGGGACACTTTTGCATAGCGCGCTGGTTATGCCGTGTTGGCAGATTCAAGCTTAAAGAAATAAATTTATATATTTCATGTGCTTATTATTAATTTCAGCTAGTTCGATGTTAAAGGTATGCGTTTTGCTTTATTAGACTAAAGTTAATCTACAGAGTTAAACATCATGACTATGCAAACGCCACTGCTTCGGGCCGCTTTTCTTGCCTCTGCGTTATCGCTGTCTTTTGTTGCCCAGGCAGCTGATCGCGGACATTACCTTCCACTTGCTGGTGAAAGTGATATGCTGGCCAGTAATCAGTTACCGGATAACTGGCGTAGTGGATTAGCCAAAGGCAGTAAGCTGGATTATGATTTATACCGTCAAAGCAAGGTAGTATATCGCGATGCCGCCAATGGCACCGTGGCTGTACGTTTGCAAAACAAAGTGGTTCGGGTGATTGAAGACACGCGCGAAATTGTGGATGTGCTTCACACTTTCTAAGCCAGATTTGCCATGAGACTGTCGTAAAATGGTTATACGGCCGTCAAAGCACTAGGGTGTAATAGCAGACTCACGGATCTAAACGGAGTCAATAATGATTGCACCAGGTGTCTCCACTCTGCAACACGGTTATAAATAGTGTTGGTTAGGCTAAAAACCTGATAGCACAAAAGTCGGCCACCCCCACCACGCCGGCTGCCAGATGTTCATCGCCCACCGCCTGATAAAACAGTGGTTTCTTCTCCAGCATTTCTGATGCTTGGTGTCAGTGACCTGACTGCCCGGGGAGTGAGGTAACGACTCATACTACCTTTTGCGTTCATACCGATGTGGTTTTGGCCTCTGCCTACCTGGTGCAGCGACCTGTTCATTCTCTTCATTACCAACAGTCTGTTATATAGTGGTAGAGCTGCCGATATGAAAACGGAGACCACTGCGATGCTGGCTGCTTATCCGCATACCTGCGACAATGCGATTCACAAAGCCATCTGAATTTACCAGACCCTGACCGCGCTCAGCCGGTCCGGGAAACACGTCAGGCTGTTTTTGACAAGGAGGGCTGCGTCATATAGCGTTTACGCTTTTTGACGGTCAGCGTGGCTAAGTCAACGACCACCAGGCCATCAATACAATCGGCAAAATCCGGGTCAATATTGAAATCAAGAAATGCCACGCCACCCGGCTCACACACCTCAGTGTACTGTTTGTATAACGTAGGCACGTTGACGCCCATATTGGCCAGCAGATGTTTAAGCTCGGTGAACTCTGCCTTGTAGTCTTCACCGGCAAAGGTATGCAGTATATCCTGCGAAACCCGGTAGGGCAGTCGGGATGCCGCCTGACCGAAGCGGGCCGGAAAATGCGTGCGGTAAAACTCAACCAGCAAATCTTTAGCCGGTTGCGGATACCCGTTACTGATACTTACCGCCCCGAATAAATACTGATATTTTGGATAACGGCTTAAAAAGGCGCCGATGCCAAACCACAGATAATCCAGGCTGCGCTTGCCCCAGTAACGGGGCTGTACAAAGCTTCTGCCCAGTTCCAGTCCGGCGCCGAACAATGCCTGATTGTCCTGCCCATAACTGAATAATGTGGCTGAGTAGAGGCCGGTAGGGTGGTCCGGAGCGGTCAGCGTCTGAGCGTCTCCAAACCGGTAAGCCCCGACAATTTCTAAATCGCTGTCATCCCATAACACCAGGTGATAATAGTGACTGTCATACTGATCAATATCGCGGCGGCGGTTGGTTCCTTCTCCGACTGCCCGAAAAGCAACTTCCCTCAGCCGGCCAATTTCACGCATCACCGGCGAATAACCGCCATGCTGATACAGATAAATATGTTTACCGTCGCCGGTATGACCCAGCAGCTCACATTGCTTTATGGCGCGGCACAGTTCTTTGCGGTCTTCGGGTAAAGCTACCGCAGCCTGAGTGGGCAGCACGCCCTTTTTGTTACTGCCAATCCGGTACAGGTGGCGCTTGAAGAGTTTGACCTGGTCTTTTAATGGAATAGATAAATTCTGATATCCCTGATGTGGGATAAGCTCACCAATGCGCATGGGTAAATGTTTGCGACGTTGCCTGAACATTTCCTTAACCAGTAACGCTGTGGCCAGCGGCTTGTAAACCATCGATACGCCATAGAACAGCGGTGAGTTTTTGGCATCAATGTACACCGGCAACACCGGGGATTTTGTTTGTCGTGCAATGCGCAGAAAGCCAGTATGCCAGTGAGTGTCGCGTACGCCCTGAGGGCGCAGACGGGACACTTCACCGGCCGGAAATATCAGCAGTGCACCTTCCTGCTCCAGATGTCGGCTAATGGCGGATAAATGCTGTTTGGGTGTGCCACCTTGCATATTGTTCACCGGCAGCAACATATTATGCAATGGTTCAATCTCCATCAGCATCTGATTGGCCACTACCTTGACGTCGTGGCGAACTTCACTGAGCAGTTTTATCAGTGCCAGCGCATCCAGCGAGCCTATTGGATGATTAGCGATAATGACTACCCGGCCATCACTGGGAATACGCTCTTTTTCCACATCGCGGGTAGAATACGAGATATTGAAATATTCCAGCACCTGCTCCACAAAATCGATGTCATGATAATGCGGGTATGCGGCACCAAATTCGGCAATATCCTGCTCGTGCAGCAACCGTCGCAGCGCAAACGACAAAGACTTGAACAGCCAGGGATGCGAGGCAACCTGGGGATAATGTTTATTAAGCACGTCATCAACAGTAAACATAGTAACCCTTTTGCAAAGACACCGGCCGGGACTAGGCGGCGCGGGACGTTTTGGTGTCTGGATTTAGAATAGAGACCGATGTTGCGGTATCTATTTCTTGCAGATAATGAATCAGTGAAAGATTGCCCTGACTGTCTTCTGCCAGCGCTGAGCAGTTTTCAACCCAGTCGCCATCGTTGATATAGTGAATCCCGTTGACCATACTGCTTTCAGGATGATGGATATGACCGCAAATTACCCCGTCGAGCTGCAAATCGGCGGCTCGTTTACAGCAGGCGGCGCGATAGCGTTCAATCGCTTCGTTAGCGCCTTTGATGTGCCGCTTGATATATCCGGCCAGCGACCAGTATTCGCGCTTACGCCAGTGTCGAAAACGATTGAACCAGCGATTTAAAAACAGCAGCAGGTCGTAGGCTTTATCGCCCATCCAGGCGTGAAATTTTCCCAGCGTGACATCGGCATCAAACTGATCTCCATGTAACACCAGATACTTTTTACCCTGGGACGTGATATGTATCAGTTCCCGCTCAATTTCGATATCACCAAACGCCATCCCTGAATAGGACTGAACAGGCGCATCATGATTGCCGGGCAGGTAGACGACCCGGGTGCCCTCATTACTCATGGCCATTAATTTGTGCATGACTTTATTGTGTGCTTCAGGCCAGCGGAATTGTCGGGACATCTCCCACATGTCGACGATATCGCCAACCAGATACAGGGTATCGACCGAGATATTATTCAGAAAATGCAGCAGGTAGTCTGCTTTACAGTCGCGGTTGCCCAGATGTAAATCTGATAGCCAGAGCGTTTTGTAGTGAGCGTATTGCATGACAATGTCCAAAGTAATGACCTTGGGTTGTCATGTTAGGAGGCATAATTGACAGGTTGGTGACGCTTGCTTGACGATCCTGTGACAGTCAGCCTGGTCAGTACGACAGTGAAATAAGAGAAAAGCGGGGATGTTAGTGAAAAACAGGCAATAAAAAAGCGCCCGAAGGGCGCTTTTCTAAAGCTAAAAGCATAAGATAAGTCTTACAGCGCTTTAATTTGCGCAGCCAGACGGCTCTTATGACGAGCAGCTTTGTTCTTGTGAATCAAACCTTTGGTAGCCATTCTGTCAAGAACTGGAGTGGCAGCAGCCAGTGCAGATTGTGCACCTTCTTTATCGCCATTAGCGATAGCAGCTACTACTTTCTTGATACTTGTACGAGTCATGGAGCGGCGGCTGGCATTATGCTGACGACGCTTTTCGGCTTGAATTGCACGTTTCTTAGCAGACTTAATGTTAGCCAAGGTGTAACTCCCAAATAAATTCATGTCAAAAACGAGGGTGCGGATTGTGCCTACCAATCGATTATTTGTCAAACTATTTTGCTCAACAATCAAAAGGTAGCAGATTTACCGCCATTGGTTGTGGCAGGAAATGCAGGGTAAATACTCATTAAAGTAGCACCCCCAATCCATGCTGGGCGCGGAGTATACCAGCATAAAAGCAGATTTTCACCCGCTTAAATGCGTTTTTACTCAATTAATTGTCACTATCATCGTCATTTTACTGCTGAGTCGCCTTTAAATAGCGGGGTGTGCTATTTCCTGACACCGCGCATTGGGCTATAGTGTGCGTCCTTTTTTCAGGCATATTCTAAGAGGCAGTGTGTCAGGTAAGTTACTCAAATCCGGTCTGATTGTCAGCGCGATGACGCTGGTTTCCCGCGTACTCGGGCTGGTCCGGGATGTGGTGGTCGCCAGGCTGATGGGGGATGGTGCTGCGGCTGACGTCTTCTTTTTTGCCAACAAAATACCCAATTTTCTGCGCCGCCTGTTTGCCGAGGGGGCCTTTGCACAGGCGTTTATCCCGGTGCTGACCGAAGTGCATCATCAGGATGATAAAAAGGAACTGCGGGAGTTTGTGGCCAAGGTGTCCGGTACGCTGGGCGCCATTGTCTTTATTGTTTCACTGGTAGGCGTGGTCGCATCCCCCGTACTGGCGGCGCTGTTTGGCACTGGCTGGTTTATTGAATATCTTAATGACGGGCCAGACGGACAGAAGTTTGAGCTGGCCTCAGCTATGTTAAAAATTACTTTTCCTTATCTGGCGTTTATTTCTCTTACCGGGTTGTCCGGCGCTATTTTAAATACCCTGAATAAATTTGCTGTGGCGGCGTTCACCCCGGTTCTGCTGAACGTGTGTATTATTGGCTTTGCAATATGGATGGCACCATCCATGACACAACCAGCGTTTGCGCTGGCCTGGGGTGTTTTTGTCGGTGGCGTGGTACAGCTGGGTTTTCAGCTGCCGTTTTTATGGCGAGCCGGTTTACTGGTCAAACCGCGCTGGGGCTGGCACGACCCGAATGTGGTCAAAGTGAGAAAATTAATGATTCCCGCGCTCTTTGGCGTATCGGTGGGTCAGCTGAATCTGCTATTTGATACCTTTATTGCCAGCTTTCTGGCTACCGGCTCTATCAGCTGGCTGTATTACTCCGACCGGTTACTGGAATTTCCGCTTGGCTTATTTGGCATTGCGATTGCGACTGTCATTTTACCGACCTTATCGCGCAATCATGTCGCCAAAGATCCCGCTGCCTTTTCTGGCAATATGGACTGGTCTGTGCGTATGGTCTCGGCACTCGGGCTACCCGCCGCAGTGGGGCTGGCCTTTATGGCCGAGCCAATCCTTACGGTGATTTTCCAGCGTGGTGCCTTTACTGCTGAAACCGCCAAAATGGCTTCTTACTCCCTGACCGCGTATGCGTTTGGGCTGTGGTTTTTCATGCTGGTTAAAGTGCTTGCCCCAGGGTTTTATTCCCGGCAGGACACCAAAACACCGGTCAAATTCGGTATCTGGTGTATGGCATCCAATATGGTGTTTAACCTGATCTTTGCAGTGCCGTATGGCTATATCGGGCTGGCCATTGCGACCAGTTTGTCGGCAGCCCTGAACGCCGGTTTATTATACGGACAGTTGCATCGTATCGGCGTGTATAAGTTAACCGGCAAAAGCGTGATATTTCTGGTCAGAACCATCTTGGCTTGCGCCGTCATGGCCTGGACCATTGTGTATTTTGATCGCGGTGATGGTTTTTATGCACTGAGCCTGGCTGCGCAGATTCAGCATGTTGGTCTGACTATCGGTGCGGCCGCCGCTACTTTTGTCATTGTTATGCTGCTGTTGGGCACCCGTCCGGCACACTTTAAAGCATCTGGCGGATAAACTGGGGCGCAACGATTGGTATTACGCGATGGCTCGTTTATAATCGCGGTTTTGCATTGGTTCAGGACCAGTGCGCCCAAAAACGGATAAACGTCAATCCAGGCATAAACAAGGTTCAGGCACGTTGTGGAATTAATCAGAGGCTTGCATAACATTCGCCCCCGACATCAGGGATGTGTACTTACTATCGGTAAGTTTGACGGTGTCCATAAAGGTCACCGGGCCGTGTTGGCCAACGTACAGGAAAAGGCGAGGGAGTTGGGATTACCGGCAACCGTTATGGTGTTTGAGCCTCAGCCTGAAGAAGTCTTTACGCCTGATAAGGCGCCGGCCAGACTAAGTACCCTGGCGGAAAAATACCGCTTATTGAAAGAGGCGGGCACAGACCGCTTATTGTGCGTGCGTTTTAACCGGGAGTTTGCCAGTCAGAGTGCCGATGATTTTATCCGTCGTTTTCTGGTGGCCAGGCTGGGCGTTAAGTTTCTGGTGGTGGGCGATGATTTCCGTTTTGGTCAGGGACGGCTGGGTGATTTTGATATGCTCAGAAAAGCCGGTCAACAGTACGGGTTTGACGTGGTCAGCACCGACAGTTTCCGGGTTGACGACTGCCGTATCAGTTCAACCGCTGTGCGCCAGGCACTGGCCGGTGGAGAGTTTGAGCGGGCGCAGGCCATGCTGGGTCGACCGTTTGCGATCCGCGGGCGGGTGGTTCACGGTGAAAAGAAAGGGCGGACGATTGGCTTTCCTACAGCCAATGTTTTGCTGAAACGGTTTCGCACGCCGATCAAAGGGGTGTTCGCGGTGTCGCTTAAAGATGATAGCGGCACATGCTGGCAGGGCGTGGCTAATGTGGGTTCCCGTCCTACGCTTAACGGCCGCCAGATGCAGCTTGAAGTGCATATATTTGAATATAACGGCGATCTTTATGGCCGCAATATCGAAGTCTACCCAAGACAGAAAATTCGGGATGAAATAAAATTTGACTCATTTGAAGAGTTAAAATCGCAAATTGAAAAAGACGCTCAACAGGCGCGTCTGTTTTTTAGTCAGTAAATTCGTAAGCTGCCAGAGGGCAGCAGATCTCGGGTGTGTTGTATAACGCACGATTCAGGTGGATGGAAAAAACAAGTTTATGAGTGATTATAAAGCCACATTAAACCTCCCGGAAACGCCGTTTCCGATGCGCGGTAACCTAGCGCAACGCGAACCTAAAATGCTTAAGTCATGGCAAGAAAAGGGCATTTATAAAAAAATTCGCGAAGCGAAGGCAGGCAAAACACCATTCGTATTGCACGATGGTCCTCCGTATGCCAACGGTAATATTCATATTGGCCATGCGGTAAATAAAATCCTCAAAGACATTATTGTAAAGTCAAAAACCTTATCTGATTTTGACGCACCTTATATTCCGGGCTGGGATTGTCACGGCTTACCTATCGAACTGATGGTTGAAAAGAAAGTTGGTAAGCCGGGTCAGAAGGTCACGGCGGCTGAGTTTCGTCAAAAATGTCGTGAATACGCGCAAAAGCAAATTGACGGTCAGATGGATGACTTCAAGCGACTAGGTGTATTTGGCGAATGGGACAAGCCGTACAAAACCATGGATTACAGCTCAGAAGCTGACATCATCCGTGCACTGAGCAAAATTGTTGACTCAGGCCACCTGGAAAAAGGCTTTAAGCCGGTTCACTGGTGTACTGACTGTGGGTCGGCTCTGGCTGAAGCGGAAGTAGAATACAAAGATAAAGTATCGCCGGCGATTGATGTGAAATTCCCGGTAGCAGACAGCCAGGGCATTGCTGCAGCCTTTGGCGTGAGCGAAGCTGACCTGACTGCACACAATACCGGTGTGGTTATCTGGACAACCACGCCATGGACACTGCCGGCCAACCGCGCCATTACCCTGCACCCGGAGCTGACCTATGCCCTGGTTGAGGTAAGCGAAACCGGTGACTGGCTAGTGGTTGCGCAGGATCTGCTGGAAAGCTGTATGCAGCGCTACGGCATCACCGCGTATGAAGAAAAAGCTACCTGCCTGGGTGAAGCCCTGGATACGCTCAAAGTACAGCATCCGCTGTTTGACGATGTTCAGGTACCTTTGATTCTGGGTCTGCATGTTACGACTGATTCAGGTACTGGCTGTGTACATACTGCACCTGCTCACGGTGTTGATGACTTTAATGTTGGTAAGCAGTACGGCCTTGAAGTGTACAATCCGGTAGGCAGCAATGGTGTGTATCTTGACAATACGCCAATGTTTGCCGGCCAGTTTGTGTTTAAAGCCAACAAGGGCATCATCGAAAAAGTGCAGGAGCGTGGTAATCTGGTGCTCAACGTAAGCTACGAGCACAGCTACCCGCACTGCTGGCGCCACAAAACGCCCATCATTTTCCGTGCCACGCCTCAGTGGTTTATCAGCATGGATAAAAAAGGACTTCGCGCTGAATCGCTGGAACAAATCCGTGAAACCCAGTGGATTCCGGATTGGGGTCAGAACCGCATCGAAAAAATGGTCGAAGGTCGTCCTGACTGGTGTATTTCCCGCCAGCGTACCTGGGGTGTGCCTATTCCTTTATACGTGCATAAGACAACCGGTGAAATTCATCCGCAAAGCAGCGCGCTGATGGAGCAGGTGGCACAGCAGGTCGAGCAAAAAGGCATTCAGGCCTGGTGGGATCTGGACGATGCCACTTTGCTGGGTAACGATGCCGGCGACTATGACAAAGTGACCGACACTCTGGATGTCTGGTTTGACTCCGGTGTGACGCACTACTTTGTGGTAGACCGTCGCGAAGATATTCCGGCCAGTGCCGACTTATATCTGGAAGGCTCTGACCAGCACCGCGGCTGGTTTATGTCGTCACTGATGAGCTCTACCGCCATGCACGGCCACGCCCCGTACAAACAGGTGCTGACGCACGGCTTTACGGTTGACCAGCATGGTCGCAAAATGTCCAAGTCGGTCGGCAATGTAGTAGCACCACAGGAAGTTACCAATAAACTGGGCGCCGATATTCTGCGTCTGTGGGTCGCATCAACCGATTACCGCGGCGAAATTGCGGTGTCGGATGAAATTCTTAAACGCGCCGCTGACGGCTATCGCCGTGTGCGTAACACGGCACGCTTCCTGCTGGCCAATCTGAATGGATTTGAGCCTCAGCAGCATGCGGTTGCACCTGAAAACATGGTGGCACTGGATCGCTGGATTGTCAGCCGGACCCGCGAACTGCAGCAGGAACTGATTGCTGCTTACGAAAAATATGACCTGCTGGTAGTCAGCCAGAAACTGACTCACTTCTGTTCTGTGGAACTGGGTAGTTTTTATCTGGATATCATCAAAGATCGTCAGTACACCGCTAAAGCTGACAGTAACGCCCGCCGTTCCTGTCAGACCGCGCTGTATCATATCGCCGAAGCACTGGTACGCTGGATGTCCCCGATAACCAGCTTCACAGCACAGGAAATCTGGCAGGAGTTGCCGGGCGAACGTGAAGAGTTTGTGTTTACCCAAAGCTGGTACACAGGCCTGGAGCAATTTGCCGCGCAGGAAACCTTTGGTGATGCTTTCTGGCACCAGATGCTGGACATCAAGGATGCAGCAAACCAGGCAATGGAACAGGCCCGTAAAGACGGCCGCCTGGGCGGTTCACTGGAAGCTGAAGTTCATCTGTATGCCAGCCAGGAATTACTGGATGTGCTGAGCCAGCTGGATGATGAACTGCGCTTTGTGTTTATCACTTCTGGTGTTGTTCTGCATCCGGCCAGCGAGCGTTCTGACAATGCCGTGGCCACCGAGGTGGAAGGTTTGTCGATTGCAGTGACCAAGAGCGCGGGTGAAAAATGCACCCGTTGCTGGCATCATCGCGAAGATGTGGGTACGCACGATGCGCACCCTGAGCTGTGTGGTCGTTGTATTACTAACGTCGATGGCGAAGGGGAAACGCGTCAGTATGCTTAACATGCTACGGCAGTCCGGGCTGCGCTTCTTATGGCTCAGCCTGGTGGTGTTTGCCCTTGACCAATGGACCAAGTACGCGGTACTGGGCTCAATGCAGTTGTATCAGTCAGTGGAAGTGATGCCATTTTTCAACCTGACATACGTACACAACTATGGGGCGGCATTTAGCTTTTTGCATGATGCAGCCGGCTGGCAACGCTGGTTTTTCACCGGCATTGCTGCGGTGGTCAGCACTCTGATTCTTTGGTGGTTGCGCAGCACCCCTCGTCATCAGGTGATGCTGCCGGTGGCATTCTGCTTTATTCTGGGTGGTGCGCTGGGCAACGTCTATGACCGCCTGGTTCATGGCTATGTGATCGATTTTCTCGATTTTTATGTGGGGCAGTACCACTGGCCGGCGTTTAATCTGGCCGATGCCGGTATTTTTATCGGCGCGGCTATGCTGATTGTTGATATGTTAATTAACAATCATGATAAAGATTCTGGTAAAGACCAGGCTTCAACTCAACGCAGTAAGTGAGGGCAGCATGTCTGATTCTGTAATTGGTGCAAACAGTGAAGTTCTGATGCACTTTGACCTAAAGCTGGAAGACGGCTCAGCCGCTGACAGCACACGGGTAAATAAAAAGCCCGCCAAACTGGTAATGGGCGATGGTAGCCTGACACCAAATTTTGAAGCCTGTCTGCTGGGGTTAAAAGAAGGTGATAAAAAGTCATTTACCCTGGTACCTGAAGATGCATTTGGTGAGCCGTTACCGGAAAACATCCATTATATGGATCGTAGCCGTTTTTCATCTGATTTGAATATTGAAGAAGGCATGATTATGGCATTTGCCCAACCAGACGGTACGGAAATACCGGGGATTATCCGCAGTGTGGCGGGTACCTCAGTCACCGTGGATTTTAACCATCCGCTGGCCGGACAGGTCGTTATTTTTGATGTTGAAATTTTAAGCGTTAGCCAGTCGCAGGCCTAAGGAGCAAAGAATGCAAATTCATTTAGCCAACCCCCGCGGTTTTTGCGCTGGTGTAGACCGCGCAATTACTATTGTGGAACGCGCGCTGGAGATGTTTAAACCGCCCATCTATGTGCGTCATGAAGTAGTGCACAATAAGTTTGTCGTAGACGGTTTGCGTGACCGCGGTGCGATTTTTGTTGATGAACTACACGAAGTGCCCGATGACAGCATCGTAATCTTTTCTGCCCACGGCGTGTCTCAGGCAGTACGCAAAGAAGCCGACAGCCGTGGCCTGAAAGTGTTTGATGCGACCTGTCCGCTGGTGACCAAGGTGCACATGGAGGTGACCCGGGCCAGCAAAACCGGCACAGAATGCATTTTAATTGGCCATGCCGGTCATCCGGAAGTAGAAGGTACCATGGGTCAGTATAACAATGCTGATGGCGGTATTTATCTGGTGGAGTCGGCAGCCGATGTGGCCACACTGGAAGTAAAAGACACGCAGAATCTTTACTATTGCAGTCAGACCACACTTTCGGTTGACGACACGGCGGATGTGATTGATGCCCTGCGTGCAAAATTCCCGGCCATCAATGGCCCGCGCAAAGACGACATTTGTTATGCCACGCAAAACCGTCAGGATGCAGTGCGAGAACTGGCCACTGACTGCGAGGTGCTGCTGGTGGTCGGTGCTCAAAATAGTTCTAACTCTAACCGTCTTCGTGAGCTGGCTGAAAAGGTAGGCGCAAAAGCCTATCTTATTGCTGATGCCCAGTGTATTCAGCAAAGCTGGCTGGAAGGTGTTGAGCATATCGGCGTGACCGCTGGTGCGTCAGCCCCTGAAGTACTGGTTAAAGGCGTTATTGATAAGCTTATAGAATGGGGCGCTGTGAAAGCTACGGAGCGGGAAGGCCGTGAAGAAAATGTAGAATTTGCCGTGCCGAAAGAGTTGCGGATAAAGCAAGTTAGCTGATAAATAAAGCGAATTGAATTTAATAACCAGACCGATCTGCTGATACCCAACAGTATCCTTCCTTGTTATAGCATAAGCTGGATAAAGTTTAACAAGGTAGTGATCGGCTATGCGCAACGTGGCGCACCTGAAACTTGAACGTGGTGTAGGGTTAATCGAAATTCTGGTGACCCTGTTTATCCTGGCAATCGGACTGCTGGGTGTGGCCTCGTTACAGTTTGTTGGTTCATTTGCAAATAAAGATGCTATCAGCCGAACTCAGTCTGAGCTGGTAGCTAATCAGGTTGCTGAGCGTTTAAGAGCAGCAGCCATCCCCCCTCTGACTGGCGATGGTTTAGTGGTGCATAACCAGTATTTTGCCAGCGCTAATTATAACTTCAGCGGCTTAAGCTGTACCGGCGACCCCTACGATTGTCACTGTCTTTCCCGTCCGGCAGATGTACCGGACTGCGAAGGTAATCAATGCTCTGCACTGGAAGTGGCTCAGTATGATGGCTGGGCATTATCCTGTGCGGCGGTGCAGACCAATCCGACTACTCAGCTTTCTGTTACCTGCACAGACCTTATCGCGGGTGATGCCAGTAGTTGTAGTGCAGGTTCGATGATTCATATTCTGGTCAGCTGGCCGGTGCATACCGCAGGGAACCAGCAATATTCTCTGCACAGCCGGTGTAACCCTAGTACCGGCGATAAAAACTCCTGCATATTTAAGGACATTTTGCTATGAAGCGGCAAAGTGGCTTTTCGTTAATTGAACTCATGATTTCCCTGGTACTGGGGCTCATTATTACCGGCGGTGTTATCCAGATTATGGTGAGCAGCCGGGTAACCAACAACCTGAACCAGGCAGTGTCTCAAGTGCAGGAATCGGGTCGGTTTATCATGACCCGGCTAAGCCGTGAATTGTATGAAGTTGGCCGCTACGACACCATAGCCAGCCGAATTGATACCAGTGTCGATACCCTGACCGAAGCTGCGTTTATTCAAAATCGACCGATCGCTCTGGCCGGCGATTATGTTGCGTCTAATACTCTGGGGTCGGTGCAGGCTGCGGCCGGAGGCGATGATCAGCTGGTGGTGAATCTGCTCGATGCCAGAGATTGCGCCGGCGCTAAACATGGTTATGCCAATGACACTGAATTTCATGTGGTGAATCAGTATCAGGTGGTAGATAACCAGTTGCGCTGTACCGGTTATGACGGACGCATCCTGCGGGGCGTTAAGGCCGGTGCAGTCAGTGCATCATCGGTTACCCTGATGGATAACGTTATCAGTTTTCAGGTGCAGTTCGGGATCAGCGAGGCGGCGGAGGTGTCTGACGGACTGGCGGTACGCTATGTAACAGCCGGTGAGCTGGCGCTTGCCCGTGCTAACAGACAACAGGTGGTCGCTATTCGCCTCGGGATCTTGCTGCGAAGTGATGATAGTCAGGTCAGTCAGATGGCGGAACATGCTCTGGCGGTACTGAACGAAAACCCGATAACAACAGATAAAAATCATTACTACCAAGTCTTTAATCAAACTTTAGCATTACGCAATATGAAGAATTTTGTAAGGAGTGCAAAATGAAACGGCAACAGGGAGTAGTGCTGGTTTTTGCTTTACTGGTTCTGCTATCGCTGACCATTGTTGGCGTCAGCGCAGTGTCCAGCAGCCTTAATCAGACCAAGATGGCCGTGTCGATGCAACAGTCGGGTATGGCGTTCGACGCAGCAGAATCAGCGCTGGCCGGCGTATTTTTTGAATCAGAAGATGAACAGATACTCAGCGATGCAGCACGCCTGGATCCGCTTTCTGAGGCCCGCCAGCAACCCGCCTTCGACCCTCAGGTACAAACGCTACGCTGTAGTGATGTTGCCTGGACAGACCGTAAAGTTACCAAAGACGGACTTTCCTCTAATACGGTGCATACGGTAGATGCCATGTATCAGGATGAGGTCAGTGCCAAAAGCTGGTCTAAAACCGCCTTTATTCGCGAACAGGCCTGCCGGGGCTCCAGTAATGTGATTGGCGGCAGCAACCTGAGTTGTCATGTATTTGCCATTCGTGGTTGCGGCCAGCTTAGTGGTCATAAGACGATTGTTGCCAATACGGCCTCTGCTGCTGTACTGGCACCGGCAGCGAATTAAGGGTCAGAAAAATGAAATTCTATCAGCGTTTAACTGGCTTTTTTGTATTGTGGCTGTGCATTGGCGCATCAGCCATGGGGGATGACCTGGATATCTATCTGGGAACAGCAGATACAGCGGTGACCTACAAGCCCAATGTTATGTTTGTCATGGACACCTCGGGCAGTATGGGCAATAAAGACGGCACAGACCTGAGCCGGATGGAGCGGGTAAAAACCGCGCTGAAAACCGCGCTTAGCTCTGCCACCAATCTGAACGCCGGGTTAATGCGTTTTTCCAATGTTGGCGGGCCGGTGCTTTACCCGGCTCGTGATATTGACAGTTTTGTCACCCCCGAAATTATTCGCTCTACGGCCAGTAGTGGCAGTGATGCGTATGAAACTGTGCTCACCACCAATACCGACTCTGCTGATCTGGTCCTGAGTCAGGGAACCAGCACGGTGACCTCAGGTATCCGTATCACTAACCTGATGATTCCGCAGGGGGCCACGGTGACGGGGGCTTACCTGCGCCTGACTTCCTCTCAGTTTGATGCTGCAGAAACGACCTTACGCTTTAAGGCAGAGCTGACGGCGGACAGTCAGCCATTTACCGCCACCACCAAAAATATTGGTTTGAGAACCACCACTTCAAATGAGGTGGTATGGTCAGAAGACAACGCTTTTCCGTTAAGTAACGAGATAGTGGTGACGCCTGATCTGACTTCAGTCATACAGGAAGTGGTTGACCAGGAAGCTTGGTGCGGGGGCAATGCCCTGAGTATTATTATTACCGGAGAAAGTGTCAATGCAGGCAGTAGCCGCAAAGTTAAAGCATTCGACTCGGGAACAAATCAGGCACCTCAGCTTTATCTGACCTACGATGACGCTACGGCCACAGGCTGTATTGCCGGAGAGCGAATTTATCAGGTATCTAGTCAGGCTAATAACCGGGAAGAGCGGCATGATGGCAACAACAGCACCGGCGGTGTTTTAAATTTCAATAACAACAACAATAAGCTGATAGGCCTGCGGTTTGAAAATGTCAATATTCCAAAAGATGCGGTCATAGAATCGGCTTATTTGCGGCTGGCAGCCAGTAGCAACAATAATTATTCTGCCAGTATGCGGATTCGTGGCATCGCAAAAAATAATATCGGCGAACTGGATGATTTGGGTCAATACGGTTTGAACAGTATTAATAAAACATCGTCCAGTAAGCAATGGAACGTGCCGTCGTTTTATCAGAATTACTGGCATTCCAGCCCGGATGTTTCCGCTGTTATACAGGAGATTGTAAATCGTGGCGGCTGGGAAGCGGGGAACAGTCTGGGGCTGGTATTTGATAACTTCAATGGCAACAGAGCGGCTTATACCTATAACGGCTATGCGTCAGGTGCGCCGCAGCTGATTATTTCTTTTAAAGGCGATGCAACACCAGGCGCTGCCAGCACCGTCAGAGAATATTTACTGAGTCTGATAGATGATTTGTCAGCCAGGGGCACTACGCCTATTGTAGATACGCTTCTTGAAGCCACCAACTATTATGGCGGCCGGGACGTTGACTATGGCCTTACCCGAGGCACCAGTGGTACTAACGAAGATGTACGAAGAAGTACCCGGGTCAGCCACCGGGCATCGTATCTGGGGAGCGATGCTGTGCGCCATCCAGGCTGTACCGAAAACAATTTAAATTCTGCATACTGTATGAGTGAATCGATCCCATCAGGCGCCACCTATATTTCGCCTGTCAGCGATTTACAGTGTCAGACTAATAACCATATTGTGCTGCTATCCGATGGCGAAGCAAATGGCAATGTCAGTAAATCCAAAATAGCCTCGTTACTTGGCAAAACCTGCTCGGGTAGCGGTGATGAGACCTGTGGCCTGGATCTGGTGGAAAATATTCACGATAAAGACCGGTCGGTTATCGGGCGCAGAGTCAATACTCACACCATCGGTTTTGCCGCCAATTCCACGGCAAATAACTTTTTGAATAAACTGGCGGCAAAAGGCGGTGGCGGTTTTTATAAAGCAGATAACAGCACCGAACTACTTGCAGCCTTTCAAACTATTCTGCGTTCTGTTAAAGACGTGAATACCACGTTTGTTTCACCGGGTGTGGCGGTGAATCAGCAAAACCGCCTCACGCACAAAGACGAATTGTACTTTGCCCTGTTTAAACCCGCAGAAGGGGCTTTATGGCCGGGTAACCTGAAGCGGTATAAATTAAGTGGCAATTCGATTCTGGATAAAAACGGAGTGGAGGCTGTTGATACAACAACCGGTTATTTCTCCGAGAGCGCTCACAGCTACTGGTCGGTCAGCCCGGATGGGAATCAGGTTGCAGAAGGGGGAGCCGCATCAAAACTGGGCTCAACCAGAGCGATTTACATGGCTGATGGCAACGGCACTATTATGAAAAACAGCAATCGGATTCACGAAGATAATCTGGCCATTACTGCACTGGACTTGGCCTTGCCTGTCTCTCTGGATGTCTTATCCGTGCGCGAATCCTTGCTGCAATGGGCGCGGGGTGTGGATATTCTGGATGCGGATGGCGATGGCAGCACATCGGATATTCGTCATCAGATGGGAGATCCTATTCATTCCCAGCCAATCCTGGTTAATTATTCCGACACCGACTCAGCGATTTTAGTGGCGACCAACCAGGGGTATCTGCATTCCTTTGATGGGGCCACCGGCGCTGAAAATTTTGCCATTATACCGCGCACGCTGTTGTCCAACCTTTATACCTTCTTTGAGAACAACAGCACTTACACCCACACCTATGGACTGGATGGTCACATGGTATTGAGGGAGTTCGATAACAAAAAGTATCTGTATGTGGGCATGCGACGTGGTGGCCGAAACTACTATGTGTTCGACATTACCAATAAAACCAGTCCAAAGCAGGTGTTTGAAATCAACGGCGGGAGTACCGGTGTTGAAAAACTTGGACAGACCTGGTCAAAGCCAACCATCACAAAAATTAAGATCGGTGGAACCACTAGAAATGTGATGATTGTAGGTGGCGGCTATGATGACAACAATGATACAAAAACCACCCGTTCTGACGATTCATACGGCAATGCCGTGTATATTTTTGATGCGGACAACGGCAGTCTGTTGTGGTCAGCCAGTAATACAGATGCCGACCTGAACCTGCCGGAGATGAAATACAGCATCCCGGGCCGGGTCTCGGTCATTGACCGTGATCACGATGGTCTGGCTGATCATATGTACATGGCTGACGCCGGTGGGCAATTATTCCGCATGGATATTTACAACGGCAAGTCGGGCAGCGATCTGATCAAAGGGGGCCGTCTGGCTGATTTCGGCGGCTCTTCAGAGCAGGATAACCGCCATTTTTATTATGGTCCTGATGTGTCTGAAATTGCCCTGGCAGACGAACATTACTACGCTGTAGCCCTCGGTAGTGGCTGGCGTGCAGCGCCACTTGATACCAATGTGCAGGATCGCTTTTATATGCTAAAGGATAAGGGCGTTTTTATCACCGATAGCGATAATGAATATACGTTCATGCCAACAGTGACCGAAGCTGACCTTTATGATGTAACGTCCAGCGACCTGACCAGTGCCGATTCGTCGACCAGAGAGCTGGCAGCCACGGCGTTTGCCGGAAAAGACGGTTGGTTTTTGAATATGACAACCGGCGGTGAAAAGATTCTGGCATCGCCGTTTATTATTGATTACAAGGTGCTGTTTACCAGCTACATTCCGGCCGCCAGTTCACAAAGCGCCTGTGCACCACCCTCTGGTGGCAGCCGGGCGTATCTGGTGAATCTGGTCAATGGTAATGCCGTAAACGACATCAACAATGACAGCGGCCCGGCGGATGGAGTGATTACACACGAAGACCGGTATGCTGATTTGCGCCAAAGTGGCATTGCACCTGAAACACGGGTGCTGATTGAAGAGATATCTAAGCCGGTGGTCTGCCTGGGCACTGAATGTGCTGCGGCAGCCATCACCGTGAAAGCAGATGGAACGCAGGAGGACTGCCTGACCAGTTTTGCCTGTCTTGCTGAGAATATTTATGGACGATTTGAGCGGGTTATTCACGAAAGCTGGAAAACTGAAACTGAACGGGAGTAGGCCAGCAGGAGTTGTTTTATGAACCCCAGAGTAAGTGACAATAAAGGTTTCACGCTAATTGAGCTGATGATCACCGTGGCTATCGTCAGTATCATCGCTGCGATCGCATATCCGTCCTATCAGGGCGTAATGGTCAGCAGCTATCGCAGTAATGCTCAGGCTGATTTAATGGGGCTGGCCGCCAGTTTGGAGCGTCATCATAGCGGCACTTTCAGTTATAAAGGCGCAGCAGAGTCAGGTGATACCGGTTCTCCCAGTGTGTATGCGGATCATTCTCCTGTCTCAGAGCCCGAAGCAGACCGACGTTACAGCCTGACCATTGCGGTTGCTGATGATTTGTCTTATGAAATTCGTGCTACGCCTGTCAGTGGTACTCCGCAGGCGGGGGACGGCATGCTGGTTTATTTCAGTGACGGTCGCAAGGGCTGGGATAAGGATAACAGCGGCTCGGTCAGTAGCGCAGAAATGTGCTGGTCCTGCTAGGGTATCTGTCAAAAAGCGTAACCATCATTAAACGCAAAGGTGTCGGGATAGGCCAGTCCATCAGGCCTGACTACACTGACGCTAATGATGCTATCCAGACTTTGCTGACTTGCACTGTGGTTCACATGCATCTCAAACACAACCAATTGGGGGCCTGATACACTGCCGGTCGAAGCGGCAGCTAGCTGTAATGTGTCAGTGGCGGTGTCACTTTCAGTCGTAAAGGTCTGTACTGATGTACTGAGCGTTTGGCTGACAGGAAGCAAAGCATGCGCTGTCTGGCCGCTCAGCTGCGCAGCCAGGGTATTGCCGGTACTCAATGGTGTGCTAAACAATGCCACCTGTTGCTGGGCAGATGAGCTGTAAAACGCGGGTTGTAATTGTGCTTCTATCTCGCTGCTCACACTGTGCAGGTGGCTGACCAGCGCCAGATGTCCGGTTTTGTGGTGCCATAAACGCGTAGCCTGCGCTACAGCCAGCGCCCCTGCCATCAGAATAAAAGCTGCAATCATGCATTCCGTCAGCCCGAAGCCGCCCTGAGATTTAGGCTTACATGGTCGCCCTGCGTAACTGCGGTGTGGAAATTGCGTCACTTAAAAGTCCCTCCAGCTGCCTTTAATTATCTTTCCGGTTTGTAACCGTTCACTATTTTGTAAGTTCAGTAACAGGCTCTGGTCATAAATAATGTTGAGCCGGCTATCCGACGTGGTTGCATGAGTAACCATCATGGCGCCGTGAACAAAAGCGCCGGCCTGCATTTTAATGGCAGGAGCAGGGCCCGTATCAGTCATACTAACCACCAGTCCGAAGATGCGACTATTTGCGGCCAGGTTAATCGACGCATTGCGAACAATCAGTAATACGGGGTTGGCCGGGCTACCAATATGGTGTCCGGCGGGCACATCGCAGTTGTCCTGAAACTGGTAAAAGCCATGACTGTCAGAGTTAAGTGCACTGCAGGTGACATGACCAGGCAGCAGAGTACTGACTGGCATCTCCATTGACGGACCAAACAAAAAGTGACTGGCACTGACCGGAAAGTCAGAGCTGGCATCATGAACGTCGATGCCTTTTATCCCGTTACCGGACAACAGTGGGGCTGTGCACTGCGCTATGAGCGGGGACGTTACCAGGCAGGTTTTTCGCGCGCCGTGCATGGAAACGTCGAACCGGCTCCATAGCGATCTTGACTGGCCAGCTAGCAGAGCCGGCATCAGGGCGATATTGACGCCACTGCCACTAGCCAGCGAAGTAAATAACATCAACCCGGCTGGCGGGATATTGCGTATAAGCGGAAAGTTAAGCACGGCAAGGCCGCCCTGCATATGATGCTGGGTATAGCTGAACTCATACAGCGTCAGCAACACACCACGGGTCATTCGTTGTGCTTTATTCTGCAATGTCATATTGGCCGGAAGCGCCAGCGATAAATTTTTATGTGTGTTCGCTTTTGCCAGTGTAACGGCATGCTGTAGTTGCTGTTCCCGTTCGCTGCGCAGCAGCAGGGAATGTTGCACATGCTGACTGAACCGTGACATCAGACTGAGACTTTGCAGAGTAACGGTGCAGCTGGCAGCCACAATACCCAACAGCAGTACAATCGGGACCATAACGATCATTCCTTGTTGCCGGTGCATATCAGTAGTTCCTTAGCAGCACGCTGTGCTGTAATGTGCGACTGATATCCGGATACCCACTCAGGTGCCCCTCCAGTCTGATGATAACCCGGGTTGCCTGGCCGTCTGCAGAATGCTCAAGAATAAAGCTCAGCATTATGATTCGGCTGGTGGCGGGATCGCTCAGATCCTGCCAGCCGCCAGCGGTGCAGGGCTTTCCGGCAATCCGGTATTCCACCGCATGATTACGCAGGCGAAATCCAAGTACTTCGGCGGGGCTATTCACTGTGCGCAGTCCGTCATGATTTTTATCGTAATTAAACAGCACGCAGCTATTGGCCGGCTCAGCAGGGTGGTGACCAGTCACTAAGGCAGGGTAAAAGGGGGATAATGCACGAGATTGCCCGTGATACGCGCGCATTGCGGCTGCGCCGTCATAGCCAGCCCGGGCGATTTCGCTGGCCATTAGCTGAATAAGCCGGTTCAGCTCGTCTTCCATACGCAGTGTGTGTTGCATCAGGGTGTGGTTCACAAGCACTCTGGCGGCAAAAGTTGAAGCTGCAGATAACAGCAGGCCGCTGATAGCAAGGGCAACCAGCAAGCCGGTCAGGGAGATACCGCGCTGTGTCAGCATGCCACGACTCCCGGCCAGGCGGCCTGAGGCGTGCAGGATCGGGTCCGGCCCAGCGGACTGAGTATCACCCTGATATCGCGTTGTCCGGCACGCAGCAGCACGCTGCCGGCTCCGCCACTGGCCAGGCCACTGCCACCGGCAAACCGGGCGCTGCCTGATGAGGTACTGACAACACCGCTGAATGTGGCTTGGGCCAGGCGAATGTGCGGAGTAAAAATGCCGCGTCCCTGGGTATGCTGAAGCTGACAGACTGGTAAGTAACAGGGGCACTCGGGGAGATGACTGATAGTGGCGCAGTCAGGCTGGGTAAAAAAGTGGACAAATACCGGCTGGTCTGATTCCAGGGCAATCAGCTGGGCCTGGCGTAAAAACAGGCGCAGCTGTTGCGCACTGTTTTTTAGTCTGGTTTGCTCCAGCCATGTGGTATAGGATGGAGCACCGAGGGTTACCAGAATAAGAACGATACAAATGGTTACCATGAGTTCGATCAGCGTAAAGCCCCTGCCTCGTTTAAATCTGTCCTTTTGCACAGCGTTTTTGCCTGTAATTGTTGATAGTGTAAGGCAATCATAAACAAGCTCAGCAGCAAAATATGCTGTACAAAGATAGGGTTTTCAGTATGAAAGTGCGTGGGTTTACATTGCTCGATACACTTATTGTGGTCGCAGTGATTGGTATTCTGGCTGCGTTGGCGTTACCCGGATATCAGTTTTATGTCAGTCAGTCGAAGCTCGATGGAGTCAGGCTGGCATTACTGGAGCTGCAAAGTGAGCAGGAAAAACATCGGCTGAGCAGTAAAACCTATGCCACAGCCAGTGAATTACCCTTGCCACAAACAAACGTCTATGCATTTAGTGTGGAAAATGTTTCGATGGACTCTTACCGTCTGGTGGCTAAACATAAAGATGCCGGAGTCCCGTGTGCGATCATGTCAGTTGATGAGTCGTTTAACCGCAGTCCGCAAGGCTGCTGGGAATAAAGGTTACCAAACAAATTAGCAGGTCAGGTTACTGTCGTTACCGTCTTCTTTAATGCCGTCACCATCGCTGTCATTGGCCACTGCAATACGACCGAATAAGGACAAAATCAGTGCCGAGGCCTGTTTCACATCGCCGCTTTGCGGGCAGATTTTAATGGTGGCTGCACTGGAGATTGAGCCATCGGCCATAAAGGTCAGCGTGCCGCTGATGCCCGACAGGGTATTGTTGCTGTTTATCTTTTCAGTGGTGCCGAGCATCATCTCCGCTGACTCGTGCTCACCGTTGTTGTTATCGTCGATAAATGCCATTTTGGACTTTGACCAGTCAGTGGTGCAGTTGATGTAATCGGTGGTTGGACACAGCGTTACCGGGGTGGACTGGTCAACAGCAGTAAAGCGGGCTATGCGCGCAATAGCGCTTAAATCATTGATATCTGCAACAATCCGGTTTTGTTGCAGTAACGATGAGATACCTGGACCACCGATGGTGATCAAAATAGCTGCGATGGCGATGGTAATCATCAGCTCCACCAGTGTCAGGCCGCGCTGTTTCAACATAGTTTACAAAGAGTTCATCCTCAAATCAGTAGTGAAAGCTTATACAATTTTATATAGTTTTGGGTATAAAATATTTTGCCTCAGGGTTGCTTTTAATAACCGATATAACAATATCAGTCGGTGAACCGACGCAATATCGACGTCATTGGGCATGATATTGTCAGTCTGGTGTCAGGCTGACAGGGTGATGTACATCGCGTAAACTTATTCAGGACGTCATTCGACAAAATTTGGAAATAAAGATGGAAAAACAAGCTGTTATAAATGAAATGAAAGTGCTGCCAGGTATCGATGCAGAGCAGGAAGTAGCACGTCGGGTTGGATTTATCAAAAGCCAGCTTAAACAGTCTGGTTTGTCATCACTGGTGTTGGGTATATCAGGCGGGATTGATTCATGCACGTTGGGTCGGCTGGCCCAGCTGGCAGTGGATGAGCTGAACAATGAAGAGCCCGGCAAATACCAGTTTATTGCAGTCCGTTTGCCTTACGACACGCAGGCTGATGAGGCTGATGCGCAGCTGTCTGTTGATTTTATTCAGCCAACCAAAAGTGTGGCGGTCAATGTTAAGCCTGGTGCTGATGCTATTCATAATGAAACCATTGCGGCATTGTCAGCAGTCGACTTATTGCCCGACAGCGAGGCAAAACAGGATTTTGTAAAAGGCAATGTGAAAGCCCGTACCCGCATGGTGATTCAGTATGAAATTGCCGGTATGACCGATGGCCTGGTGCTGGGGACTGACCATTCAGCAGAAAATATTACCGGCTTCTATACTAAGTATGGTGACGGAGCATGTGATTTGGCGCCATTGTTCGGACTGAACAAACGACAGGTTCGTCAGGTGGCTGCATTTCTGGGCGCACCTGAAACGGTAATTAGCAAAGCCCCCACTGCCGATTTGGAGACACTAACGCCACAAAAAGCCGATGAGCAGGCGCTGGGCCTGACTTACGACCAGATTGATGATTTTCTGGAAGGCCGGTCTACTGACGCCAGCGTGGACGAAAAGTTATTGTCTATCTACCGCAAAACTCAGCACAAGCGGGTGCCGATTCCAACCATCTATGATGAAGAGTAAAGGATCATGAAGAAAATAGAAGCGATTATAAAGCCGTTTAAAATGGACGATGTACGCGAAGCGCTGGCAGAGGTTGGTGTGGCAGGTATGACGGTAACAGAAGTAAAAGGCTTCGGGCGTCAGAAAGGGCATACTGAGTTGTATCGTGGCGCAGAGTATCAGGTGGATTTTCTGCCGAAGATAAAAATTGAAATTGTACTGGCCGATGAGCGGGTAGAGCAGGCAGTCGAAGCAATTCAGCAAGCCGCCAATACCGGTAAAATCGGTGACGGTAAGATTTTTGTCTACAATGTGGAAAGTGCGCTGCGTATCCGGACCGGCGAAGTTAACGACGAAGCCCTGTAACCGGGTTCAGTCAGGCTGACAGACAATAAAAAACGCGGCACAGGCCGCGTTTTTTTTTGCACAACTTAGTGGTCGTGACCGCTGCCAGGTCCGTGAGCGTGACCGTGGTCCAGTTCTTCAGCCGTTGGTTCGCGAACTTCAACGACTTCAACTTCAAAGTTCAGCGGTACGCCGGCCAGAGGATGGTTACCGTCAACCACAACGTGGTCATCGGCAACATCGATAATCATCACTGATTGTTCACCCTGCTCAGTGGTAGCACGAAAAGACATGCCCACTTCTACATCCATACCGTCAAACATATCTTTTGGTACTTGCTGAACCAGTTCATCAACACGTGGGCCGTAAGCTTTTTCAGGCTCAACCGCAACTTCAAATTTGTCACCGGTAGACTTGCCTTCAAGTGCATCTTCAAGCCCTTCGATCAGAAAGCGTCTGCCCAGCAGAACTGTCAGCGGCTGTTTACCTTCTGAGGAGTCCAGCTGAGTCCCATCCTGAGATGACACTGTGTAGTGTAAAGAAACGACGCTGTCGGAAGTGATTGTCATAATGGTTCCTGATATTGCTGGTAGCCGAAGCTACCGTGAATTTTGTGCGTGTCTGCCGAACAGATTATTTACGCACGTTACTTTTCTCTGGTTCGATTACATAAGGCAAAGCCTGAATCGAAAATTCATACTCGTGGGCGCTGGCCAGCCTGAAAATATCTTCATTTTCAGTATCATTGCTTAGCACTGCCAGTAACCAGGTTTCTTCACCCAGAATGGCACTGCGAACCACTGCGCCACCACGACGCCAGTTTTCACCAATTTTCTTTTCAACCATAGCATCTGCGGGCAAGGGCACGCCAGCATCCACCCGGAAAATAAACGCCGCGCGCTTATTTTTGCCCAGATATTTGGTTCGGGCGACGACTTCCTGACCCATGTAACAGCCTTTACGAAAATCGATGCCACCCAGAGCCTGCCAGTTCAGCATCTGCGGCACATATTCGTTGCTGTGCGCAGTAGTAATATGAGGAATGCCCGCCGCCACTGACAAGGCTTCAAATACTCTGGAATCGTATTGTTCAACCCCATCCGTCTGGGCAAACTGCTGAATACTATTAATCATTGCGTTACTGGCAATAACCAGATAAACACCCACCGGCGCATCCAGACGAATAGCGACACCAACATCATTGCTAACCGCGGCCAAATCACTATCGGGCAGGGCACCAAATTCATCATTAATCCACTGCTGTGCGTGTTCACCACTTACAGCAAACTGATGATAGGTTTCGCTGGCATCCACAATATCCACTTTGGAAAACACCCCGTATTTATTCAGCTGTGCCAGGGAGATATCCAGAACATCAGAAGGCAGACTCAACAAAATTTGCTGGTCGTGCCGCACTATGGTCTGCAGTGACCAGGCTTTACCCTTAAAGTCGCAGTGGGCCGAGCGCCGTGCCTGCGTATTGGTTATACCGGGAACATCGACCGTTACCTGGCCCTGCAGGTAGGTTTCCTTATCATCGCCATTCAGCGCTATCACACCGTAATGTTCCAGTGGAATGATAAAGTTACTGGCAATATCGCCTAAACCTGCAAGCGTGGTCATAAATGTGCTCCCGTAAAAAATGGTTATGTCTTACAGTTGGGGTTTGTTACAAATAAGCAAGGGAAAACCGGCCAATTTAGACAAAAAGGTCAGTGATTCAACCGGATGCTGCATGATATAGTATGGCCAATATTACTAATCGGTTCTGTTGTATATGTTTTCACCTAAACGACTGGCACGTTTGAAGTGGGCGTGCCGCCGCGGCATGCTCGAACTGGATGTTCTGTTTTTGCCGTTTGTAGAAACCGGCTTTGCCGAATTAAGCGAAGAAGACCAGGAAACCTTTGAACGCCTGTTGACCAGTGATGATCCGGATCTGTTTGCCTGGTTCATGGGTCATCAAAAGTGTGATGATCCAGAGCTGGCCGCGATGGTTGCTCACATTCTAAGCCGTGTCAAAGTATAGGATTCGGCTGACTCCTTCAGTGGTAAGGCGCTGGCGTCCGGGCATTCCGGTACTGATGGTAACCGGCGCTTTGTGCCTGACCCACGACAACCTCTGGTCCTTTGTGCCCGGCTGGCTGGTAATAGCACTGCCTGTTTTGACTGCCTGCCTGGCATTCCTGGCTGTTCGCCCCGGAGATGCTGACCGCCAGTATGAAGTGCTGTACGACGGCCACCTCGGCTGGCAGCAGGCTATCTCTGGTGAGCATCTGGCAGACTCTGCGCGCTGGTTTATCAGTCCGGCTTCCAGGGCAACGCCTTTTGGGTTGGTGCTGCATTTCGAGCAACCGTCCGGTCATACGATGGTTCGCTGGCTGTTTCGCAGTGAGTGCACCACCGCAGATTACCGTCGCCTGGCCAGGGCATTGCGTCAATGAAGCCGACAATCAATATGTGTAAAAAGTTATGAGTTTACTGCGTTTATACGGCAAGGCTTTGCGACAGCGGGCTGATAAGGTTGTGCTGAGCCAGTTTAAACCGCCGGGCCTGCCTACCTGTGAGTATGATCGCCAGGTGTTGGTGGAAAAAAGAACCTACCAAAAGTATTGCGATATGGTGGGCTGGGACGCCGGCCGGCCGTTGCACCCCTGTTATCTGCAAATGCTGAGTTTGCCGCTCCAGCTTAAGTGCCTGACTACGCCAAAAAGCCCGTTTCCGGTGATGGGGCTGGTGCATATGGGCAACCGCATCCGGTTGTCGCATACCTATGAGATAGGTGTACCGGTGCATTTATATGCCAGCTACAGCGGCGTCAGACAGCATCATCGTGGCTGGGAAATTGATATTACCGTCAGTGGACGCCAGGAGCGTCAGCGAGTCTATGAAGCCACCGCCAGTTATCTGGTCAGGGTCAATGCCGCTCACGTTAAACCAGAGTATAACCGGTCGCGCCGGGCAAAGGGTGATGCTCCTCTTGTGCTGCCCGAAGGGATGGCAGTTTGCGCAGAACTGACTGCAAGTCGTGGAACAGGGCGGCGTTATGCAGCGCTTTCCGGTGATGCTAATCCAATTCACCTGAGCCGCCTGAGCGCATCAGTGATGGGATTTCGTAAGGCCATTGCCCACGGGATGTGGTCATTAGCTGCATCAGGCTCCGTGATCCTCAAAGATGCCTGGCAGGGCCCGGCAACTCAATCTGGCTCATTGCTGTTAGAAAACCGGTTTATGTCGCCACTGATGTTACCCGGTAAAGCACAGGTATATGCCTCGCCCCAGAGCAGTAAGCGTGAGTTCATTGTTACTAATACCTCGCTGAGCGCAGCCCATTTGGAGGGGACGCTGACGTTTTCACCGTAAAAGAGACAAACCGTGTCACTGGCCTTTATAGCCAGTGACACGTCAAGCTATCGGATGATAGCCGGCAGGCTAGGGGCCCAGCGTACCGGGCACCGAATGGGCGGAATGCCGGGATGGGCGCAAAATGGTCGGCACCGGTTTTTCCTCGGTGTGCGGATAATCCAGGTTAAAGTGCAGTCCTCGACTTTCCTTACGCTGCATGGCACAGCGTACAATAAGCTCGGCCACAGTCACCAGGTTTCGCAGCTCCAGCAGATTATTAGACACCCGGAAGTGTGAGTAATACTCCTGAATTTCCTGTTCCAGCAGGTTAATTCGGCGTAATGCCCGTTCAAGCCGCTTATTGGTGCGCACAATGCCGACGTAGTCCCACATAAACAGGCGCAACTCATGCCAGTTGTGTTGAATGATAACTTCTTCATCTGAGTTGCTGACCTGAGATTCGTCCCATGGCGCAATGGGCTCATCACCCGCTGGATCCTGCAATCGGCCAAGTATGTGGTCAGCCGCCGAGGCAGCGTACACCACGCACTCCAGCAGCGAGTTTGATGCCATCCGGTTAGCCCCATGCAGACCGGTATAGGCCACTTCACCAATGGCATAAACATTATCCAGATCGGTGCGGGCATTGAAGTCCACCATGACGCCGCCACAACTGTAGTGCGCTGCCGGCACAACCGGAATAGGTTCACGGGTAATATCCAGACCCAGAGCACGGCACTTACGGTAGATATTAGGAAAATGCTTAACAATAAAGTCGGCTGGTTTGTGACTGATATCCAGATACATGCAATCTGCACCCAGTCGCTTCATTTCATAGTCGATGGCCCGCGCCACAATGTCCCGGGGGGCCAGATCGCCGCGTTCATCAAAGTTATGCATAAACCGGGTGCCATCAGCGTGACACAGCTGGGCACCTTCACCGCGCAGTGCTTCTGAGATCAGGAAATTGCGTGCTTGCGGATGATACAGGCAGGTCGGGTGAAACTGGTTAAATTCCATGTTGGCCACCCGGCAGCCGGCGCGCCAGGCCATGGCAATGCCGTCACCGCTGGACACATCGGGGTTGGACGTGTACTGATAAACCTTACTGCCGCCGCCGGTCGCCAGGGTGATAAAGCGAGCCCGAATCACTTCGACATGTTCGCGCTGGCGGTTCCACACATATACACCACTGCAGCTGCCCTGGCGTGCTTTAGACGGGATCAGGTCAATGGCATTATAGCGTTCAAAAAAGTGAATGTTCGGATGGTTGGCCACGGCATCGTTCAGGGTCAGCTGCAAGGCTTCTCCTGTGGCGTCAGCAGCATGCAGTATTCGACGATGGCTATGCCCGCCTTCACGGGTCAGGTGATAACGTTCTTCACCCTGGGCATTCTCTTCTTTATCGAACGGTACACCGTAGTTGATCAGCCAGGTTAGCGCTTCTTTGGCTTTTTCGGCGGTAAAGCGCACGGCGGCCTCATCACACAAGCCGGCCCCGGCATTCAGGGTGTCCTCAACGTGGTTGTCGATAGAGTCCTGTTCATCGAAAACCGCAGCGATGCCGCCCTGCGCATAGCGGGTCGAGCCTTCGTTACGGTCACTTTTGCTAAGTACGATTACATTGCAGTGGTCGGCCAGTTTGAGAGCCAGACTTAAACCTGCAGCACCACTGCCGATGATTAGCACGTCACAATTATGTTCAATTGACTGTGACTCTCCGGAAGGTAGTGAAGATGACACTGAATTCATGTATTTTAGCGGGTATTCATTAAGCTAAGGTTCGGCAAGTCTAAAGGATGAGCAGTAAAACACAATGGGCTTAATTGCATTCGACCGATGAATTTTGCAATTTATCGTCAATCGCAGCGAACTTTCTGGATTTATCACAGTCTACCCTAATGCTTGTGTGAGCTATTGCGTAGTAGATGTTAAGGAGATAGGGCTCAGATGAGCGAGCAGATTACCGATCAACAGATCGTTGAAAAAGTACAAAGCGGCGACAAAAACGCTTTTAATCTGTTAGTTACACGGTATCAGCACAAGGTGATGCATCTGGTTTCTCGCTACGTGAAAAACAGTGGTGATGTAGCCGATGTCACTCAGGACGCTTTTATTAAAGCTTATCGTGCCTTACCCAATTTTCGCGGCGACAGTGCGTTTTACACCTGGTTATACCGGATTGCGGTAAACAGTGCGAAAAACTATCTGGTTGCCCAGGGACGAAAACCCCCTGCCAGCGATGTGGACGCTGATGAAGCAGACTATTATGAAGGCAGTGATGCGCTCAAAGAGCAATCCACGCCAGAACGTAGTCTGTTGTCTCAAGAGATTGAAAGTACCTTGTTTCGGGTGGTGGAAAAACTACCGGATGATTTGCGCATGGCAATTACCCTGCGTGAAATTGAAGGACTAAGCTATGAAGAAATCGCAAATGTGATGGGTTGCCCGGTGGGAACAGTACGGTCACGTATTTTCAGAGCCCGGGAAGCCATCGATAAAGTTTTACAACCCTTGTTAGAAAGTTGAACTTTTCTGTAATGATTCGGACTAACAAGCTGTGATAGGGTGATGTTCGATCAGATTTGATCAGGATTTGTTTATATGACACAACAGCAAGAAAAACTGTCAGCCTTCATGGACGGCGAAATAGACAGCAGTGAGATCCTGCAAGCCATTAAGCAGGACGAAGCGCTACAGGCAAAGTGGCAGCGCTACCATGTTATTCGTAGTACCTTGCGTCAGGAGGCGACCGTTGCACCACAGCTGGATATTACAGCGCAGGTGGCAGCAGCGCTAAATGATGAGCCGACGATCATGGCACCTAAGCGCTCACGTCTGAAACGTTTGCTGAGCGGCAGTGTAGCCCCGTTTGCGCGGCAAACTGGTCAGTTAGCGGTAGCAGCATCAGTGGCTATGGCGGTGATTCTTGGCGTTCAGCAAATGAATCAGCCAGCGCCAACCGACGCTGCTTCAGGCTCTGCAGCGCCGTTAATTGGCACACAGGGTGGGCTGGCCCCGGTCAGTCTGGAGCAGTCCAGACCGGTGTCGCGTAACGATATGGCTGTAATGATGGAAAATAAGCGTAAAATTAATGCGTTAATTTCCGATCATGAACAACAGGTGAAGCTGAAGCAAGCGGCGGACAACGCAGTGCAAACGCAGGATGCTGAGCCACAAAAATAACTGGTAGTGAATGAAAATCAGGAATCGAACCCTGCGCCTGGCCAACGACGGCCGGGCGTATTCTTTTCGTCGTCTGACACTTTCCTGTGTAGCGGCGCTGGCAATGTGCTTTGCTGGTCAAAGCCTTGCGCAAACCTTACAAACCCAACCGACCACGTCCGCTCAGCAGCAGTCCGGTGCAGAATCGGCTGACGCGACGCAGCAGGACCGGCTCAGCGCTTCCAAATGGTTAGACAAGCTAGCGTCAACAGTGAAAAACCGGAATTTTCAGGTGTCAATGGTGCGTACTCTATCAGGGCAGGAGACCGTGCCTTACCTGTGGCGGCATGCTGTGCTTGAAGATGGCACGGTGATGGAGCAGTTAAACTTGCAGAACGGTCCCGGGCAGGAACAGATCCGGGTAGGGGATGTGGTGAGTGTGTTTGAACCTGATGTTCAGCCCTATAGTATTCGCTCCAGCGCCATCCACGGACCAATTCCGCCAGAACTGCTGACCGAGCCACAATTATTGCAGGAAGGGTATGATGTAGTCAGTGTCGGCCGGGCCCGGATTTCGGGTAAAACCGCCCAGCAACTGCGTATCATCAGCCGCGACAACTCGCGCTTCAGTTACCAGCTATGGCTGGATGAAGACACCGGTATGCTGCTTAAACTTAATACCCTTGATTTGCAGGGGAATGTGCTTGAACAGATCCAGGTCACTGCACTGACTATGACTGACCAGCCTCATCCTTATTTTTCCCGGGTCAATCAGTCGTCACTGCCTGAGGCGATGGCGATGGGAACAACCCGTAAACCGGTACATAACTGGGAAGTAGGCTTTTTGCCCGCCGGTATGCATGAGGTGTCCAGCGACATCCGCCGACTGGCCATGACAGGGCAGGTGGTAGAGTATAAAATGTTTAGTGATGGGCTGGTCGATATTTCGGTTTATGTGCAGCCTGCCAAAAATGGTCTGGGCTCAGATATTGCCCTGCGCCATGAGCTCAATACATTTTTAACGCTGGTGAACGGATCAGCGCAGGTGACTGTGGTGGGTGAGATCCCCTTGCAAACTGCCAGCGCTATGGCGCGTTCGCTGACAATGAAAGGTCAATCACAACCGTGATCACTGAAACAGCTACTGTGGTTGCCGTTAGCGGCGACACTGTCACCTTAGAAGCCGCGATTAAATCAACCTGTTCAAGTTGCCAGGCCAAAGATGATTGTGGCTCCGGCGTCATCTCTCGGGCAATGGCACCCAAAACTCAGCGAATTGAGGTACAGACGCCCATGACCGTGAGTGTGGGTGATGTAGTGCAGGTCGGTGTGCCGGAGGTGGGCGTACTGAGTGCGTCGGCCTGGTTGTATATGGCGCCGCTCTTGGCGCTGGTGCTCTCAGCTGCGGGTCTGACTCAGCTTCTTAAAACTGTGGGTCTCGACTTTGAACTGCTGGTGGTGGCAGGCAGTGGCCTAATTACTCTGGCCAGCTTTGTGCTGGTGTCCGGGCATCTGAAAACCCTGGATCAGGGACGTTTTGCTCCAGTGATCCTGTCTGTCAGCACTCCGGCTCAGGCGATCGACATTACTTAACCGCGTTCCGATTGCGATGAATTATCCTCCTAATCGCGTGACTAATTCGCTTTTCCTCGCAGAAATAGGTAAAATCCGCTCGCTTTGCGTTGTCGTTAACGGTATCCGTTCTAGCGGCCACGCCTGATCAGTCTTTGCCATCGCAAAGTATTTATAACGTATAGACTTATTGCAGGTAACTTCCAGCATTATGCAACATTCGCACATTCGTAACTTCAGCATTATCGCGCACATTGACCATGGTAAATCCACCCTTTCTGATCGCCTGATCCAGGTATGCGGGGGACTGACAGACCGTGAAATGGCCGAGCAGGTTCTGGATTCTATGGATCTGGAACGTGAGCGCGGCATCACTATCAAAGCACAGAGTGTAACACTGGATTACACCGCAAAAGATGGTGAAACCTATCAGCTGAACTTCATTGATACGCCAGGGCACGTTGACTTCTCCTACGAAGTATCCCGCTCGCTGGCAGCCTGTGATGGTGCGCTGCTGGTTGTTGATGCAGGGCAGGGCGTAGAAGCACAGACGCTGGCCAATTGTTATACCGCGTTTGATATGGACCTGGAAGTGGTTCCTATTCTGAACAAAATTGACCTGCCCCAGGCCGATCCGGATCGGATTGCTCAGGAAATCGAAGATATTGTGGGCATTGATGCCATGGAAGCGGTGCGTTGTTCGGCCAAGACGGGTGTAGGTATTGAAGATGTGCTGGAAGAAATTGTTAAGCGTATCCCCCCTCCGGTGGGTGATCGCGAAGCCCCGCTGAAAGCGCTGATTGTCGACTCCTGGTTCGATAACTATCAGGGCGTAGTGTCGCTGGTGAAAATAGTTGAAGGTGAACTGCGGGCTAAAGATAAGATTCAGATCATGTCTAACGGCAATGTTCATCAGGCCGACAAAATCGGTATTTTCACGCCAAAACAAAAAGAAACTCAGGTGCTTCGCGCCGGTGAAGTGGGTTTTGTTATTGCCGGTATTAAAGAAATTCTGGGTGCGCCGGTAGGTGATACCATTACTTCTGCAAAACGTCCTGCTGATAAAATGCTGCCTGGGTTTAAAAAAGTAAAGCCGCAGGTTTATGCCGGTGTATTCCCGGTCAGCTCTGATGATTACGAAGATTTTCGCGATGCACTGAGCAAATTGTCGTTAAACGATGCATCACTGTTTTTCGAGCCTGAGAGTTCAGCAGCACTGGGCTTTGGTTTCCGGATAGGTTATCTGGGCATGCTGCATATGGAAATTGTGCAGGAACGACTGGAACGCGAATATGATCTTGACCTTATTACCACCGCCCCGACAGTAATTTATGAAGTGCTGACCACCCGTGGTGAAACCATGGTTGTGGACAGTCCGTCTAAATTGCCACCGGTAAATGACATTGAAGAGATTCGCGAGCCTATCGTAGAAGCCAACATCCTGGTTCCTCAGGAATACCTGGGTAACGTTATTACGCTGTGCGTAGAGAAGCGCGGTATGCAAACGAATATGGCATATCACGGTAATCAGGTAGCGCTGACCTATGAAATACCAATGGCTGAAGTGGTCCTGGATTTCTTTGACCGTCTTAAATCTACCAGCCGTGGTTTTGCGTCACTGGACTACAATTTTAAGAAGTTTACAGCCTCTGACATGGTACGGGTGGACATTCTGATCAATAGTGAGCGGGTTGACGCACTGGCTATCATTACCCACCGTGAAAACAGTCAGGGCCGTGGTCGCGAGTTAGTCGAGAAACTGCGCGAGCTGATCCCCAGACAGCAATTTGATATTGCGATTCAGGCTGCCATTGGCAACCATATCGTGGCGCGTAGTACGGTCAAACAGCTGCGTAAAAATGTTATTGCGAAATGTTACGGCGGTGACGTGAGCCGGAAGAAAAAGCTGCTGCAAAAGCAGAAAGAAGGTAAAAAACGGATGAAACAGGTAGGGAATGTGGAACTGCCACAGGACGCTTTCCTTGCAATACTGAAGGTTGGAAAATAAAACATGGCAAATTACTTCTCGATACTGCTGGTCATTCTGACGGTTATTACCGGCGTAGTATGGTTACTGGATAAATTTATCTGGGCACCAAAGCGTAAGGCCAGTAAAACCGGCGGTAGCGAGGCGGAAATACCATACTGGGTCGACACGGCCCAGCAAACCTTTCCGGTCATTGCCTTTGTGCTAGTCTTGCGTTCATTTATTTATGAACCGTTTCAGATTCCGTCAGGCTCAATGATGCCGACTCTGCTGGTAGGCGACTTCATTCTGGTTGAGAAATTTGCCTATGGATTAAAAGATCCAGTCGTCCGCCATAAGTTTATTGAAACCGGAGAGCCGGTACGTGGTGATGTGGTGGTGTTCAAGTATCCTGAAAACCCGAATGTGGACTACATCAAGCGGGTGGTTGGCATGCCCGGCGATACCGTGGTGTATGAAAACAAACAGCTGTTTATCCGGCCACAGTGCACCGGTAGTAACGACAATGAATGTAAAAAGCTGACGCCGGTACCGGTTGAGTTTAAAAGCCGTGGTGAGTTTGTTCAGCGCATGGCACCGTTGTTACGCTACACCGAAACACTGGGGGATGTAACACACGACACATTACGCCATCCTACCCGTCAGGACCAGTCCATGCGCTTTTACACCCAGCCGGGCACACGTAGCAACGAGTGGAAAGTCCCGGAAGGACAATACTTTGTTATGGGTGACAACCGCGACAACAGCCGTGACAGCCGTTACTGGGGCTTTGTACCTGATGCCAACCTGGTCGGTAAGGCAGTGGCAATCTGGATAAGTTTTGAATTTGAACGCTCACCACAAGACTGGATCCCGACCTGGGTTCCCACCGGTGTGCGCTTTAACCGAATTGGTGGCATTGAATAATGCAGGGTATTGACCGTTACGCACATCTATCCCGCGTACTGGATTATCGATTTACAGATGAGACGCTGCTTGAGCAGGCGCTGACTCATCGCAGTGCGGCAAAGCTGCATAACGAGCGGCTCGAGTTTTTGGGCGATGCCATTCTGGGTATGATAATCGCGGATGCCTTGTACGCCGCATTTCCCACCGTACCGGAAGGTAAACTCACCCGGATGCGCTCGACGCTGGTAAAAGGTGAAACGCTGGCAGAACTGGCTCGCGAAGCCAAAGTGGGTGAATTGCTTAAACTGGGACAGGGCGAGCTGAAAAGCGGCGGTCACCGCCGCAGCTCTATTTTAGCCGATGCTGTAGAAGCGGTGTTGGGAGCAATTTATCTGGATGCAGGCATCGACACGGTACGCCGGGTTATACTGAGCCTGTGGAAAGATCGTTTTGCTGCGCTGGATCCTAATGAGCATCCCAAAGACAACAAAACCCGGTTACAGGAGTTTTTGCAATCACGCAGAATGCCGCTACCGGTATACGAAGTGGTCAATATCAGTGGTAAAGACCACGCCCAGACCTTTGAAGTAAGCTGTACTGTTACAGCAATTGATACACCGGTCATTGCGTCGGGCAATAGCCGCCGTAAAGCCGAGCAGCAAGCTGCGAAACTCATGCTGGAGAAACTTGAAAATGCAACTGGATGATCCTCAGACACATTGTGGTCTGGTTGCCATTGTTGGCCGCCCTAACGTGGGTAAATCCACCTTACTGAACCGGTTGCTGGGCCAGAAAGTCAGTATTACGTCACGTAAGCCGCAAACCACCCGCCACCGTATTTTAGGTATTGACACTGAAGATGATTATCAAACCATCTATGTGGATACCCCGGGGCTGCACAAAGAAGAAAAACGGGCCATCAACCGGTTTATGAACCGGGCTGCATCCAGTTCACTGGCTGAAGTGGGACTGATTCTGCTGGTCGTGGAAGGCACCCGCTGGGGCCCGGAAGATGACATGGTGCTGACCAAGGTAGCTCAGGCAAATCTGCCTGTTTATCTGGTCATCAACAAGGTCGACAAAGTTCAGGAAAAAGAGCAGCTGATTGGCCATATCCAGCAGCTGGCTGAAAAACATGATTTTGCGCATATTATTCCGGTCAGCGCTAAACAGGGTCGCCAGGTAGATGCGCTGCGTGATCTGGTAAAACAAAGCCTGCCACCAAGTGAGTTTTTCTTCCCCGAAGATTATATTACTGACCGCTCCAGCCGGTTTATGGCCGCCGAAATTATTCGCGAAAAGCTGATGCGATTCACCGGCGATGAGCTGCCTTATTCAACCACGGTTGAAATTGAGCAGTTCAAAATGACCGAAAATGGCGTGTTTCGTATCAATGGCCTGATTTTGGTTGAGCGGGAAAGTCAGAAGCGCATGATTATCGGTAAAGGTGGTCAGCACCTTAAAACGATTGGTGAGCAGGCCCGACTGGATATGGAGCGCCTGTTTGATACCAAGGTGTTTCTTGAATTATGGGTGAAAGTGAAACAGGGCTGGGCCGACGACGAGCGGGCACTGCGTTCACTGGGGTATGGCGAAGACTAACACCGGAGCTGCACATGGCAATTTCAGATATGCGCCGTCAGTATTCTATGGGAACGCTGACTGAAAAAGATTTGTCCGAACATCCGGTCAGTCTGTTCAAACAGTGGCTGGATGAAGCAATTGAAGCGAGTATCCCGGATCCAACTGCCATGACGGTAGCTACGGTAGATGCCAGCGGCCAGCCTTCACAGCGCATTGTGCTGCTTAAGGATGTCAGTGAGCAGGGATTTACGTTTTTTACCAACCTGGGGTCGCGTAAAGCACAGGAGTTGTCTGACAATCCCAGGGTGTCATTACATTTTCCTTGGTTTTTTATGGAGCGCCAGGTGCGGATATGCGGTACGGCGCACAAGCTGAGTCTCAAACAAAACGCCGATTATTTCTTTTCACGGCCTAAAGACAGCCAGCTGGCAGCCTATGCATCCAGACAAAGTCAGCCGGTGAAAACCCGCGAACTGCTGATGACTCAGTTTAGCCAGCTAAAAGCAAAGTTTGCTGACAAGCAGCTTCCTGTGCCTGACTTTTGGGGTGGCTTTTTGATTGTGCCCCACCAGATAGAGTTCTGGCAGGGCGGAGAACACCGCCTGCATGACCGGTTTGAATACAATCTGCAGGCCGATGGCAACTGGACCACCGCCCGTCTGATGCCGTGAGCCTTGTTCCGGCAGTGAAAAAAGCGCCAACAGAATGTTAACTGACAGTCACTGCCATCTCGATTTAGCTGCCTTTGATAATGACCTGGAACAGGTCATTACTGCCAGTCGGCAAGCTGGCGTTACCCGCTTTCTTATACCCGGCACCACGCCTTCAGGCTGGATGCGGCAACAACAGATTGCCGCCCGGTTCAACGATATTGACCTGGCTTTTGGGCTGCACCCCTACTTTCACGATACCCTTAATACTGCCGGGCTGACTGCACTGGAAACCCATTTTGCCAATAGCGGTGAACAGGCAGTGGCGGTGGGAGAAATTGGTCTGGATGCCACAGTGGATATTGCCTCTGAGCAACAGGAAACCTTGTTCAGCGCCCAGCTTAGCCTTGCGGCTAACCTGCACCTGCCGGTTATTCTGCATCACCGTAAAACCCATCACCGCCTGCTGGGGCTGATCAGTCAAACCGGGTTTACCGGTGGCGGGATTGTCCATGCGTTTTCCGGCAGTCTGCAGGATGCCCGCAAATATGAAAATGCCGGCTTTTTGCTGGGGGTAGGGGGAACCATCACCTATCCGCGGGCGCGTAAGACCCGCGACACCATTGCCGCCATGCCTCTGACCTCACTGGTACTGGAAACCGATGCGCCAGACATGCCGGTGAATGGCCGGCAGGGGCAACGTAACAGCCCACAGTATCTGATGGATATCGCAAGCGCTCTGGCGCAGCTAAAAGCGTTGCCGGTGGCCGAGGTCATTCGGCAAACCACCGATAATTATCGACGCCTGTTCAAACTTAATGACCCGACCAGCGTCTTGACCATACCTGATAACGACGGGTAATAAACGGCCGCAGCTTATAAAAAGCCCTGGCAATATAGACGCCGGCAATAAAAGCAATAATAGCGATAATGGCACCCATCATCACCATATCCAGTCCGCCCCGGGCTGGCAGCATATCGGTGGGCGGCGGCACCGACACAACGCGCAGGTAGCCAATCACCGCACCACTGTTATTTTTAATATCACTAAGATGCACCACCAGACCCTGTTCACTGTGCCGGACAGACTCGGGCAGGGGAGCCGCCGGATAGGCCGGTACCCGCTGACGTCCCTGGGCATCAAACAACGATGCCTGCATCACCGCCGGCTCCGCCTCCAGCGTGGCCATGGCGTGTTGCAGCAGGGGGGCATTCTCACTGCCTAACGCCGGCGCCAGCATGGCGGCATAGTGCCGGGCCAGAACATCGCCGGGCTCATCAATATCATGTTCCAGCCAGCGTTGTTGCTGCTGATTGTAAAGCTGAATACTTAGCAGAATCAGTCCGGCCACACAAATGACCACCACAGCATGCAAAAAGCGCTTATAGGCCTGGCTGTGCTGCTCGCTGGCGGTTTTATCGGTACGCTTATCGCCTGGATGAGTGGACATGATCACCTGACTGCAAAAAAAGGATACCGATACCCTAGAAGAATAACGTTCCCTTGCCAAGGGTTATTCCGCTTGCCGGCAGCATAAGGTAGGATAATGCTTCTATTTTTTTCAACAAGCAGGGGACAGTGTGGCCATCATTGCCGTAACTGACGAGCAGCGTCATCAACATTCGTTTTTAACCGATACTTTGCCTACCGGCGCTTATCTGACTCTTCTTGATGAAGGCTGGCAGCGTTATGACACGCCACTTGATGCTGCCACCGATGCGCAGCTGGTGATGTTTGCCCAGTCTCTCACATTACATCAGGTTGAAGGCATCGTAAAAGCCCTTGCCGATGTACTGAGCGTGACAAATATACGGCGTCACCCGTTTTGTGGGCAATTCGGTGAAACTGTGCTGACCGGTCAGGCCACGGTGCACAACCCGCAGCAGGTTAACAGCGTACTGGCTGAAATTGCCGATGTGTACCGGGTTGATGTGGGCGTGGTGCGCAATGCGCCCAGCCTGCAGCAGCCGGGCCTGCTGGTCATGGATATGGACAGTACACTTATCCAGATGGAATGTATTGATGAGATTGCCAGCCTGGCCGGCGTCAAAGACGAGGTGGCTGCGGTGACGGCCAAAGCAATGCGCGGGGAGCTGGATTTTAATCAGAGCCTGAACACCCGGGTGGGGTGTCTGCGTGGTGTTGAGGTTAGCCGTCTGGCGCAGTTACGTGACAGCCTGCCACTGATGCCGGGCGTGCAGGCTTTATTACGGGAGCTGAAAATGCGCGGCTGGAAGCTGGCCATTGCATCTGGTGGTTTCACCTATTTTGCCAATCACCTGAAAAACCGTCTGGGCCTGGATGCGGCGTTTTCCAATGTATTAGGTGTGACTGACGAAAAGCTTACCGGCACGGTCGAAGGCGAGATTGTGAATGCGCAGGTCAAAGCGCAAAAAGTGCAGGCCCTGTCCATAGAGTTTGATATCGCCCCGCAGCAGACGATAGCGATGGGCGATGGAGCCAACGACCTGCTGATGATGGAAGAAGCAGCACTGGGCGTAGCCTGTCATGCTAAGCCAGTTGTCAATCAGCAGGCTGATGTGGCGGTGCGATACACCGGTTTACACGGCCTGCTGTATTATCTGAACTGTTAAGCCTGTAATAGCGGCGAAATCACAGAGCCGGCATCAGCGTGGTTAAACTGCCGGTTCTGGCGTATTTTTTCCGGGTCGATATTGTACCGGCCAAGGACTTCTTCGGTAATGTCGACCAGATGTGCACAGGCCATGATGCTCCACAGCCGCGCTTCCAGTTCCTTGGCCCGGTGAATCGCGTACATACTGACATAGCTCATTTCTGCTTCCAGTAATTCCATGTCCGGCTTGCCGGTGGTGGTCAACAGTACATGCAGGGCAATAAACTGTCCGCGCTCCATCGCCTGCTCAATGAAATTGATGCGCGTGTCATCGCTGATAAATCGGGTATCAAACCGGGGCAGAATAGCCATTCGGCCTTCTTTCTGGGAAGGGTCAAAAGCAATGTAGAGCTCCTGGCGGATGGGCAGATGTTCAAGCTTTATCTGGCGAATGCCATGCTGAATAAACGGTGTTTCCAGATTGCGGTCCCGGAACATAAACTCAAAATTCAGCTGGTGCTCAGTTCCGCGTAACGCTGCAACATGATTAATACTTTCATCCCGGCGATTGACAATCGCCGCCATCGGCAGATAGCGCGCCCCTTCTTTTGTCATTACAAATGCCAGCGACGGGGTGTTTTTGGCATTGATGCAACGCAAAGCATGCCCCATTCCCGGCATATCTTCGCCTTCCGGGTATTCTTCCAGCGCGTTTTTATTACGCTTGATAAGCTCAGTGAAAAAATTGCGGGCAATGGCGCCATCCTGACCCTCCACCGCTTTTAAGTGCAGAATATTCTTTTCGTCATTGTGATGAATAATGCGGTATTGCAGTGCCATCACATCAAATTTGTCGGTCAGGGGCTGCAGTTTGGGAAAGCCAATCTCAAGCTGGGCTTCGCTGTTACCGGAAAATTCAGAAGCCAGCTCGATCCGCAGGCCGCGTACTGAAATATCCTCACTGACGCCCTGCCAGCTTTCACCGCTATACACATCCCGCACTGTAATGCCGGTGCGCAACAGATAGCGTTTTTCCATACGCTTATCCTGGTAGTGATAACGATAGGTGGTGGTTTCTGCCGGTGGCTTATTCCGGGCGTGACCGAAAATACGCAGGTTAGTCAGATTATCACGGCTGAACCGGTACTGGTTATAATGGCGCTGGCCGGTGTCAGAGGTAATATCGGTGACATGAACAATGAAGCGCAATTTTTTCAGCTTGCTCATCAGACGAGCAGATGGCGCCTGATTCAGGTGCTTTACTTTATTACTGACAGTATCAGGAATCGACAACGGCGAGTGGGCCTGATCGGCCGACATGGAAGACATGGTCAGCTTGAACACCCGCCAGCTGACTTTTCTGGAGCCAAAACCAAGATAAGCATGACGCAACTCGGGCTTTAACATCAGCTCAACGGTAGAGGCGGAGTAAAAATAGACTTTTTCATTTTGCAGATGAGTAAAGGCAAAAACATACATTTCCTGCTGGCCGGCAGGCTGCTTGGCCATCCACGCCAGACGATTCGGGTTGGCCAGATAACCAATACGCAGAACTTCTTCCTCATCGCGCCAGTAATCCAGAATCTCGGTATTGATTTCATTTTGCATCGCATAGCGCGCAACCAGGCGGCCATCCTGAATTTCTGCAAACAAGGGCAAGGAGGGGCTGCGCGGCGATAAAAACTGCTCTACGGTTTTATTAAAAATGGCATCAATAGTGTTGGCCATATTTACTTTATAGCGGCGTTTGTTGCCATGAATAAAGTTTTCCAGAAAGCTGTCAAACGGGGGATTGGGAATTTCACTGGCACGCTTTAGCATCAGATATTTAAAGTCGTTTTTTTCAACAATTTTCAGCACTTCATAAACGATGCCGCGCTTTTTATCCATCGCAAACTCTTCTTCTAATCCCCGAAAGAAGATTTCGACCAGTTCATTGCGCTCAACTTGTGCTTCCTGGCCCAGCTTTACCTGTAAGCCTTCGGTGGAAATATCCACACTGTTACCGTGCCAGTGCACTTCCTGAGAGGTGACCAGCTCCACCGAAACAGCAAAATTCATTCGCTCGTGCTGACGGCGGGCATAGGACAACAGGTTTACCACAGGGACGGTGTATTTTTCCAGCGCCAGCGCGTGGGAATTTTCTTTTTGCTGTCTGGCCTCTTGCTTTTCTTGCTGCTCGGCTTTTTCCCGCATGACCCGGAAGTTATTTTCCGTCTCCATCACCGCTTCATACACGCCGAAGGTAAACTGACCAAAAATACCGACCTGTTTTTCAAATGTCTGAATTGCCAGATCATCCAGATAATGACTGACGCCACCAAATTCGTATAGCCGGCATTCTGCATTGACGTGACCGCGCAAATCCACCGAGCGCATACACGGGCGGGCCAGGCGTTTGACTTCCATTTTAATCAGAAAGCGTTTGTCATTGGGCAGGTGAGCAGCCAGCTCGTTCACCTTCTGATTTAAATCAGAACGTGATGCATAGGGTTTTAACTCTTCTATTATCCCGCGATACCGGCTGAGATCATCATTCATAAAGCGTTTACAACTTATTCTGTTTTTTATGCGTTTTATTGTATATCGGCAATCTGACCTGCATCTTAAACCCCGGCGGCATTCAACCTTCGTTTAGTATTTTGCCGAACGAATCAGATTGTTAATTCCAATGGCCAGCATGCAGGTTACCTCTTATCAGTGTAGAATACTCTGAAATATTTGAAGTGAAAATAGTTTATGGCCAAACGAAAAACTGCGTATGTGTGTTCTGATTGCGGGGCCGAGTTTCCCCGTTGGCAGGGACAGTGTTCTGAATGTAAAGGCTGGAACACCATTTCTGAATTTGTGGTGAGCCCGGCCAAAGCTGAGCGCCGCGGGCTGGCCGGTTATGCCGGACAAACCACCGCTAAAATTGAAAAACTCAATGCGATTGATTTAGAAGCGCTACCCCGGTTTTCATCCGGTTTTAAAGAACTGGACCGGGTGCTGGGTGGCGGTATTGTACCGGGCTCGGCCATACTTATCGGCGGCTCGCCCGGAGCGGGAAAAAGTACTTTATTACTGCAGGTAATGTGTCAACTGGCCGGACAGCATAACGCCCTGTATGTCACCGGCGAGGAGTCACTGCAGCAGGTCGCTATGCGCGGCAAACGTCTGGGCCTGCCGGATGACAATCTGATGATGCTGGCTGAAACGAATGTGGAAACCGTGTGTCAGCTGGCCTTAGAGCAGCAGCCTAAAATTATGGTCATTGACTCGATTCAGGTGATGCATGTGGCCGATGTGCAATCGGCTCCCGGCAGTGTTTCGCAGGTGCGCGAAAGTGCCGCCTACCTGACCCGGTTTGCCAAGCAGCATCACATTGCCATGTTTATTGTTGGTCATGTGACCAAAGACGGCAATCTGGCCGGGCCCAAGGTTCTGGAGCACTGCATCGACTGTTCAATGATGCTGGAAGGGGAAAGCGACAGCCGTTTTCGAACATTACGCAGTCATAAAAACCGCTTTGGCGCAGTCAACGAGCTGGGTGTGTTCGGTATGACAGAAAGAGGCCTGAAGGAAGTAAGTAACCCGTCAGCCATTTTTTTAAGCCGGGGCGAAAACCAGGCGCCCGGTTCCAGTGTCATGGTGATATGGGAAGGCACCCGTCCGCTGCTGGTAGAGATTCAGGCGCTGGTTGACTATTCCCAGCTGTCTAATCCGCGCCGGGTGGCGGTGGGGCTGGAACAAAACCGGCTGGTGATGCTGCTGGCGGTTATGCATCGCCATGGCAATATTCAGATGAGCGATCAGGACGTGTTTGTGAACGTGGTTGGTGGGGTGAAGGTGTCCGAAACCAGCGCCGATCTGGCCTTGCTGCTGGCCATGGTATCCAGCTTCAGAAATAATGCCCTGCCCAGAGATTTAATTGTCTTTGGTGAGGTGGGGCTGGCCGGTGAAATCAGACCGGTACCTAATGGCTCTGAGCGGATTGTAGAGGCTGCAAAGCATGGCTTTAAACGGGCTATCGTACCTAAATCCAATGCGCCAAAAACGGCACCGGCAGGCATTGAAATTGTACCGGTAACTCAGTTGTCTGAAGCATTAGAGGCGGTGTCGTAAACCGCATCGACCAGCGCATCCAAATCGTGGGCTGTCATATCACTGTCGCCGCTGTTCAGCTCAATTAAGCGGCGCAGGACAGCCAGATTTTCCAGTTCAATATGATGTACCTTGCAGCCAATGGCGATGGTCGACTTACGGGAATCTGTCTGCCGGTATAGCTGTTCAAGCCAGGCCTCCAGCAGGGGCTGCTGTTCGTCGGTTAAAAAGACAATGTGGTAAGGCTCATGAGAGTCAAAGGGCAGGACATCTATTTCCGCTTCTTCGGCGCGAAGGCGCAGACCCTTAAATGAAACATCCTCAATAATTACCGGCACAAAAATATCACCGTGGCCCAGTTGTCCCTGAATATTCAAGGCAACACGATGAACGTGACGTTTGTCTGACATGGTCTCTCCGAGATAATGTTTAACGCTTTATACTTCAGGTGTAACCTGTTTTTGGCCAGCCTGCAACCTTGTCTGATCCGTGTTTACCCGGCGCCGGACAATAAAAAAGCCGGTGTATCGCTACACCGGCTCTGCAAATAAGCGGGTTATTGCCCCTTATTTTTTGGTCATACGCTTGTACTTCAGGCGATGCGGCTCAACCACATCCTGACCATAGGTTTCTTTCAGCCAGGTTTCATAATCATTATAGTTACCTTCGAAGAAGTTAATTTTACCTTCATCACGGTAATCCAGAATATGTGTGGCTACCCGGTCAAGGAACCAGCGGTCATGCGAGATAACCATGGCACAGCCAGGAAATTCCAGTAACGCATCTTCCAGCGCCCGCAAGGTTTCCACATCCAGGTCGTTGGTTGGCTCATCGAGCAGCAGTACGTTGCCACCGGCTTTGAGCAGTTTGGCCAGATGCACACGATTACGCTCACCGCCTGACAAGTCCTTGATGAACTTCTGCTGCGTGGTGCCCTTAAAGTTAAAACGGCTGCAGTACGCACGGCTGTTAATTTCAAAGTTACCGATTCGGATAACATCCTGATCGTCAGAAATTTCTTTATATACCGTATTATTTTCGTTCATGTGATCGCGGAACTGATCAACACTGGCCAGATTAACGGTTTCGCCAAGCTCAATCGTTCCCGAGTCAGGCTGTTCCTGACCGTTTAACATGCGGAACAGGGTCGATTTACCCGCGCCGTTGGGACCGATAATACCGACAATCGCGCCTTTGGGAATGGAGAAATTCATGTCATCAATCAGCACGCGCTCGCCATAGGATTTGTGCAGGTTGGTAACATCAATGACCTTGTCACCTAAACGCTCACCCGGCGGGATGAACAATTCGTTGGTTTCGTTACGCTTTTGATAATCAGCGGTCGACAGTTCTTCAAACCGGTTCATCCGGGCCTTGGATTTGGCATGACGGCCTTTCGGGTTAGAGCGCACCCATTCCAGCTCCTGCTTAATCGACTTCTGACGCGCATTTTCTGTACGTTCTTCCTGCTCCAGTCGCTTGTCTTTCTGTTCCAGCCAGGACGAGTAGTTACCTTCCCACGGAATCCCTTCACCGCGGTCCAGTTCCAGAATCCAGCCGGCTACGTTATCCAGGAAATAACGATCGTGGGTAATGGCTACCACGGTGCCTTCGTAGTCGTGCAGGAAGCGCTCCAGCCAGGCGACAGATTCGGCATCCAGGTGGTTGGTAGGCTCGTCCAGCAGTAGCATGTCGGGTTTTTCCAACAACAGGCGACATAGTGCCACCCGGCGACGTTCACCCCCTGACAGCTTGCTCACATCGGCGTCCCACGGCGGCAAACGCAGGGCATCGGCCGCGCGCTCCAGGGTATTTTCGATATTGTGTCCATCTTTGGCCTGGATGATCGCTTCCAGTTCACCCTGTTCTTTTGCCAGTGCATCAAAGTCCGCATCTTCGGCAGCGTATTCAGCATACACTTCGTCCAGACGCTTTAGCGCATGGGTGACATCAGCCACGGCTTCTTCGATATTGCCACGCACATCTTTTGACTCATCCAGCTGTGGCTCCTGTGGCAGATAGCCAATATTGATGCCCGGCATCGGACGGGCTTCACCTTCAATGTCGGTGTCAACGCCAGCCATAATGCGCAGCAGGGTAGATTTACCCGCGCCATTGAGACCCAGCACACCAATCTTGGCGCCGGGGAAAAAGCTCAGCGAGATATTTTTAAGAATCTGACGGTTAGGCGGTACAACTTTGCCTACCCGATGCATGGAATAAACGTATTGAGACATGCTTTGTCCTTGCCTGAATAAACCTGAATAAAACGTTATTGTATAGCTTTTGACGGTCGCTTCACCAGTAAAGTCCGCCACAACCTTCGGTGAATGATGAAATTTCATACATAAACACGACGAAAATGGTTTTTGTTGCCCTGCGCGGGCGACTCGACAGCCATTTTGGATTAACATATCAACCAGATTGCGAATTCACATCAAGAGGATGTTCTATGACCTCAGCAGGTAAACGCTCATATACCCTGGCAGAACTGGCCGAGCATGTCGGCGGTGAAGTGCAGGGAGATGGGCAGGTACAGCTTAGCGGCGTCGGCACGCTGTCAGGTGCCAGCTGCCAGCAAATCTCATTTTTAACCAATACAAAATACAAGCCGCAACTGGCCGATACCGGTGCCGGGGCGGTAATTCTGCATGAAAAAATGCGCAACGACAGCCCGGTACCTGCACTGGTTCACGGCAACCCGCATGCCGCGTTTGCCTATATCGCTCAGCTGTTTGACACTACGCCGGCGGTAGCCAGTGGTATTGCCAGCAGTGCGGTCATAGCCTCATCCGCGTCAGTCGGCGCCGATGTCTCACTGGGTCATAATGTGATAATTGAAGACAATGCCGTGCTGGGTGACAATGTCGTCATCGGTGCCAATACCGTAATTGGTAAAGGCGCGCACATCGGTGCAGATACTACTATTTACCCTAATGTTACTATCTATCACGATGTGAACATTGGTAAGCGGGTCACCATTCATTCGCAGACCGTGATAGGGGCGTCTGGTTTTGGTTATGCTAACGATAAAGGCGTGTGGATCCCCATCCCGCAAACCGGTTCAGTGCAGATTGGCGATGACAGTCAGATAGGTGCGTCCAGCAGTATTGACCGTGGCGCTATGGAAGATACGCTAATTGGCAAAAATGTGATTGTGGATAATCAGGTTCAGATTGGCCACAACTGCGTGGTGGGTGATCACTCATGCATTTGCGGAGCAACCGGTATCGCCGGCTCGGTGAATATTGGTAAGTATGTGATTATTGGTGGTGGTGTGGGAATTAACGGCCATATTACCATTACCGATAACGTACAGGTGACCGGTTATACCATGATTGTGCAGGACATCACTGAGCCGGGTTTATATTCTTCGGGTCAGCCGGCCATGAAAAACCTGGACTGGCGCAAAAATACCGTACGCCTGAACCAGATTGGCAGCCTGTTCGACCGGGTTAAAACCCTTGAAAAGTCGGCGGCAAAAGACACCTGACTGACCACCAACAGATCGTACCACGGCCGTTTGTAAGCAAACGGCCATAAAGCAGTATACTTGCTGCCTAAAATGAATAGAATAGGCGTTCATTTTTACGCCATTTCAACTGCTGTTAAGGAGCCTCCATGTTACCTCGCGAAATGACGATTGCGGATTTTGATCCGGAGCTGGCCGATGCCATGGCCAAAGAAACCACCCGTCAGGAACATCATATTGAGCTGATTGCCTCTGAAAACTACTGTAGCCCACGTGTAATGGAAGCGCAGGGTTCACAGCTGACCAACAAGTATGCCGAAGGTTACCCGGGCAAGCGTTATTATGGTGGTTGCGAGCACGTTGACGTGGTTGAGCAACTGGCAATTGACCGTGCCAAAGCGCTGTTTGGCGCCGAGTATGCCAACGTGCAGCCGCACTCTGGTTCGCAGGCTAATGCAGCAGCATTCATGGCTCTGCTGGACGCTGGCGACACGGTACTGGGAATGAGCCTGGCTGACGGCGGACACCTGACGCACGGTGCGCATGTTAACTTTTCCGGCAAAACCTACAATGCTGTACAGTATGGTCTGAATGACGAAACCGGCGAGATTGATTATGCGCAGGTAGAAGCGCTGGCTTTGGAACACAAGCCAAAAATGATTATCGGTGGTTTCTCTGCCTATTCTGGTATCGTGGACTGGGCGCGTTTCCGCGAAATCGCTGACAAAGTGGGTGCTTACCTGCTGGTGGATATGGCTCACGTGGCCGGACTGATTGCCGCTGGCGTCTATCCTAATCCACTGCCGCATGCCCATGTGGTCACCACCACCACGCACAAAACTCTGGCAGGTCCGCGTAGTGGTCTGATTCTGTCAGCCTGTGGCGATGAAACCATTTATAAAAAGCTGAACAGCTCGGTATTCCCGGGTAATCAGGGTGGCCCGCTGTGCCACGTAATTGCCGCTAAAGCGGTGGCGTTTAAAGAAGCGCTGCAGCCAGAGTTTAAAACCTACCAGCAGCAAGTTGTAAAAAATGCCAAAGCAATGGTCGCTGTGATGCAGGAGCGCGGTTATAACATCGTGTCTGGCGGTACGGACAATCACCTGTTCCTGCTGGATCTGGTTGATAAAGACATTACCGGTAAAGATGCTGATGCTGCGCTGGGCCGTGCCAACATCACAGTGAACAAAAACGCTGTGCCTAACGATCCTCGCTCGCCGTTTGTAACCAGCGGTCTGCGTATCGGCAGCCCGGCGATTACCCGTCGTGGTTTTGGTGAAGAGCAGGCTAAACAGGTTGCCACCTGGATTGCTGATGTACTGGATAACATGGGCGATGACAGCGTTATTGACCGTGTTAAACAGGAAGTTGTTGCTCTGTGCGAACAGTTCCCGGTTTACGGTTAATCTGATTCGCGGCGTTGTTCCTATTTTGCGATTGGGGGGCAACGCCCCCGACGCTTAAGGACACACCATGTTTTGCCCATTTTGTTCCGAACAGGAAACTAAAGTCATTGACTCCCGGCTGGTTGCAGAAGGGCAACAGGTGCGCCGCCGTCGTGAATGTCTGGTATGCCATGAGCGCTTCACCACGTTTGAAAGCGCCGAACTGGTTATGCCAAGGGTAATTAAGCGGGATGGCTCCCGCGAACCTTTCAATGAAGACAAACTGCGGGCCGGGCTGCAACGGGCGCTGGAAAAGCGACCGGTCAGTACCGAAAAGGTCGAGCAGTGCGTACTGTCTTTAAAATCCAAACTGCGAGCCACCGGTGAGCGGGAAGTGTCCAGCGAATTGCTGGGTAATCTGATAATGAGCGCCTTAAAAGAGCTGGATAAAGTCGCCTATGTGCGATTTGCCTCAGTGTACCGTTCCTTTGAAGATATCCGTGAATTTGGTGAGGAAATCGCACGACTAGGCGACTAACACCGCAATGACTCACACTGCTTTGCCATCTTCTGCCGTAGAACAAGACTACATCTGGATGGCACAAGCCATCAAACTGGCCCGCCGTGGCCGGTATACTACCTCTCCTAATCCTCGTGTAGGCTGTGTGATTCTGGACAGTCAGGGTAACCTGGCCGGTCAGGGCGCACACCTGCAGGCTGGTACTCCCCATGCTGAGGTTCATGCTCTGCAGCAGGCAGGCGCGCGCGCGGCTGGGGGCACCGCTTATGTCACACTGGAGCCGTGTAGTCACTACGGGCGTACACCACCGTGTGCTGAAGCCCTGGTGAAAGCCGGCGTGGCAAGGGTGGTGATTGCCATGACGGACCCTAATCCGCAGGTCAGCGGGCGGGGAATTGAAAAATTGCAACAGGCCGGTATTGAAGTGGTGAGTGACATACTGGCGGCGGAGGCGGCTGCTCTGAACCGTGGGTTTATTAAACGCATGGTAACCCAGAAGCCCTTTGTGACCGTAAAGCTGGCAGCCAGTCTGGATGGTAAAATCGCGCTGGCAAATGGTAAGAGTCAGTGGATTACCGGCCCTCAGGCACGCCGTGACGTGCAGCATTATCGTGCCGCAAGCTGTGCGGTGCTGACCGGCTCAGGCACGGCACTGGCTGATAATCCCAGTTTATTGGTGCGCCCTGAACAGGCCGGGTTTACCGACTATCCGCTGGCCGAAATTCGTCAACCGGTTCGGGTAGTGATAGACAGCAACGCCAGCCTGCCAGACACATTGCAGCTGTTCAGTGACGGTTATGAAACATGGCGCATGGTTGGAGATGATCAGCCCGGGGCAATAAAACATGTACCGGTACCATTGCAAAATGGCAAACTGGACCTATCTGCTATGTTAACCATGCTGGCTCAGCGTAATATCAACGAAGTCTGGGTTGAAGCCGGACCGGATCTGGCTGGTGCGTTGTTACTGGCTGGCGAAGTCGATGAATTAATTGTGTATCAGGCCCCTAAGCTACTGGGCGACAGAGGTCGCAGTATGGTGTCGCTGGGCGAGCTGACCAGTCTTGATGATGCCATTGAGCTGTGCCTGACCGAACAGGTTCAGGTAGGGCAGGATATACGGCTGACCTATCAGGTCCGCCACCTTAACAAATAACGGGAAAGCTATGTTTACAGGAATCGTGCAGGCGTTAGGTACTCTGCGTCAACTTGACAGACGCGGCGAGGATATTCGACTTACCGTCTCTGCCGGCAAGCTGGATATGAGTGATGTTGCCTTAGGTGACAGCATTGCTACCAATGGTGTTTGCCTGACCGTGGTGGAATACGGCGAAGATTATTACTGCGCGGATGTCTCGTCAGAAACGATCCGACTGACCGGTTTTGCGCATTACCGGGCTGGCTCTCAGGTTAACCTGGAAAAGGCCATGCGCCCGACAGACCGGTTTGGTGGCCACATTGTGTCTGGCCACGTTGATGGTGTGGGGACTATTTCCAGTATTACCGAGCATGCCGATTATTTTGAAATCTGGGTTAAAGCCCCAGACGACCTGGCCAAATATATTGCTCACAAAGGCAGTATTACGGTCGATGGCGTCAGCCTGACAGTGAACGAAGTGCGTGGCGCCGAGTTTATGCTATGGATTATTCCGCACACCCTTCAGGAAACCGTTATTGGTTCTTATAAAGCGGGTTCTCAGGTAAATCTGGAAGTGGATGTCGTTGCACGTTATCTTGAACGTCTGATGCTGGGCGATAAAGCGGCCGCGCCCAAAGCCAGCGGCATTGATATGTCTTTTCTGGCTGAAAACGGCTTTTTAAGAAAATAAAAAACACCCTACATAAGACGGAAGTTATGGCTTTAAATACAACCAAAGAAATTATCGAAGATATTCGTCAGGGCAAAATGGTGATCCTGATGGATGATGAAGATCGCGAAAATGAAGGCGATATCATCATGGCTGCGGAGCATGTGACTCCTGAAGCTATCAACTTTATGGTCACTCATGCTCGCGGGCTGGTGTGTTTACCCATGACGCAGGAGCGCTGTAAACGCCTGAACCTGCCGCTGATGGTCGATAACAACGGAGCGCAGTTTTCCACCAATTTTACCGTGTCAATTGAAGCTGCCCGTGGCGTTACCACCGGCATTTCAGCTGCTGACCGGGCCGCAACCATTCTGGCGGCGGTGAATCCTGATGCCCAGGCCTCAGATATCGTGCAACCCGGGCACATTTTCCCGCTGATTGCCAAAGAAGGCGGGGTACTGAACCGGGCGGGTCATACCGAGGCCGGTGTTGACCTGCCACGTCTGGCAGGCTGTGAACCGGCCGGTGTTATCGTTGAGATTCTCAATGAAGACGGCACCATGGCCCGACGCCCTGAACTGGAAAAATTTGCCGAGAAGCATGGACTGAAAATTGGCACAATTGCCGATTTGATTGAATACCGCAACCTCAATGAAACCACCATTGAGAAGGTGGCACAGTGCAAACTGCCCACTGAATTTGGTGAGTTTGAACTGCACACGTTTAAAGACGTGATCGATAATCAGATTCATTTTGCATTGAAAAATGTCGAAATCAGTGCTGATGAGCCCACGCTGGTGCGAGTGCATCTGCATAACACCTTAAGTGATCTGCTGGGGTCGACCCGGGCCATTAACCGCTCGCTTACTTTACCCGAGGGCATGCAGCAGATTGCAGAGCAGGGCGGTGTACTGGTGGTACTGGGCAAGCAGGAGGACCTGGTGGGTCAGGTTCAGCAGTTTGCCGCTGAGGATCGTGGTGAGCAGCCGCAGGGTAAAGAGTGGCAGGGTTCATCCCGCACGATTGGGGTCGGTAGTCAGATTCTGGCGTCACTGGGTGTACACAAAATGCGCCTGTTGAGCAAACCGGTTAAATACCATGCCTTGTCCGGCTACGGTCTGGAAGTGGTAGAATACATCCATCCGGAATAATGCCCGTTCGGGAGCTGAAAATCCCCACCGGTGCAACAAATCAATCCATTTAGTTTGCGTGCAGTTGTGCTATACTGCGCGCCGTTTTTTCTCAAGGGTAAAGAGCCATGCAGGTAATCGAAGGTAATATCAGAGCAACAGGTAAAAAGTTTGCTGTTATCGTGTCGCGTTTTAACAGCTTTGTGGTTGAGAGCTTACTGGAAGGTGCGCTGGATACACTGGAGCGTCACGGTGAAGTGAGCGATGACGATATCACACTGGTACGTGTACCAGGTGCTTATGAATTACCGGTAGTGGCAAAGAAACTGGCCGAAAAGAAACAATTTGATGCAATTATTGCACTGGGTGCAGTGATTCGTGGCGGTACGCCACATTTTGATTTTGTCGCCGGTGAGTGTAACAAAGGGCTGGCGCAGGTGTCTTTAGAATACGGTGTGCCGGTATCATTTGGCGTTATCACGACTGATTCTATCGAACAGGCTATTGAGCGCTCTGGTACAAAAGCCGGTAATAAAGGCTCTGAGGCTGCGTTAGGCGCCCTTGAGATGGTTAATGTAATGAGTGCCGTGGAAAGTCTTTAATGAAAGTTTCAGCAAGACGTAAAGCCCGTGAACTGGCTGTACAGGGTGTCTATTCCTGGCAGCTGAGCCGCAATGATATTGCCCAGGTTGAACTGGCTCTGGCAACCAGCAATAACATGCATCAGGTTGATATGGTGTACTTCCAGGCATTGCTGCGTGGTGTTGCCCAGCAAGCCACTACCCTGGACGCTACCATCAAACCGTACCTGGGGCGTTTGCCCGAGGAGCTGGATCAGATCGAAAAAGCCATCATGCGGGTGGCGACCTTCGAGCTGGTTGAGCGCGTTGATGTGCCTTATCGTGTAATCATTAATGAAGCCATTGAACTGGCGAAAATTTTTGGTGCGGAAGATAGCCACAAGTTTGTTAACGGAGCCCTTGATAAAGCCGTTCGCAAGCTGCGTGAGCACGAAAGATAAGTGATCACTGTAACGCCGCCTGGCGTACAGTGTGAATCCATTTGTGTAATTAGTTGCATACTGTGAAAGAATTTGACTTGATAGGCCGCTACTTCGCTGCAGGCGGTTACGAACGCAAGGACGTGGTCGTGGGCATTGGTGATGACTGCGCAGTTACCACCGTTGCTCCGAATCAGCAACTTGCGATTACCACCGATACACTGGTGTCTGGTGTTCACTTCTTAAAAGATGCGCCGGCCAAGTCCGTTGCCTACAAAGCGGTGGCGGTTAACCTTAGCGACCTGGCGGCGATGGGCGCGGAACCGGCCTGGATCAGTCTGTCACTGGCCATGTCTGAAGTCGATGATGCCTGGCTGGCAGATTTTGCTGAAGGTATGTATGAGTTAACTCAGTACTATTCTGTTCAGCTGATCGGTGGTGATACCGTGCGTGGTCCACTGTCGATGACCATTACTGCACAAGGTTTTGTTCCACCGGGGAACGAACTGAAACGCTCAACAGCACGCCCTGGTGACTGGATCTTTGTGACCGGTACCCTGGGCGATGCCGCAGCCGGACTGGCAGTACTCCAAAAGTCGCTGGATGCGGGGGATGGTGTGCGTGAATACTTGATTAACCGGCATCTTTATCCGACGCCGCGGGTAGCAGCAGGAACCGCTCTGCGCCGGCTTGCCAGCGCCTGTATTGATGTGTCTGACGGGTTTTTGTCTGATCTGGGGCATATCCTGCGTAATTCAGCATGTGGAGCACATGTTCAGGTTGACCAGTTACCCTTGTCAGCTCAGCTGAATGACTGTGTCAGCCCTGATAAAGCGCGGGAATATGCACTAACAGGCGGCGATGACTACGAGCTTATCTTTACCGTCAATGAAGAGCAGCGGGGAAACCTGGAAACAGCATTAGGCAGTACCGGGGTGAAGTTTACCTGTGTCGGTCAGATTACCGGTAATGCCGGTAAGGTTGATTTAAAGCTGGGTGATGCGCCTTTCCCTATGCCTGAACTGTCTGGCTACGAGCACAGTTTCTGATGCAGCGGGAATACCGCGAACGCATATCAATGAAAAATCCGGTGCACTTTTGTGCGCTGGGTTTTGGCAGTGGCCTTGTCCCGTTTATGCCGGGTACGTTTGGCTCACTGGCGGCCATCCCTTTGTTATTACTGACTACCGGTTTGTCAGCCTGGGCATTTATTGCCGTAACAGTGGCGATCTCGCTGATTGGCATTTACTTTTGCGGTAAAACAGCCGATGACATGCAGGTACATGACCATGGTTCCATTGTCTGGGATGAGGTCGCCGGCATGTTTTGCACTTTTTTGTTTGTATCACTGACGCCCCTGCATCTGGCTGCGGGATTTGTCCTGTTCCGGCTGTTTGATATTCTCAAACCCTGGCCCATCAATGTAATTGATAAGCGCCTGCATGGCGGTACCGGCATTATGCTGGATGATTTACTGGCGGGCCTGATGTCCTGCGCGGCATTGCACGCTCTGTTACTGATTATGCCCTTTTAGCTGCCAGGCTTTTCCAGGCGTGACAAGCTGCCAATAAAAAACCGGCTCACTTTATTCCAGTGAACCGGTTTTTTTGTGCTTATCGTTTTACTGTGAGCTGATTAGCGGCTCAGGTAGTCCGTGATCTGCTGTTCAATGCCTTTGGCGTCCAGTCCCAGCTCGGTGTACATTTCTTCCTGGGTGCCTTGCTCAATAAACTTATCAGGCAAGCCCAGCAGCAGGGTATGCACCAGCTTTTTATGCTGTTGCAGCGTCTCTGTGACGCCACTACCGGCGCCACCGGCAATACAGCCATCTTCCAGAGTAACCAGTAAGTCATGGCTGTCGGCCATGGCACAAACCATGTCCTCATCAATGGGCTTAACAAAGCGCATGTCGATCAGGGTGGCGTTTAATGCTTCGGCGGCTTTTTCTGCATACGGCAGTAACGTTCCAAAGTTGAGAATGGCCACTTTCTCACCATCGCGCAGTTTCCGTGCCTTACCGATCTGCAGTGCCTGCATGTCAGTCTCAGGGGGAATCCCTTTGCCTGCGCCACGGGGGTAGCGTACTGCTGCTGGCATAGTGGCAACATGACCGGTGTAGAGCATCTGACGGCACTCATTCTCATCTGCTGGTGCCATCACAATCATGTTAGGGATACAGCGTAAAAATGCCAGGTCAAAAGCGCCCTGGTGAGTCTGGCCATCTGCGCCCACAATGCCGGCCCGATCAACAGCGAATAAGACTGGCAGTTCCTGAATCGCCACATCATGAATAAGCTGATCATAAGCGCGTTGCAAAAAGGTGGAATAGATAGCTACCACTGCATTCAGGCCATCTTTGGCCAGGCCTGCGGCATAAGTCACCGCATGCTGTTCGGCAATGGCCACATCACTGTATTGTTTCGGATATTTCTGTGAAAACTCGACCATACCTGAGCCTTCACGCATAGCAGGGGTAACCGCCATCAGTTTAGGATCCTGACTGGCCATATCACACAGCCACTGACCAAAAATTGCTGAAAAGCTTGGAGAGCCCGGTTTTGATTTAGGCAGCGCCTTGTCCGCCGGGTTAAATTTAGGGACAGCGTGGAATTTGATCGGATCCTGTTCGGCCTGCGGATAGCCTTTACCCTTGCGGGTTACCACGTGCAGTAACTGTGGCCCTTCAAAATTACGCATATTGCGCAGGGTATCCACCATTGCATTAACATCGTGACCATCAATCGGGCCAATGTAATTAAAGCCCAGCTCTTCGAAAATGGTCCCGGGTACTACCATCCCTTTAAGATGTTCTTCTGCCCGGCTGGCAAATTCTTTAAGCGGCGGCATGTTACTCAACAGCTTTTTGCCACCACCGCGAATCTTGTTGAAAAAATTACCGGTCAGCAGACGGGCCAGATGAGAGTTCAGGGCACCGACATTTTCTGAAATCGACATTTCATTGTCGTTCAGCACCACCACCATGTCTTTTTTAATATCACCGGCGTGATTCAAAGCTTCAAATGCCATACCAGCCGTCATTGCACCATCGCCGATGACAGATACCACTTTGCGGCCTTTGCCTTCTTTTTCGGCTGCTACCGCCATACCCAGACCGGCACTGATCGAGGTGGACGAGTGACCAACGGCGAACGTGTCATATTCGCTTTCGTTTGGCCAGGGGAACGGATGCAGCCCGCCTTTTTTACGAATGGTAGGCATGCGCCCGGCACGGCCGGTGATGATCTTATGCGGATAGGCCTGATGACCAACATCCCAGATCAACCGGTCAAATGGTGTCTGATAGACATAATGCAGGGCTACGGTGAGCTCTACCGTTCCTAAACCGGAGGCAAAATGGCCGCTGGTCTGGCTTACACAGGTAAGCAAATACTGGCGAAGCTCATCGGCCAGCGCTTTAAGCTTGTCCTGAGGCAGTTTTCTCAGCTGGTCCGGGGTTTGTGCCTGGGCCAGTATGGGATAGTGGGATAAATCTAAACTCATTGGTTATTATTCTGTATTTGTCGCTGTGCAAAAATCGCCGGACTAGTGGTTGCGCTGAACCATCAAATCCGTAAACGCGGCCAGATAATCAGTGTTGTAGGGTAAACTGGCCAGCGTGTTCAGTGCTTCGTCGTGCAGGGCGGCAAGCTCTTGTTTCGCTTGTGTCATCCCCAGCAAGCCAGGAAAGGTATTCTTACCCTGCTGCTCATCAGAGCCCTGCGGCTTACCCAATACCTGCGCGTCTCCTTCAATGTCCAGAATATCGTCCTGAACCTGAAACGCCAGACCTATAATCCGTGCATAGTTTATCAGACTCTGCTGATCCTGGTCACTGATTGATGGAGCCACCTGCGTCACCATTTGCGCGCAGGCGCCCAGCAAGGCGCCGGTTTTTAACCGGTGCAGGCGGGTAAGCTCTTCAATATCAATACTTTTTCCGGTAGCGGCCAGGTCAATCGCCTGACCCCCGCACATCCCCATATACCCGGCTGCTTTGGCCAGAATGGAAACCAGACGAGCGCGCTGACCATCGGCATAATCGGACATTGGCTGATCAGCCAGAATACTGAATGCCAGAGTCTGCAGGGCATCGCCCGCCAGTATGGCGGTCGCTTCGTCAAACTGAATGTGACAGGTGGGCTGGCCACGACGTAGATCATCATCATCCATCGCCGGCAAATCATCATGCACCAGCGAATAAGCATGAATACACTCAATGGCCATACTGATAGTCAGCTGGTCCTGCTGAGGAATATCCAGACTATTGCCAATCAGATGGGCCAGCAGTGGGCGCATCCGTTTTCCGCCTACCAGCAGGGCATGCTGCATGGCCTGCTTCAGGCGGGGAGCATGGTCTGGCAGGGATGAGATAAGGTGCAGCAGTTTTTCGTCAGTCTGATGTTTGACCTGCTGACGAAGTGCATCGAAATTCATAGAAAATGCCTGTTGAAAGTAAACCCGGGTGACCTGATGGCCCGGCTATGATTAGGCGTTGCTGTCGGTATTTAAATCAGACAGGGCTTCTTCGCCTTGCTCGGCCAGCAAAATTTTCACTTTTTGCTCGGCGTTTTCCAGCGCTTGCTGACTTTGTCTGGACAGCGCGATGCCACGCTCAAACTTTTGCAGCGCCTCGTTTAGCGGCAAATCGCCAGATTCCATCTGATTTACAATGGTTTCCAGTTCAGACAGGCTTTCTTCAAATGAAGGGGCGGTTTTTGCGTCACTCACAGTCGCATATCCACAGTTATTACAGATAGGCGCACATTAACCGACAGCACTGGGCCGGTCAAATGGTTTGTCCAGTAATGACGCGGTAAGGCCGACTTTACGCTAAAGTTTATACAAAGATACCGTGGTTATGAAATTCTACACCTGCTTTTGCACATTTTAGGTTTAGAATTCATTGCGTTGGCCGATAGTGATATTAACACTATGCTGGCGGGACCTGTTTTATTGCATACACACTGGCGTGGTTCGTATGAGGTCCTGTAGCAGTAACCGAAATTGTATAGTGAGGATCTAGGAGTGGATTTAGCAACCGTCATAGGCATGTTGGGAGGCATTGGCTTTATTGTCATGGCCATGGTCCTGGGTGGCGACCTGAGCATGTTTGTCGATGTACCCTCAGTACTGATCGTATTTTGTGGCTCTATCTTTGTTGTGATGTCCCAGTTCACTCTGGGGCAGTTCTTTACCGTAGGGAAAGTCGCCGGCAAGGCCTTTATGTTCAAAATCGACAGCCCGGACGAGCTGATCGAAAAAATTGTTGAAATGGCTGATGCTGCCCGTAAAGGCGGCTTTCTGGCTTTGGAAGAAGCCGAAATTTCGAACCCGTTTATGCAAAAAGGGGTCGACATGCTGGTTGATGGCCATGATATTGAAGTGGTACGCGACACCCTGGCCAAGGATATTACGATGACCACCGAGCGCCACGAGTTCGGGGTGACCATATTCAAAGGGCTGGGCGATGTGGCACCGGCCATGGGAATGATTGGTACCCTGATTGGCCTGGTGGCGATGCTGTCTAACATGGATGACCCGAAAGCCATCGGGCCGGCCATGGCGGTAGCCTTGTTAACCACTCTGTATGGTGCGTTTCTGGCTAACGTAATCTGTCTGCCAATAGCCTCAAAACTGGCTAACCGGGTAGAAGAGGAAAAACTGAACCAGAAGCTGGTGCTTGATGGCATTGTAGGTATTGCTGATGGCCAGAACCCACGGGTCATTGAAGGTATTTTGAAAAACTACCTGGCCGCCAACAAACGTGGCAGCACCGAAGAGGAATAAGGCATGGCGCAGCAAGAAGAATGTCCGAAATGCCCTCCTGAAGGGCTTCCTGCCTGGATGGGAACCTTTGCCGACTTGATGTCGCTGTTGATGTGCTTCTTTGTGTTGCTACTGGCATTTTCTGAAATGGATGTGCTGAAATTTAAACAGATTGCCGGCTCCATGAAATATGCGTTCGGGGTACAAAATAAAATTGAGGTTAAAGATATACCCAAAGGCACCTCGGTCATAGCGATGGAATTTCGCCCGGGTAAACCGGACCCCACACCTATCGAAACGATTCAGCAGCAGACTATTGAAATGACCCAGCAGATGCTGGAGTTTCAGGCTGGTGATGAAGACTCTGCCGGCGGCCGCCAGAAACAGCGGGGCGAGCAGCGAGGCGGACAGGCCCAGCAAACCGCCAGTGATTCTGCCGCTTCTGCTGAGGCCAGTGCAGATAAAGAGCAGGTCAGCGAAATGATGAAAAAAGTCGCTGAGCAACTGCAAAAAGAAATTGTTGATGGTTCGCTGGAAATGGAAAGTCTGGGCCAGCAACTGACAATCCGTATTCGGGAAAACGGGTCTTTTGCCGCGGGTTCCGCTTTTTTGCAACCGCAATTTAAACCGGTACTGAAAAAGGTCGGAGCTATTTTGGCTGACATGCCCGGTGAAATTGAGATTTCTGGTCACAGCGATGGACAGCATATTGCTAATGAGCTTTACCGGTCTAACTGGGACTTATCTGCACAGCGGGCGGTGGCGGTGGCAGAGGAATTGCGCCGGGCGCCAGGGTTTGATGAAAATCGGATGAAAGTCGTGGGCAAAGCCAATACGCACCCACTGGTCGAAAAACCCCAGACCACTGCAGAGCGCGCCCGAAACCGCCGGGTAGAGATCACGATTAATCAGGGTAAGGCGCTGGAGTCAAAACCCATTTCGGTATTAAACAACTAGGCCCGCAATTGCGGGCCTTTGTTTTAATCAGCGCACCGTTGGAGGCGGCTTATCACGCCATCTTACCCGCGGGACAGGGGTTGTCGGCAGTGAGGTTTGGTCATGACCAGCTGTACCGTGCTGATGGTGCGCTCTAAAAAGCCTCCTTCACAGTATTTAAGATAGTATGTCCACATTCTGACAAACTTATCGTCATAGCCATCGGTCAGTAAGGCTTCTTTGGCACTCATAAATGCCTGATACCAGTCGTCCAGCGTGCGGGCATAATCCAGGCCGATATCCTCCACATCGCGGATGGACAAATCACAGTGTTTTCTGAGCGCCTCATTTATCACTAGCTGTGAGGGCAGAAAGCCTCCCGGGAAGATGTATTTCTGGATGAAGTCCACGCTGTTTGCATAACTTTCAAACCGCCGATCGTCAATAGTGATGGACTGCAGTACCATCAGCCCTTCTGGTTTCAGCAGGCTGCTGCATTTGGCAAAAAAGTTGCCCAGATACCGTTTGCCGACTGCCTCAATCATCTCAATGGAGACCAGTTTGTCGTACTGGCCTTCCAGCAGTCGGTAGTCTTTTTTCAACAGGGTGATTTGATTGCTCAGCCCCTCCCGGTCTATCCACTGACGGGCGTAGTCATGCTGCTCTTCAGAAATGGTGGTGGTGGTGACCCGGCAACCATAATGCTTAGCGGCAAAAACCGCCAGACCACCCCAGCCGGTACCAATTTCCACCAGGTGGTCGTCTGGTTGTAACTGCAGCTTGTTACAGATGGTCCGTAACTTGTGCTCCTGGGCCTGGGCCAGAGTGCTGTTAATATCCGGATAGATAGCAGAAGAATACATCATGCTCTGGTCTAAAAAGCGAGTATATAACCGGTTGCCCAAATCATAGTGAGCTTCAATGTTCTTCTTGGCCTGGTCGGTAGTATTACGGCGAAAGAAATGCTGCACTTTATGCAGGGGCATGGTAACCCACTTGAATTTATCTTCCCATTTATCCAGAAAAGGCAGATTGCGGGCAAAGATGCGGATCACCGATGTCAGATCAGGGCTGCGCCATAAATCGTCCATGTAAGTTTCACCGGCCGCGATACTCCCGCCAAGCAGCAGTCTGCGGTATGCCTGAATGTGCTGAATATCAATTACCGCTTTTAACGGGTCCTGCTTATCGCCAAAAGCCGCAATCGTTTCGCCTCGCTCCCGGATTTCCATATAGCCTTCCGGCAAAATACGCATGACGTTCAAAAACATCGTCCGGCAACTGCGGTCAATGGCTGAACCAGTGGGTGCTAAACTAACAACTGTTTCACCGTGTGACATGGTTAACTTCCTACTTACTATCGGGATGGGTATACACGGGTGTGCGCTTTAGCCAGAGCTTCAGTGCCTCCCAGTAAATACCCGCTACAGTTTTCACTGTCATACCTGGGATCCTCAGCAGCGCGCCTCGTAAGGATTTGCTGGTAAGGGGAACCCGTTCTAATTGTAATGCTGCGGTAAAATCGCGCTTTGACTGTAAACAGTCCATGGCCATGGCAAACCGTTTGCCAGGCTGGCCAATCCGCCACTGGTAAGTCATCTCGATGGGGTTGAAGGGCGACACATGAAACTGTTTTTCGGTGTCTTCCTGAGTGCGTAAATCAACCACATAGTAGTGACGTTCATTCCAGGGCGTGTTTGAGACCTCGGCCAGCATATGACTAAAACGTGTCTGGCCGTATGGCCGGACAAAATAAAAATTAACCGGACTGAAATACAGGCCAAATGTACGTGGCTGACCAAGAAAAAACACATCGCCCTCCACCTTCAGGCCGCTCTCTGATTCAATCTTGGCTAATACTGCCTGTTGCACGCTTACCGACTCGTCGCCAACATAATCACTTCTACGAAATTCAACAAGTGCCCGGTGCATGGATGAAAAATGTTTAACATCATGGCTTAAGGTTTCCAGCTCCGCTGTATTTAACCATAACAGGTAAATCTGATAGGTAAAGCGGTGCCGGGTGGGCATAAAGCGTTCGTGATACACTGTGCCATGGTAAATACCGCTTTCGGTCACAGGGTGGCTCCAAAGCGTCTGGCTACGTCCAGCGCGCTGTTAACCCCGTCTTCGTGAAAGCCGTTGTACCAGTACGCGCCACAAAAATGCAGATTGTCGCGACCACAGATCTCATCGCGTCGCTGCTGGGCACTGACCATATTATGACTATACTGAGGATGCGCGTAGGTGTACTGGCCAATAATCTTCTGCGGATCTATCTGGGCAGTATTGTTCAGGGTGACACAAAAGGTGGCCTGACTGTCGAGGCGCTGCAAAATATTCATATCATACGTGACGGTAGCCGGCCGGCTGGCTTCCTCAACGCTTTCGGTCAGCCGGTAATTCCAGCTTGCCCAGGCCAGGCGACGCTCCGGCAGTTGTCGGATATCGGTGTGCAGTACTACGTCATTATCGGCATAGGGAATACTGCCCAGAATATCCTGGTGAGCCTGCTCAGGCTCACTGAGCATAGCCAGCGCCTGATCGCTGTGACAGGCAAAAATAACGTGATCGAATTCCTCGGTGTCAGCGGCGCAGGTAACCGCCCATTTGGTGGGGTTCTGGCTGCTGCGCTGAACCGTATGCACCGGACAATTCAACCGGATGTGTTGTTCAAATCCCTGAGTTAAGGGTTTGATATAAGAAGACGAGCCGCCAATCAGGGTATACCACTGTGGCCGGTGGTTAACATTTAACAGACCGTGGTTATTAAAAAACTGCAAAAAGAAGGTCAGCGGAAACTGCCGTGTCTGTTCCAGACTTGCTGACCAGATGGCTGCGCACATCGGTAGAATATAGAAGTTGGCAAAATCGTCACTCAGGCCAAGCTCTTGTATGTAGCCAAAAAGCGTCTTGCCCTCCACATTGGTGTTTGCATCAATCAAGGCTTTGCATTGCTTATTAAAGGCCAGGATATCTTTAACAATGCGCCAGAATCTGGGGCGCAGAATATTGCGGCGCTGGGCAAACAGCGTATTCAGGTTGTTGCCGTTATATTCAATGTCAGACTGACTGGCATGCACCGAAAAACTCATTTCGGTCGGTTGTTTGCTCACCCCGAGCTTGTCCATCAGCTTGATAAAGTTTGGATAGGTCCAGTCATTAAACACAATAAAGCCGGTATCAATATTCAGTGTTTCGCCTCGCAGCGATACCGGTTTGGTAGCAGTATGACCACCAATATAATCGTTGGCTTCATACACGGTAATATCGTGTTCGGTGTGTAACAGGTGGCCACAGGTCAGCCCGGATATCCCTGTTCCGATAATGGCAACTTTAGGTTTTGTCATTATTATTCTCTATTGCTTGTTGCGCATGGCGAGTGACAGCTTGCGCTGTAATGCCGTGGGTAGAATATGTAAAAACCGCATAATCCAGCCAAAGCGAGTGGGGAAAAATATACTCTGGCGATCTTTCTCAATGCCTTTGAGCATATCACTGGCTGCCCGCTCTACACTGATAAGCATAGGCATATCAAAGTCATTTTGCTCGGTGAGCGGAGTTTCTACAAAGCCGGGCGACACGGCCTGCACCTTTATACCTTTATCAAAAAGGTCAACTTCCAGCGACTTAGTGAAATAATGCAGCGCCGCTTTACTTGAGCCGTAGGCCTGTGTGCGGGTGAAAGGGAACAGCCGGGCCATGCTATCAACAATCACCAGCTTGTTATCTTTTCTCAGAGCAGGTAGTAACCCGTTAACACAATTCACCACACCAAAAAAATTAGCTTCAAACACCCGTCTGAACATATCGGTCTGAAAATCGTCGATATCGACGTATTCACACGTACCGGCATTGAGTACCACAACATCGGCACTGACCCCGGACAGTGCCCGGGCACAATCATCGGCGGATGTGATATCAAACTGCAGGGTAGAGATATTTTCTATGGCGCTAAGTTGCGCCAGTTTCTCCTCGTTACGACCACAGGCAATAACCTGGTATCCGGCAGCGGCAGCCTGATGCGCCAGTTCTTCACCTATGCCAGAGGTTGCGCCGGTGATCAGCATGGTTTTCATGACGCCAGTTTCCTTTTAATTGCTTTAACACACCATCCCAGTACCGGAACATGTTCGTACACCATTTCACCTAAATCATAAAAATCACGGTGATAATAAAAGCCGTCTTCATTTTGTTTTAGCTGTGTTGTACCAGTTAAAAATACACATTTATGTGGCTTATTTAACACCAGCTTCATCTCCCAGTTGAGTACATGTGAAATCCCGGCCGGGTTATCAGCGCAATGCACAACATCAAAAATAGTAAATTCGCATGAGGTAGCGACGTCTTTCAAATTCGCAAAGTATTGCTGAACCTCGCCCAGACCATGATGCGTGGTAATAGGGTCGATGAATTCTACATTGTTAGTATAGATACGCTGCAAATCTGAAGATGAAATTTTTGTAAGGTCTCGATATATGGAACAAAATTCTTCAATCAGTGGCATGGCAGTCAGAATGTAAAATGTTTAAATCGATTACCCATATTTTCACACCGGGGATCAGTTTGGGAATATTTTTCCCAATCATTACAACATCAGGGCGGGACGATCCAATTCATATCAAGCGGCGTACACTTACGCATTCTTCCATAAATTATTATTACCTATGTCTGTTAATCGGCTGCCTTTATTTCCGCTCACCGCGCATCTTTTACCCGAAGGCAGAATGGCTTTACGTATATTTGAGCCCCGATATATAAGGATGGTAAAGGAAGTGTGCGCTAACAATTCTGAGTTTGCCGTGTGTATGCTGAACGCGCAGGGAGAGAAAAAAAACAATACGCATATCTGTCAATATGCCACTACCGCAAGGGTAATTGATTTTGAATTATTACAAGATGGACTGCTTGGCATAAAGGTTGCTGGAATCTCTGGTGTAACGGTCGGAAACATTGAAACGGACAGCGACGGACTTCGGTTTGGTGATTGTCAGGACTTGGCCCAGTGCCATTGCGATGTTTCTGTTCCACAAATTTCACCTATGGTGGAAAGGTTGCAAGAGCTGTTTGAGCGTTATCCTGAGGTCAGTGACCTCTACGACCATCCCAGGTTTGAAAATGCCCATTGGGTATTAAACAGATGGTTGGAGTTGTTACCGGTAGATGCCGGGGAAAAACAACAATTCCTTGCTCAACATGATTGCTCTGCATTGCTGGCATACCTGAAAACATTGATACATTGATATGTGTAAATACTTCACATAGATAAAAATAATTCAGGTTAGGTTAATAAAATGAGATGGTACTGTGCCAACTCATCATTATAAATCTGTAATCCAGTTAGGCAGGAAGCTTCAACTTTTCGGCTGTAGTTTATTATCACCATACAGGAAATGCGGACGAAGCTTATGTTAGTTGGAATTCCATTAGAACAAAGCAACAGTGTTGTTAAACCTAAAGATTGCGCGACTGAAATGTCTGAATACATTGTGACTATTGCAGAAGCCCGTTGTAAACGCTCCTTTGCCAGAGTCTTTAGCTATTTTGCACCACGGCTTCGCTCCTATGCATTAAAGCAAATGGGAAATGAAGCATTGGCAATGGAACTGGTTCAGGACACCATGTCTAATGTCTGGCAAAAAGCCCACCTGTTCAATGCCGAAAAAGGCAGCCCTTCTACCTGGATCTTTACTATTGCACGTAACATACGCTTTGATATGCTGCGCAAACTTCAAAATCGCAAAGAAGATGTATGCTCTGATGATCTTTGGCCAGTGCTGTGTGAACAGACTGCAGATGCCAACGAAACATCGCTGGATGAGCAGATTACGCTTGAGCAAATTGGTTTTATGTTCGAATCACTTCCGGTAAAGCAAAAAGCAGTGATTGAAGCAATTTATATCGACGGCAAATCACAACAGGAAGTGGCGGATGAGTTAAGCATTCCGCTGGGTACTGTAAAATCAAGAACTCGTCTGGCTCTACAACGACTAAAGGTTATGCTGCAAGATAATGATTAAATTTCATCCGCGTCCTGAGCAATTATCGGAATTTGCTCAGGGCGGGTTGTCACCTGTTGAATCAATTATGATATCTGCACATTGTGATATGTGCACCCGTTGTCAAACTATCGTAAAGCAAGAAGCTGCCATGCAGGCGGAGCAATTGCTTTATGCTGATGCATCGATGGAAGAACAGCCTGCCGAGCTCAGGCAGCAATTTGACACTATGCTCAGCCAGATCACTTCTTTAGACAGACCGCTACGGCCGGCCCCATCTGCACGTACCTCAGTATCTTCAGCGCTACCCGCCTACATTGAACTTGAAGGGCGGCAGTTTGTTGTGCCCAAAACCTTACGTAAGTTTGTGTCCGGTATGGGAAACTGGAGCAGTCTGGTGGGACATTTGTGGCAGGCGCCGATTGAACTGAATACGGGGGGAGCGGCAAACTTTATTTTTATGGGGCAGGGCGGAACGGTGCCTGAACACACCCATAAAGGCTCAGAGTACACCCTGGTGCTTGATGGCCATTTCAGTGACGGTATTAATCATTATCAGGCTGGGGATCTTATTTATATGGATGATAACAAAACCCATACTCCCCGTTCAGATGATATTAATGGTTGTCTGGTATTCAGTATTCTTGACCAGCCTCTACATTTCACATCAGGTCTGGCTCGCTTACTTAACCCGTTCAGTCAGCTATTTTTCAGATAGGGTGTGGTCGCACACTCGCCACTCATTAAAACAACAAGTCGCGCAGGAAAGAAAAAGCCTGCTTAAACTGGCAGGCTCGCAGGCAGGCTGGTTAGCTGATGTATTCGCTATCCGGATAGTTCAGCTTTAATGTTTTCATGGCGTTGTCCCGTAGCTCAGTCAGCCCAAGCTGTTCATAACTTGATACCATAATCTCAAGCGCCGGCTGTACCTGATCAGAATCCGGGAAATTCTCAATAACATAACGTCCCCGGTTAGCAGCAGCGACATAAGCTTCCCGACGCATATAAAAACGTGCAATGGCTATTTCATAGCGAGCCAGACGATTTTTAATAAACACCATGCGCTTTCGTGAATCAGCGGCGTACTTGCTGTCCGGATACTGACGAATCAGACGACGAAAATCTTCAAATGCCTGGCGTGACTTAGCCGGGTCCCGGTCAGCCCGGTCAATATTCATCATTTCCTGAAACAGATTGGCGTCGGCTTCCATATTCACCAGACCACGCATATAAAAGGCATAGTCCACATCCGAGTGATTCGGATTCAGACGGATAAACCGGTCAATCGTGGCGATGGTTTCATCGGTTTTGCCTGACTTGTAATAGCTGTAAATCAGATCCAGCTGTACCTGGTGGGACAGGGGGCCAAATGGATAGCGGGAATCCAGCGCACTCAGAGTATTGGCCGCAGCAGTGAAGTTACCCGACTCCATGCTTTCTTTAGCTCGCTCGTACAGTTGCTGTGCGCCCATGTTGGCCAGCGCTGCTTTTTCCTCTGCATCATCAGAAGAACTACATCCTGCTACAGATACCATGGCTCCGACGACTAATGGCGCCATAAATCGTAATGACTTCATATACTCTACTGTTCCCCAAACTTGTCTTTGGTGTATTGCTTGTTCGCATTTTATCGAGGCATTCTAACGCACTCATTTGTCATTAGACCATAGAAATCCTGTAAAGATTACCTGAACATTGGCCAAAGCTTGTTATAATGCGCGTTATCATTCAAACCAATTAGTACAGTATGACTCAGTCACAACATATCGTGAATTTAGAGGCGGTAACCGAGCCGCAGCACTTTGGTCAGAGATTAGATCAGGTTTTAGCTGATTTGTTCCCTGAATATTCGCGTTCCAAGCTAAAAAGCTGGATTTTAGACGGTCATGTTACTATCAACGGGGAAGTAAATACTACTCCCAAGCATAAGATTGCGCTGGAAGACACAGTGCAGGTGACGGCTGAGTTGGAAGTACAGACCGAAAGCAAACCGCAGGACATTGAACTGGATATCGTTTATGAAGACGATGAAATCCTGATTATTAACAAGCCCCGGGATATGGTCGTTCATCCTGGGGCAGGTAACAGTGATGGCACCTTGCTGAATGCGCTGCTGGCCCATGTGCCGGATATCGACAAAGTTCCCCGTGCCGGTATCGTGCACCGGCTGGACAAAGACACCACCGGACTGATGGTGGTAGCTAAAACCGTGCCCGCCCAGACCCACCTGGTCAATCAGCTACAGGACCGGGTAATGAGCCGTGAATATGAAGCGGTAGCGATTGGCACCATGGTCGGTGGCGGTGAGGTTGATGCACCCATTGGCCGCCATGCCACCAAACGCACCCTGATGGCGGTGCGTGAAACCGGCAAGCCGGCGGTAACTCACTTTCGGGTCATTGAGAAATTCCGTCACCACACGCATATCCGGCTGAAACTGGAAACGGGTCGTACGCATCAGATTCGGGTACACATGGCGCATATTAAATACCCGCTGGTAGGCGATCCACAATATGGCGGTCGTCCGCGTTTACCTAAAGGGGCATCAGAGTCGTTTGTTAATGTGTTACGCGGATTTGATCGTCAGGCCCTGCATGCTGCCCAGCTGTCATTGTTTCACCCGGTAAGCGATGAGTGGATCACATTCAAGGCACCGTTACCGCAGGATATGGTCACGCTTCTGGCAGAAATCCGCGCAGATACTAAAGAACACGGTATTGATGAGTAGCCTTGATGAATAGGCTGCCCCTTATCAGGCCCGACTGGCCGGCCCCGGGCAATATCACCGCGTACAGCACCACCCGTGAAGGTGGTGTGAGTGGCGGTCGGTATTCAGGCCTGAATGTGGGCGCGCATGTTGATGATGATCCTGACCATGTGACGGCTAATCGCAACCGGCTTCCTGGTGCACAGCAAATCACCTGGCTTAATCAGGTGCATGGGCATACCGTTGTAACCCTTCCTACTCAGCAGAATACCTCGGCAGATGCGGCGATCAGCCGCGCGCCGAATTTTTGGTGCGCAGTGATGACGGCCGACTGTGTTCCGGTGCTGCTGTGCAATCGCCAGGGCACAGAAGTGGCTGCCGTGCACGCTGGCTGGCAGGGGCTGGAGCAGGACGTTATCAGCCACACCCTGTACGCTATGCAAAGTAGCCCGGCAGATGTGCTGGCATGGATTGGGCCGGCCATCAGTCAGGCCTGCTATCAGGTAGACGATGCACTTGCCCGGCGCTTTAGTGCCTATGCTGGTCATGTCGCCCCGGACCCTTCAGCGGATAACAAGTACCTGCTGGACTTACCGGGTATTGCTGCTGCACAACTGACCCACGCCGGCGTTGGCTCTATAACAAACAGTGCGCTGTGTACCTATTCAGACGCCCACCGTTTGTATTCACATCGCCGCGCCCAGCATGAGCAGGCGGTGCCTACCGGACGACTTGTCTCGGTCATCGGTCTGGCTTGAGCTGGATCAACTAAGTTCGGGATTTTTCTCCTTTTCTCTTGAATCACATTTCACCTGTACCCATAAATTAAGCAAGGTTTTTTGCACTGCGTCATGCAGGAGTTCAGGGTATGCGATTAGATAAATTTACCAGCAAGTTTCAGATAGCTATTTCCGATGCTCAGTCACTGGCACTGGGCCGTGATCATCAGTTTATTGAGCCGGTGCACCTGATGACCGCCATGCTTAATCAGCAGGGAGGGTCGGTGCGTCCGGTACTCGACCAGGCAGGTGTCAATGTTAATGCCCTGCGTTCTGCGCTAAGCGAAGCCATCGAGCGGATTCCGCGGGTGGAGGGTATTGGCGGGGATGTACAGCTGAGCAAGGAAAGCGGCGTGTTACTGAATCTGTGTGACAAAATCAGTCAGCAGCGCAAAGATGAATACATTACCTCAGAAATTTTTCTGCTGGCAGCGCTTGAGGATAAAGGCCGCCTGGGCAGCATTCTGCGCGATGTGAATATCACCAGAGATAAAGTTGAAGGCGCTATTGATAAAATGCGTGGTGGCCAGAAGGTGACCGATCCGAATGCTGAGGATGTTCGCCAGGCATTGGAAAAATACACCACTGATCTGACCGAACGGGCAGAGCAGGGTAAGCTGGATCCGGTTATCGGCCGGGATGATGAAATTCGCCGGGCGGTTCAGGTTCTGCAGCGCCGTACCAAGAATAACCCGGTACTGATTGGTGAACCTGGTGTGGGTAAAACAGCCATTGTTGAAGGTCTGGCCCAGCGCATTGTTAATGGTGAAGTGCCTGAAGGGCTGAAAGACAAGCGGGTACTGTCGCTGGATATGGGCGCGCTGGTGGCCGGGGCCAAATACCGTGGCGAATTTGAAGAGCGTTTAAAAGCCGTGCTCAACGAACTGGCGAAAGAAGAAGGCCGGGTGATTTTATTTATCGATGAGCTGCATACCATGGTAGGCGCCGGGAAAGGAGACGGCGCTATGGATGCGGGAAATATGCTCAAACCGGCTCTGGCCCGCGGTGAGCTGCACTGTGTGGGTGCTACCACACTGGATGAGTATCGCCAGTACATCGAAAAAGATGCTGCTCTGGAACGGCGCTTTCAAAAAGTGCTGGTGGAGCAGCCATCGGTGGAAGATACGATTGCTATCCTGCGCGGATTAAAAGAGCGCTACGAGCTTCATCATTCGGTGGACATTACCGACCCGGCGATTGTTGCGGCGGCCAGTTTGTCCCATCGCTATATCAGTGATCGCCAGTTACCGGATAAAGCCATTGATCTGATTGATGAGGCGGCGTCCAGTATTCGCCTGCAGATTGATTCTAAACCAGAAGACATGGACCGTCTGGAAAGACGGGTCATTCAGCTAAAGCTCGAAGAGCAGGCACTGGCAAAAGAAACCGATGATGCCAGTCATAAGCGGCTTGAAATGATTGAACTGGAGCGTGAACAGGCTGAGCAGAAATATGCTGAGCTTGAGCATATCTGGAAAGAAGAAAAAGAGGCGATGCAGGGCACACAGACAATAAAATCTGAGCTGGAGCAGGCCAAGCTGGATCTGGAAATTGCCCGCCGTGCCTCCGACTTAAACCGGATGTCTGAGTTGCAGTATGGCCGTATTCCTGAGCTGGAAATGAAGCTGGAAAAAGCCGCTGAAAACGAAACCCGGGAAACCTTACTGCTTAAAAACAAGGTCACCGATGCTGAAATTGCGGAAGTATTGTCGCGCTGGACCGGTATTCCGGTTACCAAAATGCTCGAAGGTGAAAGAGACAAACTTCTGCGCATGGAAGATGTACTGCACAAGCGGGTGGTTGGCCAGAGTGAAGCGGTAACCGCGGTATCCAACGCCATTCGTCGCTCACGCGCCGGACTGGGAGATCCTAATCGTCCAATCGGTTCATTCTTGTTTCTGGGGCCAACCGGTGTGGGTAAAACCGAACTGTGTAAAACTCTGGCCGGTTTTATGTTTGATACCGAAGACGCCATGGTTCGCATCGATATGTCCGAATTTATGGAAAAGCACTCGGTTGCCCGTCTTGTAGGGGCTCCACCGGGCTATGTGGGTTATGAGGAAGGCGGTTATCTGACTGAGGCAGTACGGCGTAAACCCTATTCTGTGATTTTGCTGGATGAGGTGGAAAAAGCGCACCCGGATGTATTCAATATTCTCTTACAGGTATTGGATGATGGCCGTCTGACCGACGGGCAGGGGCGTACGGTAGACTTCAAAAACACCGTCGTGATTATGACCTCAAATCTGGGCTCGGATATCATTCAGGACAAAGCAGCTGAAAGTCAGTATGCAGAAATGAAATCGCTGGTAATGGGAGTCGTCGGGCAACATTTCCGGCCTGAGTTTATCAACCGGGTAGATGATCTGGTGGTGTTTCATCCGTTGGGTAAAGAGCAGATCAAGTCGATTGCCAAGATTCAGCTGGCCTCACTCAGGGCACGCCTGGCTGACAAAGGCTATAAGCTGGAATTATCCGGCCGTGCCATGGATAAACTGGCAGAGGCAGGGTTTGATCCGGTGTTTGGGGCCCGGCCGCTTAAGCGCGCCATTCAGACCCAGATTGAAAACCCGCTGGCCCACGCGCTGTTATCAGGCAGCCTGTTACCGGAGTCTACCATCCGGATTGACGAGGAAAGTGACCAGATTGTCATCCTTAAGCAGGATGGTGCGCTATAGCAATGTGACAGTTGTTTTATTCAGCGTAAAAAAAGAGGCCTTATGGCCTCTTTTTTATAGTTTGTCTAACAGTGCCTGCGCATCCTCTTTTTCCCTGAAGGTGCGCTCCAGTGTATTGTGTTCAATCAACATTTGTCTGGCTTCATCATGTCGGCCCAGTTTGTATAACGCAAATGCGATATGGTAATGCACAGAAGGGTCTGACGAGTCGATAGTGTAAGCCTGACGAAGTACGCCCAGTCCGGTCAGGTAATCCTCCTGCAGCGCAATAATCCAGCCTTTGGTATCCAGCAGTGCCGCGGATTTGGGCATCAGTGTCAGGGCCTGTTCGGCCATTTTAAGCGCTTTTGTGTTATCGGTACCGGCATAAATGTTGGCCAGGTTATTTAACACAAACGCCCGGTTTGTCAGTTTTTCAGCTTTTAACAGCTCCTGATATAACGGCTCAGCCTGTTCAAAGCTGCCGGCAGTGTAATACAGGTCAGCCAGCAGGTGCTTTTTGAATACTGGTGCACTGTCTGTCTGGTTCTGTGCAGTCAGGTAGCTTATCAGTGTATCCCGCTTAACCCCGCGTTTAGCCAGCTCGAAGGCATTCACCAAAGGAAGGGTGTAACTGCTGTCCATATGCAGTGCATTCAGATAATGGTCAAAAGCAGCCTCAGGTTGTCCGGTCGCTCTGGCATAATCGCCTTTTATGCGCAGCAAGTCCGGAGATAAACCAAACTGACCGTTCACTTTGGCAATAACAGCGCTGGCCTGCTCAAACTGTGTGTGGCTAATTAAAAAAGAAGCATATTCCAGATAACCAATCTGTTCATCCGCAGCTTGCCCGATAGCCGTACGGTAAGAACGGTCGGCACCTTCGGCATCGCCGCTGTCGGCCTGAAAACGGGCCAGAGACAGTAGCTTTTGAGGTTGCTCTGACCATAGCGCATATACCATATCCAACTCGGTTTTGGTGCCCTGGGCGTCTTTCATTTCATTAAGCACCGATGCCTTTTCCATATGATAACGGGCAGATAAGCGCTCTATACCCAGCAACGCATTTATCTCTGCTAGTGCTGCTTTATTGTCACCTTGCTCACGATACACCGATACCAGTAATTCCCGCGCCAGAATGTTGGATTTATCCAGCGTTTTGGCTGATACCAGATGCTCAATTGCGGTTTCCTGACGATCATCCGCCAGATAAATCTGTGCAGCCAGTATCTGGGCGGCCACGCTGGTTTTGTCCTGCTTAATGGCGTCATCAATGGCTTTGCGTGAGCGGGCATAGTCATTCTGAAAAAACGCGATTCGGGCGCGGGCCACCAGTCCGGCAATATTTTCAGGCTCCTTACTCAAAATACCGTCTACAATGCGGGTGGCTTCTTCCAGCTGGTTGGTTCGAATTAACAGATCTGCCACGATTGCCTGGTGACCCAGGCTATCGGGTTGTTTGGCCAGTAACTGTCGGGCCAGTGGCAACGCCGTGTCATAGTCGCGCTGGTCGCTGTGCAGTGCGACTTTAAGTCCCATAACCTCGGCTTCATCGGATGTGGCCAGCGGGCCGTTTAATATCGCGGCGGCTTCAGTGAACCGACGTTTATTTAACAGTACCTTGGTACGCAGAATATCCAGCTGGGGCTCGCCGGCATAACGCTTTTCAAGTTCAGGCATCATCTGTTCACACTTGAACGATTTTTTCAGCGCCATAAACAGCTCGCAGTTAAGCCGTGCCAGGGTAAGGTTCTCTACCACCAGGTATTCATGTTTTTCCAGCATCTTGGCAGCGTCTTTATAGCCGCCTGTTTTTAGCAGGGCATCGGCCAGCATCCCAATTTGTTCAGGTGTTGCATCCCGTTTGCCGATATAGCGGGTTAGCTCAGTACTGGCCAAATCATAGTTGTTATTCAGATAGGCCACGATCCCGGTAATCAGACTCAGCTCAATCTGCTCGTTAAGCTGCTCGTCAGTTAACAGACTCAGACGTTCAGTCAGCGCTTTAAGAATTTTATCCGCTTCCAGCTGATTTTTGGTCAGGGCAAGAATACGCGCCTTTAGCAGCTGGTTTTGCACATCTCCCGGGGTTTGCTTTTCTATATCATCAACAATGGATGAGGCTTTTTCATACTGACCGTCTTCTGCCAGCGCACCGGCGTAAGCGCGCATAACCGCCGGGTTATCAGGAGCCAGTTCCATGGCCCGGGCATAAATGGGTAAAGCTGATTCTCCCTTAGCATCGACCAGCTTGCCTTTTGCCAGTAAGGTAAAAATACCATCAGGATTGATCGCCAGTGTTTTGTCCAGCAAACGTTCAGCCTCATCAACCCGACCTAACTCGGTTAATAATGTCGTCTGCGCATTCAGTACGGCTACCGAGTCGGGAAATTCCTTGAGTGTGCGGTTATACAAGGCTACCGCTTTATCCCGCTCGTTTAATCGACTATGTGCAGTACCGGCAACCAGCGTAACAGACAGCCGGGCTTCGTCATTAAGCTCATTACGATTTAAAATGGCAAAGATCTTATTGTATTTTCCGGCAAACAGATAAGCCCGGGACAACGGTGGCATAACCAGGTTCACATCACCGCCAGCCAGTAACACCTCTTCCAGCTCGTCTATGGCTTCACCAATATAACCGTCAAGTAGCAGAATACGTCCCATCAGTAATTTAGAGGGCAAGTGATCACTGTTATCTTTCAGTACCTGTTTTAGCAGCAGGTAAGAAGACTGAATTTCGCCTTCATTAAATGCAGTCAGGGCGTCATCATATTGTTGCGCAGTATCAGCCCACACCAGTGAGCTACTCACTAACATTGTGCCCAGCAGGCACCCTTTAATTCCTTTTCTCACTGCTACCTCGTTGTGAATCGGGATGTGTCAGAATAGTTTACACAAAAAAGCCCCGTTAAAAACGAGGCTTTTTTATTTTAAACCGGATTTACTTTTGACGTCTGCGCAGGGCAATCAGGCCCACACCTAATGTCAGCAGAATGGCAGTACCTGGCGCCGGTACATCCACCGGAGGCTCTTCGTCCGCCGAGTGTGTGGTCAGGGCTAGTAGTTTGAAGGAGTCGTTGCCCTTCGAAAAGTTCCCACCGAAAGCGTTGTTATACGCACTAATCAGCCAATATTTTGCTTCTACACCAAAGTCCGCACCGTAATTTGCCGGGACTACATTAGCCTCGTTAAATTTGAATATTGCACTATTCGCAATGGAATCCCATGTATTACCAACTAAAGAGGGTAGAGAACTAAAAGCTGCAATTGAAATATCACTATCGTTACCTATCCAACCAATAGACAAGCCAGTAATGGATACCGCTTGCTCAAAGGAGAATAGTAAGCTATCAAAGCCGTTCGAATTATCGATCGCATGACTATCATCATCGATTTGTTCACAAATTCCATTAGACTTTTCTTGCTGACAACCCTGATAGGCAATCAGGCCAGAGCTATTTTTCCATGCTATTGCTTCATGTATTGTATTGACTCCGGAATACGCATTTACCTTTACAGTTTCACCTTGAGAAGTGTAAGTAAGAGTATTGCCAATGCGCTTGCCATCGTTGCTATTAGAACTGGCAAAATTCCAGGGCGTATCCCCAGCCATAGCTGTCGACATCCCTGCACCCAATATCGCAACCGCGGTGAATACTTTAATTAGTGCTTTCATTGTTATTTTCCAGAATACCCAAGCTGATTTTATCTAGTTTAGCAGAAGCTGTGCCAAAAAATATTATCATTTGTAATCAATCAGTTGTAATTTTTACAGAGTGGCTGGGAAAGGCATGTGTAAAAAATACTGACAAATTAACTTTTGCTAACCTATTGATAGTTAGGGCTGATATTAGGCTAACGTAAATAAATTAGGCAAGTATGTAAGCGCATACTTAATTATTAATAAAATGTACATTTTTTAATAGGTTAGCACATTGAGTAGACAACCCCGGGCATGTTGGCTGTTGTTACTGGCCCATACCGTTCTGGTCCAAAGCGCTGAGCTATGCTGGTTTCCGTGAATTGCCACAGATTTTCATTCACAGGGTCATACATCTATAAGTGCAGCAAAGCAGTATCTATTTTCCGAATGCCGGGTTTTATGAAATACTAGGGCTGAACCGATTTGAATTACGAGGAACTATGACACAGAGCAAACGCAAGGGGATTTACCTATTGCCGAACCTGCTAACTACAGCGGGCTTGTTTTCTGGTTTTTTTGCCGTTGTATCATCTATGAACGGTCGCTTTGAGGCGGCCGCAGTAGCGATTTTTGTTGCGATGATTTTCGACGGACTTGACGGGCGTGTTGCTCGTATGACAAATACCCAGAGCGATTTTGGCGCAGAATATGACTCAATGGCAGATATGGTGTCGTTTGGTATGGCGCCCGCGCTGGTGGCATACAACTGGGGGCTGACCGAATTAGGTAAGCTGGGCTGGTTGGCTGCATTTATCTATGTAGCGGGTGCGGCGCTGCGCCTTGCCCGGTTCAATACACAGGTAGGCATTGCTGATAAACGGTTTTTTCAGGGCTTAGCCAGCCCGGCCTCGGCGGCATTGGTATCTGGCCTGGTGTGGGTTGGAGTAGAGTATGGCGCCAATGGAGATGACTATGGCTGGTTAGTGGCACTGGTAACGTCTGCTTCCGGTCTGTTGATGGTCAGTAACTTTAAATACAATTCATTTAAAGAAGTGAACTGGCATGGCAAGGTCCCATTCTTTGCACTTCTGATCATCCTGCTGGTATTTGTTGTAGTGGCAACTGAACCGGCACTGGTCTTGTTTATCGTGTTTGCATTATATGCACTGGCTGGCCCTATCAATACTTTTCGCACTGTTGATAAAGTGACGCTTGATGACGTGGTGGGCGATCATGAAGAAGCTGACGCAGATTTTGCTTCTGAAGATACTTCGGATCAGTCAAAAGCTGATAGCGCATCAAGTGACAACACGGCAAAAGAAGAGAATAAGTCCGGTTAGTTACCATTTTTGATGAGTTTCTATCCGGATTGTTGAAAAGGTGACCGATTGGTCGCCTTTTTTTATGTTTTTTGAAAAAAGGGCTTGCACAAAAACGCTGACTCAGTAGAATGCGCCCCACTTCGAGAGAGACCGGCAAACAAGCCGCTTTCAAAAGAAGTTGAGTCATCAAAAACGAAAAGAAATTTTCAAAAACTGATTGACAAAAAAATGATGCGAAGTAATATACGCATCCCGCTTGAGGCAAGCGCTAGACGCGAATCAGGCAATGTTCTTTAACAATATATAACAAGACAATCTGTGTGGGCACTCGTTAAGAGTGTCAACCGACGATTCATATATAGTTTTTCGATTTTAATTGAAGAGTTTGATCATGGCTCAGATTGAACGCTGGCGGCAGGCCTAACACATGCAAGTCGAGCGGTAACAGGGTGTGCTTGCACATCGCTGACGAGCGGCGGACGGGTGAGTAATGCTTGGGAACTTGCCTTGGCGAGGGGGATAACCACTGGAAACGGTGGCTAATACCGCATAATGTTCTTCGGAACCAAAGGGGGCTTAGGCTCCCGCGCTTAGAGAGGCCCAAGTGAGATTAGCTAGTTGGTAAGGTAAAGGCTTACCAAGGCAACGATCTCTAGCTGTTCTGAGAGGAAGATCAGCCACACTGGGACTGAGACACGGCCCAGACTCCTACGGGAGGCAGCAGTGGGGAATATTGGACAATGGGGGCAACCCTGATCCAGCCATGCCGCGTGTGTGAAGAAGGCCTTCGGGTTGTAAAGCACTTTCAGTGGGGAGGAAGGCTAAGTAGTTAATACCTGCTTAGATTGACGTTACCCACAGAAGAAGCACCGGCTAACTCCGTGCCAGCAGCCGCGGTAATACGGAGGGTGCAAGCGTTAATCGGAATTACTGGGCGTAAAGCGCACGCAGGCGGTTTGTTAAGCTAGATGTGAAAGCCCCGGGCTCAACCTGGGACGGTCATTTAGAACTGGCAGACTAGAGTCTTGGAGAGGGGAGTGGAATTCCAGGTGTAGCGGTGAAATGCGTAGATATCTGGAGGAACATCAGTGGCGAAGGCGACTCCCTGGCCAAAGACTGACGCTCATGTGCGAAAGTGTGGGTAGCGAACAGGATTAGATACCCTGGTAGTCCACACCGTAAACGCTGTCTACTAGCTGTTTGCGACTTTAAGTTGTGAGTAGCGAAGCTAACGCGATAAGTAGACCGCCTGGGGAGTACGGCCGCAAGGTTAAAACTCAAATGAATTGACGGGGGCCCGCACAAGCGGTGGAGCATGTGGTTTAATTCGATGCAACGCGAAGAACCTTACCTACACTTGACATGCAGAGAACTTTCCAGAGATGGATTGGTGCCTTCGGGAACTCTGACACAGGTGCTGCATGGCTGTCGTCAGCTCGTGTCGTGAGATGTTGGGTTAAGTCCCGCAACGAGCGCAACCCTTGTCCTTAGTTGCCAGCATTTAGTTGGGCACTCTAAGGAGACTGCCGGTGACAAACCGGAGGAAGGTGGGGACGACGTCAAGTCATCATGGCCCTTACGTGTAGGGCTACACACGTGCTACAATGGTATTTACAGAGGGAAGCGAGACAGCGATGTGGAGCGGACCCCTTAAAGAATATCGTAGTCCGGATCGGAGTCTGCAACTCGACTCCGTGAAGTCGGAATCGCTAGTAATCGCAGGTCAGAATACTGCGGTGAATACGTTCCCGGGCCTTGTACACACCGCCCGTCACACCATGGGAGTGGGATGCAAAAGAAGTAGTTAGTTTAACCTTCGGGAGAACGATTACCACTTTGTGTTTCATGACTGGGGTGAAGTCGTAACAAGGTAACCGTAGGGGAACCTGCGGTTGGATCACCTCCTTACCAAAAGAATCGACTGACACACTTAATGCAGTGTTCACACAGATAGTCTTGTTATAAATGAGAACAAACCGCTTATGGGGCTATAGCTCAGCTGGGAGAGCGCCTGATTTGCATTCAGGAGGTCAGCAGTTCGATCCTGCTTAGCTCCACCATAGGCTTGTAGCTCAGCTGGTTAGAGCGCACCCCTGATAAGGGTGAGGTCGGCAGTTCAAGTCTGCCCAAGCCTACCATTTCTACTTGTTATTGTTAATTTGCTCGCTGCGATGCTCATGTGCGCTTTGCACACTGCGCTTCTCGCAAACAAATTACCTGCAACAAGCGAAATGGACATACCTATGTGTAGTGGTTTGAAACGGATTGAAATCCTAATGAATATTTACTGTTTACAGTAGGCATTGATTAGGGTTTTTTACCCTAAAGTGAAATGATTCGTCATTTTGCGTATGTTCTTTAACAATTTGGAAAGCTGATATTAGTAATCAATCAAAATTGAGTAACTGAGAATATCGAAAGATGTTCTTTCAAAAGCTACTCTATCTGATTCGAATTACTTGTTATCGATTTGATTGATAACAAGGATATTCACGATTAGCTTGTCATGCATACAACATCACCAAAGCCCGAAGTCAAAAGGCGGGCAGGTCAGGTTGTTATACTTATCTTAATAAGTGGTAACAGCCGATGATTTGGTTTTTGTGCAAGCGGACTGACGAGTGAGGGAAGGCGCATACATTGAGTATGTAACTGACTGAACGAGGAAAAACGCGCCGCACAGGAAGCAAAGCAGATGGCTGTTTTGGGTTGTATGGTTAAGTGACAAAGCGTATACGGTGGATGCCTTGGCAGTTAGAGGCGATGAAGGACGTGTAAGTCTGCGAAAAGCTGTGGTGAGCCGACAAAATGCATTTGAGCCACAGATGTCCGAATGGGGAAACCCACCTGTTTACAGGTATCGTTACATGAATACATAGTGTAACGAGGCAAACGAGGGGAACTGAAACATCTAAGTACCCTTAGGAAAAGAAATCAACCGAGATTCCCCTAGTAGCGGCGAGCGAACGGGGAGCAGCCCTTAAGCATTTTATAAGTTAGTGGAAGCCTCTGGGAAGTGGCGCGATACCGGGTGACAGCCCCGTACATGAAGACGAATTAAATGTGAAATCGAGTAGGTCGGGACACGTGTTATCTTGACTGAAAATGGGGGGACCATCCTCCAAGGCTAAATACTCCTAACTGACCGATAGTGAACCAGTACCGTGAGGGAAAGGCGAAAAGAACCCCTGTGAGGGGAGTGAAATAGAACCTGAAACCGTATACGTACAAGCAGTGGGAGCCACTTCGTGTGGTGACTGCGTACCTTTTGTATAATGGGTCAGCGACTTATATTTGGTAGCGAGGTTAAGTAAATAACGGAGCCGTAGCGAAAGCGAGTGTTAACTGCGCGTTGAGTTGCCAGGTATAGACCCGAAACCCGGTGATCTAGCCATGAGCAGGTTGAAGGTTGAGTAACATCAACTGGAGGACCGAACCCACTGACGTTGAAAAGTCAGGGGATGACTTGTGGCTGGGGGTGAAAGGCCAATCAAACCGGGAGATAGCTGGTTCTCCCCGAAATCTATTTAGGTAGAGCCTCGGACGAATTCCATTGGGGGTAGAGCACTGTTAAGGCTAGGGGGTCATCCCGACTTACCAACCCTTTGCAAACTCCGAATACCAATGAGAACTATCCGGGAGACACACGGCGGGTGCTAACGTCCGTCGTGGAGAGGGAAACAACCCAGACCGCCAGCTAAGGTCCCTAAATATTGCTAAGTGGGAAACGATGTGGGAAGGCATAGACAGCTAGGAGGTTGGCTTAGAAGCAGCCACCCTTTAAAGAAAGCGTAATAGCTCACTAGTCGAGTCGGCCTGCGCGGAAGATGTAACGGGGCTAAGCAATATACCGAAGCTGCGGCAGCATGTTTACATGCTGGGTAGGGGAGCGTTGTGTAAGTGGATGAAGGTGAACTGTAAGGTTTGCTGGACATATCACAAGTGCGAATGCTGACATGAGTAACGATAATGCGGGTGAAAAACCCGCACGCCGGAAGACCAAGGTTTCCTGTCCCATGCTAATCAGGGCAGGGTAAGTCGGCCCCTAAGGCGAGGCAGAAATGCGTAGTCGATGGGAAACGGGTTAATATTCCCGTACTTGTATAATCAGTGATGGAGGGACGGAGAAGGCTAAGCAAGCCTGGCGTTGGTAGTCCAGGTGAAAGTGAGTAGGCTGAAGAATCAGGAAAATCCGGTTCTTCAAGGTCGAGACACGAGACGAGCTCCCAAGGGAGTGAAGTTGTTGATGCCCTGCTTCCAGGAAAAGCTTCTAAACTTATGATTATATGAACCGTACCCCAAACCGACACAGGTGGTCAGGTAGAGAATACTAAGGCGCTTGAGAGAACTCGGGTGAAGGAACTCGGCAAAATAGTACCGTAACTTCGGGAGAAGGTACGCCCCTGAAGGTGAATGCTTTACGCAGTAAGCTTTTGGGGGTCGCAGTGACCAGGTGGCTGGGACTGTTTATTAAAAACACAGCACTCTGCAAACTCGAAAGAGGACGTATAGGGTGTGACACCTGCCCGGTGCCGGAAGGTTAATTGATGGGATTAGCGTAAGCGAAGTTCTTGATCGAAGCCCCGGTAAACGGCGGCCGTAACTATAACGGTCCTAAGGTAGCGAAATTCCTTGTCGGGTAAGTTCCGACCTGCACGAATGGTGTAACCATGGCCACGCTGTCTCCACCCGAGACTCAGTGAAATTGAAATCGCAGTGAAGATGCTGTGTACCCGCACCTAGACGGAAAGACCCCGTGAACCTTTACTACAGCTTGGCACTGAACATTGAACCTACTTGTGTAGGATAGGTGGGAGGCTTTGAAGTATGGACGCCAGTTCATACGGAGCCGACCTTGAAATACCACCCTGGTATGTTTGATGTTCTAACTTAGTCCCTTTATCGGGGATGAGGACAGTGTCTGGTGGGTAGTTTGACTGGGGCGGTCTCCTCCCAAATAGTAACGGAGGAGCACGAAGGTTAGCTAATCACGGTCGGACATCGTGAGGTTAGTGCAATGGCATAAGCTAGCTTAACTGCGAGACAGACACGTCGAGCAGGTACGAAAGTAGGTCATAGTGATCCGGTGGTTCTGTATGGAAGGGCCATCGCTCAACGGATAAAAGGTACTCCGGGGATAACAGGCTGATACCGCCCAAGAGTTCATATCGACGGCGGTGTTTGGCACCTCGATGTCGGCTCATCACATCCTGGGGCTGAAGTCGGTCCCAAGGGTATGGCTGTTCGCCATTTAAAGTGGTACGCGAGCTGGGTTTAGAACGTCGTGAGACAGTTCGGTCCCTATCTGGTGTGGGCGTTGGATGATTGATGGGAGCTGCTCCTAGTACGAGAGGACCGGAGTGGACGAACCGCTGGTGTTCGGGTTGTGATGCCAATCGCATTGCCCGGTAGCTACGTTCGGAACGGATAACCGCTGAAAGCATCTAAGCGGGAAGCCGGCCCAGAGATGAGTCATCCCTGACCTTTAAGGTCTGGAAGGGTTGTTGTAGACGACGACGTTGATAGGCAGGGTGTGGAAGCGTTGTAAGGCGTTAAGCTAACCTGTACTAATTGCCCGAAAGGCTTAACCATACAACCCAAAGCGGCCACAGGCTGTGAAGGTTGTAGTGACAAGCTAAACATATAGAGTAGTGTTACTCACTTTTGATTGAATATCAGTTTTTTCCAGATTGTACGTTATCGATGACACATCGGTAACCACCAGTTTTTGTCTGGCGGCCATAGCGATACGGTCCCACCTGATCCCATTCCGAACTCAGAAGTGAAACGTATTAGCGGCGATGGTAGTGTGGGGTTTCCCCATGTGAGAGTAGCACACCGCCAGACTCCTATTTAAACGAGAAAGCCCACTCATCTGAGTGGGCTTTTTTCGTTTATGCGCAGCACGCTGCGCTACATCATATGGAAACCCAACCCATCGGGGCTGTTCGGGTTTATGCCACTGCCTGATATCTTTTTTATCGATTCATCCGTGAAGCATAGTCCAGCTCGGCATCCATGCCTCGCGCGCTTCACTCTCGGCGTGCCACCGGCACCCCTCGTTCGCTACGCTCACCGTTCACCGCCCCCATGTGAGAGTCGTTCTCGTCACGAAGTGAACCGCCAGACTCCTCATTACGCGAGAAAGCCCACTCATTTGAGTGGGCTTTTTTCGTTTATGCGCAGCACGCTGCGCTACATCATATGAAAACCCAACCCATCGGGGCTGTTCGGGTTACTCATCACCGCCTGATATCTGTAGTATCTATTCATCCGTGAAGCATAGTCCGGCTCGGCATCCATGCCTCGCGCGCTTCACGCTCGGCGTGCCACCGGCACCCCTCGTTCGCTACGCTCACCGTTCACCGCCCCCATGTGAGAGTCGTATTATCAAAGAGTAATGAATTCCTTGTATACACACCAAATATACTGTCGACCCTGCGAAAGCAGAGATCTCCGACTCTCCGTCATCCCCGTGTAAACGGGGATCTCGTGAACAGCCTGGCTGATTCAAAACATCATCTTTGATAGGAAGCCAATGTCCCCAAGGAGATCCCGAATATCACTATGCGATTCCGGGACGACGGGTGTGGAAAGCATCATTTATTGGGGGGCTCCGACTCTCCGTCATCCCGTGCAAAGGGAATTTCCTTTATTCCGTCGCCCCTGCGAAAGCAGGGGTCTCGTGAACAGCCTGGTTGATGTAAAACATCCTCTTTGATAGGTAGCCATGCTCCCAAAAGAGATCCCGGATATCGCTTCGCGATTCCGGGACGACGAGAGGGAAAGCCATCATTTATTGGGGGTCCCCGACTTTCCGTCATCCCTGTGCAAAAGGGTATCTCTTTTATACCGTCGCCCCTGCGAAAGCAGGGGTCTCGTGAACAGCCTGACTGATGCAAAACTTCATCTTTGATAGGTAGCTAATGACCCCAGAGAGATCCCGGATATCGCTTTGCGATTCCGGGACGACGGGAGGGGAAGCCATCATTTATTTGAGCGGGGACATTCACAGAAGCCCCTGATACTACCTTCCGTCATCCCCGTGAAAACGGGGATCTCGTGAACAGCCTGGCTGATGCGAAACATCATCTTTGATAGGTAGCCATGTTCCATAACGCTCCCTGATACAACCTTCCGTCATCCCCGTGAAAACGGGGATCTCGTGAACAGCCTGGCTGATGTAAAACATCATTTTTTATAGGTAGCCATGTCCCAAGGAGCTCCCGGATATCGCTACGCGATTCCGGGACGACGGGAGGGGAAGCCATCATTTATTTGAGCGGGGACATTCACAGAAGCCCCTGATACTATCTTCCGTCATCCCCGTGAAAACGGGGATCTCGTGAACAGCCTGGCTGATTTAAAACATCATATTTGATAGGTAGTCATGTTCCCAAAGAGATCCCGGATATCGCTACGCGATTCCGGGACGACGGGGGCAAGCAAAACATCGTCCCCGTACAAAGGGAATATCCTATATACCGTCGCCCCTGCGAAAGCAGGGGTCTCGTAAACAGCCTGGCTGATTCAAAACATCCTCTTTTATAGGTAACCAATGTCCCCAAAGAGATCCCGGATATCGCTGTACGATTCCGGGACGACGGGACGGGAAGGCATCATTTATTTGAGCGGGGACATTCACAGAAGCCCCTGATACTACCTTCCGTCATCCCCGTGAAAACGGGGATCTCGTGAACAGTCTGGCTGATTCAAAACATCATCTTTGATAGGTAGCCATGTTCCATAACGCTCCCTGATACTACCTTCCGTCATCCCCGTGAAAACGGGGACCTCGTAAACAGTCTGGCTGATGCAAAACATCCTCTTTTATAGGTAGCCAATGTCCCCAAAGAGATCCCGGTTATCGCTGTGCGATTCCGTGACGACAGGAGGAAGTAAAACGTTATCTTTCAAAGTTAGCCATGTTACCAAAGAGATTTCGGATATCGCTGCCCGATTTATGAACGACGGGTGAGAAACATTCTGTCATGCCCGTGTGTACAGCGATCTGCTGGAACAGCCTTGCTGAGGAAAAATGGTATGAGGGTAAAGATACTAATCCAGCTTAAAGTTACACATGGTGTCAGACATAACCTGGTTGTTAGTGCTCATTTCCTGGGCCAGGCCTCGCAGACTGTTGGCAATGCTAAGCTCCTGTGTGGCAGCTTGCTGTACTTCTATAATATCTTGCGCAATCTGCGCTACTGTTAGTGACTGTTGTTCAGCTGCCGCTGACATGCTGTTAGCCATCTCCTCTACACTGGCAGCACCTTTTTTTACTTCGCTGGCTGTCGATTCACCGCTTTCCGTGATCGACAGGGCGGTGGTGGCTGCTTCGGTATTCTTATTTACATCATTTACCACCACATTACTGGCTTCTTGTAAACTGGCCAGTAAGGCGGATATACGGTCTGTTGACTCCCTGCTGCCCATGGCAAGTTTTCGAACTTCATCTGCCACAACGGCAAAACCACGGCCATGCTCTCCGGCGCGTGCTGCTTCAATCGCTGCATTCAGTGCCAGCAGGTTTGTCTGATCAGATAGTGTATTAATTTCCTCAAGGATATGACTGATTTGACTGACTTGTGTTTCCATTGCAGCTGCACTTTGCTGCACGGACTGCATATCACTTAGCAGTGCCTGCATGGTTTGGCGTATTTGATTATTTGCCATTTGAGCACTGTCAGCCATACCGTCCAGGCTTCTTGCTGCCTCTAAAGTACGCACTGCAGCCTGCGTAATTTCATTGCTGGTTACTGCCATTTCTTCCACCGCACTGGCAATGGCAATCGACTTTTGCTCAGTACTTTGCGAATCATCCACCAATTCAATACTGGCACTGTTTAGTTTTCCGCTAAGGTGACTACTGGCCTGAATGGAGGCTTTCAGTCCGCTGGTTAAAATACGCAGCCCCATAATGGTTTTATTGACCGCCTGAGAAACCTGCCCAAGTTCACTTTTGGAATTCAGCTGTACATTGTACGTAAGATCGCCCCTGTCACTGATTTGCTCAAGCCCGAAGGTTAGCAGATTCATCTGCGATTTAAGCTGATTCACCATTACCCAGAACATCAACAGGGTAATCAGGACTATCAGCAGCATCGAGCCGCTTAACCACCACATGGCGATGCTGGATTCCTTTTTAACCTGGCTCGCATCGGTGCTGATCGAATCCCATTGTAGGTCTACAATCTTTTTTACCTGACCAATCAATTGAGTGGCGGCAGCAAACCAGGTTTGAGAGTCAGGCAGTGTGGCAAAGTCAATATTGCTATCAAACTCGGCGGCGATGGCGTTTACCATCATCGCCGCATCGCTACCCATCGCTGTATTAAAAGCAACTAATTCAGGGCCAGTTAACTGACTGGCAATTTGCGCGCTCAGCATTTGTTTTCGGTTATTAAAGCCGGCTATTTCGGCCAGTGCGGTATCACTTACCTGCTGACTGGCTAGCGCTCCGTTGATTTTGCCCCGCAACTGACCCGTTCTTTCCTTGAGTTCTGCCAGCTTCAGCGCGATGGCAAGCTGATTACCTGCATCCTTGTTTTTTACATTGAATGTCAGACTCAATGCATTATCCAACGCCAGTTGATTGAGAGTACTATAAAAAGCAAACACCCCCGCGCCGTTCTGATTATCCACCTGTTGCCGCACCGATGGCTTGATTTCCAGTTGTTTGCGCAAAAGCCCCTGTGAGGTGCTGAAGCCTGCTAAGTCCGGGCGGGCGACTACATTTTGTAAATGAACAATTGCATTATCAGCCCGTTCCCGCTGAGCTCTAACCTTTTGCTGGTTTTCGCTAGTTGGGTTACCCAGAAAACCGGCAGTCAGGCCTCGTTCAATCGCATGGTGGTGGGCCACTTTTTCAAGCGCGTCGATAAGCACAATGAGTTGTGTATCCTGTGTAGCTTGCTGATTTTTCTGAATACTGGCTGTAATCAGTTTGTAGCCCAGAAAAACCATCAGGCTGCCCATAATCAGAGCAGTCAGGCCCATAAGCTGTATGAGTGAAAATTGTTTAACAATACGCAAAATACCCAGCTCCCTGCACAAAAACTCAACTACACATATTAACCCTAGTTAATCACCACAAAATTGCCTACATACTTTTGTCGTCTGACGCCGGACGGGCACTTACCAACGCAAAAAACATATATATGACAGCCATAGCACATAGCCCCATCACTGAAAAAATAAAGCCAGCTGAGTATGTCAACGGTTGCTGTACTTGCTTTTGGGTCACGACATTTTCCCAGTAGTAAGTTTTTGCCGGATTAAGGTTTTCTATATGGGCCGTAGCCATTCTGAACCACTGTTGCGGCTTTGGCAGACTAGACAGGTCATCACTGGCCAGCAGGTGTTCGGAAATAGCATCGATCTTCTGGGTGTATTTGTTATCAATCAGATGGCTGAACTGACGGGCTTCATGGTCTGATAACTGGGATTCAAGTTGTTTGCGCAGATATCCGGTTTGATAATGATACAGCCGCATCTGTAAACGTGATTCTTCGTTAATATTTCCTTCACTGAGAATGCCGTTGACCTTGCCTCTTAGCTGTCCGTAGCGCTCTTTAAGCTCAGAAATAATCAGAATCTTGGTCAGACTACTTTGAAAACTGGCGCTGCCAATCATATAGGACAACGCCTGTGAAGCATCCAGTGCATGCTGGTTCAGTGTGCTATAACGTAAAAAAGCGGAATTCATCACCTTGTTGTCTACATCATCGCGAATTGTCTTGAGGTGGCTCAGTTCACTCAGGTAATTGTCTACCTGTAATGGGACTGCTGTGCCCTCACGCCGCATCTTATCAGCAAGCATTTGCAAAGCCCCTGAGTCCGAGTCTGATTGCAGGCGCTGATTGTCTACTTTTTTCTTTATTATCGGGGTAGGGGTGGATGCGTATCCGGCGGTTAAGCCACGCTCTTTTGCAACCGACTCAGTTAGTGCATCAATATGCCGGAAAAGCTCAACATACTGCTGCATACGGGCTTGTACTTTCCTTCCCTGTAATTCTTCAGACCAGCGTTGAGCCAAAAGCAAAATGACGGTGCACGCAAAAATAATCCCTAAAATCGCTGCTATTTTTAACTGCCGTAAAGACATTGTCTTATCTTATTCCTGACAAATTAACTTATAGAAGTGTAGCAGTGATATAAAAAAACGATGAAAATCTGTCATCTTTTAATCACTTATATATTTTGTGTAAATTATTTAACAATTGATGAAATTACTAGCCGCACTGACAGGTCTTTTAAAGCAGGTGTAATAAACACCACAAACATCTCACGAGGAAACAATGATGAATAAAAGTAAAAATACTCTGTTAGCAACAACCCTGGGTGCCGTGGTTATCGGCTCATTATCTGCCGGTGCGGCAGTGGCACAAACCAATCCGTTTGGTATGCAGGAACTAGAGTCTGGCTACATGCAGTTTGCTGCTGAAGGCAAGTGTGGCGAGGGTAAGTGCGGCGGCGATAAAGCGACCAAAGAAGGCAAGTGTGGCGAGGGTAAATGCGGCGGCGACAAAGCGACCAAAGAAGGCAAGTGTGGCGAGGGTAAGTGCGGTGGCGACAAAGCGACCAAAGAAGGCAAGTGTGGCGAGGGTAAATGCGGCGGCGACAAAGCGACCAAAGAAGGCAAGTGTGGCGAGGGTAAATGCGGCGGTGACAAAGCGACCAAAGAAGGCAAGTGTGGCGAGGGCAAATGCGGCGGCGCGGCATAATGGTTAACCGACACTGCCTGTCACCGGGCAGTGTTGATTTCAGGAGATAATGATGGCTGGAGCAGGTTTAGGTTTACGCCGGGAAATGCTTGGTGAATTACTGCCTTCGCTACCCGCGGAGGTGGATTTCTGGGAAGTGGCGCCGGAAAACTGGATCCCGATGGGCGGACGATATCAACAACAGTTTGCCCAGTGTGTTAAACAGGCAACAGTCACGACACACGGTTTGTCGCTGTCAATCGGCAGCAGCGATCCGTTGGATCTCTCGTTAGTCAGGCAAATTAAGCAGTTTTTAGATCAGCATCAGATCACGTTGTATTCAGAGCATCTGAGCTACTGCTCGGCCAATGGCCATATGTATGATTTAATGCCCATCCCCTTCACCCCGGATGCGGTGACCCATGTTGTAAGCAGAATCCAGCAGGTACAGGACATTTTGCAGCGCCCGCTGGTACTGGAAAATACCTCTTACTATATTGCCCCGGCGCAAAAGATGTCTGAGCTGGATTTTACCTGTGAGGTCTTATCCCGGTCTGGATGCCAGTTATTGCTTGATGTGAATAACCTCTACGTCAATAGCATCAATCACAATTACGATGCTCACGCATTTTTACGCAGCTTGCCGTCAGATAAAATTGTTTATGGTCACATTGCAGGTCACTATGACGAAGCTGATGATTTAAAAGTAGACACCCACGGAGCCGATGTTATCGAGCCGGTATGGCAACTGTTGAAAGAGGCTTACCAGGTACACGGCGTGTTTCCGACTTTGCTGGAGCGCGATTTTAATATTCCCCCGCTGGCAGTGCTGCTTAAAGAAGTGGCCAGAATCAAGCAGATTCAGGCATCTGTGACTACTCATGCAAGGAGTGCCTGATGCAGGATTTCACCAAAGCACAGCAAGCATTTACTGACGCTGTCAGACACCCTGATAAAGCTCACTTTGCCAGCACGGATGAAGCCCGGCGAATGCAGATATATCAGTCGCTGTTATTTAATAATGTGAACACCTTTTTAGAAAACGGCTTTCCGGTACTACGTTCAGTAGTCAGCGATGAAGTCTGGCAACGGGCTGTTCAGTGTTTTTTTGCCGGACATGATTGCACCACGCCTTATTTTAGCCAGATTAGTCATGAGTTTCTGATTTATTTAAGTGGGCAGCCTGAGGTCCTATCGGCCTTGCCACCCTTTACTCTGGAACTGGCACACTATGAGTGGCTGGAGCTGGATGTCAGTATTCGTCAGCACGAACACCCAGCCTTTGTGTGGTCTGAGGCTGGCTTACCTGAGCAGCTCATCTGTTCGCCGCTGGCCGAACTGGTGTCTTATCAGTATCCGGTTCATCTCATCGGCCCGGATTATTTACCTGAAGCGGCATCCCCCACACCGCTTTACTACGTGGTATGGCGAAATAGCGACTTTGACGTTAAGTTTCTGCAGGTTAACGATACCACCGCCTTTCTTATTCAGAACTTGGCCCGGGCCCAGTCCCCAGAGGCCTTGTTAAACACGATGTTTGCCGCCATGCCGCAGTTGCCGCAGAACACGGTTACCGCCGGATTCGAGCAAACCCTGCATCAATTGCTGACCCGTCAGATAGTATGGGCAGTGGCATGAATTCATGTCATTGCCTGATGTCTTTTTAACCACTTCTTTGCTATTTTTACCCAGGTAGTCAAATAAACTACCTACAGGCTGGCAGACGGGCGTTCTGCAACCAAAGTGACGGTATTGACTCACATCTTTGGTAAATAGCATCGTAAATCGTTCACATCGCACCCGAACAGGTATGGAATTTTCATCTAACACTGTTATTCCAGAGTCCATTCGATTACCATTTACGCCCATTTTTTGTGAACAAAATTGTAAGGTACATCCCATGGCTGGCGACGACAATTTTAAAGAATCCTACAATATGTGGTGGTTTCTTGGATCTGTTGCAGTACTGATTGCTTTCCCGCTTTTGCATGTCATTTGCGGCTGGTTCACATTCTGGCTATAACCAGCACAAAGATAAGGCGTTATTGTGACTGCTGAGTACATTAAATCAGTTGTAAAAACGGTGCCCGATTACCCTAAACCAGGCATCATGTTCCGCGATGTAACCAGCGTACTGGAAGATCATAAAGCATTCAGTGCGTGTATCGAGTTACTTCTGGAAAAGTATAAAGATATTAAATTCGACAAAGTGGCCGGCACAGAAGCCCGTGGCTTTCTGTTTGGTGCGCCTCTGGCCATCGAAATGGGTATCGGTTTTGTACCGGTACGTAAACCCAATAAACTTCCTCGCGAAGTGGTTAGCGAAACCTATGAGCTGGAATACGGCACTGACACGCTGGAGATCCACAAAGACGCGATCAATGAAGGCGATAATGTTCTGTTAATTGATGATTTGCTGGCTACCGGTGGCACTATTGCTGCTTCTGCCAAGCTGATTCGTCGTCTGGGTGGTCGTGTTGATCACGCCGGTTTTGTTATTGGCCTGCCTGAACTGGGTGGCGATAAAAAACTGCATGAAATGGACGTACAGACATATTCAATCTGTGAATATTAATCTGAGTTTAATGGAGAAGTGTGGTCGATGAGTTATCAGGTATTAGCTCGTAAATGGCGTCCTGGCCGGTTTTCTGAGCTGGTCGGGCAGGAACATGTTGTTTCAGCGATTGCTAATGCATTAGACAACAACCGTCTGCACCATGCTTATCTGTTTACCGGTACCCGCGGGGTGGGTAAAACCACCATCGCCCGAATATTTTCCAAAAGCCTGAATTGCGAGGAAGGCCAGGGTTCTAACCCGTGTGGGCAGTGCGCCACCTGTGTTGAGATAGAGCAGGGCAACTATGTTGATCTGCTGGAAATCGATGCGGCGTCACGTACCAAGGTGGAAGATACCCGGGAGCTACTGGACAACGTACAGTACAAGCCGACCCGGGGCCGGTTTAAAGTCTACCTGATAGACGAAGTGCACATGCTGTCAAAACACAGCTTCAATGCACTGTTAAAAACCCTGGAAGAGCCTCCTCCGCACGTCAAGTTTTTGCTGGCCACCACGGACCCGCAAAAGCTGCCGGTGACGATTTTATCCCGCTGTTTGCAGTTTAATCTGAAGGCGCTGTCACGGGAGCAAATCTCCACTCAGTTGCATCATGTACTGAGCCAGGAAAGTATTCCTTTTGAAGAGCCTGCACTGGCGCTGCTGGCCCGTTCAGCCAACGGCAGTATGCGTGATGCGCTGAGCCTGACCGACCAGGCGATTGCCCAGGGAGATAATCAGGTCCTCAAACAGATTGTCACCGACATGCTTGGCCTGATGGATAAAAACCTGCTGCTAAAACTGCTTTATGCGGTGGTTCAAAAAGACCCGGCTGAAGTGCTTCAGCTGGTTGAGCAAATGGCGCAGCAGGCTCCCGATTACGGGCAGGTTCTGGCCGAACTCAGCAGTTTGCTGCACCAGATAGCGCTGACCCAGTGGGTACCGGAAACCTGCAAGCTGGAAACCACTTCTGCCCGGGCTATCTTCGCACTGGCCAAGCAGTGCGCGGCTGAACAGGTTCAGCTGTATTATCAGATTGCGCTACAGGGGCGTAAGGATCTGCCTTACGCGGTGGACGGTAAAAGCGCACTGGAGATGACGCTGCTGCGTATGATGTCGTTTGCTCCTGCAGCGCCGGTCGGCGATGCGGAAAAAATTATCAGCGAACTGGAGCCTGAAAACATTACGCCAGGCGGGTTAGCCGGCCCATCTTCGCCCACGCAGTCACACTCTGCCCAGCCAACTGCTCCGCAGCAGCAACAACCTGATGGCAATAGTCAGTCCGGCGCGCAGGCCCAACAAACTGCCAGCGCAGACGATGCACCAAGCAATGAGTCTGATAAGGACGATGAGGATGATGATCCTGCCCTTGCTGCGCAGCAGGCAGCGATTGAAACCGAAGCCAGTCAGTATATTCAGTCTTTAGACGCTGAACAGCCAGACCAATCCCCGGCTACTGAAACCGCTAGTGTAACGCCGGTTGTCTCGCCTGAACAGGCAACAGAGCCTGGCCAGTCTCAGCCTGCAGAGGCTCAGATTGCACAATCTTCTGAGACTCAACATCCGCAGAGTAATAATCCTCAGCCCTCAGCAGCGATGACCGATGAGTCTATGCCGCCGGCATTCTTTGACGAAATGCCACCGATGGATGAAGACTATGGTTATATGGGTGATAACGCCATGCCTGAAGATATTCAGGCGATGCAGGACTCACGGCCTGTTAATGAACAAGAGCAGGGGGCGCAGAGTCAGGCGGCGAGCAGTCACACCGGGCCAGACAACGAGCAGCAGCTGACCTCAACCGAGGACATGATTGCCTTGCGCCAGCGACTTAAGCGTGCGCGAGGGCTGGAGGCTGAAGCGGCAAAAAAGCCTGAGCCGGAACCCAGCTTTGTGCCCCCGCGGCGCGAAGCGAGTAAATCTGATTCTGGCATCGAGCCGGTTAACAGTGCTCCGGCACATGCAGCGCCTGCGCCAGAAGCTGACAATACGGCCAGTGCAGCGCCGGTACCGCAGGCATTACCCGATGCAGCGCTATCTGAACCAGTGATGGAGGATATTCCACCCTGGGATATGCCCGCGCCTGCCCTATCAACAGCGCCAATGACAGCGAATGAGCCCACTGAGCCTGAAACCTATAGTCAGAGTACAGAGCCTCAGGATGCAGAGCCGGTTGCACAGCCTGCCAGTGAGCCATCATCGGCACCTCAGCAAGTGCCGGAAGTCAGTACGGTTCAGTCTGTTGAAGGCGCGCTGCCGGCGTATCTGGACAATGGTGATAAGCTACTGGATGCGAATCAGATTGATGACTGGAGCCAGCTGATTTCACAGATGCCGGTTGCCGGTCTGGTTAAACAAATTGTACTGCATTCTGCTTTTTCGCAAAAAGACAGTACGGTAATGCTTGAATTAGATGACAGTCAGGCGCATTTAATCAATGATAACGCAATTGCGCAGGTTAAGGCGGCCATGGAAACTGCCATGCAGCAACCGGTAGAGCTGAATATCAATATCGGTAAGCCGGAGCAGACACCGTTTGCCCTGCAGCAAAAAATTAACACTATGCGTCAGCAGTATGCACAGACTGTGGTGACCAATGATGCGCTTTTCACTCAGCTGAGCGAAGCATTTAACGCACGGGTCATCGATGAGTCGGTGAGAGCACGCTGATGTCGGTAACACAACGAGTAAAGGTAGAAGAACATGTTTAAAGGCGGAATGGGCAACATCATGAAGCAGGCGCAGCAAATGCAGGATCGCATGCAAAAAGCTCAGGAAGAACTTGCGCAGATGGAAGTAACCGGTGAATCAGGTGCAGGTATGGTAAAAGTGACCATGACATGCAACCACAATGTTCGCCGTGTAGAAGTCGATCCGTCTTTAATGGAGGATGACAAAGACATGCTGGAAGATCTGACTGCTGCTGCATTTAACGACGCAGTACGCCGCGTACAGGAAACCAGCAAAGAAAAAATGGGCGACATCACTGGCGGTATGCCACTCCCTCCAGGCTTCAAAATGCCGTTTTAATTATTCAAAGCAGACATATTCTGCTTCTGATTCCGAAAAAGCCTCGCAAGTGCGGGGCTTTTTTGTGTTTGAGCAAGAAGTAAGTACCAATACCCGATAAGACAAGCCGGTCAATACGGTTCGGGTTGTCTTACTTAAGACCGCCTGACTTTGCCTGTGTTGCACTCGGGTACTGAATTCTCCTGTTGCTTCGGCTTTACTTGTCAAAAGCATCAGATAAAACGTCTCACAGTTATTTTTTTGATCACTTATCCTCGACCCCGCAAAGCCTGTCGTGATTAAATATCCCTTGTATTTTTATTGTCACTAACAGTGAATCCGTCACCTTATGAAGTTCAGCCCGTTATTATCAGAGTTAATTCAGTCTTTAACCTGCCTACCCGGTGTGGGGAATAAAAGCGCCCAGCGTATGGCGTTCAGCCTGCTTGAGCGTAACCGCGAAGGGGCGCTTAAGCTTAGTACGGTGCTGCATAATGCCATGGAGCATATCCAGCATTGTCAGCGCTGTCGCACCTTTACTGAAGAAACCGTGTGTGAAATTTGTCAGCACCCGGGGCGCAACAGCAGCGGGCTGTTATGTATTGTGGAAAGTCCGCAGGATGTACTGGCCATTGAGCAGACCTCGTCCTACCAGGGCACCTATTTTGTGCTGATGGGACATTTATCTCCTATTGATGGCATTGGCCCGTCAGACATCGGCCTTGATGAACTGGAGCTGCGCCTCAAAGAAGAACCCATAGAAGAGGTGATTCTGGCCACTAACCCAACGGTAGAAGGGGAGGCCACAGCGCATTATATTGCTCAGCTGTGCAGCCAGTATGATATTTCTGCCAGCCGTATCGCTCATGGCGTACCGGTAGGCGGGGAGCTGGAATATATTGACGGCAACACCCTTACTCATGCGTTTTCAGGACGTCGCAAACTTTAAAACTCCTTTGCGAATTTTGGCTGGCAGGTATCCGGGTCAGCCACAAATCGTGCAATTAATACCCGCTTTGTGCGTTCAGATGCAAAATTTTGCGTTCTTCTTATTGAAAAGCTGCGTACCAGTCCCTACTTCCCTGTGTATCTTACGTTCCATCTAACTAGGAGACTCTGGTTATGGCTGAAACAGCCCAACAAGAAACGCATGGTTTTCAGACAGAAGTAAAACAGCTTCTGAGTCTGATGATTCACTCTCTTTATTCGAATAAGGAAATCTTTCTGCGCGAGTTGGTATCCAACGCAGCAGATGCGGCGGATAAACTTCGTTTCCGTGCGCTGGAAAATGACAGCCTGTACGAAGGTGACAGCGAGCTGAATGTTCGCATTAGCGTCGACAAAGAAGCTAAAACAGTCACTGTTGCCGACAACGGTATTGGTATGAACCGCGACGAGGTGATTGCCAACCTGGGTACGATTGCAAAGTCAGGCACCAAAGATTTCTTCAGCAAGTTGTCGGGCGATTCAGCCAAAGATTCTCAGCTTATCGGTCAGTTTGGTGTGGGCTTTTATTCTGCCTTTATCGTGGCAGATAAGGTTACCGTACGTACCCGTGCAGCCGGTGCGGCCAAAGATGACGCGGTAGAGTGGATTTCTGACGGTGAAGGCGAATTTACCATCGCGCAAATTACCAAGCCAACTCGTGGTACTGAGATTGTTCTGCATCTGCGTGAAGATGAAAACGAGTATCTGGATGACTGGCGTCTGCGCTCGATTGTGAGCAAATATTCTGACCACATCAGCATTCCTGTTGAGATGTACAAAGAAGAAGTGCCAGAACGTGATGGCCCTGATGGTGAGAAGATTCCGGCCGAGCCAGGTCACTGGGAAGTGGTAAACCGTGCCACGGCCCTGTGGACGCGCGATAAGTCAGAAATCAGTGAAGAAGAATATACTGAATTCTACAAGCACATTTCTCATGACTTTGCCGATCCGCTGAGCTGGGCGCATAACAAAGTTGAAGGTAAAACAGAATACACCAGTCTGTTATACATTCCGGCCAAAGCGCCGTTTGATATGTGGAACCGTGACCAGAGTCATGGCCTGAAACTGTATGTACAGCGCGTGTTCATTATGGATGACGCTGAGCAGTTCATGCCAACGTACCTGCGCTTTGTAAAAGGTCTGGTCGACTCCAATGATCTGCCTTTGAATGTGTCTCGCGAAATTCTGCAGGATAACAAAATTACCCAGGCGCTGCGCCAGGGCTGTACCAAGCGTGTGCTGGGTATGCTTGAAAAAATGGCGAAGAACGACGATGAAAAGTATCAGTCGTTCTGGAATGAGTTTGGTAACGTGCTCAAAGAAGGCCCGGCTGAAGACTTCAGCAACCGCGAAAAAATCGCCGGTCTGCTGCGCTTCTCCTCGACTCATGCTGAATCGGATGCCCAGACTACTTCACTGGCTGGCTACATGGAGCGCATGAAAGAAGGTCAGGAAAAGATTTATTATGTGACAGCAGACAGCTATCAGGCGGCCAAAAACAGCCCGCACCTTGAGATCTTCCGCAAGAAAGGGATTGAAGTGCTGCTGATGGGCGAGCGCATTGACGAGTGGCTGATGTCGCACCTGACAGAGTTTGACGGTAAGCAGTTCCAGTCAATTTCTAAAGGTGATCTGGATTTAGGCGATCTGGACGACGAAGAAAGCAAAAAAGCCCAGGAAGAAGCAGAGAAAGAAGTAGAAGGTTTGCCAGAGCGTATTAAAACTGCGCTGGGTGAAAAGGTGGTGGATGTTAAGTTCACGCACCGCCTGACTGATTCTCCGGCGGTGATTGTGGCCGACGAAAACGGCATGACAACGCAGATGATGAAACTGATGCAGGCGGCCGGTCAGCCGGTACCTGACGTGAAGTATCATTTTGAGCTGAATCCGGAACATAGCCTGGTGAAAATGCTGGCTGATGTACAGGATGAGTCGCTGTTTAATCAGTGGAGCAATGTGCTGTTTGATCAGGCCGCGTTATCAGAGCAGGGCAGCCTGAAAGATCCCTCTGCATTTGTGAAGAATCTGAACGAATTGCTGATGACAATGGCAAAGTAAATTTGTTGTAAAATGTATAAAAAGCGGGCTTTCATGCCCGCTTTTTTTATAACTGGCTGAAAGTAGCAGTTTTATTGCCTTTTCAGGACCCGGAATTCCCGTTCTGCTGGTTTTGTCACAGAACGCGCAAGCCCCGCCACTGGTGAGCTGAGCCGAGTGTTCAGGAATGCTTACATTATTTTATGTCTCTCATGCGATTTTAGTCTTATCCTTGCAGGTTATATGGTCTGTGGTCTTGTCACTGGTAGCCTGAATGTGTAAAGTGCCGAAAGTTTAAAAATAAAAGCGGAGATCGCGACGATGCGAATTATTCTTCTTGGCGCACCGGGTGCCGGTAAGGGAACACAAGCACAGTTTTTGATGGGTAAATTTGGTATCCCTCAGATTTCTACAGGTGACATGCTGCGCTCAGCGATTAAAGAAGGCACAGATATGGGCCTGGCAGCAAAACGAGTAATGGATGAAGGTAAACTGGTGTCTGATGACATTATCATCGGGCTGGTTCAGGAGCGTATCGCACAGGACGACTGCAAAGACGGTTTTCTGTTAGATGGATTCCCGCGCACTATTCCGCAGGCTGATGCCATGAAAGATGCCGGCATCAAAATTGATCATGTGATTGAATTTGATGTACCGGATGAAGTGATTGTTGAGCGTATGAGCGGACGTCGCGTTCACCCGGCATCAGGCCGTGTATATCATGTGGTGTTTAATCCGCCGCAAAATGAAGGTAAAGATGATCAGACGGGCGATGAGCTAATCATTCGCGAAGACGATAAAGAAGAAACAGTTCGTCATCGTCTGGGTGTATACCACGAACAGACCAAACCGCTGGTGGGCTACTATGCCGCAGAAGCCGAAGCAGGCAACTGTGAATACCATAAAATGGATGGCACCAAGCCGGTTGATGAAGTAAGCCAGCAACTGAACAGCCTGTTGGGCTGAGTTTACGCTGACTGCCACGTGTTGCAGTAATCAAGCGACGGTAGGGGCCTGAAGTGCCCTGGCCAGTTGCGCAAAGGCCTGATTTCGATATGCTGTCGGACTCAGGCCTTTTTGTGTTTAAAGCGGTTAAACTTTTGCGCGTTTAGCCGGTCGATGACATAGTAACAATGAGGTACAGCACGGAGCACCGGCGATGTGCCGCTAAACCATGCTGAAGAACCAGCGAATAATAAACACCGGGAGAAGGATGATAATGGGCTTACCCATCACCGCATTTTATGCCAGCCTGCTTGGGCTGTGTTATTTATATTTATCTATCGCGGTTATCAGCGTACGCCGGCGTGAGCAAATCAGCCTGGGTAATGGTAACAGTGCTGAGCTCGAGCGGCTTAACCGGGCACATGGAAACTTTGCTGAATATGTGCCCATTACGCTGATTATGCTGGCGTGCCTGGAAAGCCTCAGTGGTGTGAGCTGGGTATTGCACGTAGGTGCCTGTGCGCTGCTGTTTGGTCGCATCGCTCATGCCTATGGTTTACGTCATCACAATGGCGCCAGCTGGCAGCGCGTTGC